>JBEKTY010000021.1:0-69494 GCA_049515555.1 Thermoguttaceae bacterium
CAACACTTTGACGGGACCTTTGAGAGGCTCCGGTGTTGCACAAGTCGGTAACTCGTTTGCCGGCTGCCGTTAGCGATTCTGCCCATCGTACGTAAGTTCATACAACTTGTAAGGTATGTGTTGCACTTGTTTTTGCTTTCGTCTCGAAACGGCTGGCAAAGCGTTCCAAAGGTGGGGGGAATTTCGGGCTTTTCGAGCGTATCGCCCGGGAAATACGATACATCAGTTAGCTAGTGAACATTAAGCCACTTTTGGGCAACACCCCGTAAAACCCGGCGTGCACATAGGTTTTTTTGCCGTTGGTGGGGCCAGGCGGCCCATCTTGCCAGAGCAACCGCCGTGCCGTTCCGCCGAAGGCGGAGGGCGGGGACTGTCCCGATTTTCGTCCGACGAAAATGGGACTGTCCCCTTCAAGGCAGAAGGGGGAAGGCGGAAGGCGGAGGGGCGAGGCCCGTCACAAGTTCGGCGCGGGTCTCCCGACCGCGCCGTGGCGGGGACCGAAGGTCTCCCAGGGCCCAGGAGACCTTCGGTCGGCGGTGTGGCTCGGTCGGAGACCGGCCACAACGGTTTCCTCTCGCTCCAGCGCGAGGAGTACAAGCGGCGGTGGACGCCGCACGCCCCCCTTCTTCAACGCGACTACGAATTGTCAAAGAGCAGGGCCGGCAATGTAGCCCGCACACGCCGTGTACCGCAATGTAGCCCGCACACGCCGTGTGCGGGAAACGGCACACGGCGTGTGCCTGATACATTGGGCGGCGGCAGGCGACATTATAACACGATGCATGTACAACTGTCTATATGGATTGGCAGTTTTCAGTGTTCGGTTTTCAGTGTTCGGTCTGGGGCATCCCGGTACTTGCTGAAAACTGAAAACTGAAAACTTCCTCGCCCTCACCACTCAGAGGACGTGAATCTTTCGGCCGAAAAACGATTCTGGCGACGTAAGTCCTTATTTCATGGTTCAATTTGCGACGAAAAATAACGACTTACGACAACGGCTTTGAAAGATTCACAACCTCTCACCACTCGCCCCTAATCCCTAATCCGCCCCACCCCCACCAGAGAGTGGCTTTTCGGTGATTTTCGGGAATTTCTGGCCGCGATGGCTTAAACGCAGCCGGGGCTTGGTATAATCGGTGCCGGTCGCTCGTTCGTTCCACCCAACCCGCCCCAGGCGGGCGGGCGGGGTGGAATTCGTGGAATTGGTTCCCCAGGGGTGAATCATGCCGGCCAGGCGGGTTTTCATGTTTAGGCCCGCGGCGGCGGCCTGGGCGGCCGTGCTGCTGCTGGCTTCGCCTGGGGTTCAGGCAGCGACCATCGTCTGGAGCGGCGCGAGCTCCGCCAACTGGAATGATACGGGGAACTGGGTCGGCGGGGTGCTGCCAGGCTCGGGCGACATCGCCGAGTTCAACTCCGCCACTGCCTACACGAACCAGCCCACGATCGACGCGAGCGGTCTCAGTGTGGGCGAGATTTGGGAGGCCGCCGGGCTGGGCCAGAACGTGACCATCGGCGCGGACGCCGGCTCCGACCCCTTCACGCTCAAGGGCGTGGGCGGGACCGGCATCAAAATGGATGTCGCCGGTGAGAACCTCGCAATAAACGCACCGGTCACCCTGGGCGGCGCCCAATCCTGGACCAACAACGGCGGCACCCTGACCGTCGGCAACGTTGCCGACGGCGGCTACTCGCTCACCGTAGCCGGCTCGGGCGTAAGCAACATTTCGGGCAATCTCTCCGGCACCGGCGGCCTGACAAAAAGCGGCTCCGGCACGCTGACGCTCAGCGGCAACAACGCCTACGCCGGCGGCACGACGCTCTCCGCCGGCATCCTAGACGTCAACGCCGGCGGTACTTCGTCGTCGAACTCCGCCATCGGCACCGGTGCCTTAACGATCACCGGCGGGGCCATCGACAACACCAGCACCGGCCCGGTGACGCTCGCCACCAACAATACCCAGACCTGGGCCGGCAGCTTCACCTACCTTGGGGCAACACAGAGCCTGAACCTCGGCACGGGGGCGGTCGCGCTCTCCGGCGGCAGCCGCACCGTGACGGTCAACGGCAGCACGCTGACCGTGGGCGGGGTGATCGGCGACGGCGGACACAACTATGGCCTTACCAAGGCCGGCCTTGGCACGCTCACGCTCGGCGGCGCGAACACCTACAGCGGCGGCACCACGCTCGCCGCCGGCACGCTAGACATCAACGCCGGCGGTACTTCGTCGTCGAACTCGGCCATCGGCACCGGAACCTTAACGATCCATGGCGGGGCCATCGACAACACCAGCACCGGCCTGGTGACGCTCGCCACGAACAACGCCCAGACCTGGGCCGGCAACTTCAGCTACCTAGGCACCACGCAACGCCTGGACCTCGGCACGGGGGCGGTCACGCTCTCCGGAGGCAGCCCCACCGTGACGGTCAACGGTAACACGCTGACCGTGGGCGGGGCGATCGGCGACGGCGGCCACACCTATGGCCTTATCAAGGCCGGCGTCGGCACACTCGCCCTCGGTGGCGCAAACACCTACAGCGGCGGCACCACGCTCGCTGCCGGCACGCTAGACATCAACGCCGGCGGTACTTCGTCGTCGAACTCCGCCATCGGCACCGGTGCCTTAACGATCACCGGCGGGGCCATCGACAGCACCAGCACCGGCCTGGTGACGCTCGCCACCAACAATACCCAAACATGGAGCGGCAACTTCGCCTACCTCGGCGCAACACAGAGCCTGAACCTCGGCACGGGGGCGGTCGCGCTCTCCGGCGGCGGCCGCACCGTGACGGTCAACGGCAACACGCTGACCGTGGGCGGGGCGATCGGCGACGGCGGCCACAACTATGGCCTTACCAAGGCCGGCCTTGGCACGCTCATACTCGGCGGCGCGAACACCTACGGCGGCGGCACCACAGTATCTTCCGGCACCCTCGAGGCGCTCTCGCCCGCCGCGCTGCCCAGCTCGGGCGTCCTGGCCGTCAACAGCGGCGCCACGCTGGCCGTCGCCACCTCCGGCTGGACCGCAGCCAACATCAACAGCCTGTTGGGCAGCAGCACGTGGAACCCCGCCGTCGGGTCCATACTCGGCATCGATACCACGGGAAGCGACCTTGCCTACAGCAACAATATCATCGCGGGTGCGATTCCCGGACTGGCCAAGCTCGGCACGGGCACATTGACTCTCAGCGGCACGAACCTCTACGCCGGCGGCACTACGGTCAGCTCCGGGACGTTGGCCCTGAACAACAACGCCGCCCTGGGCACGGGGCCGCTGACCATCGGCGGCGGGAGCGTTGACGCAACCGTGGCCGGCATTACCCTGAACAACAACGCCCAGAACTGGAACGCCGATTTCACCTTCCTGGGCACCAATAATTTGAATCTGGGCACCGGGGCGGTGACGTTGGGCGGCAACCGCCAGGTTACCGTTGGCGCCAACATGCTTACCGTCGGCGGCGTGATCGGCGACGGCGGGCACGGCTATTCGTTGAGCAAGGCCGGGCCCGGCACGCTAGCCCTCGCCGGCGCGAACACCTACAGCGGCGGCACGGGCATCACGGCCGGCACGCTGACCCTCGGTGGGGCTAACGCCTACAACGCCGCCGGAGCCGTCACGACCCTCAACGGCGGCACGCTCGACATCGACAACGCCGCCGCCCTTGGCGGTGCGAACACGCCCTTCACGATTATCAACGGGACCATCGACAACACCACCGCTGCCGCCATCACCACGGCCAATGCCAACCCCGAAAACTGGAACGGCGGCTTCGCCTTCGGCGGCACGCAGGCCCTGACCCTAACCGGGGCGGTGACCCTGAACACCAGTCCGACAGTCACCGTCAATGCCAACATGCTCACCGTCGGCGGGAAGATCGGCGACGGCGGGTACGGCTATTCGTTGACCAAGGCCGGCCCCGGCACGCTGGCGCTGGCCGGCGCGAACACCTACACCGGCGGCACAGTATTGAGCGCCGGGCAGTTGGACATAAACAACAACGCCGCCCTGGGCACCGGGGCCCTGACCATCAACGGCGGCACGATCGACGCCACCGTCTTCGGCCTCGGCATCAATAACAACCCTCAGAACTGGAACGGCGACTTCACCTTCATCGGCAGCAAGAATCTGAATCTGGGCGCGGGGGCGGTTACGCTCGGCGGCAGCCGCCAGGTGACCATCGCCGGCGGTTCGCTCACCGTCGGCGGGGCGATCGGCGACGGCGGGCAGGGTTATTCGCTGACCAAGGCCGGCCCCGGTACGGTCGTCCTCGGCGGCGCCAGCACGTACGGGGGCCAAACGATCGTCAACGCCGGGACCCTCTCTGTCACCGGCAACCTGCTCAACACGGGCCCTTACAGCGCACTGGTCATGGGCGCCGGCACACTGAGCTACAACGGCACTGCCGCCACGCAGGCCATGGCCGGCCTGACGGTCAACCCCGGCCTGTCCGTCGTCAACAACGCCTCCACGACCAAGACGCTGGCCCTGGGGGCCATCGCGCGAAACGCCGGCGGGATGGCCGGCTTCAATAGCGGCACCTCGGGCACGATCACCACCAGCACTGCCAACACCAACGGCATCCTCGGCCCGTGGGCCACCTATGGCTCGGGCACCTCGTTGGGCTACGCCTGCGCCTCCGGCGGCGCCGCGCCTTACAGCATTGCCGCTTGCGCCTACACGGGCCCGACCACCATCACCTCCGGCCTGAGCGGCCTGACCGACTCCAGCGGCACGGTCGATTATACGATGACCAGCAGCGGGGGTACGCTGGGGCAGTCCGTCTCGGCCAACACCCTGCGACTGGCCGCAACCGCCGCCGCCACCAACATCAACACGGGCGCCTACGCCCTGTCGCTCAACGGGATCATGAACAACGACTCGCAGGGGGTTTCCATCAGCAGCGGCAGCGGCGGGAGCTTAACCATCGGCGCCGCGCAGGAGCTGGTGTTCACCGGGCCGGGCAACACGACCGTCGGCTCGCCGATTGTGGATAACGCGGGCGGGGCGTCGGCCCTGACCATGGCCGGCAGCGGCACGCTGATCCTCGCCGCAACCAATACCTACACCGGCGTCACCACCCTCCTGGCCGGCACCTTGCAGTTGGGGACCGGCACCAGCGGGCAGGACGGCGCGATCGCCAGCGCCAGCAACATCACCGACAACACCCTCGTGGCGTACAAGTTGACCGGCTCGCAAACATACGGTGGCACGATCAGCGGCCCAGGCGGTGTGAGCATGGGTGGGACCGGCACGCTCCTGCTCACCGCGACGAACACTTACAAGGGCGGCACTACGCTGAGCGGCGGCACGCTCCAGGCCAACGCCGCCGGGGCCCTGGGCACGGGCAACGTGACGGTCAGCGGCGGCACGCTGACCGAGAACGCCGCCAACGCCCTGAACGGCGGGGCCACCCAGGCCCTTTCTATTTCCGGCGGGACGGTCACCCTCGGCCAGGCCAATAACTATACCGGCGGCACCACAGTACAGGGCAGCGGCACGCTCTACGTCAACAACGCCGCCGCGCTGGGCACCGGGCTCTTGACGATTGCGGGAATCGTCGATGCCACCGTCGCCGGCGTCACCCTGAACAACAACCCCCAGTACTGGGCCTCCAACGACGTCACATTTGGCGGCACAAACAACCTGAACCTCGGCACCGGGGCGGTCAGCCTCGGCACAGGCTGCACGGTGACGGTCAACGCCAATACGATTACCGTGGGCGGGGTGATCGGCAACGGCAGCAACGCGTACGGTCTTACCAAGGCCGGGGCCGGCACGCTCACGCTTACCGCGACGAACACCTACAAGGGCGGGACCACGGTAAGCGCCGGCGCGCTGGCCGCCAACGCCGCCGGGGCCCTGGGCACGGGCAACGTGACCGTGCAAGGCGGCACGCTGACCGAAAGCATCGCTAACGCCCTGACCGGCGGCCAGGCCCTAGTCGTCTCCGGCGGCACGGTCACCCTCAGCCAACCAAACAACTACGGCGGCGGCACCACAGCCGGCGGCACGTTGGCCGCCAACGCCGCCGGGGCCCTGGGCACGGGCACAGTGACGGTCGGTGGCGGTACCCTGACCGAGAGCACTGCCAACGCCCTGACCGGCAGCCAGGCCCTGGTCGTCAGCGGCGGGACAGCCGCTCTCAGCCAGTCCAACAACTATACCGGCGGCACCACGCTGAGCGCTGGTATGCTCAACATTAACAACGCCGGCGCCCTGGGCACCGGGGCCTTGGTCATAAACGCCAACGGCTCGGGCTGGGCCACCAACATCGACAACACCAGCGGCAACGCGATCACCCTCATCAACAACAACGCCCAGGGCTGGAACGTTTCCTTCACCTTCGGCGGCAGCAATGCCCTGAACCTTGGAACCGGGGCGGTGACCCTCGGCGGGAACTACACCCTGACCACCAACGGATCGAGCGCCCTGACCGTGGGCGGCCCGATCGGCGATGGCGGACATGGCTACCGGCTGACCAAGGCGGGTTCCGGCACGCTTATCCTCACCGGCGCCAACACCTACAGCGGCGGGACGAGCATTGCCGGCGGCACGCTCAACGTCAGCGCCGACGCCGCCCTGGGCCATGTCCCCGGCAGCCCGGCATACAGCATCGTGTTCACGGGTAACGGCACGCTCCAGGCCGGCGGCCCATTCACAATCAGTGCCACCCGGGAAATATCGACAGGCTACTCCACGGCGACGATCGACACCAACGGCAACACCCTCACCGTGCCGGGAACGATCGTCGGCAGCGGCGGGTTGTGCGTGACCGGCAGCGGCACCCTGATTCTGAGCGGGGCCAACACCTATAGCGGCGGCACTAGCCTCAGCACCGGCACACTCCAGGCCAACGCCGTCGGGGCCTTGGGTGCCGGCATCGTTAATTTCAGTGGCGGCACGCTGACCGAGGGCGTCGACAATGCCCTGACCGGGAGCGCGGGCCTCAGCGTGTCCGGCGGCACGCTCACGCTCGGCCGGGCCAACAACAACCACGGCGGCAGCACCCTGAGCGGCGGCACGCTTAACATCAATAACCCCGCAGCTCTGGGCACCGGACTTATTTCCATATCCGGCGGGGCTATCGACGCCACCGTCCCTGGTGTTACCCTGAATAACAACCCCCAGAACTGGAGCGGTAGCTTCGCCTTCGTAGGCAGCAATAGTCTGAATCTCGGCGCCGGGGCGGTCACCATGGGGAATAACGTCACGCTGACCGTAAACGCAAACACGCTCACGGTCGGCGGTGTAATCACCGGCAACGGAAGTTATAACCTCACCAAGGCGGGCGGTGGCACGCTCGCGCTCAACTGGACATCGAACGGCGACTGGGGCGACATGTTTATCACCGCTGGCACGGTCCAGGCCAACGCCGCCGGGGCTTTGGGCTACGGCGCGGTAACTGTCAGCGGCGGTGTGCTGACCGAGAGCGTCGCCAACGCCCTGGGCATCTGGGAGGAGTTCACCGTCTCCGGCGGCACGGCCATCCTCAGCCAGCCCAACACCTTCTACCCCTACGGCTACAACCCCTACCAGGGCACCACTACCGTCAGCGGCGGCAAGTTAGTGGCTACCAACACCACCGGCTCGGCGACCGGCAACGGCACGGTGACGGTCAGCGGCAGCGGGATCCTGGCCGGGGGCGGTATCTTGAGCGGGCCGGTTTCGGTCCTCGCGGGCGGCACGGTCAGTCCCGGCGATGCCGGGGTGGTGGGCACCCTCACGCTGGGTTCGGGCACCTCTGTCACGTTTTCCGGTGGCAGTACGCTGGCCGTCGACGTGGGGGCTGGGGCGGGCAACGCCGACCTGTTGGTTATCGGCGGGGCGGCCACCGTCAACACGGGCGCCAATATCAGTTTCAACCTGCTGGGCACGCCCGACCAGGGCAAGTATGTGCTGGCCACGGCCACGAGCGGCCTTATCGGCAGCGCCGGCGCATTTACGAGCAGTGCGATGCCCGCCGGGTACCATTTGATCTCCAGCGACACGGAGCTGGACCTGAGCCATCGGCCCACGCTGGGCACGGCCACGGCCACGCCCGCCGCGCCCTCTATAATCGTCGGCGGCAGTACGGCGGTAACGGTCAGCGTGCAGAACGCGGCGCCCGGCGGGGGCGATACGCTGAACTTCACGGCCGCCCCGACGGCGAACATGACCGGCACGGCAAGCGGCACGGCGGCCGCGGGCTCGGCCAGCGGCCCGACGGGCGGACTGAGCTTTAGCGGCACGGGCCTGGGGACGTGCCAGGGCACGTTCACGGTCTCCGATCCCAATGCCACGAACAGTCCGCAGACGGGCACCGTGACGGTTACGGTGCTGGACCATTCCAATGCCTCCTTGTCGCCCACGGCCAACCAAACTACACAGACGATCGACTTCGGCAACGTGCTGCGGGGGGCGACGGTGCCCGGCCAGGCTTTTACTATCTATAACCGGGCGGCCAATACGACGGCGGCCAATACGGCAAACTTGCAACTGGCCGGCTTCACGGCGAGCGGCGATGTTGCATTGAGCACCAACCTTTCGACCTTCGGCGGGCTGGCGGCCGGCGGCGGCAACACGTACACGGCATCGCTCGATACGAGCAGCTACACCACAACAGGCAGCAAGATCATTACCATGTCGGCCGCCCAACTGGCCGACGACAGCAGCCTGCCCGGGGCGAGCGGCAATAACAACGGGGCCATTACCGTCACACTGCTAGGCAACGTGGGCAATGCCACGGCCGACAGGAGCAATTCGCAAAGCTCATTCGGCAGCCTGCTGACCGCGCCCGTGGCCCCCAACGGCAGTTACGCCAACCTGGAATCCACGGCCGCCGCGGCCACGGGTAGCGGCGGGTCCGATCTGGTCGGCAGTACGGCCACGATCCTGGCCGGCAGCAACGCGAGCGGCTCGGCCCAGACGGTCGCAATGCAGTGGCGGACACGGGCCCAGGCGGACGCCGGCGCGGACCTCGTAAGCGACGTGGTGAGCCTGGGCGGCATGACGCTGGGCGGCACGAGCCAGACCAGTCCCTTCGTATTGCAGATGGGCTACAACCCGGCGCTGTTGGCCGGCGGGGCGGGCGGCGAGGGGACCGCGGCCGCGGAGGGGCTCATTTACCTGGCATGGCTGGACCCGGGCGATGGGCAGTGGGAAAACGCCGTGCGGGGAAATGTGGGCGGTTCTCAGTTGTCAGGTGTCGGTTGTCAGTTGGGCCCGTGGCCGGGCAATGACATGACGGTGGGCGATTGGGGCGTGAATACGGCCAACCACACGGTGTGGGCCGTGCTGGATCACAACAGCCAGTTCGCCGTGGTGCCCGAGCCGGGTACGCTGGCACTGGCCGCGGCGGCCGTTTTCAGTCTTCAGTTTTCAGTTTTCAGTTGTCGGCGGGGAAGGAGGAGGGGGGAGGGGTGAGGGAGGAGGGAGGAGGGGGGAGTGGCGAGTGGGGAGTGGGGAGTGGGGAAGGCGGTAGGCGGGGGCGGGGAAGGATGCAAATTGCAAATTGTGAATTGTAAATTGCAAATTGCAAATTGCAAAATGAGGGCGGAGGATCAAAGACCCAAGACCGAAGACCGAAGACCGAAGACCCAAGACCAAAGACCCAAGACCCAAGACCAAAGACCAAAGACCGAAGACCCAAGTCCCAAGGCCCAAGGCCAAAGGCGGAGGCGGTTTTCAGTTTTCGGTTATCAGTGTTCAGCAAGACGGGGGCGTCGGGTGGGACAAGCCCGGCGCGGTCCCACCACGGTCGTTACGATCTGGGCGGATTGAGCAAAGTTTACGCCCCCCGCCGGCCGATAGGACAAGCCGAAGCACCAGGATCGGGGTTTACCTGCTGATGCCGTCGTCGATTTTGGAACACCGCGGCGGCTCTTTGGCGCCCTCGTTCCGTAATCGGTGCATGACCCATTAAAGCCCACCGCTCATGTCCGAAGCCACGCCGCAAACTGGCCAACCGCCGACGCACGTCCCGCGGCCGCGCGGCCGGCATCTGCCGCCCTACACCCGCAGCCTGCTGCAGATCAAGGTGCCGGTAGTGGTCACGCTGGCCAAGAAGCGGCAACCGCTGGGCAAGATCATTGAATTGAGCCCGGGGGCCATCATCCAATTCGACAAATCGTGCGAGCGGATGCTGGAACTGTCGGTGGGCAGCCGGCCCATAGCGGCGGGCGAGGCGGTCAAGGTGGGCGACAAGTTCGGACTGCGAATCGCGGCCATCACCCCGCCCGAGGAGCGATTTCGGGCGATCCGGCCCGCTGAGACGGCACCGGGGGCGGGCCCGTAAGCGACCTTTCGATCGCCAGGGGCTGGGGCGTGAGGCCGGAAGTGCGATTGCGTCTCTGCCAGGCCCTCTCGCGGAGCGAGAGGAGTACGGATCGGCGGACAGGCGGACAAGAATCGCCCAGCGGGAGGGGGACAGTCCCATTTTCGTCGGACGAAAATTGGGACAGTCCCCGGGCTTGATTATCGGCCGCTCGTAAGCGACTTTTCGATCGCCAGGGGCTGGGGCGTCTCGAAGGTGCCCAGGTTGCCCGCCGCGTCGCGGACCTCCAGGCGGAGGTAGACCGGCGGGAGCAGCGGGCCCGCTAGCGACCAGGCGTAGTGGCCGGTGTTCTCCAGGTCGCTGGCAATCGGTGTCCAGGGACCGCCGGGCGTGGGCCCCTGCGAGAGGGCGATGGGCCGTGCGGCAAGCTGTTGGTTGTCGGCGGCCTCCCAGGAGATGAGGAGTTTGCCGAAGTCGGGGCCCGTGCCCGGCTCAGCGGCGGTGATGCGGCCGGTGGGCTTGGTAAGATCGACGCCGATCCAGAGTTCGGGCAAGTCGCCGTTTTGCGGGGGTTTGCCGCCTTGCCCGCCCGCGCTCTGGACCACGATCCGGAATCCATAAAGTCCTTCTCCGTCGACGGTGACGAGCATGGCCCGCCGCGCGCGATCATCGACGCCGTAGCTCCGCCAGGTCTGACCGCCGTCGCGGGTACCCCACAACTCGACCCGGCCGATCCCCGCTTGCCCAAGGGGGACAGTGGCATTTTCGGCGGACGAAACTGGGGGCAGTCCCGGCGTATCGTAGTCCAGCTCGAAGACCCGCGTGTTGACCATTCGCAGGTTTCGGCCCGGCGGATTGATTCGAAAGGCCACCGTGTCCGCCCGCGGTTGGCTCTGCTGGCCGCCCATGACCGACAACGAAACCTGGGGCGGTCCGGCGGGTTTGGAACCCTCGCCCGGCTTCGGCCCCTCGGCGGGTTTGGGGGTCTCAACCGGCTGGGCGTTCGCGGCGGGAGCAGGAGGAGCGACCGCAACCGGCGGGAGGCTCGCGGGAGGAACAGGAGGAGCGACCGCAACCGGCGTGGGGTTCGCGGGGGGAGCAGGAGGAGCGACCGCGACCGGCGTGGGGTTCGCGGGAGGAACAGGAGGAGCGACCGCGACCGGCGGGAGGCTCGCGGGAGGAACAGGAGGAGCGACCGCGACCGGCGGGGGGTTCGCGGGAGGAACAGGAGGAGCGACCGCGACCGGCGGGGGGTTCGCCGGCGGTTTTGGAGTTTCGACCGTGACCGGCGTGACGTTCACGGGAGTCTTGGGGGGCTGGACTGCGACCGGCGTGAGGTTCACGGGCGTATTAGGAGCTTCCACCGGTTTCGGGGCGGTGGCCGCTTTCACTATCTCGGCGGGCCAATGCGTGGCCTGTGGCTCGGGGCCGGCAGGCCGCCAGGCGTCGGTCGATGCGGAGGGCGCGGCGGCTGCCGGCGGCCGTTGGGCTACAACGGGCAATCGCTCGGTGGCGGGTGGCGGCGCCGCGCCGCTGCCGCTCAGGGCGACCTGGGCATTGCTAATGGCCGGGTTGCCCGCCATATCGGTCACGGCGGCCTGGACCTCGATGAGCCCGCTGGCGGCGGGCGGCAGCCAGGTGATCTCGCCGCGGTGGACCATCCCGTTGGTGTGGATGTCTTGCCGGGCCATGGCCACCTTCTGCCAAGGGCTGTTGGGGCCGGTGCGATACTGGATCAGCAGGCTGTCGAGGTTGGGATACGGTTCTTCGATCTCGAGCAGGGCCGTAATTTGGCCGGCATCGCCGCGCCCGGCGGTCAGTTGCAGTTTGGGGGGCGTCGTGTCGACGATTACGACCAGCTCGGGCTTGGGCGGGCCCGGCGGCCGCACCTGGCCCGAGCGGTCCCGCGTGCCCACGGCAAACCAATATTCGCCGTCCACTCCGGCACGGAACAGGAATCGCCCCTGGGCCGGCTGACCCTTGCGGTAGAGGTCCCAATGTGCCCCGCGATCCCCGGAAACGTATAGTTGCACCTCGACCGGCTCCATCGAAATCCGATCCGGACGGGCTATATGGAAAGGGATGGCAAAGAGGGTCTGCCGGGTGTAGATCGGCGCGGGCCTGCCAGGTACGCCGGGCTGTGGCTGAGCGGCAGCCAACGCCAGCAGCATCGCAGTGACGCACTCCAGCCACATCGCAACACCCTGAGAAATGCTACGGAACAACACCTGCGAGGGGACGCGCGACCACAGTAGGGAATCACGCGCAGTTCGTATCGGTTGTAGGGCCTAGGCAACTTGAGCTAAGTTATCCGGCACAATCCGCCGGCCGGGGGCCGAGCCTGGCCGGCGAGAAGCCGCTCCTGGTGCGGCGGCAATCGACTGAATCGGCGGCGATTGTGTCAGTTGCAGCGGGGTAGTCGCTTCGGGCGAGCGCCTCGGACGGCCGGGAATCGTTGCGTTTCCCTGGACGCGAGCACCCTTTGCGTCCATAATAGACTGTGGGCAAGACAGACTTTTGCGAGACCATGCTGACGGCCAGGCAGCGCGGTGCTTATGGCACGGCTCATCCAGGCATACTCAGAGCAACTTATCCTGTGGTCCGCGGTCCTGGTCGTTCTCACCGTTGTGGGGGTGTATCTAGCGGGGCGCCTTCGCGCCAAGCCGGTACAAAGGGAACTGCCGGCCAGCGAGTTGCTCACAAAATTCCGGGAATTGCACCGTCGGGGTGTGCTCAGCGACGCAGAATTCCGAACAATTAAGACTACGTTAACCGCGCAGTTGCAGGAGGAGTTAAGAAATAAGGCCGACAGGGATTGTACGGCCGACGGTCAGAAGTGATTGGTAGTTGGGAAGTCGCTGACCCCTGGGGCGGCCCGTCGCCACGCATCGAAGAAGCCAGCCTGCGGAAAAGGACAACTTATGCAGTCGGGACGAGATTTTACCTCCGGGCGCCGCGGCAGCGGAACGACCAAGAAGAACGCCTTCTGCTCCTTCTGTCGCAAGAGCTATCGCGACGTGGGGCCGCTGGTGGAAGGGCCCGGCGACGTCTACATCTGCGGCGAGTGCATCGAACTCTGCCAGTCGATCCTGGAGCAGGAGCGGCGGCGGCGGGGCACGGCCAAGCCCCTGTTCACCAAGGTCCCCACGCCGCGGGAGATCGTGCAACACCTGGACCAGTACGTCATCGGGCAAGAGAAGGCCAAGAAGATCCTGGCCGTCGCCGTGCACAGTCATTACAAACGCCTCATGCACGGCGGCGCGGAGTCGGAGATCGAGATCGACAAGTCGAACATCCTGATGATCGGGCCGACGGGCTCGGGCAAGACCCTGCTGGCCCAGACGCTGGCCCGCATTCTCGACGTGCCCTTCGCCATCGGCGACGCCACCACGCTCACCGAGGCGGGCTACGTGGGCGAGGACGTGGAGAACCTGCTGTTGAAACTGCTGCACGCCGCCGACTTCGACATCGAGGCCGCCCAACGCGGCATCCTGTACATCGACGAGATCGACAAGATCGGCAAGACCAGCCAGAACGTATCGATCACCCGCGACGTTTCAGGCGAGGGCGTGCAGCAGGCCCTGCTGAAAATGCTGGAGGGCACGGTGGCCAACGTGCCGCCCCAGGGCGGCCGCAAGCATCCCGAGCAGCAGTACATCCAGATGGACACGGCCAACATCCTCTTCATCTGCGGCGGCACGTTCGTGGGCCTGGAAGACATCGTGGCCAAGCGTTTGGGCAAGCGGGCCATCGGCTTCGGCCGCCAGGAAGGCAGCCACGACGACCTGGAGCTGGGCGACCTGCTGCAGCGCGTCACCAGCGACGACATCCTGCAATTCGGCATGATCCCCGAGCTGATCGGCCGCCTGCCGGTGTTCTCCGCGTTGCGGCCCTTGGACGAAGACGCCCTGGTCCGCGTGCTGACCGAGCCCAAAAACGCCCTGGTCAAGCAGTACCAGGCCCTGTTCAGCATGGAGAACGCCGAGCTGAACTTCACCGAGTCGGCCCTGCGGCTGATCGCCCGCAAGGCCCACGAAAAAGACGTCGGCGCCCGGGGCCTGCGGGCCATCATCGAAGAGGTAATGCTCGAGATCATGTACGATCTGCCCGAGCAGCAGCCCAACAGCCAGTACCTGGTGACCGACGAGGTGGTGGCCGGCCGCCAGCCGCTGTTCGGCGTGGTGAAGAAGAGCGCCTAGCGCCGGTTGCCGGGTGCCACTGCTGGCTTGCCCAGCAGTGCAGCTTACACTGCTGGACGAGCCAGCAGTGGCACCCAGTGCGAACGCCTGCGGCAGGGAAAGACTGCGGCCGGTTGCCAGGCGCGGCGGGCGGTGCTATTCTGGTTGCTGCTCGCGACCGCCCCGCCCCGCTTCATCAAGACCGAACACGGCCATGCCCTCCACGTTGCTTCGTTGTGCGGTGTTCTTCCTGGCGTGTCTGGGGCCGCTGGCGGTGCGGGCCGAGAACTGGCCACAATGGCGGGGGCCACAGGGCGACGGCGTCAGCCAGGAGGCCGAGCTGCCCCTCTCCTGGGATGAAAGCACCGGCATCGCCTGGAAGTGCAAGTTGCCCGAGTGGGGCTGCAGCACGCCGGCCATCTGGGGCGACGCGGTGCTGGTCACCAGCCACCTCGAGGATCGAGAGCTGGTGCTGCTGCGAATCAACCGCCAGACGGGCAAGATCGAGTGGCAGCGGACCGTGGGCACGGGCTCGGCGGGGCGGCAGTCGCTGTACCAGAAGACGGGCCAACAGCGGCGGCATCAGAAGTTCCACGACGACCAGAACCTGGCCAGTCCCTCGCCGACGACCGACGGCAAGACGATCATCGTGCACTTCGGCAACGGCGACCTGGCGGCCTACGACTTCGCCGGGAATCAACTTTGGCGGCGCAATCTGCAGGCCGACTACGGCGATTACACCATCTGGTGGGGGCACGCCAATAGCCCCGTGCTGTACGAGAACCTGGTCCTCTCCGTCTGCATGCAGGATTCGTGCAAGGACCTGGAGGGCCAGCCCGCGCCCAGCTACGTGGTGGCCCACGACAAGCAGACGGGTCAGGAGGTATGGAAGACGCCGCGGGTGACCGAGGCCACGGCCGAAAGCTGCGACTCGTACACTACGCCCATCTTCCGCCGCCGCGGCGAGCGGCTGGAGATGATCGTCATGGGCGGCCAGATGCTCGACGCCTACGATCCGGCCGATGGCCGGCGGCTGTGGTATCTGCCGCTGGTGGGCAACCGCACGATCACCGGCCCGGTGGCGGCCGGCGACATGATCTACGTGACGCAGGGGATGCGGCAGCCGCTGTTGGGCGTGCGGCCCGGCGCCGCCGGGCAGCGTACCCGCCGCGACATCGTGTGGCAGGTGGAGCAGGCCACGCCCGACAGCCCCACGCCCGTGGTCCGCGGCGACTGGCTGTTCCTGATAAATAACGAGGGCATCGCCCGCTGCCTCAACGCCCGCAACGGCAAGCAGGCCTGGAAGGAGCGCCTCAAGGGCCAGTACCGGGCCTCGCCCTTGGCCGCCGCCGGCCGGGTGTACTTCCTCAACACGACCGGAGGGTGCACGGTGGTGGCGGCCACGTCGCGCTTCGACCGCCTGACGGAGAACCAGCTCGACGACCGGACGCTGGCCTCGCCCGCCGCCAGCGACGGCAAGCTCTTCATCCGCGGCCGGAAAACGTTATACTGCATCGGGAAATAGAACGTAGCAGGCACACGGAGTGTGCCTGATACGGCAAAAAAGGCGTGCAAGATGCCCCTCACCCTGGATAAGATTCACAATCAGGATTGCCTGGTCGGCCTGAAGCGGCTGGACGACGCCGCGGTGGACCTGGCCTTCGCCGACCCGCCCTTCAACATCGGCTACGACTACGACGTTTACCAGGACCAGCGGGAACGGGACGACTACCTGGCCTGGAGCCGGCAATGGACGGGCCAGATCGTGCGGGTGCTCAAGCCCGACGGGACCTTCTGGCTGGCCATCGGCGACGAGTACGCGGCCGAGCTGAAGGTCATGCTGCAACAGGAGCACGGGCTGAAGTGCCGCAGTTGGATCGTGTGGTACTATACCTTCGGCGTCAACTGCAAGCAGAAGTTCAGCCGCTCGCACGCGCACTTGTTCCACATGGTGAAGGACGCGGCGCGGTTCACCTTTAATAGCGATGCGATTCGCGTGCCCTCAGCCCGGCAGTTGGTCTACGCCGACTCGCGTGCCAATCCCGCCGGCCGGCTGCCCGACGACACCTGGATCCTGCGTCCCCAGGACCTGCCCCAGGGGTTCCAGGCGGACCAAGACACGTGGTACTTTCCCCGGGTGTGCGGGACCTTTAAGGAGCGGGCCGGCTGGCACGGCTGCCAGATGCCCGAGCAACTGCTGGGCCGGATCATCCGCGCGTGCAGCCGCCCGGGCGAGCTGGTGCTCGATCCGTTTGCCGGCAGCGGCACGACCCTGGCGGTGGCCAAGAAGTTGGGCCGGCGATACCTGGGCTTCGAGCTATCGGAAAAGTATGTCGAGCAGATCAAGAAGCGGCTGGCCGGGATCGAGGCCGGCGACCGGCTGGACGGCGCCGAGGAACCCCTCACGAGCGTGCCGCCGACGGCCGCGGGCCGCCGGCTGGACGCGCTCCAGCCGGCCGCGGACCGGCCGCGAAGGGTCCGCCGCGCCTGCTCGGCCGCCCCGCCCACACTGCCCGGAATGTAGAAGAACTAGGGGATGAGGGGATGAGGGGATAAGGGGATGAGGGGATAAGGGGATAAGGGGTAAGGGAAACAGGCGGCGGCCAACGGCCGCCGGAGACGAAACAGGCGGAAAAAGAACGGGCAGGCGATCCTCAACCCCTCAACCCCTCAACCCCTCAACCCCTTAACCCCTTAACCCCTCAGCCCCTCAACCCCTCATCCCCTAAATCCCCAAATCCCTTGCCATGAACTTCGCCATCTGCAACGAGACGTTCCAGGACTGGCCGTTTGACCGGGCCTTCGCCTTTGCGGCCGAGTGCGGTTACACGGGCGTCGAGATCGCGCCGTTTACGATCGCCCGCAACGTCACGGAAATCTCGGCCGGCACCCGGGCGGAGATCCGCCGCCAGGCCGCCACGGCCGGCCTGGAGGTGATCGGGCTGCACTGGCTGCTGGCCAAAACCGAGGGGCTGCACCTGACCAGCCCCGAGCCGGCCGTCCGCCGCCGGACGGCAGCCTATCTGGGCGAGCTGGCCCGGCTGGCGGCCGACCTGGGCGGCCGGGTGATGGTGTTCGGCTCGCCGCAGCAACGGAGCCTGCCGCCGGGCGTAACGATCGAGCGGGGCACCAACTCGGCCGCCGAGGTGTTCGAGTCGCTTGTGCCCACGTTGGAGGCCAACCATGTTGTTCTGGCCCTGGAGCCCCTCACGACGGCCGAGACCGATTTCCTCACCACGGCCGCCGAGACCGTGTCGCTCATCGAGCGGCTCGGCTCGCCGCACATCCGGCTGCACCTGGATTGCAAGGCGATGTCGAGCGAGTCGGTGCCCATCGTGGAACTCATTCGGCGGCATCGGCGGCTGTTGGCACATGTCCACGCCAACGACCCCAATCGGCAGGGGCCGGGGTTCGGGCAGCTCGATTTCGTGCCTATCTTTCAGGCGCTGGCCGAGATCGGCTACCAAGACTGGATCTCGGTCGAGGTCTTCGACTTCGCGCCCGGCATCGAGCGGCTTGCCCGGGAGAGCATCAGCTACATGCGGCGCTGTCTGGCGGGCCTGCGGCGCTAGGGGCCAGCGGAACCGTCACCTCCGCGTTGTGGCCGCTCTCCGACCGAGCCACACCAAAATGTGATGTAAATGACCAAATCCCAATGACCAATGACCAACGACAATGGATGACTGATCGCGGGGAGTTTCTTAGTCATGGGTGCTTGGTCATTGGTCATTTTTTGACCGGATCCCGGAGCGACGTAGCGGCTCTCGTCCGCCGTCCTTGCGTTGGCGGCGGCCCGGCCGTAAACTATTCGGTCAATGACCGCCCATCGCAAAGCCATGCACAACGGCCGGCCGCGGCACAAGCCCGGCCGCGAGAATCTTGTACCTGGCGAGGTGCTGTGCGCCCATTGTACGGGCAAGTGCTGCCGCTATTTTGCGCTGCCCCTGGACGCCCCCGCCACCTGGCCGGATTTCGATACCTTGCGCTGGTTCCTGCTGCACGAGCTCTCGGCGCTGTTCGTCGAGGAGGGTTCCTGGTACTTGCTGGTGCACACGCCCTGCAAGCACCTGGGGCCTGACAATCGGTGCGGCATTTACGCCCGCCGGCCCGGCATCTGTCGCCGCTACACCACGACCAAGTGCGAATACGACGAGAACTGGGTCTACGATCACTACTGGGAGACGGCCGAGCAGATCGAGGAGTATGCCGAGGCGGTGCTCGGTCCGCGGCGGGGGGCGAGTTTCCGCAGCCCGCGGCCGGATGCCGCGACGCGGAGACAGGGGGACGCGGAGACACGCGCCGCACCGGCCCTCTCCGCGTCGCCGTGTCACCGCGTCCCCGTGTCATCCCAACCAACGGGGGAGTGAGTGACGGTCATGACTGACGCCCCGCGCATCGAGCCCCGCACGCTCCAGGGTTTCCGCGATTATCCGCCGGAGGCCATGATTCCCCGCGAGCGGCTGATCGACGCGGCGCGGCGGGTCTACCGCTCCTACGGTTTCAGCCCCATCGACACGCCTGCCCTGGAGTACCTGGAAATCCTCACCGGCAAGGGCGGCGAGGAGACCGACAAGCAGATATACAACTTCGAGGACCACGGGGGCCGGCGGGTGGGCCTGCGGTTCGACCTGACGGTGCCCTTGGCCCGCTTCGCCGCGCAGCATGCCAACGAGCTGCCCACGCCCTTCAAGCCTTATCACATCGCGGCGGTATGGCGGGGCGAGCGCCCGCAGGCCGGCCGCTTCCGCGAGTTCATGCAGTGCGATTTCGACACCCTCGGCACCCGCTCGGTCGTGGCCGACATCGAAACGGTGCTGGTGATCCACGACCTGCTGCGCGAGATCGGCCTAAAGGATTTCAGCATCCGCCTGAACAACCGCATGGTGCTTAGCGGGCTGCTGGAGCGGCTGGGGTTGGCCGAGCGGGACGGACCCGTGCTGCGGGCCCTGGACAAGCTCGGCAAGCTGGGGCCGCAGGGCGTGGCCGCCGAAATGGTCGCCGCGGCCGGCGCCAGCCTCGACCAGGCCCGGCAGATCCTCGACTTCGTGCAAATCTCCGGCACTAGCGAGCAGGTGCTCGCTCAGGTCGAGTCGCTGCTGGGCGGCAACGAGACGGGTCTCTGGGGCGTGGCCCGGCTGCGGGAAATCCTGGCCGCGGCCGCCGCCGCCGGCGTGCCCCACGCCCGACTCCGCCTGGACCTGGCCATCGCCCGCGGTTTGGACTATTACACCGGCACCGTCCTGGAAACCTTCCTCGACGCCCTGCCCGCCATCGGCAGCATCTGCTCCGGCGGGCGCTACGACAATCTGGCCGGGCTGTACACCAGCCGCGATCTGCCGGGCATCGGGGCCTCGCTCGGCCTGGACCGCCTGCTGGCCGCCCTGGAACAGCTCGGCCTGATCGAGAAGGTGGCCACGCCCGCGGCCGTCTTCATCCCCTATTTCGACCCCGACCGGCTGCACGACTATCTGCGGCTGGCCGCCCTGATTCGGGCGGCAGGAATCGGCTGCGAAGTCTTTCCCGAGCCCAAGCGACTCGGCCAGCAACTAAAGTACGCCGATCGCCGGGGCTTCCGCGTGGCCCTGATTGCCGGGGCCGATGAGTTCAACTCGGGCGTGTGCCAGGTGAAAGACCTGGCGCGCGGCCGGCAACAGGACGTGCCCGTGGCCCCCGACGCCGCCGAGCTGCTGGCCGCCGTGCGGCGAATTCTCGAGTTAGGAGTTAGGAGTTAGAAGTTAGAAGTTAGGAGTTAGGAGTTAGAAGTTAGAAGTTAGAAGGAGGTCAGGCACTGCTGTGCCTGACCTACGAATGGTGGGGCTCGCTGCGCTCGACCCACCCTACCAACTCCTTCTAGCTCCTAACTCCTAACTTCTAACTCCTTACAACGAAAGGACCCAACATGAGACTGCTCGGCATTGTTTCGATGGCTGGAATCGTGGTGGCCCTGGCGGCTTTGGTCCCGGCGGCCCGCTGTGTGGCCGGCCAGCCCGGTCCGCAAAAGCCCTGCCAGTTGGAGCGGAACCTCAAGGTCACGCTCAAGTACCTGCTCTATCTGCCCAAGGATTACGATCAACAGCCGGCCTGGCCGCTTTTGCTGTTCCTGCACGGGGCGGGCGAGCGGGGCGACGACCTGGCGCTGGTCAAGAAGCACGGGCCGCCCAAGCTGATCGAGGCCGGCCGGCAGTTCCCCATGATCGTCGTCTCGCCCCAATGCCCGAGCGACCGCTGGTGGGAGCCCACCGAGCTGACGGCCCTGCTGGACGAGATCGTCGAGAAGTACAAGGTGGACCAGGAGCGGGTCTACGTGACGGGCCTGAGCATGGGCGGTTTCGGTACCTGGAGCTTGGCCGCCCATCGGCCCCAGCGCTTGGCCGCGATTGTGCCCATCTGCGGCGGCGGCGAGCCCGTCATGGCCCGCCTGCTGCCCAAGGTACCCGCCTGGGTCTTCCACGGCGCGAAAGACTCCGTCGTGCCCATCGAGCGCTCCAAGAAAATGGTCGAGGCCCTGGAGCAGTCGGGTGGGACGGTGAAGTTCACCGTCTATCCGGATGCCGGCCACGACTCCTGGACAGAGTCGTACGCCAATCCCCAACTCTACGAGTGGCTGCTCCAGCAGAAGCGCGCCGCAGCCAAGCCCGCCGAAGCGAAGAAGTGACGGGACTTTTGGAAGAGGCGATCGGACTTTTGGAAATTGTGGCTGCCCGGTCCCTTCTCCCTCCGGGAGAGGGCAGGGATTCGGGATTGGGGGTGAAGAAGTTTTCAGTGTTCAGTTTTCAGCAAGACCCGAGCACTGGACACTGGACACTGAGAACTTAACACTGAACACCGAGGGCGGAGGGATGAACTCGATGGGGTCGGCTGCCGCGGGTGTCAGGCCGGCGGGGCGATGAGGGCCTCGGCCTGGCGGGCCGCCCGAAGGGCCGACATCACGGCGTTCTCGAAGGAGGGCAGGCCCTCGACGTCGTGATTGGCGAACAACAACCGCCCCACCGGCCGGGCCGCGTTCTGCCGGGCCGGGCTGAAGACGAACCCCTTCTCGGCCGCCAGCATGGCGTGCCCCCAGCGGTAGAGATCGAAGCCGGTGACGGTCGCCCGCACGCCCGGCAACAGCCGCTCGAGATCGGCCAGGATGCGGTCTTCGTAATCCTCGGCGGGGGTCGCCAGCAGCTCGGCGCGCTGGCCCGGCAGGACCAGGGGCGCGTACACGGTGAGCACGTTGGGCCGCGCGGGCGGCGCCTGGCGCGGATCGGCCAGCCCCGGCCAATCGGCGACGCAGTAATCGCTGACGAAGAAGTCGCCGTGGACCAGTCCGTTCCACAAGGGCGGCCCGGGGGTCCGACTGACGTGCACGTTGGCCACCAGGTACGGCGTATAGCGGAACTGCCGCGCCTGCTGGCAGGCTTCAGCGTTGAGATCGGGCAACAGGGCGGGGGCCAGGTAGCGCGGCGCGGCGTAGATGGCGGTGCGGGCCCGCACGGTCCGCGGCTTGCCCGACTCCAGGAAGCTGACGTGCACCTGGTCGCCGCTGTTTTTGGCCCGCACCACGAAGGCGTTGGTCCTGATCCGCTCGGCGCCGACGCGCTGGGCCAGCAGCCGCGACAGGTATCCGTTGCCGCCCGGCTGCGTGAGGATGTTCGTGGCCGGCCGGGGCGCCGCGCCCGGCGCCTTGTCGCCCGAGCGGAAATTGAATTCGCCCAACAGAAAATTGATCGCCGCCCAGGCCGAGATGCGGTCGTGCGTGGAGCCCAGCGACGAGCGCACGAAGGAATCGAAGAAGACCGATACCCGCAGGTCCCAGCCCTGCCGGGCCACATATTCCTTCAGCGTCAGCCGGTCCAGGCCGCGGACCTTGGCGTCGGTGGTCGACTGGTCGGTGGATTTGGCGAAGGCCTCCCGGCCGTCGCTCCCCACGTAGCCGTCCCACTGCTGAAGCTCGCTGCGGAAGGCCTTCAAGTCGTCGCGGACCTTCCTGGGCAGCGGCAGGTGATCGATACCCGTGTCCCAGGCGTCGTCGTACCAAGCGCCGTCGATATAGTCTTTGGCGTCGGTCGAGGCGGGGAGGTAGCGGGCGGCGATGACGGCGTTGCCGTCGGCGTCGGTGTCGCTGACCACCCCCAGGTCGGCGTACAGTTCGACGAGCTCCTGCTGCGCCGGGTACTCGGTGTATGCGCTGGCGATGCTGTAGAGTTGTTTCCCGCTCCGCTCGTCGCGGCAATAGCCGCCCACGCTGTCGTTCTTTTCCAGCAGGAGGAGGTTGTGGTGCTGGCGTTTGCACAAGCGCCAGGCGGCCGTGAGGCCGCTGACGCCGCCGCCGATGACGACGCAGTCGTAGAGCGGTCCGGCGACGGGCGGAGCGGGCCGCGGACTGCCGCGGAGCAGGCCATGGCACACGGCGGGCAGGTCGCCCCGCGCCCGTGGCCCGCCGCCGGTGGCGCCCCGCAGCGTGCCTGCCAGCAGCGCGCCGGCCGACACTCCGGCGGCGCCGAGCAGCGCACCGCCCACGAACTCGCGGCGGGTGATCCCGTCGCCGGCAAGCACCACCGAGGTCTCCACCTGCCGCTCGGGGATCGACCAGTACTTCTTCAACAGCCGGTTCTTCTCCTCGGGCGTGACCAGTCGGAATCCGTGCTTCTGGTAGAAACGGATGGCCCAGGTGGCGGCGGCCCAGGTGCCGATCAGGACCGGACGATTGGTCAGCTCGCGAAGGCGGCAGAGCAAATTCCCGCCGATCCCCTGGTTGCGTTTGGCGGTGCGGACATAGGCGTGCCTGATGAGGGTCACGTCCTGGACGTCCTGGATGCCCATGACGCCCACGAGTTCCCCGGCCGCCTGCCAGCCCCAGAAGCGGACGCCGCTGTGGATCTCATGGCGAAGCTCTTCGCGCGACATGTACGGCTCGTGCCAGCGGTCCGCGGGAATGACGTCTCGGTAGGCTTCCGCCGCTTCGTTGATGATGGAGACGATCGTGTCGAAGTCGGCGTCGTTGCAGGGGCGCATCATGCTTTCGACCGGCCTCCTCTTCTCCAGGAATACCAGGATGAGCCTGTCATGGACCGGTTCCTGCTTGAAAAGCCGGTAGCCCAATCGCTCGTACAGGCGAATAGCGGTTGCACTTCTGTGGCCCGTGAACAACTCAAAACGCTCGGCGGCCCCGAACGAAGCCTCGATCCGGTTCATCAGTTGCGTACCAATTCCCTGACGGCGGCAAGCGGGATGAACAACGAGACGACCGACATGGCAGGTCTTGCCATCCTGGTAACCGCGCACCGAGCCGACGATTCTGCCCTGATCGACGGCTTTGAGAACCACCCTGCTGCCGAATTGCGACCGCAATGCTTCGAGTGTTTCGGTTAGCGGCGGCAGGTTGAAATCGTCATAGATCGCAGCCTCGCTCTGGTAGGCGAGTTTCTGGAGATCGAGGATCGCCGCCGAATCATCGACGGATGCGAGCGCTACCAACATCGTCGGGTCCTCACCCTTGTTTGGGAACACCCCGATGATACACTTACAGAGAGGAAATGAGAAGCGGATGCCCTTCCCAATAGGTTCCATGCCGGCGACGGCCTGGAGCCCCGTGCCCGCTGCTGACAGGAGTGTGAAATGGACGATCAACACAAGACCCAGGAACAACTCCTCGCCGAACTGGCGGCCTTGCGGCAGCGAATTGCCGCCTGGCAGGAAAGTGAAGAACGGTTCCGAAAAGTATTTGAAGAAGGGCCGATCGGCCTTCTGTTGGTCGGCACGGATGGCCGTATCCAGCACGTCAACCGGCGTTTCTGCGAGATGCTCGGTTATTCGGAAAGCGAGATCATCGCCGTGGGGCTGGCCGGCATCTCTCACCCCGACGACTGGGCAAGGGATCACCCCTTCGTTTCACGCCTTTGGCGTGGCGAAATCTCGTACTACCACGTCGAGAAACGCTATCTTCGCAAAGATCGGCAAGTCGTGTGGGGTCAATTGACCGTTTCGTTGATGCATGATGAAGCGGGCAGGCCGATAAACACCATCGGCATGATCGACGACATTACCCAGCGGAAGCAGGCGGTGGAAAGACTGCGCGAGAGCGAACGCATGTTGCGAACGCTGATGGACGCCAGTCCCGAGTCCATCTTGCTGTTGGATACGGATGGAACCATCCTGCTGGCCAATGAAACAAGTGCCCAGCGCCTGGGCAAACCCGTCGACAAGATTGTCGGCCACACATCGAGAGACATATTTCCCGCAAAGGTCGCCGCCGAAAGAACAAGGCATTTCCAGGAGGTCGTCCGCACGGGCAAAGCGATCCGTTTCGAGGATGAGCGATTCAAGCGGCACATCGAAAGTGCGTTGCATCCGGTCCTCGACGAACAAGGGACGGTCGTCGCGGTTGCCGTCCTGGGCATCGACCGGACCGAGGAGAAACGGGCCGCGGCTGCGTTGCGGCAGGCCCATGACGAGTTGGACCAGAAGGTCAAGGAGCGTACCGCCGAACTAACCAAAGCCAATGAAGACCTGGCTATTTTCCGCCGATTCGCCGAAGCCTCGGGAGAGGGCGTCGGGATGGCGGATTTTGACGGTCGCATTGCCTACGCGAACCCCACCCTGTGCCGGTTGTTCGGCGAAGAGAAGCCGGAAGACGTCATCGGCCAAAACGTAGTCAAATACTACCCGAAAGAATACGTGCAAAAGCGGAAGGCTGAGGTGATTCCCACCTTGCTGCGCGAAGGACATTGGCACTTTGACCAGACGGTCCTGCCACGGCATGGGGAACCGGTCCAGACTTTGCAGAGCACCTTCCTGATTCGGGACGAGAGCGGGAATCCTTTTCGGGTTGCGGTTGTGATAAGCGACATCACCGAACGAAAGCGGGCAGAGGAGGCGTTGCGAAAAGAATATCGCACGCTGAAACACCTGCTGCAATCCAGCGACCACGAACGGCAGCTCATCGCCTATGAAATCCACGATGGGCTGGCGCAGCAGTTGGCCGGGGCCATCATGCAGTTCCAGACCTTCGCGCACCTGCGGGACAAGAAGCCCGGCCTGGCAGCCAAAGCCTTTGACGCCGGAACGACCATGCTGCAGCAGAGCCACTACGAGACCCGCCGGCTGATCGCCGGGGTCCGACCGCCGATTCTCGATGAATCGGGCGTGGTGGCCGCCGTCGGCCATCTGGTGAACGAACAAGTCCGCCTCAAGGGACCGAGGATCGATTATCGCAGCAGAGTTGATTTTGACCGGCTGGCTCCCATCTTGGAGAATGCCATTTACCGCATTGCCCAAGAGGCCCTGATGAATGCTTGCCGGCATGGCAAGAGCGAGAAGGTGCGGGTCAGCCTCTTGCAGCACGGCGACCGTGTTCGTATCGAGATTCGCGATTGGGGCGTGGGGTTCGACCCAAAGGCGATGCAGGGAAACCGTTTCGGGTTGGAGGGCATCCGGCAGCGGACCCGGCTGCTGGGCGGCAAATGCGGCATCCGAAGCGTAATGGGCAAAGGCACCCGGATTACCGTGGAATTGCCGGTGGTCGAAAGAGAAGCCGAGTGACCACGCCGCGCGCTGGCGCCAGCCGGGATTATTCACCGATCGTTTGTAGTGACCGCATTCATGCGGTCCTTGACCTGTTCACACTCGCTAGACCCGATAAATCGGGTCACTACAAGCCTCGGCAAATAATCCCGCCTAGTTCCCTGAATCCCCGCTTCTTTTCAGAACGACCACCCAGTCGTGTCGGCAGTCCGGGGGTGGAGGGCGCCACGTGCCTTTCTGATCGGTTGTGACGTTGCCCAAGGACGACTGCCGGCCGGTAACCGGGTCGAACACGGCGGCTGTGTAATCCGCTCGTGGGGCGAGCTGCATCACAAGGACCTCTCGAGCGCGCGGGACATAGACGATCCGCAGCGTCGCCCCTATGCCCAGGGCGCAGGGCCGGATGTCGTCCTTGGCCCATTGATCGCCGGCCCACGCCACGCTGTCGGGTTGGGGTTCCAGGCGGTTCCACGGAAAGCGGGAGAAGAACTGCTTGGCCAGGCCCACCTGTGCCGAGCCCGGCCGCCGCATGGCTTCATCCCAGGGAGTGCTGCCCCAGCTTCGTCCGTGCGGTGACGGCCCGTAGGGCGCGTCGCGGCGATTGACTTGCCAGATGCCGTTGGCGCCGTAGGTGCCGCCGGCGGCGCCGTTGTGCATCAGGCCCACCCAGAACATCTGCCGCGAGGCATCGCTGGAGAGCACTCCGCCGCCAAACTCGCGCAGGTCCAGCCCGTCGTAGCTGGATTCTCCGGCGAGCACCGGCATGGCAGGTTGCGTCTCATAGGCCGGGCGCATCTGCCGGGCCATGCGGCCGATCTGTTCTTCGGGCATGTGTCCGGTCTGGTGCATGTCGAAATCGAGAATGGCGGGGTCGGTCACCGTTGCCCGGGCGGACCCCGAGGGATGGATGGTGATCATCCTCCCAAACGGATCGCTGGCCCGAATGGAGCGGATCACCTCGGACCAGCCTTCTTTCTGCATCGCCGCTTCCTCGTTCGCGTGCTTTGAGCCATAAAACGGCATGGTGCCTTCGCCCGCCGCACACCACACCACCGGCAGGGCGGCGTAGCGCGCGATGAGGTAGCGCCAGTGCTGCTTCATGCGCTCCGCGCCCAGCCAGGGCAGATGGTATCCCCAGGCGCCGACAAGGCACGGCACGAAACCCTGGTCGACCAGGTACAGGAGCCGCTGGTCGGCTTTGTCGAAGTACTCGGGCCGGATGCGCGTGTAGTCCTTTTCCCAAGGGAAGCCGGCCTCGTTGGCCCCGCGCCGGTCGAAGGCCGGCATGTCGGGGTACAGCCCGGCCACGATCTGCACCACGTTGAAACCCTTGGCCTTGCGGTCGGCGGCCAGTTGCTGGAACTCGTCCGGCCAATGCAGCCGCCGGCACAGCCCCATCCACCAGGTATCCGCCAGCCAGAAAAACGGTGTGCCGTCCAGGTGCTCGAAATGCCGCCGGTCGGCGGCGACGCGCAGCGGGCCGTGGAGGTACAACGGGTTCTCGCCGTGATAGGCTTCGACGGTCACCGTGCCCGTCAGGCCGTGCAGGCCGCGATCCGCCGGCACGCAGCACACGCTCCGCCAGCGGTGTGTTCCCACTGCGGGCGAGGCATAGCGGACCTTCCACACCCGGCCCCCGGCCCAGAAGGCGGGGACTTTGAGCGTTCGGCCCTGCGGCGTCTCGAACAAAACATCGAGGACGACGTCATGAAACGCATCGTGGTAGTCTTGCGTCGCCGTGAAGGCGATCTCGACCATCATGTTCGCCCGCGTGGCGACAGTAGCCGGCTGGACCGCGGGAGCAGTCTGGGCCACGGGCGACGGTTTGAGCGGTCCCCGGGCGCTGATCTTCAAGACGAAGGCGTGCTCGCAGGGCCTCTCGGCCGGCAGCGTGACTGCCAGCCCCTGCTCGCTCGGCGACCAAACAAGCGCGCCCTGATGGCCCAAGAGGCTTACCGACGTCACCTTGCCGGCATCGGCGGCGAGCGAGCGTACCAGCAGTTTTCCGTCCTTGGGCCAGCCCAGCGCAATGGCGTACAGAGTCGGGCCCTTGGCGGTGAAGCGAATGTCGGCGGCGGTGAAGCCCTTGTCGTTTCCCTCGCTGAAGCCGCCGCCGCGGCTGCGGGTCGGCCCTTCGCCGAAAACCAGCCACGGCCGCGTGCCGTAGAGCGCCTCGCCGTTGACGGCCAGCCATCGGCCCATGCCCAGCAGCATCGCTTGGGCCTTCTCGGGGATCGTGCCATCGGCGCGCGGCCCGACGTTCAGCAACATGCAGCCGTTCTTGGAAACGATGTCCACCAGGACGCCGACGAGTTCTCCCAGCGGGCGGTAGCCCATGCACTCATGGTGGAACCACGGGCCGATCGAGGTATCCGTGAGCCAGGGGTACGGCGTGAGCTTGTCCTCCCGGCCCCGCTCGAAATCGAGGATGCCCGTCCAGCGCTGGATCTCGCGGAACTTGTGGGCCACGCCGATCTGCCGCCGCTGCCCGGCGGCCAGGTTGTAGACCGTGGCGAACATCTTCTGGCGGTACTCCTCCGGGATCACCGCGCACAACTCGAAGTCGAACCAGATCAGGTCCGGCTGGTACTTTTCGACCGGCTCATACACCATGGCGAGCCACTGGTCGAGGTAGCGTTGGCTGGGCGGGTCCTTGGGCCCGTGCGGCTCGCCGTACAGGTCCGCCCACTGTGGATCGGCCGCGTCGTACTTGTAGGCCGGCTGAAAGTATTGCCAGGCGAAGCCGTGGTGGAACGAGGTGAAGAACTTCATACCGTGCCCGCGGATCGCCCGGGCCAGCTCGCCCAGCAGATCCCGCCGCGGCCCCATCGCCCGGCTGTTCCAGCGGGTGACCTGCGAGTCCCAGTTGGCGAAGTTGTCGTGATGCACGGCCACCGGGCCGGCGAACTTCGCCCCCGCCTTGGCAAACAACTCGGCCCATGCCTCCGCGTCGAACTTCTCGGCCTTGAAATGCGGAATAACGTCCTTGTAGCCCACGCTCTTCTGCTCGCCGAAGAGTTGCCGGTGGTGCCTGAAGGCCGCCTGCTCCTCCAGGTACATCTGGCGCCCATACCACTCCGCCTCCGACGGGCAGTTCTCGGCGCCGACCGTAACCGGACCCCAATGCGTGTAGATTCCGAACTTCGCATCGCGGAACCATTCCGGGTCCTGGTGCGCCTTCAGCGATTCCCAGTTCGGCTGGAAGGGGCCTTTCTCGATGACCGCATTGACCCGCTGCACCCAGGGGGCCAGCTTGTCCTCGGCGGCGCACGGCCGGAAGGCCGGCCATACCGCCGCAATTGCCAGGGCGCAGACGCGATAAGTCTTCACGGACTTCTCCTCGGAAACGGGCCTATACCGGGGCCGCCGTTATTTGGGCGGCCGCCCTATTCTAGCCAATCACGCCGCCGCTCGAAAGCACGGCCCATCCCCGCCCCAATCCCTAATCCCTCGCCCCCTCAAGTTCGGCGCGGGTCTCCCGACCCCGCCGCCGCAGGGGCCGAAGGTCTCCGGCGCTCGGGAGACCTTCGGTCGCCGGTGTGGCTCGGTCGGAGACCGGCCACAACGCGCAGAGACCGGCCACAACGCGCCCAATCCCCAATCCCTAACCCCCCAGCACCTCGTCGCAGGCCTCGGCCAGCACGGCCAGCGACTCCCGCAGCGCATCTTCCGAGATCACCAGCGGCGGGCTGATCTTCAGGCATTCGCCGGCCACGCCCACCGGGGCGAACATCAGCAGGCCCTTGTGGAAGCAGGCCAGGTTGATGCGGGTCGCCGTGTCCGGATCGGGGGTCTTCGTGCCGGCCACAACCACTTGCAGGCCGGCCACCAGGCCCTTGGCCTGCAGGCAGCCCAGGCGGCGGGCATGACGGCGCTGGATGGGCCGCAGGCCCTCCAGCAGGACACGGCCCAACTGCTCGGCGCGGGCCACCAGGCCCTCCTTCTCGATCACCTGCAAGTTGGCGATGGCGGCGGCCACCGCCAGCGGCGAGGCCGAGTGGGTCGAGGTCATCGAGCCGGGCGGGTACAGCTCCATGATGTCGTCCCGCCCGATCACCGCCGACAGCGGCAGCGACGAGGTAATGCCCTTGCCGCAGGCGATCAGGTCGGGCGTGATGCCGTAATGCTGGAAGCCGAACATCCGGCCCGTGCGGCCGAAGCCCGCCTGCACCTCGTCCATCGCCAGCACGATGTCGTGCTCGCGGCAGAAGGCCTCGAGCTGCCGGGCGTAGTCCGGGGGCATGAAGTCCGGGCCCACGCCCTGGTAGGTCTCGCTCATCACGCCGGCGATCTGGTCGGGCGCAACGCCCCGTTGCCGCAGCGTGGCCAGGAACAGGTCGAACGAGGTGTCTTCGGTCTTGTAGCCGTCGGGGAAAGGCACCTGCACGAACGACGGATCGGCGTCGACGATCCAGCGCTTCTGCCGCCCCACGCCGCCGGCCAGTTGCGCGCCCATCGTGCGGCCGTGGAAGGCGTTGTCGAACGACACCAGGTACTTCCGCCGCGGGCCGTACTTATCCAGGGCGTAGGTCTTGGCCAGCTTGATGCAGTTCTCCGTGGCCTCGCTGCCGGTGGTGAGCAGGAAGACGCGGTAGCGCTGGGGATCAGGCGACAGCCGGCGGAGCATGCCGGCCAACACCGCCCGGCCCTCATGCGGAAACACGTAGCTAGCCAAGAGCGGCCGGCCGGCCAACTCCCGCACCGCGGCGACGATCTCCGGCCGGCCGTGGCCGACGTTGGTAATCAGCACGCCGCAGGACCAGTCGATCCAGCGATTGCCCCAGCGATCGGCCACCGTGAATCCCTCGGCCCGATGCCAGACCACCGGCGGCTGGCCGGACATCGAGCGCGGCTCCGAGCGCCGCAATTCCTCGAGGATCGGCAGCGACTCGGGCACCGGCAGCGGCGTGCAGATCGTGCGGTGCGCGGTGTGGACCTTCGGCACCTCGACGGGCGTCAGATCGTAAACGGCCATGACGGCAGAGTTCCGGGGGGGGTGAAGGTAGAAGTCAGGAGTCAGGAGTCAGGAGCCAGAAGAGGACGCATAAGAGAGCCAGCGAAGCTGCGCCAGCGTAGTCGGCACTCTCCTAACTCCTAACTCCTAACTCCTGACTTCTGACTTCTGACTCCTGACTTCTGACTTCTGACTTCTGACTTCTGCTTCGCCCACGTGCGGGCGGGGCTCGTAGCCGATCCCGGTCCACGCGCCGCCGGCGGCGATCGAAAGCCGCGCGGCCTCGATCACCAGCTCGTTGATGAAACTGTTGGCCGGCGTGGCCAGCAGGCCCTGCCGGTCGATCTCGGCGATCAGCCGGCGGCGCTCGTCGAGGGCCGCCTCCGGCGGCGCCGCCGCGGCGGCCGACTCGATCCGGCACATGGCCTCCACGTGGGCCGCCACCGAATCGTAGCCGTAGCCCACCGGCTTCAGGCCCGGCCCCTCCCAGGGCACCAACCGGAAGAAGTCCGGGCTGACGTAATTGTAGTGCGAGCCGCCGCAGCCGATCGGCTCGAGGAAGCCGTAGCGCACGCCCCGATCGTTATCCACGTGCTGGATCATGCCCGTGGCCTCGGCCCCTTCGCAGTACATGAGCAGGCCCTGATCGTTGCTGCCGGCGGCCTGGTTGGGATATCCCAGCCCGGCCGTCACCGCCAGCAGGGCCCCGCCTTCGTAGCGGACCTGGCCGTGGGCCCACATATAGCCCTCGTTGCCGTTGGGAAACCGCCCCCGCACGCCCGAGACCGAAACGGCCGTCGGCCGCAGCCCGGTAATGAAATACACCAGGTCTACGTAGTGGCAGCCCACGTACACGAACGGGTCGGTCCGCTCGCAGGTGAACCAGGTCTGGAAGTTCGATTTCCGGTAGTAATAAGGCTCGATGAGCTTGGCCTCGCCCATGGCGAAACGGCCGAAATGCCCCGCCGCGTAGTGCCGCCGGGCCACGAGTGAGCGGCGGTCGAACCGCTTGTGATACTCGACGCCCACGAACAGGCCCTCGCGGCGGGCGAGTTGCTCGATCCGCTCGGCCTGGTCGTACTTGAGCACCAGCGGCTTTACGCACAGCACGTGTTGGCCGGCGGTCAGGGCCGCCGTAACGACCTCGTTGTGCAGCGGGTCGGGCACGGCCACGATCACCGCCTGCCGGGGCCGCAGCCGCGCCAGGGCCTCCTGGTACCCCGCCGGAAAGGTCTGCTCCGGCGGCGTATCCAGCGCGGGCAGCGGCTCGAACGCCTGGCCCGGAAAGGCCTCCTTCAGCTTTCCGCTTTCGGCCAGCGCGCGGAGCGGCCCGCTGCCCAGCGCGCAGACCGAAATCCGCCCCACCCGCCCCAGCCGCTGCAAGTGATAGACCGCCGGCAAGATCAGATCGCCTGTGATCATGCCGCCGCCGATGATCAAAAGGTCAAGACTGCTCATGCCCCCTATCTTACGACAGCCCGCGGCAGGTGTCACTAGGGCCGCCTGTCGCTAGCCCGCCCGCAATTCATCCCGGCGCCGCTCGATCCGCCGTGCCACGTCGGAACCGATCTCCTTGATCTCCACGGCCACATTGACATCTTCGCCGAGGAAAATGCGAATCCCGACTGCCAAAGGTTCGAGTTGGTCCCGAGACGGCGACTCCAGCAAAATCTGCAACGCCCTTCGGCCCTCGCCCCGCGCTGCCAACTCCACGAACAGATCCGTAGCGTGTACCAGGGTGTCCCGAACGCTCTTCGGGTCGGCAAGGTAAACCTTTGCCGATTCCAATGCGTCTTGTGGGCTGCCCAACGCACACTGGATGGATGCGAGCGTGTGGCGGCAGTTGGCCTCCTTCGGAGCCAAGGCGACGGCCCTGCAAGCCCACGTTAGGGCCTGACTCAACAACGACGCCTCGCCTGTCTTGTATAGCTCCCAAGCGAGGGTGTTCAACAGCTCCGGATCGTCCGGTGACTGAGAAATGGTGGTTTCAGCGAACTGGAGAGCCTCCTCGCGTCGCTGCTCCTGCCGGAGAAGAAGACTTAACAGGGCATCACGCGCCCAGGCGGATTGCGGGTCGATATCGAGGGCCTTGCGGTAGGCTTGCTCCGCCCCGTCGAAGCGGGATAGTCTCTCGCATAACAACCGGCCAAGCTGCACCCAACCCCAGGAAACTTGCGGCTCGATCTCGGTGGCCTTGCGGTAGGCTTGCTCCGCCTCGTCGAAGCGGAATAGTTTATGGTGTAATAGCTGGCCAAGGAGCGCCCAAGCCCAGGCGAGTTGTGGGCGACGCGGCAAGCAGGGCGGGAATCCCGCTTGACGCCGGGCCCGCCGGTCATTATCCTACGCCGCCCTGTTTAGGTCTTAGGTCTTAGGTCTTAGGTCTTAGGTGTGGTGGGTCGAGTGCAGCGAGCCCCACCATTAGCTTTTCGCGGGTTCTTGGTGGGGCTCGCCCCACCCCACAACTCGGCTTACCAAGGCTCCCCATACCAGGCCCAAGACCTAAAACCCAAGACCCAAGACCCAAGACCTAAGCCCCAAGACCGCTCGTCGCCATGTCGCCACCGCCCGGCCTAATCCTGCTCGTGTTGCCGATCTTGTCGGTGCTGGCGGGCTGTACGTCACCGCTGGGGCCCAAAGGGGTCTCGCCCCTGCGGCCCGCGCAAATGTCGCTCGACTCCGTGGCCTTGGAGATCGTCTCGGTCCGTATTCCGCCGGGCGACGGCGAGCTTGGCAGCCGGGTGTGGGATGAAGTGGACGAGCAAGTGCTCCCCCCCGAATTGCGGCAGCGGCTGGCGAAAAGCGGCTTCCGCGCAGGCCTGATCGGGGGTCAGGTGCCTGCCGTGCTGGCCAAACTGCTGGAACTTTCCGACCGGCCGGCGGCCGCGGGCGAGCCGGTCCAGGTCGCCGCAGCCGATGTGCAGCCCGTGCCGCGGCTCGCCCACCGGCATCTGCAAACCCGGGCCGGCCAGCGAAACGAGATCATCGCTTCCGGCATACACGAGCGGCTGCCGGTGCTGCTGTGCGAATCGGGCGAGCTCCGCGGACAAACGTACGAGCAGGCCCAGGGGATCCTCGCCCTAGTCGCCGATCCGCAACCCGGCGGCCAGGTCCGGCTGGAACTCACCCCCGAGCTGCACCACGGCCAAAGCCGGCAACAATGGGTCGGCAACCAGGCCGCCTGGCGGCTGGAAGCCGGCCGCCCGAAACGCGTCTTCGACGACCTGCGGGTCTCCGCCCTCTTGTCGCCCGGCTGGATGCTGCTCGTGGGCGCGCGGTCGGACAGTGCGGGCAGCCTCGGCCACAGCTTCTTCCTGGAGGGGACCGACCGGGACGCCCACCCGGAGCAAAAGCTGATCCTGGTGCGGCTGTGCCAGACCCAGCACGACGACGTGGTTGTCGGCGGCGGGCCCGGGCGCTAATAATTGTAGCCGGCACGCGCCGTGTGCCGCTGGCACGTTACGGCACACGGCGTGTGCCTACTACACTTGAATCGACCAGTTAATCCTTGGGCGCGCACCATGTGCGGACGTTTCACGCTGCATGCCCCGGCCCGGGCGGTGGCCGAGCAGTTCGCCCTGCTCGAGGTGCCGCCGCTGGGACCGCGGTACAACATTGCCCCTTCGCAGCCGGTGGCCGTAGTGCGCCTGGCGGCCGGCCAGCCCCACCGCCAACTGGTCCTCCTGCGCTGGGGACTGATCCCGAGCTGGGCCGACGAGCCGGCAGTGGGCAACCGGCTGATCAACGCCCGGGCGGAAACCGCGGCCGATCGGCCGGCGTTCCGCGCGGCATTCCGCCGCCGGCGATGCCTGATCGTGGCCGACGGCTTTTATGAATGGCGGACCGTCGAGAGAGGGGTTCCCGCTTCGCCGGGCCATGAATGGCAGACAGTCGAGAAAGGCCCCGCTTCGCCGGGCCAACGGCCGCAGCCGGCCAGCCGGCGGCAACCCCACTTCATCCGCATGCGCGACGACCGCCCGTTCGGCTTTGCGGGGCTGTGGGAAACCTGGCAGCCGGGGGAAAAGTACTCTGCCGCGTCCGCCGCCGATGATCTAAATCCCCAAATCCCCAAATCCCCAAATCGCTCTTCCTCGTCCCCTGCTGCGGCCGCCGTCGAGTCGTGCACGATCCTCACCACCGAGGCCAACGAGTTGGTCCGGCCGATCCACGACCGCATGCCGGTCATTATCGACGCGGCGGATTATGATCATTGGCTGGACCCGGCCGTTGCCGGGCCCGAGCCGCTCGTAAAGCTCTTGCGCCCCTATCCGAGCGAGCGGATGGTCGTCTACGCGGTGAGCACGCTGGTCAACAGTCCGGCCAACGACGACCCGCGGTGCATCGAGCCGGCAGAAGGAGCAGGCGGGGGACCTGAATTATTTTGAGCCCGTAGGGTGGGTCGAGCGGTAGCGAGGCCCACCAGAATCCGTGCAGAACTGCCGGTGGGGCTCGCTGCGCTCGACCCACCCTACCGTTCTCACACCTCCTACCCCGGGCCCTGTGCCGCCATGGCGTCGAGCAACTGATAGAGCAGTTCCTTGACCTGCCGGAAGGGCTCGGGATCGGCCAGCATTTGCGGCGGCTGCTGGATGCCGGGTGCATCGACCAGTTCCCCGCCGCAATGCCGGATCATGGTCTGGACGCTGGCCGGGGAGTAGTCCCAATGGAACTGCAGGCCGAGTAGCCGGTCGCCGGCCTGGAACGCCTGGTTGGCGCAAGTCGCACTGCCGGCCAGCCGCACCGCGCGGGGCGGGATCGAGAATGTGTCGCCGTGCCAGTGGAAGGCCGGCAATTGCCGCGCAAAACCGCGGAACATCGCCGAGCGGGCCGCCGCCTCGGTGAGCGTGATCGGATACCAGCCGATCTCCTTGCGGCCGTTGGCGGCTACCGTTCCGCCCAGCACCTCGGCCAGGAGCTGCGCGCCCAGGCAGACGCCCAGCACCAGCCCGTGGCGATCGATCGTGCTGCGCAGAAACGCCTTCTCGCGGAGCAGCCAGGGATAGGCGGCGTGCTCGTCGGCGTTCATCGGCCCGCCCATTACGACCAGCCAATCGAAGGCCTCTTGCGCGGGCAGGGGCTCGTCCAGATCGAGCCGCGTATGGCTGAGGGGGTGTCCGCGGTCGGCGGCCCAGGCGGCGATGTTGGCGGCATCCTCGAAAGGCACGTGCTGAAGGTAATGCAGACGCATGGTTAGATTATATTCGCCTGGTGCCACTGCTGGCTTGCCCAGCAGTGTGAGAAGCGCGGCTGGGCAAGCCGGCAGTGGCACCCAATCTCGCGGATACCGCCGCTTCGGTCGCTGCCGCGCCTGACGATCATCCCCCGCTGGAGCAGGGGTGGGAGGCCGGAAAACGCTTGCAGGCGACCCGCTCCACTGGGTAAGATGAAGGTGCGGGCTCGCGATGCTTGACACCCTGTTTCCGCCTGCATATCATCTAGCTATGAGCATTTGGAACAAGATCCTGCTCTGGTTCATCGGCGTCGCCGCGGCGGTGTGTTTCTACACCTCGGCCCGGACGCTCAAGACGTACCAGCACTGGTGCACGAAGGCCATCGACTTCCAGACGAAACTGGAGGCACTCCAGAAGACCAACCAAGACCTGCTGGAGGCCGACAAGGACCGTCCGCTGGCCGACGGCTCGATGGGCGTCCGGGCGCTAAAGGCCGAGCTTACGCTGCTGCTGCTCAACCGGGGCCGCATCTGGGACAAGTGCGATTTGCAGAAAGTGGATCCACGGACGGGCGACGTGGCCCTCAACACCGACGCCGGCACGCCCAATCGCATCTCGGTCAACACGATCTTGTACGCCTTCGAGGATTGGGACGACAAGAGCCCGGGCCAGTACGTCGGCGAGTTCAAGGCCACCGCCGTCGCCGACAACAAAGTGCAACTGGCGCCCACGCTGAACCTGACCGAGCGGGATTTGAAGCGCCTCGCCGGCAGCAAGGGTCCGTGGAGCATGTACGAATTAATGCCGGTCGACCGGCACACGGCGCTGGCCAGCTTGTCGGAAGAGGAGAAGAAGGCCCGCCTGCCGGCCGAGAGCGTGGCCGAGTACCTGAAGGACGGCCAGCCGGCCGCGGCCGACGATCCGCCGCAGCGCAAGGAGGAGGGCAAGTACCGGCGGTCGCTGCGCGATTACAAGGAGCTGTTCCGGGCCAGCCACAGCGAGCGGACGCTGTTCGTCGACCGCTTCGAGGCGCTTACCCGCGACGTGAAGTACCTGGCCGACTCCAAGACGGATTCGCTCGAGCAGACGCAGTTCGCCCAGCGGGAATTGGGTTCCGTGCAAACCGAGCTGGCCCTGGCCCGAAAGGAACAGAAGGAAGTGGCCGACCACATGGCGGTCCTCGAACACCTGCTGCAGGGCCTGCAGCAAATCGTGGCCGAGCGGATCCGCGGCAACCTGGCCATCGCCCGCGAAATCGCCAAGGTCCAACTCGATGCCGCACGGCTGATCGACGAGCGGACCCGCACGATGGCCCAGTTCGGGCCGGGGAAATAACGGAGTGGGCATCTACGATCGGGACTATTACCGGCAGGAGCGAGCCGGTTTCTCGTTGGCGCCACCCCGCTCGGCGGTCGGCATCCTCGTCTTGATCAACGTGGCGGTGTTCCTGGCCGAGATGATCGCGGAGCCGCAAGGCGGGCGTTTCGGGGCGGCCCGCAATTCGGTCGTCTACTGGCTGTCGGCCCACGTCTACACCCTCAGCCAGCCCTGGCTGTGGTGGCAGTTCATCACCTACGGCTTCGTGCACGCGCCCGGCTCGCTGCAACACATCCTGTTCAACATGCTGACGCTGTGGTTCCTGGGCCGCGACGTCGAGGAGTGGTACGGGAAGAAGGAGTTCCTGCGGCTATACCTGGTGCTGCTGGCCTTCGGCGCGCTGACCTGGGCGCTGGCGAACCGTTTCGGCCCGCTCCGCGCGGCGGATTTCGCGTCGCTGTCGCTGTTCGGGGCCTCCGGGGCGGTGGCGGGGATCGTGGTGCTCTACGCGCTGAATTTTCCCCGCCGCACGCTGCTGGTGATGTTCGTCCTGCCCATGCCCGCCTGGCTGGTGGGCGTGCTGGTCGTGCTGTACGACGTCTGCGGGGCCACCGGCTGGACCAAAGACACGCACATCGCCTACACGGTACACCTGGCCGGGGCGGCGTTTGCCCTGCTGTACTGGCAGCAGCGCTGGAATTTCGGCCGCCTGGCCGGGCGCTGGGCGGCCTTGCCCTGGCCGCGGCGCCGTGGGCGGCCCAGTCTGCACATCCACCAGCCCGAAGAGGAAGCGGGCGTCCCGGAGGAGGAGGTCGATCGGATCCTGGAGAAGATCCATGGCCAAGGCGAGAACAGCCTCACCCGCAAGGAGCGCCGCATCCTGGAGAACGCCAGTCGCGAGTATCAGCGCCGCCGCCGGCTGGATGTGTGAGAGACGCGGGGACACGGAGACGCGGGGACGCGGCGAGACGGGAACGTTGGTAGTCTCCGCGTCACCGTGTCCCCGCGTCTCCGCGTCATTTCACACGATCCATAAAGCGAGCCCCCGACGGAGCGGAAGCCATGTCAATCCAGGCCCGATGGAAGCTGTTGGCATGCGTGGCGGCGGCGGCCGTAGCGGCGGCCCAGGGCGGCTGCGGCCGTGCCGGCCCGCCGCCGGCGAGCGAGGATTCCGTCGCGGCAGGCGGCCCGGCGGCCGCCGCGGCGCCCCGGCCGGTCGCCGGCGATGACCCGGAAACGGTCGTCCGCCGCGAGCTGACCTTCGGCAGCGTTCCGCCGGCCCGCAGCGACACGCTGGTCCTGGCCTACGCCGACGATCCCGACACGGTCAATCCGATCACCGCCAGCGACACGGTCAGCGAGGCCTTTCAGCGCGAGGTTTACGAGACGCTGGCCAACGAGAGCTTCCACGACCCGGACCGCCTGCTGCCGGCGCTGGCCGAGAGTTGGGAGTTCGACCGGGCCAACCTGGAGTTCACGATCCACCTCCGCCACGGCGTGAAGTGGCAGCCCGTCCGGCTGCCCAACGGCGAGACGCTCGCCCCCCGGGAATTCACCGCCCGGGACGTGAAGTTCTCGTTCGATTGCGTGCTGAACAAGCACGTCGAGGCCGCCGCACTGCGCAATTACTTTGAAGACCCCGAGGCCCAGGACGAGTCGCAGCGGTGCAAGATCAAGGTTGCCGTGCTGGACGACTACACGCTTACGGTCCGCTGGACGAAGCCCTACTTCCTGATCGAAGACTTCACGCTGGGCGGCGTGCCCATGATCCCGCGCCACGTATTTTCGGTAGACGCCAACGGCCAGCCGATCTCGGCCGACTTCTCCTCGAAGGAATTTGCCGACGGCTTCAACAACCATTGGTGCAACAAGTCGATGTGCGGCACCGGGCCGCTGATGTTCAAGGAATGGCGGCGGGGCGAGCGGCTCGTGCTCGAGCGGAACCCGGACTACTGGGGCCGGCCCTATTATTTCAGCCGCCTGGTGTACCGCTGCATCGCCAACCCCAACACCATGACGCAGCAGGTCCTGCAGGGCGACCTGGATTTCGGCGGCATTCCGCAGAAAGACCAGTACATCCAGAGCCAGACCAAGCCCACCGTCGTCGAGGGGAAGGTGAAGCTGGTGGCCTTCGACTACCCGCAGTATCGGTTCATCGTCTACAACCTGAAACGCGACGCGCTAAAGGACGTGAGCTTCCGCCGCGCCATGGCGCATGCCGTCCCCGTGCAACAGATCATCGAGGGGGTATTCCACGGGCTGGCGGCTCCTATTTCCGGGCCGTTCCTGCCGGGCAGCCGGACGTGCGACCCCGGGCTGCGGCCGATCCCCTACGACCTGGCGGCCGCCCGCCGGCTGCTGGACGAAGCGGGCTGGAAAGAAGGCCCCGACGGCGTCCGCGAAAAAACCGTCCGCGGCCAGAGGCTGCGGGCCGGCTTCGACCTGCTGATCTATTCCAACGCCCCCGCCTTCCGCACCGTGGCCGAGATCTTCCAGGACAACTGCCGCCGCATCGGCGTCGAAGTGCGGGTCACGCCCGTCGAATGGGCCCTCATGCTGCAAAAGCTCAACAAGAAGGAATTCGACGCCGCCATGCTCGCCTGGGCCATGGCCTGGAAAGACGACCCCTACCAGGTCTTCCACGGCAGCCAGGCCGACGTGCCCGACAGCTCCAACGCCGGCGGCTACCGCAACCCGCAGGTCGATCGGCTGATCGACGAGTTGCGAGGCACCCTGGACCCGCTGCGGCAGGTCGAGCTGTACCACAAGATCCATCGGCTGATATACGAGGACCAGCCCTATACGTTCCTGTTTGCCGACCAGGAGACGGCCGGCTACAACGCGCGGCTGGAGAACGTGCGGTTCTACAAGATCCGTCCCTGCGTCGACAGCCGGGAGTGGTTCAGCAGCCGGCCTCGCCTGCTGAACGACTGAACGACCCGCAAGCGTGGCTCCCCTCGCCCTTTGGGAGAGGGGCAGGGGGTGAGGGCAGCCGGTGCTGAGCGCGAACAATGACAAGACAGAACCGTCGCTGGCGCGCCCTCACCCTAACCCTCTCCCGGAGGGAGAGGGGACATTGAATCGACGTTTTTCGCGACTTAAGAACTAATCTCGATACTCCAGACCCGAGCCAAATGTCGGCCTACATCCTGCGACGCCTGCTGATCATGATTCCCACGCTGTGGGGCGTGACAATCGTTTCCTTCTGCATCATGCAGTTGGCGCCGGGCGATCCGCTGCTGGCCAAGGCGGGGGGCGGGGCCGCCGGCCGAACCGCCCAAACCCGCGAAGCCTACCTCATCCAGAAACGGGACCTGAAGCTCGACAAGCCCCTGCTCTTGAACTTCAACTTCTTCCGCGACTACACTCAGCCGGTCCGGCTGGCGGCCTACTACATGGCCCGCACCGACGCCGAGATCGCCGCCGAACTTAACACTGCTGGACAAGCCAGCAGTGGCACCCAGGCGAAGGGTGGCACGTCCCTGAGCGAAGCGAAGGGCGTGCTTTCCAGGCCCGCCACGCCCTTCGTTCCTCAGGGACGTGCCACCCAAGCCGCCGAAGCCGGTGACGATGGACGCGGAGAGCTCCCTTCCAACTCCCCAAATCCCCAAATCCCCAAATCCCTAAATCCCCCTCCCGCGGCCGCCCGGCTAACGTTCCTCCACGGCCTCGGCATTCCCGACTTCGACCGGCGGCTGGCCGATCCCCAGCAGTACTCGGGCTTGGCCCAGGCCATCCAGAGCCACGTGCAGGTGTTTTGCGAGAACTCGCCCTGCGGGGCGGGCGCGGCGGTGGACATTCTCCGCTCACCCGCGGCCGAGGAGCGGCAGAAGATCGGCGCCATCCGCTCACTGGCCAACATGGTGCCCGATCCGTTCCGCTATACCTACTCGCGACGGCCGGCGGCGGCGGAAACACCGCAGGTCATGGCCGCCTGGCAGAGTTGGTGGCGGCGGGCGGAGCCGGGCTTTCCGCCGCTGGCCCCCCAGCGCCGGACCGTACTCCAGCAGCAACTGGCCACCCTGGCCGCCGAGACCTCGTGGGCCCGGCTTATGGAAGGCGTGGCACAGTTCCATTTCGCAGACGCCCCATTCTTCGCCGAAATCCTGCTTGGCGAGTCACCCTTGCCGGAAAAGGTCGTGGCGGCCATGGCCCTGCGGCAGGCGGTGGGCACGCCGCTGGCCGCCGACGTGGCCCGCGACGCACGGAGCGACATGCTCCAAGCGGTGGCCGAGAACTGGCTGAGCTGGTACGACGCCCACCGGGCGGAGCTCGAACCCGGACCGTGGCGCAAAGCCTGGCTGATCTTCGCCGACACGCAGTACGCCCACATGATCGGGCGGCTGGCAACCTTCGACTTCGGCCGCTCGGCGGTGCGGACCCGCGAGCCGGTCAGCGAAAAGATCTGGAGCGCCGTGCTCGTCTCCGCCCCCCTGATGATCCTTTCCGAGCTGCTGATCTATCTGATCGCCGTTCCGCTGGGCATCGTCTGCGCGGTGAACCGCAACGGGCTGGCCGATCGCGGCATCTCGCTGCTGCTGTTCCTGCTGTTCTCGGTGCCGGCCTTCGTGGCGGGGATGCTGTTCCTGCTCTTCTTCTGCTACGGCGATTATCTGAAGTGGTTTCCCATGTTGGGCATCCATCGCGACGGGGCCGAGCAGTTGGGCTTTGTGGCCTACGGCCTGGATTACCTGTGGCACATTGCGCTGCCGCTGGTTTCGCTGTCGCTGTTCAGCCTGGCGGGCATGGCCATGTACGCCCGCTCCAGCATGCTGGAGGTGATCGGCCAGGACTACATCCGCACAGCCCGCGCTAAGGGCCTCTCCGAGCCGGCGGTGATCCTCAAGCACGCCTTGCGCAACGCGATGATCCCCATCATCACCCTCTTTTCCAGCTTCCTGCCCGCCATATTGGGCGGCAGCGTGCTGGTCGAGGTCCTGTTCAACATTCCCGGCATGGGCCGCCTGAGCTTCGATTCCATCCTGCTCCGCGACTTTCCCACCCTGATGGCGATGATCTACATCGACTCGATCGTCGTCATGTTCAGCATCCTTCTGTCGGACCTGCTGTACGTGGTCGTCGATCCGCGAATCAGCTTCCAACGGCAAGGGCAGTCGGCATGACGGAAGGCGCGGCCTATCTGGACATCGTCTGGCGGCAGTTCCGGAAGAACCGGCCGGCGGTTATAGCCCTGTGGGTCTTGGCGCCGCTCGTGGTGGCGGCGGTCTTCGCGCCGCTCGTGGCCTCCGATCAGCCGCTGGTCTTCCGCGACGGCGGCCGCACGCTGTTCCCCTGGTTCCGGGCACTTTTCAACACCGAGGAGCCGGTCGATTTCGTGTTCAACATGGCGCTGCTGGCGTGCCTGCCTTGGCTCGTTGTGGCGGCGGGGTGCAACCGCGTCTGGCGCCGCCGCGGCTGGCCCGGCCGGCGCCGCTTGTTGCTGGCCCTGGGTCTGGGCGCGGCCATGCTGGCCGGCCTGTGCGCGGTGTTCTTCTACGGCGGGCTCCGTCCGGCCAACACCTACCGCGCTTGGAGTTTCGCCGAGCGGGAGTTCCAGGATCCCCTGAACCGCCACGGCCTTTACGCGCTGGTGCCGCTGGGCCCGACCGAGCAGGACAGCCCGCCCTACTTCCGTGGGCCCGGCTATCGTCGCACCGACAAGGCCGCCTGGACCAAGTGCACCGACGGCTTCCCGCACCTGCTGGGCACCGACGATTCCGGCCGCGACGTGCTGGTGCGGATGATCTACGGCACGCGGATCTCGCTTACCGTGGGCTTCGTGGCCGTGGGCATCTACCTGGCGATCGGGATCGTGGCCGGGGCCGTGGCCGGCTACTTCGGCGGCCCGGCCGATATCCTCATCTCGCGGATCATCGAGGTCGTGCTGCTGTTCCCCTCCTTCTTCCTGATCCTGACGCTGGTGGCCCTCATCGGGCCCAGCATTTACATCATCATGGTGGTGATCGGCATTACCGGCTGGCCGACGATCGCCCGCCTGATCCGCGGCGAGGTGCTGAAGCAGCGGGCGATGGAATACGTGGCCGCGGCGCAGGCCCTGGGGGCCTCCAGCGGCCGGATCATCTTCCGCCACATCCTGCCCAACGCCCTGGCCCCGGCCCTGGTCGCCGCACCCTTCGGCATCGCCGACGCCATCGTCACCGAGGCCGGCCTGAGCCTGTTGGGCTTCGGCGTACAGCCGCCGGCGCCCAGTTGGGGCGCCCTGCTCCAGCAGGGCAACGACAATTACGCCTACTGGTGGCTGATCGTCTTTCCGGCCCTGGCGATCTTCGTCACCGTGACCGCCTTCAATCTCGTGGGCAGCGGCCTGCGCGACGCCATGGACCCGAGGCTGAGATAGGGGCGAGGGGTGAGTGGTGAGGGATGAGGGGTGAGGGGCGAAAGATGATGAACAGTTCTGACCCGTTGCTATCCGCTGACCCGTTATTATCCGTCGAGCACCTGCAAACCTTCTTCGACACCGACGAGGGCGTCGTGAAGGCGGTAGACGACGTGTCGCTGGTCGTCCGGCGGGGAGCCACGCTGGGACTGGTCGGCGAGTCGGGCTGCGGCAAGTCGGTCACGGCGTTGTCGATCATCGGCCTCGTCGCGCCGCCCGGCCGGATTGCCGGGGGGCGGATCACGCTCCAGGCCGACGGCCGGCGGCTGGAGCTCACCAGTCTTCCCAAGGCCGAGCTCCGCCGCATCCGCGGCGGCTCGATCTCGATGATCTTCCAGGAGCCGATGACCTCGCTCAACCCCGTGTTCACCGTGGGGGCCCAGATCGCCGAGGTGGTGCGGCTGCACCACCGCGCCGGCCGGGTCGAAGCCCGCCGCCGCGCCGTGGAAATGCTCCGCAAGGTAGGCATCCCTGAGCCGCAGGAGCGGGCCCGCCAGTATCCGCACCAGTTCTCGGGCGGCATGCGGCAGCGGGCGATGATCGCCATGGCCCTGGCCTGCCAAGCGAAACTGCTCATCGCCGACGAGCCCACCACCGCCCTGGACGTGACCATTCAGGCCCAGATTCTGGACTTGCTCCGGCAGCTCCAGGCCGACTTCGGGATGGCCGTGCTGTTCATTACCCACGACCTGGGCGTGACCGCCGAGATGGCCAGCGACGTGGCGGTGATGTACGCCTCGAAGATCGTCGAGTCGGCGGCGGTAAGCGAGCTGTTCGAGCATCCGCTGCACCCCTACACGCATTTATTGTTCAAGTCCCGCCCGCGGCCCGGGCGGGCCAAGGACCGGCGGTTGGAAACGATCGAAGGCACGGTGCCCAGCCCCTTGCGATTTCCGCGCGGTTGCAAGTTTCATCCCCGCTGTCCGTTCCGCCAGCCCCGCTGCCAGATCGAGGAGCCCGAGCTGTGGGAGGCGCGGCCCGGCCACCAGGCCCGCTGCCACTTCGCCGGCGCGTTGTATTTCGATAGGGGATAGGGGGGATTAGGGGATTAGGGATTAGGGATTAGGGATTAGGGATTGGGGAAATGCGCCCTGTTGTGGCACGGTCTCCTGACCGTGCCACAACAGACCGTGCCACTACAGGTGGAGACCGTGCCACAACAACATGCCCAGTTTGCAGTTCTTTCATTCTTCATCCCCAATCCCCAATCCCTAATCCCTAATCCCCCCTCCGATAGACCTTCGTCTCGGTGACAATCGCGTCCATGCGGACATCGCCGGGCAGCATAGGGACTTCGGCGAAGATTTGGCACTGGAAGGCGACGGCGACCAGCGCCGTTTCGCCCCCGGCGCGGGCCAACAGCCGGTCGAAATATCCGCGGCCGTAGCCGATTCGCCCGCAGTGCGGATCGAAGGCCAGGCCCGGCACGACGACCAGGTCCAGCTCTTCGACGGCCGCTCGGCGCTCGGGCCGCAGCCGCACCTCCGGCCGCGGCTCGAGAATGCCGAAGCTGCCGGGGGCCAGGTCCGCCAGGCCTTCCAGCCGGAACAGCTCCAGGCGGTCCTCGACGCACCACGGGACTGCCACCCGCTTGCCGTCGGCCAGGGCCTGCTCAATAAACTCCCGCGTGGGGACCTCGCTGCGGAAGCTGACGTACGAGAGCACCGTCGCGGCCGCGCCGTATTCCGGCATGGCCCGCAGACGATCCGTAATCCGGCGGCCGGTCAACTCCGCACACGGCTGGCAACGGCGGCGGCCTTGGGCCTCGGCACGGATCTCCTGCTTGCGGCGCCGCAGACTTTCAAATTGCTCCATAAGAAGAACCAAAAAGAAGCAAAGGCTCAATGTTCAATGAAGGCACCGTCCAAACGCCGCATCATTGAACATTGAGCATTTTTCCAATTGATCATTCCCCGTGCCCATGGTGGGGCTCGCTCCGCTCGACCCACCCTACGACTCGGCCCACCCTACGGCTCCGCTCGACCCTACGACCGTCATGGCTTGGCCGCATGTTGGGCGTCCCACCAGGGCAGGGCCCAGTCGGCGTGTTGGGCCAGAAGTGCACGGCTTCCCGGCTGCGGATCGCGCAGGCACTCCTGCACGGCGGCGGCGCGGACCGCGGCCGATTTGTGTTGCAGAAGGCCGGCCAGCAGTCCCGGCCGATCCTCGGCAGGGAAGCGGGCCAGGGCCTCGGCCGTGCGGGCCAACAGCTCAGGCGACCGCCGCGCCGCCTCGGCCTCGGAGAGTTGCACTGCGGCCTCCAGCGCCTGCCGGGCTTCGTCCGTGCCGATCGCCCGTAGCGCCTCGGGCAGGAACCGCGGCACCTGGAGATCCCGGTAGACCAGCCAGCGGGGCGGGCCGTTGGCGTCGTCGTCGGCCGCGCCGCCCGGCGGCTCCCACAACAGGGCCTCCCGCAGCAGGCCCACCGCAGCGGCGACCCGCAGCCTGCCGAGGCTCCAGGCGGCCATGGCGCCGTCTACGCCCAGCCACATCCGGTTGGGGCCCGCCTCTCGATATTGAAAGGTCCTGGTCAGTGCGGTTGCCACGGCCGCTCCGCGATCGCCCAAGAGACCCAGGGCGTAGGCGTAGCGGCCACGGGCCTCGACGACCGCTTCGTGGCCGGCGGGCTGGCCATCGCCGGCCGGCTGGGGCTCGGTGAGCCGCTGGAGCACGGCCGCAGCGGCGGCAGGGAGGTTGGCCCGCCCGCAGGCCACGGCCGCCTCGGCCCGCACCGCCAGCGCGCCGTCGCCCAGCAGATCGACGAGCGTGCCGCGGCTGGGCTCGTCCAGCAGGGCCGGCCGGTGGGCGGCAATCAGGCCCAGGTTCCAGGCCACGGCCCGGCGGATCTCCGCTTCCGGCCGCCGGGCCAGCTCGGGGGCCAGCGCGACGAACCGGCCGGGGGCGGCGATGGCCAGCCGCACGGCCGCCAAGCGCACCGGGACAGCCTTCGATTGACCCCACAGCACCGCCTCCAATTGCCCCGTCTCACCCGGCGGTTTATGGCTTAGCGGCTCGACCGGCGTCAGGCCGCACGCGGCCGGCGGCTTGCCCAGCAGGCCCAGGGCCGCCCGGGCATCGTCTACAAGAACCACCTGCCCCGGCCGGTCCAACACCGCACGAACGGCGGCCGGGTCCAGCTCCGCGCCGTTAGCGGCCAGCGAGCCTTTCAGCCGCAAGCGCGGCATGCCCAGCCGCCCGAAGGCCTGGGCGTTGTCCTGGCTATAGCCGATCACCTGATCGACCATTTCGGCCTGGGCCAGGGCGCGGAGCACGGGGAGATCGATCTTCGGCGTCTTAACGTCCAGCCACACCAGGCCCGCGCGATCGCGGAGCAACTGCAAGACGTCGGCCAGCACCGGTACCCGGCCGCAATCGGCCACCGCGGGCGGCACATCGCGCCGCCGCGCCAGCACAAGCTCCTCGTAGTACGAATCCTCGACCGTGCCGAAGCCGTCCAGGCGGTATTCGAGCCGCTCGTCGGGAAACAAGACCAGCGCGCCGTCCTTGGTGCGGCGGACATCGAGCTCGACGGCCGGGCAGCCCAGGGCCAGCGTGCTGCGGATAGCCGAGAGCGTATTGTCCGGCCCCGGCGTGGCCGTCCCGCCATGGGCCATGAGGATCGTCTCCCGGCGGGCCCGGCTCACCTCGTCGTGCCGGGCCTGACGCTGGTCGTCAGACTCCGGGCGAAGCGCGGCCGCCGGGTTGGGAACGCGCACCAAGGGCGTCTCCGCCCCCGCCAGAAACAGGCACAGCACCGCCGTCAACGACCGTCCAGGTATGTTCATGCTTCCCTCACTGTTGGGGTGGAGGAACGACACGGCCCCATTGTACTCGCTGATCTGGGGACGTAGTAGCGCGGCTCGTCGCCCCGGCTCAGAACGGGAGTCTTACAAATTGCGGCGAGAACTGCACAATCAGTCCCCCTCTCCCTCCGGGAGAGGGCCGGGGTGAGGGGAAGCCGCGTTGGTCACGAGAATCGCAGAGGCACGATCCTCACTCATTTTCCCTCACCCTAACCATCTCCCGGAGGGAGAGGGGACTGGGCATAACCATCTCCCGGAGGGAGAGGGGACCGGACATCCATAATTTGCAAGAGTGCGGTCAGAATTCGGCATGCACGCGGACCGTGCCGACGGCCACCGGCCCCCGGTCGCCATTGTAGCCGGGGTCGCCGATGAACTGGAAGTCGGGCGAGACCCAGATCGCATCCTTCTTCAGGGCGAACTTGTAATAGCTTTCCCAGGCCAGCTCGGGCTCGTAGTTGAGTTTGCCGTCGCCCAGCTCGAACCCCAGCCCACCGGCGGCCAGGTAGTCGCGATGGGGGCCAGACAGTCCGTTAACCGCCAGCCCTGTGCCGACTTCGTCCTGCGGTCGGCTCCAGCGGGTGCCTTTCAGCAGGAACCCGAAAGCGGCGGTGCGGTCGGCCTCGGTGAAGGCCCAGGTCTCGGTACGGCCGTCGTTCCAGCCCAGGCGGAGGAACGCGCCTAAGTCGTCGGTCAGTTCCTGTTCGAAGTTGAGGCCCAGGCCGTACTTGATTGAGGCGTAGGTTTCGGTCTTGGTGATATCCGGCGTGGTGCCCGTGGCGATCCCCAGGGCGATGGCCTCGCGGTAGTTGCCCATGTGGGCCCGGTTCCATGAGAACATGCCCCGCACCTTGCCGGGCCGATCCAGGAGGTGGTAGCGATACTCCAGCTCGACCACCTGCCCGTGGGCCATGCCGATCTTGGGGTCGATTTCCGCGCCGTTGGCCACCTCCGGCTCGCCGAAGATGCCGTAACGCAAAGCCCAGTTCTTCTCGTTCAGCTCGGCGGTCACGCCGAAGTCGTAGCCGCGAACGTCGGCCGGGAAGTCCCAGGCGGCGTTGTACATCAAGGCCCAGTTCATGAACTGCGACCGCGGATCGTGGCTGTAGCGGTTGTTGTCGAACCAGTCGGTGGCGGCCATTTTTCCCGCCGCAATCGTCAACCGCGAGACGTCTTTGTACTCGGCCAGTTGGTTCGGCGCGGAGTCGATCTTCTCCTGTTCGCCGCCCAGGCCGATCGTCTGCTGAATCCAGCATCGGGCGACGTACGGCGTGACCTCCGGGCGGCCGACGCGGGAAATGTCGCCGTTGGGAAAGGCGGAAATACCGAAGACGTTACTCAACCCCAGGCCCCCGGCGACCTCGGGGTTGAAATACACCTCGCAACCCTGCCAGAAGCGGGCCCCCAGGAAGATGGTCGCGGTGGCCGAGGTCCGAGTCTCGTCCTCTGACAAGAAGCTGTGCGGCCCCGCGTAGGGCGACTGGAAGGGACCGTTCCACTCGGTGATCACCGTGGCCTGGCCGTAGGCGTTGAAGCGCTCGACTTTGAACTCCTTCTCGTCCTCATCCTGGCCCTTTTCCTTCTTGTCGTCGCCCTTTTCCTCCTTCTTTTCGCCCGTCTTTTCGTCTTTTTTCTCGTCCGGCTTGGCTTCGCCCGGCTCGCAGGGGGCGTTGCCGGTTGCCGGGATACCCTGGGCCAGGGCCGTCGAGTTGGTCGAGGAACCACCGCCCGCGCCCGACATCGCAATGCCGGCCAGCAGTGCAAGCCCCAGGCAGGTGGGTCTGACGGTCTTCACAACTTATTGATGCCGCGGTTGATTACTTATAGGATAGACTTCCCCGGCGGGAGTGTACGAACAACAGCCTGTGGCGTCAATTGGTCTCGACACTACCCATCTGGAGGGTGTGCGGTCCGGCGACCGCAACCGACCACGGCATCAAATAGGGGATGTTATGCCTCCCAGAGCCCTGATTACGGGAATTACCGGCCAGGACGGTGCCTATCTGGCCGAGTTCCTGCTCTCCAAGACGCCATGCGCGACTGGGGCTACGCCGGCGACTACGTGCGGGCCATGTGGCTGATGCTCCCGCAGCCCCAGCCCGACGATCATGTCGTCGCCACCGGAGTAAAGCACTCGGTGCGCGAGCTGGTCGAGGGGGCCTTCACGCACCTGGGGCTCGACTGGCAGGCGCACGTCGAGGTCGATCCGGCCCTCTTCCGGCCCGCCGAGGTCAACACGCTCCGCGGCGACGCCCGGAAGGCCCGGGCCACGCTGGGCTGGGAGCCCACAATCGCTTTCGCCGACATGATCCGCATGATGGTCGATGCCGACCTGGAACGCGTGGGCTGGGAAATCGCCGACGCGGGACGGACGTAGCACTAGCCAACCCTGCCCAGCGTTACACGCCCCTTGTTACAAAGCCGTTACCCTGCGCCGCGCCGATCGCGGGTACAGTAAGAGCGGTGGAAGGCTTTGTCGGCAACCGCGGTCCGGAACCAGGAGCAAGGGTCATGAGCAGGGATCAACAGGGCACGAGGCGTGGCGGCGTGGGCCGGTGGCTGGCCGGCGTGTTGTGCGTGGCGGCGGCGGGGGGATGTCTGGCCTCGGCGGCCTGGGGGCAGACCGACCCGCCCGCCGCGGCCCCCCAGGCGGCCGCCGCCGAGGAGGGCAATCCGCACCTCTGGAAGCCACAGACCCGGTCGGTAGCGGTGTTCAAGAACGGCCTGGGCTTCTTCCTGCGCGAGGGCCCGGTGCAACTGCGCGACGGGTGGTGCGCGGCGCGGCAGGTACCGCCCGCCGCCTTCGGCACCTTGGCCATCTATGCCCGCGGCGACAAGGAAACGGTCGACTTGGTGGGCTCGGGGCCGGGCGAGGTCGTGCAGTTCGACGGCCGCGACGCGGCCGGCGACGCGGCCGCCAAGCGGGCCCGGCTGGAAACGGTCAAGGACCTGAAGGTCAGTTTGCAGTACAAACGCAAGGACCAGGAGCGGACCGCCGCGGGAAAGTTGGTGTCCGTCGGGCCGGAGTTCGTCGTGCTGGAAGACGACGCCAGCAGCCTGGCCGTGCCGCTGGCGGGCATCACGCGGATGCAAGTCCTGGAACTGCCGCTGCGGGTGCACCTGGCCGGCGACAAGGAGGCCCCGCCTGCCCGGGCCGTGCTGGGCATGGCCTACCTCCGCAAAGGAATCACCTGGATCCCCGACTACACGCTGAAGGTCGTCGACGAGGAGAGCGCCGAGCTGACGCTGCGCGGCACCGTGGTCAACGAGGCCGAGGACCTGATCCACGCCGACGTGCACCTGGTGGTGGGGGTGCCGCACTTCGTGCACACCGAGTACATGGCGCCGCTGGCCGTGGGCCAGGCGATCCGCACCATCGGCGCCGCCATGGCCGCGCACAACGTGCCCAGCGCCGTAATGTCGCAGCAGATGATGAGCCGGGCGGCGATCGTCAGCAATGCCAACGCGGCGCCGCAGCTCGACAACCCGGGCGCCGTACAGCCCGTCGAGCGGGCCGGCGGCGACCTGGGCGCGGCCTTGGGCAACCTGCCGCAATTGGACGGCGCCGCGGCCGCCGACTACACGGTCTACACCAAGAAAGACCTCACGCTGCGGCAGGGCGAGAAGGCCATCATCACGCTCTTCGTGCAGAAGATCAAGTACTCGCACATCTATCGCTGGTCGCTGCCCGGCGAGATGGAGCACGCCCTGGTGCTGCACAACGCCACGCCCACGCCTTGGACCACCGGGCCCTGCCTGGCCCTCAGCGGCGACGAGCCGCTCGGCGAAGACCTGTTGCACTACGCGCCCAAGGGCGGCAGCGTCGAGCTGACCGTGACCACGGCCATCAACGTGGCCCACAACACGTCGGAGCGCGAGGCGGACCGCAAGCTCAAGGCCTACTCGCCCGGCTCGAACATCCACTTCGATCTGGTCACGCTGGAGGGCTCGCTGAAGCTCCGCAACTTCGAGAAGCGGCAGGTCGAGATCATCGTCGCCGATCACGTGCCCGGCAAGCCGCTGGCCGCCGAGGCCCAGGGCGTGCTGGCCGCCGATCCGACCAAGCTCCGCCTGCTGGAGCGGGAAGGGACCATCCACTGGCGACTGAAACTCGAGCCCGGCGAGACGAAAACGGTCAACTATCAATACGAGCGTTACGTGCCCTCCAACTGAGGACCCTTGACCGCGGGCGAAACTGTAAGATAGTGTTACGCTATAAGCCACCCGGCCGGAAAGCCAAGCCATGTCCGGCAAACCGCAGATCTTGACGATCGAGGACGACACGGCCATCCGCCGCGGGATCGTGGATGCGTTGCGCTATGCGGGCTATGCCACGCTGGAGGCGGCCCGCGGCGATGAGGGGCAGCGGCTGGCCCTGGGCTGCCAGTACGACCTGCTGCTGTTGGACCTGGTGCTGCCCCACGGCGACGGGCTGGCGATCCTCCGCGAGGTCCGCCGGCTGCGGCCCACGCTGCCGGTGATTATTCTTACCGCCCGGGGCGAAGAGGCGGACCGGGTGCAGGGCCTCCGCGACGGGGCCGACGACTACGTGGTCAAACCGTTCAGCGTCAAGGAGCTGTTGGCCCGCATCGAGGCCGTGCTCCGCCGTACGCCCGAGCGGCCCAACCCGCTCAGCCGCGTGCCGATTCCCCGCGGCGCGATCGACCTGGCCCGCTGCGAGGTGCGGTTCGACGACGGCCGCCGGGAGGAGCTTTCCGAGCGCGAGATCGAGCTGCTGCGGTACCTGGCCGAGAATTCGGGCCGGGCCGTCTCGCGCGAGGAGATCCTGGCCAGCGTCTGGCGGATCAATCCCCGCGGACTGACCACCCGCACCATCGACATGCACGTGGCCCGCCTGCGGGAGAAACTGCACGACGACCCGGCCCGGCCCACTATCCTGCTCACCGTTCGCGGCAAGGGTTATATGTTCCGATGAAGCGATCGTGGCTATTGGGGATGGGGTTTGCCGGCTGCCTGGCGGTCGGGCTGGCGGCGATGGGCTGGGTGAGCCTGACGGCGGTGCGGCTGGAGCAGGCCGAGGCCAAGGCCAGCCGGCTCTCGGCGGTCGAGGAGAACGTGCGGCTGGCGTTGTGGCGGATGGACTCGGCCCTGGCGCCGCTGGTGGCCCAGGAGAGTGCCCGGCCCGCGGCGGCCTATAGCAGCTTCCTGCCGGTCGGCGGCGGGGCGCAACGGCCGGGCGGCCCGCGGGGCGAGTTGCTCCTGCCCTCGCCGCTGCTGGCCGAGCCGCTGCCGTACGTGCTGGCCCATTTCCAGTTCGAGCCCGACGGGCGGCTCAACTCGCCCCGAGTGCCGCCCGCGGCCCAGCGCCGGCTGGCCGTGCCCCGCTTTCTTTCGGAAGAGGCGGTGTGGAAGGCCGAGCAGCAACTGGCCCAAGTGGCGGCCCTGACCGATCGCGAGCAACTGATCGACATGCTGCCCAGCCAGCCCTCCGCACCGGCCGAGCCGGTGTTCTCGCCCTTGCCCCAGTTGCCCGCAGAGCAGGCGGCCCAGCAGTGGGCCGTCCAGCAGAAGCGCCAGACCGAGTTGCAGAACTTCGGCCGCGGGCAGGTCGAGTTCAGCGAGCGGAACCGCGCCGTGACGGCCAACGCCAACGTCCAATTTCATGGCAAGCACATCGAGCAGGCCCTTAATGCCTGGCAAGAGCGGTCCATACGGCCGACCGACGCCGTGGGCGTGCTGATGACGCCGCTGTGGATCGAGGGCCGCTTGCTGCTGGCCCGACGGATCGCCGTCGGCGACCGGGAGTGCGTGCAGGGATGTCTGCTGGACTGGCCGGCGATGCAGGCGTGGCTGCTGGGCTCGGTCGACGACCTGTTGCCGCAGGCCGGACTGGAGCCGCTGCCGCCGGCCGAAGCGGAGTCGGGGGCCCACCGCCTGGCCGCCCTGCCGGTCCGATTGCTGAGCGGCCCGCTGCCGCCGGGGATCGAGCCGCTCCGCAGGCCGGTGCACTTGGCGCTCGTGGTCGCCTGGGGTGGTATGCTGTTGGCGGCGACCGCCGTGGCGCTGCTGCTGGCCGGCGCCGTGCGGCTGGGCCAGCGGCGGGCGGCCTTCGTCTCCGCCGTGACCCACGAGCTCCGCACCCCCTTGACCACCTTCCACATGTACACCGAAATGTTGGCCGAAGGCATGGTGCCCGAGCCCGAGCGGCAAGAGTATCTCCGCACGCTGCGGCGGGAGGCCGCCCGGCTGACGCACATGGTCGAGAACGTGCTGGCCTATGCCCGGCTGGAACGTGGCCGACGCGGCGGACCGGTCGAGCCGGTCAGCGTGCGGCAGATCGTCGAGCCGATCGGCGGGCGGCTGGCCGAGCGGGCCGCCCAGGCCGGGATGCAGTGGGTCGTCGAGGCCGACGGCCAGGCGCTCGACGCCGTGGTGCTGGCCAATCCGTCGGTGGTCGAGCAGATCCTGTTCAACCTGGTCGATAATGCTTGCAAGTACGCGGCCGGTGCGGCCGACAAGCGGATCCACCTGGCGATCGAGCGGCGGGGCGAGGCGGTGCACGTGCGGGTGTGGGATCACGGGCCGGGGATTGCCCGGCCGGCGGCCCGGCGGCTGTTTCGCCCATTCTTGAAATCCGCCCGCGAGGCGGCCGACTCGGCCCCGGGGATCGGGCTGGGCCTGGCGCTGAGCCGCCGGCTGGCCCGCGGCATGGGCGCCCGCTTGCAACTCGACGGCCCGCAGGGCCAGGGGGCCTGTTTCACGCTGGTGCTGCCCGGCGGCGGGCCGCACGCCGCCGCCCGTGGCGGGTCGTCCATTGTGGCGATCGTCCTCCTGCTGGCGCTCTGTCAGGCCTCATTTGGTGGATTGGGTGCCACTGCTGGCTCGCCCAGCAGTGCGGAGAACACGGTTGGACAAGCCAACCGCGGCACCCCCCCATCCACCGGTGGATTGGGTGCCACTGCCGGCTCGGCCAGCAGTGCGGACAGCACGGTTGGACAAGCCAACCGTGGCACCCCCGCATCCACCGGCGCATTGGGTGCCACTGCTGGCTCGGCCAGCAGTGCGGACAGCACGGTTGGACAAGCCAACCGTGGCACCCCCCCATCCACGAATGACCGGGCTATAGCGCTGGCCACCACGTCGGCCGCCGCCGACTTAGCGGCCTGGCGCACCGCTCAGGCAGACCCCCGCGCGCAGAACGTGCCCCCGGCACTCCGCACCGCCGCCTTGACGCAGCCGCAGCAGGGCCTCGAGCCCTTGGTCCGCTGGCTGCTGGCGGGCATCGACAACGACTTCCAGAAGGTCAAAATCCTGCACGATTGGATTGCCGAGAACATCGCCTACGACGTCGAGTCGTTCCTGGGCCCAAGCGGCGCCGAGCCGACCTGGGACGCCGCCCTGCTGCGGGGCAAGGCCGTCTGCCACGGCTACGCGGGACTGCTGGCCAAGATGTGCCCGCTGGCCGGCATCCCCTGCCAGGTCGTTTCCGGCCACGCGCGGGGATATGCCTTCGCCCTGTGCGGCGCCGAAGACCTCCACGCGGTCAACCATGCCTGGAACGCGGTGCAAGTCCAAGGCCGCTGGTATCTGCTCGACACGACCTGGGACGCGGGGCACGTCGAGGGCCGATCCTTTCACAAGCAGTATAATACGGCCTACCTGTTCCTCGAGCCTTGGCAGTTCCTGTACACGCACTTCCCGTCGGACCCGCGTTGGCAACTGCTGGACCCGCCGCGGACGGCCGAGCAGTTCGCCGAGCTGCCCTATCTGGAAGGCCGGTTCTTCGAGCAGGGGTTGCGGCTGGCCACGCCGCTGAGGCGGCTGCACCCCGTGGGCGAATCTGTGCAGTTCACCATCGAGACCCCGGCCGACCGCGTGATCAGCGCCCAACTGGCGGAGCCGGCCGTGGGGCAGTCCGGCCCGCTGGAGCAACGCACGCTGGTCCGCCGCGAGGCGGCCCGCTCCAACGTGTTGGTAACTTTTCCCGCCGCGGGCCGATGGTGCGTACAGATTTTCAGCAAGGCCCGGCGGGATTCGGGCCCGCTGACCCTGGCGGGCAGAATCGAGCTGGAGAGCAGCGCCGGCACGCCCTGGCTCTTCCCCAAGACGTTCACCTCCGCCGCCGACATGGACGCCTATCTGGAGGGCCCGCTGTACGTGCCCCTTACTACGGGCAAGCCGCAGGAGTTCAGAATCCGGCTGCGCGGGGCGGAACAGGTGCACCTGCGGATCGGCCCCGATCGCTGGCTGCCCATGGGGCGCGCGGCCGACGACCCTGCCCTGTACCGCCTAACGGCCGACGTTCCCCGCGGCGCGCCGGTCCAGATCATGGCCCGCGAACCGCGCAGCGCCGGCCCCCATTGGATGCTGGTCGATTTCAGCCTCCCGCCGGGCCGCGATCGGTAGCCCGCCGCGCTACCGCAGGACCTTTTCTTGACCACGGCAGCCGCACCTCCCCGCTACCGCAGGGCTTTTTTGAGCACCGTGGCCGCACCCTTCCGCTACCGCAGGGCCTTCTTCAGCAGCGTGGCCGCTTTGCGGCTGTCCGCCTCGCTGTCGAAACCCATGACGGCCGAGAAGCGACCCTCGATCACCTGCGCCATGAGGTAGGCGATGTTGATCCCCGCCGCGGCCAGGGCCTGGCCGATGGCCTCACCGAGGCCCGGCCGGTCGTCGCCCTGCACCAGCAGCGTGGGGCCGTCCATGGGGCTCAGGCCGGCCTTGCGGGCGGCCGCGGTGGCCTTCCGACCGGCGATGGGGCAGACCTCGATGGCGGCCTTCCGCTCGTTGCCCCGATAGCGATAACCCATCACCACCTGCAGATCCGCCCCGGCCGCGGCCAGCGGACCCAGCACGCCGCTCAGCACGCCGGGCTGGTTGAGCACTTCGGCCCGCCACAACGCAACCTTCTTCACCGTAACAGCCATGGTATGCACTCCTGCTTCTCGAACGCGGCGCTTGGCCGCAACCAAAAAAGGATTGGAGACTGGAGTTCCGCGCCGGCGACGATGCCGTACAAGACAATAACTTCACCGGAACTATACGGCCCAACCCCCGTTAGGGCAAGTCGCCTAAAGTATCAGGCACACGCCGTGTGCCGTCCGCGATGCGTTCTTCCGTTCCACTCAAATACCCCTGTACCACCCATGGCGGGCTCCCTAGAAAAACGGGCCCTGTTGACCTCACCGGACATTATGGTAAAGTATCTGCTTGCAAATGTCCGATAAGGGCGTACAATAGCAATGGCAACGGTACGTGCTTTCCAGATTCGCGGCCTGAAACTTTGGTTCTGGTCCGGCGACCATGAACCGCCCCACTTCCACGCGAAAAAGAGCGGCCAGTGGGAGGTCAAGGTTTTTTTCCTGCTTCGGCCTGACAAGATGATTGAAGTCAAATGGGCTGAGAAGCAACCTTCGGCAAGCCTCCTGAGGCAACTCTGTAGCCTCGCAGAGAGGAATCGTACCGCGCTCCTCAAAGAGTGGGAAAGGCTCCATGTGGCGTAAAATGACGGTAACTCTCCAGAGAAGTCGCGGAACTTCTGGCGCAGCGTCAGCACAGGACACGTTCTATATCGTTGCCACGAACCCGCCATACGGGACGATCTGCCGGGACTGCGTTCGAGAGCTGCCGGGTGCAGTGCGTAATCACGTTCGAGTCTCAACCTTCGATGGTTGGCGCCATATCGAGTGCAGTGTAGCGAGGCTAGAGCAATCCGGAAGTGCGCTGCTTGTCTCTCGTCTGGCCGATATTCCGGAAGATGCCAAGGCTCTGGCGGCGGGAGGCCCCCAGCGAAGGCACCTGGTCTTTGTCGAGGATATGCCGGTCGAGGCCATTCCCAGCCGTGTTTCTCGGTTGAACGTGCGCGACTCGCGCAGATTGCACATTGTCATGGAGCGCAATCTTCCGGCAATCTCCGCGATCATCAAACGTGCGATCAGTGGAATGGCGATAATCCAAGACCCAAGCCGCATTGTCGATGCGTGGGTTGAAGGCGCCAACCTGGTTGTCCTTTCGCCATCCTTTCAACGGCTGTACGTTCCCGTCACAGAACTGGCGCGATACTTAGGAAACCACCCCGAGCGTATCAAAGCCTTTGAGATTGACGAGGATGGAAGCTACTTGCATTGGCCCCACGCTGACGTGCATTTGGGATGGGAGCAGCTTCAGGGCATCGTCGATCCGACCATCCTCGTCGCCGCGCAGCGAAGGTCCGAGGCATTCAACCGAAAGTATGGCGCAGCGATCCGCGGCTTGAGGGAAGACCGTGGCCTCAAACAATCCGACATCCGGGGGATCGCCGATCGTCACCTGCGCCGAATCGAACACGGGCAGATCGCGGCCACCAGTTCGGTCCTAAGAGCCCTCGCCGAAGCGCACGCAATGAGCCTCGCGGACTACCTAGGCGAATTAGCCGAACGGCTGTGAGTGTGGTCAGCTCGGCCCGACCAGGACGAAGGGACCCCGGTAGAACGGGCTTTCCCAGCCCGCCCGTTGCCGCACCCGGCGCTTGGCTTGGTGCACAATCTGACCCAGGCTTGACCCAGATCAAATCCCGGACGCCGGCTGCCGCGTATAATCCAATCATACGCACTGCAATCCTGACCAGCCGGAAACAAGAAGGAGGCGCGAGCATGAAACCCACCGAAATCCTCAGCGGCGAGCACCGTGTGATCGAGCAGGTGCTCGACTGCCTGGCAGCAATCGCCGGGCAATGCCAGGCCCAAGGCCGGCTGGAGGCCGCGCCGGCCGAGCAAGCGCTCGAGTTCTTCCGCAATTTCGCCGACTGCTGCCATCACGGCAAGGAGGAAGCCTACCTGTTTCCGGCCATGGAGGCCAAGGGCTTTCCGCGCGACGGCGGACCGACGGGCGTCATGCTCGACGAGCACGAGCAGGGCCGGGCCCACGTCCGCGGCATGGCCGAGGCCGCCAGCGACGCGGCTGCCGGCGACCCGGCGGCGATCGGCCGCTTCGTGCGGCATGCCGAGGGTTATATCGCCCTGCTGCACGAGCACATCCGGAAGGAGGAGCACTGCCTGTTTGCAATGGCCGATCAGGCCTTCAGCGCCGCGGACCAGCAGAAGCTGCTGGCCGAGTTCGAGCACGTCGAGCACGAGCAGATGGGCCGGGGCGCTCACGAGAAGTTCCTGCGCATGGCCGACCAGTTGGCCGATCGTTACGGCGTGCCGCGGGCGGCGCAGCCCGGCGCCGCAGGGTGCGGTTGCCATCACGGTTGAGCCGAAAATGGTGGGACTGCGCCGGCTTGTGTCCCACCCTACTGACCACTCTTGACCACCTGGCGATTGCTCTTGTCGTCGCCGGCCAAGTTGGGCATAATCCGCGGGTTTCCATAGCACCGCATCCAACCAGACACGGCTTGCGACGGTGCCCCAAAGGTCAGCAGCGTGATGACGTCGCCAGGCAAGGATGCCCCCCGCACAAAGAGCACCCGGCTATCGGCCATGGGGCGGGCGCTGGCGCACCGCAACTTCCGGCTGTTCACCATCGGTCAGGGCATCTCGCTGGTCGGCACCTGGATGCAGCAGATCGCCACCATCTGGCTCGTGTACCGGCTGAGCCGCTCTTCGTTCCTGCTGGGCCTGGCCGATTTCTCGTCGCAGATACCCGCGGCCTTGATCCTGCCGGTGGCGGGTGTCCTGACCGATCGCTGGAACCGGCACCACACCGTGCTGGCCACGCAAACTCTGGCCATGGTTCAGGCGCTGGTGCTCATGGTGCTCACGCTGACGGGGGTCGTCAGCGTTTGGCAGATCCTCCTGCTGGGCGTCCTGTTGGGGTTGGTCAATGCCTTTGACGTGACCGCCCGGCAGAGCCTGGTAATCGACCTGGTCGAGCGGCACGACGACCTGGCCAACGCGGTGGCCATCAACTCGTCGATGTTCAACGCGGCCCGGCTCATCGGGCCGGCCGTCGCCGGGTGCGTGATCGGCCTGTGCGGCGAGTGGCCGTGTTTCCTGCTGAACTCCCTGAGCTACGTGGCCGTGTTGGGGTCGCTGGCGGCGATGCGGGTGCGGCCCGTCGCCCGGCCGGTTTCCAAGCTGGGGATCGTCGAGGGCTTCAGCGAGGGCTTCGAGTACGTGGCCGGGTCGATGCCCATCCGCACCCTGCTGTTACTGCTGGGCACGGTGAGCATGATGGCCGCACCGCTGATGGTGCTCATGCCCGTGCTGGCCACCGAGGTCTTGCACGGCGGCCCACACACGCTGGGCCTGCTCACCGCGGCCTTGGGCCTGGGGGCCCTGGCGGCCAGCCTCTTTCTGGCCGCCCGCAAAAGCGTCGTGGGCCTGAGCAAAGTGATCGCCCTGGCCACCGCGGCCTTTGGCCTGGGGCTGGCCGGCCTCTCGCTCTGCCACACGCTGGGGGCCGCGCTCGTCATCCTGGCTCTGACCGGCTTTGCCATGGTGGCCCAGATGGCCGCCAGCAACGCCGTGTTGCAGACCATCGTCGACGAGGGCAAGCGCGGGCGGGTGATGAGCTTCTACACCATGGCCTTCTTCGGCATGGGGCCGCTGGGCAGCCTGCTTTCCGGCTGGCTGGCCGGCACGCTCGGCGTGGCGGCCGTGTTCCTGATTTGCGGCACGGCGTGCGTGGCCGGCTCGCTGGTTTTCGCCGCACTGCTGCCGGCACTGCGCAGGGCCATCCGCCCGATCTACGCGCGGGTCGGCATCCTGCCGCAGACGGCCGCCGCGGCCAGCCTGCCCGGCCGCAGGGTCGACGGCCCGGCCGGACTGAAAGCCGCGCACCTCGACACGCCGGTCTCCCGCACGTAGGGCCGGACGCAGCCCTTCAGAAGCCGCGCCAAGGTAGCAGGCACACTCCGTGTGCCGTCCGCCATGCTTTTTTCCGCTTCAGCGGACGGCACACGGAGTGTGCCTGCTACTTTTCACGCTGTAAACGGATACATGAGAACCTTTGTCAGGGCGCGGGCTTACCCGGACACTTGCAGCCGCAAGGCGATCTCCGCCACGCGGCGGCCGAGGTTTTTGGCCGTGGCCACGCCTACCTCGTCGCGGGCGATGTCGGGCGCCGGGCCGGTGTTGACCGCCGGATTGCCGCCCCACAGCGTGCCGCCCCAGTGACCGGTGGGCGGGGCATCCCCCACCACGATCATCTGCTGCGACATCAAGGCCACCTGCACCGAGCGGATGGTCAACTCCTGTCCGCCGTTCCGCCCGCCGCCGACGGCCAGCACTCCGCCCACCTTGTTGGCCAACAACTTGCTCTTGTGGAACACGATGCAGCGCTCGAGGAAGGCCTTGCACAGCGACGACATGTTGCCGAAATAGACGGGGGTGCCGAGGATGATGCCGGCCAGCGCCGGCTCGGAGAGCTTCGGCACCAGGCCGGGGAAATCGTCGCGCTCGCCGGGCGCCACGTCGATCCCGGCCGCCGGTTGGGCGGGGATCTTCAGCCCGGCCAGCTCGATGAGCTCGACTTCGATCCGCGCGTCGGCCGCTTTGACCGCCTCCAGGCAGATGCCCAGCGCGGCGGCCGTGGTCTTGCCCTTGCGCAGGCTGCAACAGATGCCGAGGATCTTTATCGGCCGCGCCGGGCCAGCGGCCTGCGCCGCCCCCGGGCCGGCGGCGATCGCCGTGCCGGCGCCCAGCAGGGCCGCAGTCCCAGTGCTTCCGATGAATCGACGCCGGGTAACTTCAGACGGCATGGTGAACTCCTATAAAACTGGAAACCATTCAAAAGAGCAAGGCCTCTGGTCCCCATCTCCCGGAGGGAGAGGGGAGCGGCCAAGCCGCTGTTACAAAGCTCCGGTCAGACCCGGCATGGGGACGAGATAGTTTCCGGCGGCGTCGGGCAGGGTCGGCGGGTCGGCGTCCATCGCATAGCGCTGCGGGGCCAGGCGCAGCTCCGACTGGACCGCCTCGTCCCACGTGACCAGGCGGCCGGAGTACGTTGCCATGCGGCCCAACACGGCGGTCATCGTGGCGGCCGCGGCGTAGTCGCCCTCGAAGCGGTAGGGCCCGCTGCCGCGAATGCTGGCAAACAGATCGTCGTGCTCGAGCTGGTAGGGATTCCGGCCTTGGAAGTCTTTGGAGCGGAGCTCCCGCGGCCCGGCCGCGCCCAGGCCCCACGGCCCCACGCCGATGGTCATCGTGCCCTTGGTTCCGTGGACGTTGTCGGAGACGTGGCTCCAGGTGCCGGGCTGTTGCCGGGCCTGGCAATAGTGCCGCGCGCCGCCGACATACTCGTACTCGATCATGTGGTGGTCCCAGATGTCGCCGCTGCCGGGTCCCACGCGCACCTGCCGGCTGCCCATGCCGTTGGCCTGCAGGGGGTGGGCATCGAGGACCCAGTTGGCCACGTCGATCTCGTGGCAAGCCTGCTCGACCAGATGATCGCCGCACAACCAGCAGAACAGGTTCCAGTGGCGGATCTGGTATTCCATCTCGGACATGCCGGCGGGCTTGAGCTCGCCGCTGCGGCCGCCGGGCATGTTGAAGTAGGTCCGCACCAGGCGGATCTCGCCGAGCTGGCCATCGTGGATGCGGCGGACCTTCTCCAGGTAGTTGGGCTGATGGCGGCGCTGCAAGCCGGCCACGACGGAGAGCTTCTTCCGGCGGGCTTCCTCGTTGGCGGCCAGCAGCATGCGGTAGCCGGGCGCATCGACGCACCAGGGTTTTTCGAGGAAGGCGTGCTTGCCGGCCCGCACCGCCGCCGCATAGTGCATGGGCCGGAAGTGCGGCGGCGTGGCCAGGATTACCAGGTCCACGCCGGCCTGGATTACCCGCTGGCAGGCGTCGAAGCCGAGGAACTTGTTCTCCTCGGGCACGTCGATCTTGGGGCGGAGATCGTTGTACTTCTGCAGGTTCTTCAGGCTGATGTCCAGGCGGTTGCGGAACAGGTCGCCCATGGCGACGAGTTTCACCGCCCCGGCCGTGCTAAGGGCCTCGCGGCAGGCCCCGGTGCCGCGGTTGCCGCAGCCCACGAACCCCAGGCGGATCACGTCGCTGCCGGCCGCATGCGCCGAGCGGGCCATGTCCAGGCCGGCCGCCAGCGATGCGGCGGCCATCGCCCCGCGGCGGGCGACTTGCCCGCGGGCGCAAGCACTGGCGAGACGCCAGTGCCACCGGCCAGCCGCGCGGCGTGTCGTCTTTCCCGTCGCCCCGCAATCGTCCTGCTTCACGGTGTAGTCCTTTGTGCGTATCAGCCGAAGCGGCGGACCAGCGCGGCATCTTCCGCCGCCTGATCCGCGTAACGATCGTACAGCCCCACGATCACGCCGTCGCCGGGCTTGATCGCGGCGAAGGTCTCGCGGAAGGCCTGCTCGACCCACTCGCGCTGCTCGGAGAGCCGGCCCGCGGCGAGGATCTTGAACGCCAGGCAGGGCCGCTTGGTCTGCCGAATCAGTTTGAACATCCGCGGCGGATCGCTCCGCAGATAGACCTCGCCCACCGGCAGCGGAACGTGACCGAGCAGCTTCTCCAGATCGGCCGCGCTGCGGTGCCGCTCGTAAACGCAGGTCATGTAATAGTCCAAGTCCCAGCCCTTGGATTCGATGCTCTCGACCACGGCGGGCATGTGGGTCGAAACGCCGGCCGGCATTCCGGCGTCGCGGACCCGCTTCAGGAAATCGTGGACCCGGTCCAGCTTGCCGGTCTTGAAAAGGTGATCGGTCGCCTCGCCGTGGTGCGCGATGCCGATGCAGCCCCCTTTGGCCAGCCGGTCGATGGTTGGCTGATGCTCGGTCTCGATGGCCATGAACTGCATCCGGCCGCCGCCGTCCAGGTAGCGGCGGTACAGGTCCAATGAGCCCACGCCGGCCTGCCAGGTATTGATGCCCACCTGCTGGCAGCGCCGCAGCGTTTTGAGGACTTGCTCGGGCGTGTAGTACTGCCGCATCTCGGCATTGACGAAGACCGACAGATGGGAACCGGCGCCGAAGCAGTTGTTGCCGCAGACGAGCCGCGAGATCGAATGCTTGCCGATTTGGAGCTGCGGCAACCGGGACTGGTCGGCGCCGCCGGGCGGGGTCTCGGCGCCGGCGGCGCCGGCCGCGATGAGGGCCGCGCCCCCCGCCCCGGCAAGTTTCAAAAACTCGCGTCGCGGGTGGATTCCCAAGCGGGCAAGGGGATCGATAATCGCCATCGCTGTGCTCCCAGGTTGCAGGTTCAGTAAACGGACGGTTGCAGAGAGCGGCTTGGCCGGTCCCCTCTCCCTCCGGGAGAGGGCTAGGGTGAGGGGAAACAGGTGAGGCCCCTGCGTCTCCGGCCTTTCGACGCGGAGACACGGCGACGCGGAGACATGGCACCCCCCGCGTCCCCGTGCCTCCCCGTCTCCGTGTCATTTTCCCCTCTCCCCGGCCCTCTCCCGGAGGGAGAGGGGGACGATTTCTTGCCGCCAAACCGTCATTATCAGCGGCAAGCTGCGTGCTGTCAAACGCCGCGTGAGACAGCCGGCGCCGGCGCTATTGGGTCCCGTGGGCCGTCGGCCCCGCGCCGCCCTCGGTGAACCCCGTCACCTGGCCGGCTGACTTTCGTGATAAGTGGGTTGCTAACGTTCGGTCAGGCGTGGTCTTATTGGTGTTGGCCCCCGGGAAGTTGCGCGTTTGCGAAGTCCAATTGCGACTATGCGAAATCGGAAACAAAGCGGTTGACAGGGTGGCGAGCCCTGGTACTCTGAGCGGTAGTCGGCGGTCTTTCCCGGAAAGCCTGACCGCGTCCGCGGGCCGGCTCCCAAGCAACACTGCGTCCCAACCAAGAGGGGTTCGTCATGGCAAATTCGCGCACCGGTCGCCGCGTCGTCGTCTCTTCCGCCCTGCTTTTGTTCGCGGCGATCATCCTCGTAACGGCTATCACCCCAACCGCTAAGGCCGACCCATTGGTGGTGACTTTCTACGGCGGCCATGATACCGTAGGTGCTTATGGCACGGAGTTCGGAGGCGCCGAACAGTACAGCCACAATTACTGGCCCTCCGGTACCACGCCGGCGCCGTACTCGGCATCCGTACTCGCCACCGACCTCGGATCGTCTGCTTCCACGATGGTTTCCCTGACGTCGTCGTCCCTCGCTTATCAGTTCAGCGACGTGCGCTCGTACAATAATGCTAGCAGTAGCACTGCATCTAATGATGGCGTTGTCTACTTCTCGGTTAACCAAAACACGCCGTACACGTTCGTTGGATCTTACAGCTCGGCGGGGAATGCGGCACCATTTCTTGAGCTCTCCCTCGAGGATTCTCATCTTACCTACCCTAGTAGCATAAGCTTCTCAAGCGACCAGGACAGCCCTTATAACCCCGCGACACTGTCTGTCGGTTCTTCCGCGTATGAGGTCTCATACGAGCCGTTTGCCGGCTCTCTCACCGGGGAACTCATTGCAAACGATAAGTACCAGTTTCTCTATTCCGCTGATATTAACGCCTGCTCGCAGCTGCCGAGCCCAGACGGTGGATCGGCCACCGGCGACCTTACGCTCTATTTCGGCAGCGCTTCCCCGGTTCCCGAGCCCTCCTCCCTCGTCGCCTGGGCTGGCTTGGGCGCTATGGGGCTGATTGCCTGCGCTTGGCGGCGTCGAAGGGCGAAGGCTTGACGACCGGCCACCTTCGGTGATCGGCCATCCAGCCCGCACCGCACCCGCCGCCGGCGTCGAAGGCACTTGCCGGTGCGGCTAGTGCTTTGTCGGTCTTCGATTGATGGGTGGCACGCCCAGAAAGGGCGTGGTGAGCCGCCCAGCCACGCCCTTTCAGTGGGTGGCACTGGCTTGCCAGTGCTGTTTCCCGTTTATTCTTGCAGCAGGCGTCGCTAATAACAGCACGGGCAAGCCCGTGCCACCCAGGAGCGGACGCGCCACCCATCCATTAAACCACTATTGACAGAGCACTAGTCTCGCTGGGCGGGGCGGGGATAGATGATCGCCGGCGGGGGCTCGGGCGGCGGGGCACCCGTCGAGCCGGCCTGCACGCCGTAATGCACCAGTACGTCGTCCAGGCTCACGCCGTCGCCCAGCAGACCGGCCGGACGGGTACGGATGCCGGAGCCGGAGCCGGGGGTGGTTGCGCGGTGGCTGCCCGTGAGGCAGATCCGCTCGAACATGGCGATGGCCGCGTGGTTGTCGATTCGGCCGTCGTCCTGGGCGGCCGGCCGGCCCAGGAGCACATAATCGACCGCGTAGGAGTCGAGCAGCTTGGGCAGGAGTTGCCGGGCGAGCGACTCGCTGCCGAAGAGCTCGGCCCCCAAGGCCCGGCCGCGATCGATGAAGATAAAGCCGGTCGTGCCGCGTGGGATTTCGGGGACGATCTTGCGGCGCAGGGGCTCGAGCTTGGCCTGGACTGGAGCGGCCTGGAGGGCCATGTCGAGATTGCCCGTGGCGTTTTCCGTGCCCAGCGAGCGGTTGTTGCGGGTCACTTCCGACCAGACCTTCGTCTGGTCGGCCCCCTTGCGGAGTTCCCCCTGGATCGACTGCGGGAGCATCGTCTTGCTGCCGGCGGAGAATTTCACCTCGCCCGACCAGCGATGGGCCTCGACGCAGAACACCTCCAGGTCGATCTGCTGGCCGGGGGCCAGGACGACGTCGTGGCGGACGGTTCGCGTCTGCATGCCGCCGGCGATGACCTCGCCGCTCATGAGGAAGACGTACTGGTCCCGGCTGCGGTTCTCGACCCGCAGCAGCGGCACGCTTCCGCCGCCCTTCTCGGTCACGGCCAGGGCGCCGCCGGAGATGGCCGCATCGGCCGTCAGCCAGCGGCCGCGCAAGAGCGGCACGTCGTCGACCAGCAGCGGATAGACGGCCAACTGGCGGTAGACGATGGGCTCGGCGATCTTGACGCCGCTTAGATATTGGCCCAGCTCGCGGACGTGCCGGTCCGTGGGGGGGCGCTGGGCCGAGGCCGGCTGCGCGCCCAACAGGAGCAACACCAGGCCGGCCGCCAGGGCCCCGGCGGCCGGAACTCGCATCGTACCCCAAAGCGAACGATTGCCACGCGCTTTCATGACCTCTTCTCCTTTCGGATTTACTTGGGACTACCCGTCGCCCTTGCCGCGACGCCTGCATTGTACCGCCGACGGATCGCCGGCCGTGTAACAGGTTGGTAACATTGCCGCGCCGCTTTGCGCGTTTAGTAACGTCTGGGGAATTGGTAACGCCAGCGCGGCACGCGCCGCCGGCGCGGCACGTCTTAACCAGACGGCAAGGTTTGGCCAATCTCCGGCCGAAATTGCGGCCGATCCGGCAAGAGCCGCTTTTCATGTAAAAATCATCCTTGCGAATAACCGATAGGCCAAAAGCGGGACGACACGTGCGTGTGCCCCGGTGTGGCGAGTCGTGATCACAGGCCGGGTTCTGACTCTGAAAAGGGGGAAGGCAATGAAACTTAGTCGGTTGGCACTGTTGTTGGCCTGCGTGGCCCTGCCGTTGGCCGCGGTCAAGGCGGCGAACATGGATACGGCTGCGGTCGAGACCGCCGCCGACGGGAGTGCGAAGGCGCCCGAGGGCATGGTGGAACCGGAATCGCCCGACCCGCCCGCCGACCCGGCCAAACCCTGGACGCTCCCCCAGCCGCAATTGCTCCAGAACTACGGCATCCACATGTTCGGCTGGCTGGACCAAGGCTTCACCATCAATCCGCAGTCGCCGGCGGATCGCACGAATGGGCCGGTCGCACTGAACGACCGCAGCAACGATTATCAATTGAACCAGTTGTGGCTGGGATTCGAGCGGAAGGTGAAAACCGACGGCTGCGGCTTCGATCTCGGCGGACGCATCGACATGTCTTACGGCACCGACTGGCGCTACGGCGACTGCGTGGGCCTGGAACAGAAGATCAACGACAAGACCGATCTCTACGGCCTGATCCTCCCGCAGTTCTACGTCGAGGCGGGCTGGAACGATCTAACGGTGAAGGCCGGGCACTATGCCGCGGGAATGGGCTACGAACAAGTGCCGGGACCGGCCAATTTCTTCTACTCCCACTCCTATGCCATGGGCTATTCCGAGGTCATTCTGGTCACCGGCATGCAGGCCGAGTACAAGCTGACGGATAACTGGAGCGTCAACTCCGGCTTCTTCGACGGCTGGAGCGGCTTCGCGGGTTTCGAGGACCCGGCCGACAAGTGGGACTACCTGGGCGGGCTGAAGTGGCACAACGACGCCAATACGACCAGCCTCTCGTGGGAGATCACCGCGGGACCGCAGGACCCCGCCGGCATACAGACGCTCTACGACTACGCCCTGGTGTTCAAGCACCAGATCAACGAGTGCCTGCTTTACGTGGCCCAACAGAACGACGGCGGCGAGGCAAACGCCATCCCGGGCTCTAGCAAGTATGCCAAGTGGTACGGCCTGGACCAGTACCTGATCTACACGGCCAGTCCCAAACTGTCATACGGCCTGCGGGTCGAGTTCTTCCGCGATCAGGATGGGACGCGAGTGATGGGTGTCGGCAACCTGAATAACGGCTGGATGGGCAAGCCGGGCTTCAAAGGCACCTTCGCCGAGGTTACCGGCGGCGTAAACTGGCGATTCCACCCCAACTTCGTGCTCCGCCCGGAAATCCGCTGGGATACCTACAGCGGCAGCACGAACCCAGTCGGCCAATTGCCCTTCGACAACGGTACCCGCAGCGGCCAGTTGACCATGGCCACCGACCTGATCGCTACGTTTTAGTATCAGTGGAACGGTGGGTACCGGCCGAAGTCCCATGAGGACCGCGGGGCGGTGTTCCAGCCGCCCGACTGCGCGGGCCCGTAGTACTGCGGCGCGGGGCGGGTGCTGATAGTCGGCTCGGCCGCCGGGACCGCGCTGTCCGGCACGATCGGCTTGTAGACCGTGTGCGTTGCCTCCGCGGCGGCCGGGGCCGGAGCGGTCGCTACCGGATAAGGGGCCGGCTGCACGCACACCGGTTGCCACACGTAGGCCCTCCGAAAGATTCCTGCCTCGCTGACGCTCACGCCAATCAGGACCATCAGCATGGCGACCAGCACCCGCGGACAACTAATACACGCTGACATGATAGATCTCCCATTTGTCAAGTTCGCACTGGCAACATCAACACCCGCTCCCCCAGCCATCAAGGTCGGGAAGGGCACGTAAAAAGAGGGGTGCGGACACGACTAGCGACTCTCGCTGACACGTTAGGCCCGACACCCCTCGTAACACGGCTCTGGCCCACACATGGCCGGCTCTCTAATTGCTCATCACCGTCCCCGCGCGGCGAGTTGTGCCTGCTGAGGCTGTTAATATTGGATTGTACGCACGGGGGCCGGTGGGGGCAAGCCCGGCGCAGCAGATTGCCGGGGGCTGCCGGAAAATGTTGATTTGTTCTCGGCTTTTGCTTATTGTAAAGGCATGATGCCGTGGGTCTGGGTCATTCTGGGAATAGCCGGCTTGTATGCCCTCGCCAAGACGGGGCAGGCGATTCGAGATTTTATTTCCTGGTATCTCGAGGGGCGGGAGTTTGCCCGGGAGCTGAAAAGGCGTCGCGAGCAGAAACTAAGCCGCCACAACGCCCCAGCCCTGAAGGAAAGGTCGGATCGGCACCGCTAGCCGGCCCACCGAGCCGGATTGGACACGCCGGGCACTCGTCATTCGCCCGGGCGCGGTGTTGCGCGCTGCCGGGCAAGCCGGCCATGGCCCCAAGGGCGCAGCAAAGTCTCGCTCTTCCGCACGTCTTGAATAACGCGACCGGTTGAGCGGCCGGATTCTACGCATGAAGGGCCGATTTCATTTGCACCCCATCGGGCGTGGCGCAGAATTCACCGTGGTCTATGCTGCCAACGGTCAGGAATGATGTGAGCCTTTCCCTATCGCTATGGCTCGCAGCATTTCAAACCGGGCGGAGTATAAAGCCTGAGGACGGACCTGGTATCTAGTGAAAGGGAGGCGAATCCATGAAAAGCCTATGGGTCTTGATGGCCGCGGTGTTGATCTCGGTCGGCGCCAGCGGCTGTAAGATGTGTTACTCGTGGCAATTAGGCCGCGACCGGCCGCAAC
>JBEKTY010000022.1:0-64987 GCA_049515555.1 Thermoguttaceae bacterium
GCTGGCCCCTCCCTGGTCCCTCCAAACGGCCCGGCTCTCCTGCGCCCGGCCGAAACGTCAACATTAGACCCCAAAACCCCCATTTTTCCAACGCCATTTGAGAGTTTGCAAAAGTCCAGTTAGGACTCGCAGAATCAATAAATGTACTCATCTCGCTCCGCGAGATGAAAGCCCATCTCGCGGAGCGAGATGAGTACGTTGGCGAACGCGACAATAACTGGTTCGCCGGTCGTTACTCTCTCGTGATCGTCTCGTGAAGGTTGAGGATCACCCGGGCGAGCGAGGTCCAGGCGGCCAGCTCGGCGGGCACGACGCCCGCGGGCGGCTGGGCATCGCCCACCTTCAGCACGGCCCGCGCCGCCGGCTCGTCGGCCGCGTATTGCTTCAGGTGCTCCGCGTAAAGCCGCTGGGCGAGATCGGCTTCGGCCGCCGCGGGCGGTCGCTGGAGGGCCTGGCGAAAGGCGAACTCCAGGCGCTGCCGCTGCGCGGGGCCGCCTTCGCGGACGATCCGCGCCGCAAAGACCCGCGCCGCCTCTACATAAGTGGGATCATTCAACAGCACCAGGGCCTGCAAGGGCGTGTTCGATCGGGGCCGCTCGACGGTGCATTCCTCGCGCGTCGGCGCGTCGAATGCCAACAGGCTGGGATGCAGGAACGTCCGCTGCCAGAAGGTATACAGCCCGCGGCGATATTGGCTCTCGCCATGGTCGTCGACCCATTGCCGGCGGGGGAAGTTGAGGAAATCCCAGTAGCCGGCGGGCTGGTAGGGCTTGACCGTGGGCCCGCCCAATCGCAGCGACAGCAGCCCGCTAACGGCCAAGGCGTTGTCGCGGACCGTTTCCGCGTCGAGCCGGAAGCGGCCCTGCCGGGCCAGCCAGCGGTTCGCCGGATCGCGCCGCTCGAGCTCCGGGCTGGGCCGGGAGCTGAGCTGGTAGGTCCGCGACGTGGCCATCAACTTGACCATGCGCTTGATGTCCCAGCCGCTGTCGATCATCTCGACCGCCAGCCAATCGAGCAGCTCCGGGTGCGTGGGCGGCGCGCCTTGCGTGCCGAAGTCGTCCAGCGTGCGGACAAGGCCCTGGCCGAACATCAGCTTCCACAGCCGGTTGACCAGCACCCGGGCCACCAGCGGATTCTGCCGTGCGACCAGCCACTGGGCCATGTCCAGGCGGTTGGCCCGCCGGCCATCCACCGACAGGCTTCCCAGGAACTCGGGGATGGCGGGGCCGACCACCGGCCCCGAGTCGTCCTGCCAGTTGCCGCGGGCCAGGATCCGCACCTCGCGCGGCGGCACGGCCACCGTGACGAGCGTCGTCAGGACCGACTGCTCGACTTCCTGCCTCTGACGCTGAAGATCGGCCAGCTTGCCGCGCGGGCCGGCCAACTGCGGGGCGATGGTGCGGTAATACGCGGCCACGGCGCGCTTCTGCTCGTCGTTGCGGCGGGCCCGCTCCACGGCCAGGGCCTTGGCCACGTCGTCGGGCAACGGCGGCTTGGGCGATTTTTCCCACTCGGCCTGGGCCGCCTCCAGCTCCGGCGTGGGCGTGTCCAACTGCTTCTTCAGCGCCGCGACGGGCGCGTCGAGCGCCGCGAGCCGGGCCGCCTGCTGCGGCGTGGGCAGCGCAGTCTGCTCCTGCCGGCCGACGGCCGCCTCGCGCACGTCGGCGAAGAATGCCTCGAAGCTGTAGAAATCCTTGCTCGTAAAGGGATCGTACTTGTGGTCGTGGCATTGGGCGCAGCCCAACGTCGAGCCCAGCCAGGCGGTGGCCGTGTTCCGCGCGCGATCGGCCGCGAACTTGGCGGTGTACTCCTTGGCCTGCGCGCCGCCTTCCTCGGTGGTTTGCAGCAGGCGGTTGTAGCCCGAGGCGATTCTTTGCTCATCGCCCGCGCCCGGCAGCAGGTCGCCGGCAAGCTGCTCGATCGTAAAGCGATCGAACGGCTTGTTGGCGTTGAAGGCCCCGATCACGTAATCGCGATAGGGCCAGACGGTCCGCTCGTTGTCGCTGTGGTACCCGCAGCTATCGGCATAGCGGGCGGCATCGAGCCAATCCATGGCCATCCGCTCGCCATACTGCGGCAGGGCCAGCAGGCGGTCCACCATTTTTTCGTAGGCCGCCGGCGAAGGATCGGCCGCGAACGCATCGACCTCGGCGGGCGACGGCGGCAGGCCGGTCAAATCCAGCCGCAGCCGGCGGACGAGCGTCCGCGCGTCGGCGTCGGCCGTCGGCAGCAGGCCCTCCTTCTCGTGCCCCGCGGCGATAAAACGATCGATCGGCGTGCGCGGCCAGTCGCTCCGCTTGACCGTGGGAACCGCCGGCCGTACGGGCGGCCGGTAGGACCAGTGCATCTCGAACTTCGCCCCCTGGTCGATCCATTGGCGGATGAGGGCCACGGCCTGCGGCGAGAGGCGCTGGCGATTCGCCCCGGGCGGGGGCATTTGCTCGTCGGCATCGCTCGAAGTGATCCGCTCGATCAAGGGGCTCTCGCCGGCCTTGCCCGGCACAATGGCCGACTTCACCGCAATCTCGCGGACGTCCAATCGCAGGCCGGCCTTGCGTTTGCGCTGATCGGGCCCGTGGCAAGCGTAACAGTTAGCGGCCAAAAGCGGACGGATGTCGCGGCCGTAACTGACTTCCTTGGCGTATGGGGCGCCCGCCGCATGCCACACTACGCCCAGCATTCCCGCAAGCACGATCCCGGCCGCCGGAATCCATCCACGATAAAGATTCATGGTCTTCCCCACCGCTTGACCTTCTCACCATAGAATATGGGCAGCCGAACACAAAAGCAAGGATTTCTTGCGTCGCTGTTCATTTCGCAATCGTTCTGGCAGGTTCTCCGTCCCGGCGAGGGCAGCGCTCGCGCGCAAGGCCGACAGCGCCCGCGCGGCTTCTTCGCGGACTGCGGGGAAGGGGTCGTTTCGGGCGAGGTCTTGCAGCGCCCGCTCGGCCTCCGGCCCGCCCAAAATGCCCAACGCATGGGCGACGTGGAAGCGGTAGTCGAAGCGGCATTTCTTCAAAGGCACGATCAAGGCCGGCACCACGCTGCGGTCGCCGATGGCCGCCAGCACGTCGGGGATGTAGCGGGTGCCGGGGGCCCCGCCCGGCGCCCGTTTCCACTTCGCCGCCAGCGGCCCCACCGCCCGATGGTCCTTCAGCCGCGCCAATGCCTTGCATAGAAATATGGTCAGGTCGGCGTCGGCCTGGGGCAGTGCCCCCAACAGTACATCGAGGGCCTTGGGATAGGCGCCGAGGTCTTCGGCCGCCATCCACCGCCGCTCGACGCCGCCGCTGCGCAAGTCGCCAATGAGGGCCTGCATCGCCTGGTCGTCGTTGCGGACTTCGTCGCTCTGCGGGAAGAAGCCGGAGGTCTCGCGTACATCGCGCTCCGGACGCTCAGCCGCGTGCCGGCGGGTGAGGTCGGCCGGGTGCGGGTAGCTCCGGGCGAAGGCGGCCAGGGCGGCCCGCTGGTCCAGCGAATCCTCTTGCGGAGGGACAGTCCCGTTTTCGCTTGGCGATAATCGGGACGGTCCCGCCGTGGCCGGCCCGCCTTCCAGAGGCCGCAGACGCATGGTTGTCGCCGTCATTTGCAACCGCCCCTCGTTGAAGTGCTGATCGTAGTCCTGGCGGACCTCCTCGGGCACGTCGGCCGTGTGGATGCGGAAGTAGTACGGAAAGCGGCGGATGAAACGCGTCTCCTTGCGCAACCGGCCGTCCACGCGGTACTCGATGGAAAGCGCCAGGCCCAGGCCGTCGGCAATGCGGTCGGCGGTGACCTTCAGCACGTTCTCGCCGGGCCGCAGGTTGGGCAGGGTCCGCTTGTTGAGCATGCGGCAGACGACGATCTGCAAGTCCGCGATGCCTACCTTCCGCACGTCGTGCAGGGTTTTGAACTCGAACTTCAGCCAGAAGTTGTACGCCGTGTAGACGTTGGGCAGGCCCTTGCGCCATGCCTGCCGGCCGAGGTCGATGCCGACGTGCTCTTGTCCGGCCCGCTCCTTCGTGTACACCGGCGTCCACCGGGCGCCGTCGGTAGAAACCAGCAGGCGGCAGAGATCGGCCGGCTCCCCTTTGACGAGCGTGACCTCGCAGCCGGCATCGGCCACGACGTAGGGCGGCGCCAGCCGGTAGATGAACTGGGCCGTCTGCCCGGCCTGCTGCGGGTGCAGCGTGGCCTGGCCCTCTTCGGCCGGCGAGCAGGCGGCGTTCCGCGAGCCTTCGTACAGACTTCGAGCGAAGGTCTCCGGGCGCATCTCGGGCACGAAGGTCTGGATTTCCTGGCCCACCGCCGCGTACACGCCGCTGGTCTTGCCGGGCGTGCAGGCGTAATAACCCTGCTCCGCGGCGGCAACTTTGTCCTTGCCGCTGGGGACCAGGCGGCCCTCGTTCTGCCACTGCCGGCGCAGCGTCTCACCCATGCGCAACGACGTGCGCAGGCTGTGCAACTCGCGGGGCGCGGTGAGGTGGCGAAACACCATGCCGCGCATCACCGGGATCGAGCGCGTGGCCACGCGTTGGTTCTGTTCGTCCCAGTGGTAGTAGCGCCGCTGGGGGTCGAAACTATGGTAGCGGAGGTTCCCGTCCGCGTCGCGGTATCGCAGCGCGGCCGTGGTGTGTCCCAAAGTGCATTCGTCCAAGGCCATGTAGCCGGCGGCCCGCCACAGCGACACCATCGCCCAACTCAGGCCATCGCACTGATGGTGGCCGTAGACGGTAAAGATCTTGTGCGGGTCGGCACATAGGGTTTCTTCGCCGCGCGGCCCTTCGTAGGCGTAACTGCCGCCGGTGGAGCTCATCAGGATGCGGAACCACTTCCAGAGGGCCAGGGCCTTGTCCTGGTCGGGCTTGCTTGCCACGCCCTCCAGGCGGAAGATGTCGGCGATGGCCGATTCCAGCGTGGTGCAGTCGGGCCAGCAGTCGTTGGCCACTCGCACGTTGACCAGGGCCTCATCCGTCCGGACGGCGGTGTCGTAGACCTGCTCGCGGAGATAGCCCGAGCGGTCGCCAACCGCCTCGGCCGCAAGACAGGCCGGCAGCAACGGCCCGCCGCCCAGCAGCAGCAGGCCCGCAAAGAACCGTTGTCGTGTCATATTTCGTACGGGTTATCAAAACTCGGTGGACTACCACGGCCACGCCACTACAACGCTTACGGCCACTCGTAGAGTCCGAACCAGCGTCGGCTGCCCGTCTGGGCGGGCACCACGCGGAGTTCGGCCGGACGACCCGGCGTCAAGAGTTTCGCCGGCAACGTGAGTTCCATGACGCCCGAGTTGTCCAGGCCAGACGAGCCCCGGAGTGTGTACTTCAGCGCGATCGTCCCGTCGGTGTTGGTCCAGGTCGTGGTCCGATCCACGACGTCAAAATCCACCAGTGGTTGCTCGCCCAGAGCCAGCGTGAACTTGCCGGGCGGCTGCGTATGCCAGCCCAAAGCGGCAAACCAGCGGAAGGTGTAACGCTTCGCCGGGTCGAGATCAGCGGGGACGGGCCGGGTGTTCCAGGCCAGCAGCTTCTCGCTGCCCGATTGCCGGGCGACGCACATCGGCCGCTCGCCCCAGAACGACGGATAGGTGACGCGACGGAACGTTTGGGTCGTTGCCGCCCAGCCGTTGACGGCGCTTGTCAGGGCGGTCCAGGCTTCCCATTCGCTCGCGGCCTGCCGGAGATCGAGGGTTCCGCTCGGCTGGAACCGATTGGATTGGACGTATTGGATGAACTGGTCGAGCAGGCAGACGGCCTCGGGTTTGTCGCCCAGCAGGTCCAGACCGCTGGCCAGGAGCTTGCCCTTGCCGGCCTTGGCCTGGAAAACGTGAATCAAGTAACCGAGCTGGCCGTCGCCGACCATCAGCGGCTCGACCGACTTCAAGCCCGGCATGCCGGCCGGAACGGCCGCATCGAGGATGCGGAACCAGAGTTCGTTGAGATATCCGTCGTGCGGGAAGTTGCCGAAGGCCGGGTGCTTGGCGATAGCCGTGCCGGACTGGTTGCCCAGGCCCCACCAGCCCAGCTTCACGCCGGAGGCCGGGCCGACCAGCCGCAACAGCAGCACGTCCTTGCCCTGACGAAGCCAGTCCAAGGCACTGTCGTCCAACGTGGTGGTCAACAGGATCTGCGCCTGCTGCGAAGCCGCGGCGCCGAAGAGGGTCATGCCGGGGTAGCGGGGGGCCAGGACCCGATGCACGGGCGGCGCGGCGCACAGGCCCGCCCCGGCCCCCGGCTTTGGCGACAACTTGGGAAAGACCCATAAATCCCAGGAATTCGCGACGTCGGTGCCGGCCAGACTGGCCGCCAGCCGGGCGCGTGCGGGCTTGTCTGTCGCCGGCGCCTGCCAGAGGACTTGGCCGACAGGCTTCACGTCGCCGACCTCGGCATGTACGTTGGCGACGGGCACAGGCGCCGCACCTTTGAGCGCCTCCTTATCGAAGTGCATCTCCCAGTGCAATGTCCCGTTGTCGATCGCCCCCTGGCCGAAGTGCGAAATCCACCACTCGAGCTTCAGCGTTTCTCCCGCCGCAAGGATTCGTGCGCCGGAAGTCATGTCAGCCAGCACAGCCGTTTGGCCGTTGAATTGGCGGAAGAAGTCGGGCTTGCTCGCCTTGACGCCCCAGAACGGATCGAGCAGTCCTTGGTCGACCCACGCGTCGACGCTGGCAATCGTCCAGTAGATGTAGCCATGGCAGCCGGGGTTGAGCCTTGCGGTCTCCAGGCCCTGTTTCTGGTAGAGCCGTTGCAACTGCTGCCCGGCATCGACACAGGCGAGGCCCCATTGCGGGTCGAGGCCGAGCGATTCCAGGCGATTGCGCAAGGCCTCGGGCGAAGGCGGCTGGTAGGCCCCGCTGTACTTGGGCGCTGTCCGCGGGTCGCGGCCGACGGCCAGGTTCAGATACTCGTGGTGGCACCAGGGTCGCGGGTCGCTTTCCTGGGGATAGGCGCCCCAGTCGGGAGCGCCGCGGCCGCTGCCGAAGTCGGAGTTCTCCGCCGTGTTCTGGCCGCCGTCCTCGTGGATCACCAGCCGCGCGGGATCGAGCCTCTTGGCCAACGCGTAGAGCTCGTGGTCCAGCGGCGAGCCGAGGTGCCCCTCGTTGCCCATGCAATACGTCGCCAGCGACGGGTAGCGGCGATAGTGGGTGATGAGCTCCGCCAGGTCGCGCTTCGGGTCGAAGGGGAACGCCTCGGTGACCAGCTTCCCGTAATAGGGCAGCTCCGGCTGGATCATGATCCCCAACTCGTCGGCTGCGTCGTAGAACTCGGGGATCTCGCAGTGCGTGTGGTGCCGCACGTACGTGAATCCGTACTCCCTGGCCAACTTCAAATGCCGGCGATGCTCCTCTCGCGAGGCAGGCGAGCAGAGGGTGACCGGATACATGTAGTCGTCGCCATAGCCGCGGACGAAGTGTTTGCGGCCGTTCAGATAGAAGTCCTTGCCGCGGACCTCCCACTTGCGGACGCCGAATCGCTCTTGCCAGCCATGCACCGCGCGGTCGCCGTCGCGGAGCGTGACGTCTGCCAGGTACAGGGCCGGCGTCTCCGGCGACCACGGCCGGAACTGGGCAAGCGGCACCTCGATCGCCGCTTCCACGGCGTCCTTGCCCGGCGGGCCGATCTTTCGGCTCGCCTGCCCGGCGGGCCGGCCGTCCGCCATCTGCACGCGGACATCGACCAGCAGCGGCTCGGACGCGGCCGCCGCGAGGCTGCGAATTGTCGCGTGGACGACGGCCGCGCGCCGGTCGAAATCGCCCTGGACCCAGACGTTGTCGATCCAGGTTGCAGGCGTCGCCTCGAGCTCCACGTCGCGGTAGAGGCCGCCGAAGCAATGGCTTGCGCCGATGGAGCCTTTCCGCGCTGGCACGTCGTTGCGCACCAGCGCTACGACGACCGCCTCGTTGCCCGGCGCAACCAGATCGGTGACGTCGTACTTGTAGGCGCCGCAATAGTCGTCCACGTGCGCCACGGGGCGGCCGTTCACCCAGAACCAGCCTTGGGCCCGCAGGCCGCCGACCTTCAGCCACACGCGTTTGCCGTCCCAGGTCTTGGGAATGGCCACGACGCGGCGGTACCAGGCCGAGCCCCGATAGACGTGACGCAGGGGGCGGGGAAGGCAGTCGAAGTGGATGTCCCAGGTGATGCTCCCGCCCGGCTGCCCGACGCCTTGGGCCTCCCAGCAGCCGGGGACCTGGATGGCCCGCGTTCCCGGCCAGGGGGCTTTCGGCTGCATCCACCCCTCGTCGCGGCCGCGACCTTTCGGATCCATGGCGAAGTCCCACGTCCCGCGGAGCGAGAGCACCTCAGCGAGCGACGAGCGGACCGGCGGATTGACGACGGCCAGCGAAGGCGGTCGCTCGTTCCGCGTTATGATCTCCGTATACGAGCCCGCCTGCCAGGTCTGCGGAGGGACCTTTTCCTCGGCCTCGGTTGCCTTCTCAAATCCTCCATTCTGCACCAGTGGCGGTTTGCTTCCGAAGACGATGGGCCGGAAACTCGCCGGCTGGTGCGACGATCCGTCGGCCGACCAACTGCTTCCTTCCCCGCCGTCGGGCCGGCGGCTCCTGGCGACGTTCAGCTTCCAGATTCCTCCGTCGCGGATCCTGGCATTGAGCGACGACGCCTTGATCTTCATCTCCAGGACCCACCGGTCCGCCAGGGTCTTGCACGCGACTTCACAGTCGGCATTCCAACTCGCGTCAAAGGAACCCGGGACGCATTTCGCATCATAAACCGTCCCTTTGGGGTTGACGGCAAAATGGTAGTAGGTCCGCGCCGAGCCTTCCGGATCGATGAACAGTTCCAGGTCGTCATCCTTCCATACCGGTTCATCGCGATTCGTACTCCGGACCGTCATCTTGTCCGGCGACGGCTCCATCGCGACCACGCCCAGGTAGAGGTAGTCGTTATCATAGAGGAGTTTCACGAACGTCTGTGCCGTTGCCGGTTTCCCCGTGTCGGAGTTGATGAAACTCGTCGTGGAGGGCGCGGCTTCCCAATCCGCTTCCTGCAGGGCGCCGTCGATCACGATCGGCCCCTCCCGCTTCTTCACATGGGCAGCCTCCACGCTCGTCATCTTTCCCCAGTCGGCGAGCGCCCGCTGCCATATGGCGTTGAAATAGCGTTTCTCCCTGCCGACTCGATCCCGGTAAACGGCGTCCGTCGCCGCGGCCCGCTCGGCATCCGCCAGACACTTCAGCAACTGCTGCTCGCGACCAGGCTGGAGCAGGCACTTGCCGACATAGGGTAATGTCGTACCGTAAATGAAATGTCCGGGGGCCGTTTCCCAAGTCCTGGCCAGCAGTTCGCGATAGTTCCTCATTGCTGCCGCCGCGGGCCCGTAGTACTTCTTGTACAGGTCTTCCTTGAGTTTCTGCGGGTCGAGGGAAGGATCCCACAGGAGCTTGGCGACCAAATAATAGGTTGGGAACTCGGCGATCCAGCTCTCCTTGATCTCCCAGCGATCCCAGAACGGTCCGAAAGAACCATCCGGCGGCGGGATCTCCGCTCTCCACGCCTTGACGCCGAGGCCCCACAGATGCTTGATGTCGCGGGCGGCAATGTTCTCCAGAGGAAGGTGTGCCGGCTGACAGGAGAAATACTCATGGACAAAAGTGTCGTTACCCAGTGCCACCCATCCTTTCAGCAATTGCACCTTGTCGACGTTCGCCGGGCACGCCGGGTCGTTGTAGGAGTGCTGGTAGCACCTGCCGTGCATGGCCACCATGATCAACAACCGAGGGTCGGGTTTCACCCCCTTCGGGGGCACCTGGAATTGCTGGTATCCCCAGCCGATCATCCGCTTGTCCGGGCATTCCTTCAGCACTTTTTCCGTGACGGCGTTGATGAACTTGTAGAAGCGGGTGGTCACAAGGCCCTGCTTCTGCTCCCACGGATCATCGAGCGCTCGGCACCGGTCGCATTCGCACCAGCCGTTGCCGTCGTTGTTGCCCAGCGCAAACAGATCGCAGGGGCTGTAATACTCCGAATCGGCCGGCGGCGCATCGCGAAGACTGGAGATGATTCCCTTGGCGCACAGATCGATGACCTCGGGGTTGGACGTGCAGATCTGCCGGACATCACCCCCCTTTCTCCAATCGTAGAATTCCCGTTTTCCCTTGATGAGAGGATAGTATTCCGGGTGATCCTGGAAGTATTTCTCCGGCGGCACCAGCGCGTTGAGCGTGTGGCCCCCTCCGGTGAACGTCGCTCCCCGCTCTTGCAGTTCCTTCCGGTTGGTCTTCCAGCAAGGCGCGTAGCGGATCTGCATCTTGTTGCGCACCATCCAGTCCCAGGTGTCGGTGAATTTCCCGTTGAAATTGGCGCAGGTGTGATTCGTGCTGCGGATCGTGAACGCGGGGTTTTGGGTTGCGTCGATCGGCCCGACTTCGATGCTTGACATCCTCGGACAGTATTCTCCCTTTTCTCCGGGGAAGAACCAGCGTATACCCAGGTTGTCCTCGAGAAACGCGTAAACGCCATAGAGCACACCCATCGGTTTCCTGGCTGCAATGAACAGCCCCTTCGCACCGGCTCTGATGAGGAATCCCTCGCTGGAGAGTCTCTGGATCTCCGGGAGCAATTCCGCGGTCCCTACGGCAGGAGTGCTTTCCGGCGTGCCGAGGACGATCGGGACGCCCGTCACGCCCTTGCCGAGGGTTTCAACCTGAGGGACATCCGCCCCGGAGACTTTCCTGATATAGGTCCGCAACTCCTCCGCCGCGTGCCGCTCGACGACACTTGCGCCGCTGCCAAGAACGACGATGCATCGGGGCAAGCCGTCTTTCACCAGAGGGATCGGCTTGTCCCCGGCCGCATGCCCTGCGGGAGCGAGCAGGACCCCAAAACCCATCAACCAGAAGCCCATGCCGGTCGTCGTTCGCCGCAACATGTTCTCCTCCTGCCACCGGCTTACGGTTCTGTCTTCTTGAACTCGACATCATCAACCCGGAGGGTACCCGTTCCACTGGTCTCGATCCAGATGCATACCAGGCTGGCCGTTGGGAACGGAATCGCGTAGGTCACTTTCTGCCAGTCTCCCGGTTTTGTCGCCGTGTAGTCGCTCCACTGCCTGTCCTGATTTCCAAAGACCCCTCTGCCTTCGATCCCGAGGCGTACTCCGGGGCCTTTCCACCCCTGCTCCGTCCTCACCCACGCGGTCATCTCAGCCTTCCTTGCCGCCGCAGACGCGCTATTGTAACCGATATAGGTACTGATGGTCGCGCTGTCGGTCATTCTCATCGAGAACATATCGTTGCGGCCTACGGTCTTGTCCCATTTCCCGTTTCCCATCCAGACCAGCCGGCCGGCAGTCTCTTCCACATTCCCGCCTTTCGAGAAATCGTTCGCGCCCGACACGTAGTAGGGGCGTTCGATTCGCGGATCAAGGACAGGGAGCAACTTCGCTTGCGCCGCCAGCTTGTCCGCCGCCGCGCGAGAATACCCCAACATCCTGAATTTCATGCGATAGGCATCGCCAGCCTTGAAACGCTGGCCGGCGTGGCCGCTGCTGAGCGGCGTGAAACCCCAGTGCATGTCCCAGTAGCACACGCAGTGGTTCAGCAACGGTTCATAGTCCTCACCCAAGGAGACGATTTCCATGGCTGGGCAGACCACCTTTTCCGGGTAGAGGATGAAATAGCCGTCTTTCGCCAGGTCTCCGAACGTGAACTCGTCTCCCGATGCCTTGAGGAATGGCCCATAGAAATGGTGGATCGGCCAGCGGTAGGGTGTTCCGTCCACCCCTTTGACCAGCGCCATCCTGTACGGAGACGAAGCCGTGTACAGATCGTCGTGCGAGACCTTCAGCGTATCCTCGTTGGTGCGCATGGAGTTGTAGGTGAAGAGGTCGTAGTACAGAACGCCTTGGTGCTCGCCGATCTTCTTGACTCCCCATGCGTCGTCCTTTCGGATGACCAGTGTCTTGTCGAAATCGTAGACGTAGCTGTCTTTGGCAGGATCGTATCGCAGGACCATCACCGTGGCGCCTTCGGCATCCGCGGTCGCCTGGTCGGTCACGCGAAGCTCGACCGCATCTCCCACGGGCCGAACGCCCTGGAGCTTGCTGTTGCGGTCCCCGTGGGTCAGGACGAAGGGCCACGAGACCTGTGCCCGGTAGCCGGGCTTGAACTTCACATCCTGGCACCAGACGCTGTTGGCCGGGACTACCCGCACCACCGGCTCATCACCGTCGAAGACCACCGTTTCGCCGTGCCAGTCCTCCACCTTGAAATCAGGACGCTTCTTCCCGGGCATCACGATGGGCTCGCCGGCCTTGTCAGACTCCAGTGCGCTCAAGCGGACCTGCGCCCCATCGGTGACGCCGAACCCCCAGCCGCCGCTAGCCAGCGGCTGCACTTTGTCCTCGTAGGTCAGCAGCGGCTTGCCGTTGCTCTCCAGTTGCAGTCTGCTGCCCCCGATCTTCACTGTAAAGGCGTAATCCGCGCCTGTTGTGATTCCCGCATTCTTCTTCACTGCCGCGAAAAAGCCGGTCGGCATCGGCGGCGCAGCCGGGTCCGTCCCCGGCTCGCCTTCCTTCCACAAGGCGACCTCGTTCCATTTCGTACTGAACTGGATCCGGTAGAAGGTCCCGCTGTTCTGCCGGCGCAGCACGATCGCAAAGTCGTAGCCAGGCTGGTCAACAACGTAGTGGTACTGCATGGGAAAATAAGATCCATACCGGAATGAGTACGGCTTCCCGGGCCGCAGGATATTGAACCTTCCCTTGATTTCGAAATCCCGCGTTGCACTCGGGAATGTGGCATACCCCCAGGAATTGGTCATGGTCCCGGCAGAACCTCTCCGGTTCACCTCGGTTCCCTGCAATAGCCAGACATGATCGGGCTGCGAAACAACCCGCACCCCCAAGACGGCCGCCTTGCCCACATCGGGCTTCAGTGGTTCAGCACTCGACACCATGCCGTTCATCCAAGCAACAAACATCGACATCAGAATCCAGACAGTGTGTTTCATCTCCATGGCATCCTCCATCAGAACAATCATCGCCTTTCGGCACTGACCGCAGGATATCCGCGCCATTGGCTTTCGCCTCGCCAAGATTGAACCAATCGTAACCGTTCACGGGCCGCGCCAATGTAGCAGGCACACTCCGTGTGCCGTCCGCCGTGCCTTGTTCCGCTTCAGCGGACGGCACACGGAGTGTGCCTGCTACTTTCCATTGTTCACATCCGCAGCGGCCTGGCCTGTCGCAAGACTCGCAAGATCAACGACCGTTGTGCCGAACTCGGTGATCGATTCCCTTGCATCCACTTGCGCCCTTTGCTTCTGCCTCTCAGCGATGACTCGATTGCGATCATTCTGTCGTGGTGTTGACGGTCTTGACTTCGCCGTTGACCCGCACCTTGACTTGTCGCGGGGTGGGCGAGCGGACGGCAAAGTTCGTGACCTTGCCGTCCTTCCACGTGGCGTCGACCGTGAAGTTGCCGCGGGCCTTCAGCCCCTTGAACGAGCCGTTGGCGGCCCACTGCTTGGGGATCGCGGGAATGATGGCGATCTCGCCGGCATGAGATTGCAGCAGCATCTCGGCGATGGCGCCGGTGATGCCGAAGTTGCCGTCCATCTGGAACGGCGGATGGTTGCAGAAGAGATTGGGAAGGGTATTGTGCGTCAGCAATCCGCGCACCATGATGCCGGCCCGGTCGCCCTCGCCCAGCCGTGCCCACATGCCGCAGCGCCAGGGCCAGGTCCACGAGCGGCGGCTGTCGCCGATCGTGGTGTCGACGCCGAAGGGTTTGTCGCCAAGGTCGTTGCTGCGGGCCTTCAGCGAGACTATGGCGGCGCGGGCGAGATCCGGCGTCCGAGTCAGGCTGATCTGGCGGCCGGGATAGACGGCAAAAAGATGCGAGGTGTGGCGGTGGGTGTCGTTGGGCTCGTCGCGATCGGCTTGCCACTCCTGAAGCTGGCCCCACTTGCCGATCTTGTTGGGGGCCAGGTGCGCCTGCAGGTCGGCGATCTTCGCCTGATAGTCGGCGTCGACGCCCAATGCCTTGGCGGCGTCGAGGTAGTTCTCGAAAAGATCCCAGATCAGTTGCTGGTCGTGCATCACGCCGTCCTCGCGCGGGCCGTGTTCCGGCGACCAGCCGTTGGGGGCGACCAGGGTCCCGTCCGGCAGGCGTTTCAGACGGTCTTCCCAATACTGGCAGATCTCCTTGATGACGGGGTAGGCGGTCGTGGCCAGATAGTCTTTGTCCTGGGTGAAGGCCCAGTGCTCGAATACGTGCTGGGCGTACCAGGCGCTGGCGGGGATGTTCCATTCCCAGCCGTTGCCGCCAAAAATGCTTTGGCTGGTGCGAGCGGTCCAGCCGCGGGTGGCGGCGCCGAAAGCCTTGCGGGTGGCGATGCGGCACGGCGTCCGGGCAGCGACGACGAAGTCGATCAGCGGCAAGTGACATTCGGGCAGGTTGGTCGACTCGGCGTCCCAATAATTCATCTGGACATTGATGTTATTGTGGTAGTCGCTGGCCCAGGGCGGATTGTTGCTGTCGTTCCAAAGGCCTTGCAGATTAGCGGGCAGGCCGCCGCAGCGCGAGCAACTGGCCAGCAGATATCGTCCGTAGTAGAACATCGCTTCTTCCAGATCGGGATCGGCCTTGCCCTCGGCATACCGCTTCAGGCGGGCGTCGGTCGGCATGGCTAGAACTGCCGGGACGGTGGCGCCAGTTTCCAGCGTGACGCGGCCCAGCAGCGCGGAGAGATCCGCGATGTGCGCGCTCCGCAAGGCATCATACGACTTGGCCTGCGCCGCGACCAGTTCCTTTTCGACCAGCGGCAACGGATCGGCGCCTCGCCAGCCGGCGCTGTAATCGGGCTTGTAATTGGTGCGGGCATCCATCAGCAGCGTCAGTTCGTCGCAGTCGGCAAAGGCGATCTCCTCGCCTTTGGCCGCGACCGTGCCGCCCGTGTGCAGCAACCGGACGGCGGATGCATGTTTGAGCTTGTTGGGCATCTCGCCGGCGAAGAAAAGGCCGTGCTCCGTCGCCTCGGTTTTGGCCTTCTGGCCCGAGTTCAGGGTGATCCTGCCGGAGAGCGCACCGGGCTTGTCGGCCGTGTAGCGGAAGACCATCACCTGGTCGGGGTGGCTGGCAAATGCCTCGCGAATGAACTTCACGCCGCCTTGGGTGAAAGTGGTCGTGTGGACGCCGGTCGCGATGTTGAGCTCGCGGCGGTAATCGATCACGGGATCCGTTTCCGCGCCCTTCCAGGTGATCACAAGATCGCCAAAATTGCGGTAGGCGCCGAAGCCATGGTCGCCGCAATCGTAAGCACCGTCCCAGTTGTTGTCGCCCGACCACAGGCTCTGCTCGTTGAACTGGATCCGCTCGCTCAGAATGCCGCCGGAGAGCATGCAGCCCATGCGGCCATTGCCCAAGGGCAGTGATTCCTCCAAGTGCTTGTTGTTGCCGGCCGGCTGTCGATACCAAAGCGTTACGTCAGCGGCCGAAGCGGGCAGTGCCGCGGGAGTGACCGACAAGAGAAGGATCAGGGCGAGTTTCATGGTGTGTGTGCGCTGGTTGTGATAGTCCACGAGTCAGCCGAACTAGGCTACCGCGAGTATAGGCTGCCGGCCCGGGAAAGTCAAACCGACAGGAAAGGGAGGTCGATCATCAGGACTGCCCACGGGACTCAAGCTCGGATCAGGAATCCGTGCATCGACTGGAAGGTCGCAGGCCACGTTGTTATCATTGAAGGAACGTTGATGCTCGTGACGACGAGGCGAGTTGCGAGACAAGAAGAACGCAGAAGAACATTGTGATGAACACACAATTCCGTTCGGCAAAGTCGATTGTCCGCACGCAGGCAGCCGCAGCGCTCCTGGCACTGGCCATGGCGGCATGTTCGGGCCTCGCGCAGGAGAAAGATCACCCGAAGTCGCCGAAGCAGGGAGGGAAGAGTCCGCTCAAGGTCTTCATTCTCGCCGGTCAGTCCAACATAAGTTTCTATGAAAAAGACGACACGCTCTTGAAGCACTGCCTTGATAAGTCGTCGAGCGTGAAGGGCGTCAAGATCGCCCAGGTCGAAGTGCCGGCCGAGGGTGTCGAGTCCGCCGTACCCCCGCCGCAACATACGTTCTTCCAGGCACGCACAACGGGCGGCCAGTGGGACACGTGGCTCTATTGGCACGAAGGCACCTATTATCTGTACATTCTGGCGGGGCCGGGCGGCAAGTGGCACGGCATCGGCCTGGCCACCTCGCCCGACGGCGTCCATTGGACAGAACTCGGCATGGTGCTGCACAAGGCGCCGGGCGTCACCTGGCTGGGCACCGGATCCACCTGGAAATCGCCCAACTACGACAAGGACCAGCGGTTCTTCCTCAACTTCTCCGAGTGGCGCGGGCCGCGGCAGACAATTTTCTTCGCCCAGTCCGGCAATCTGACCGACTGGAAGCGCCTGGCCGACGACTACGAGTTCAAACAGGACGAGCGATGGTATCAGCGCAACGGCCGTTGGGACTGCATCTACACCATCCCGCGCCCGGGCGGCGGGCTGTACGGCTACTGGACCGCCACTCCCAAGCCGGAAACCGGCGGCCGGTTCGGCTTCGGCCAGACGCTCGACGGCGCACGTTGGGAGTCGCTGCTGCCGCCCAAGGTGGAGGGCGCGGGCGACGGCGAGGTGGGAGCGGTCGAGAAGATGGGCGATCGCTACTACATGATGTTCGGCACGGGCGGGAAGATGGTCACCCTGGTGGCCGAGCGGCCGGAAGGCCCGTTCATCGCCGCCAAGAAGAACTTCCTGCTGTTGGCCGGTCACACCTATTTTTCGAGGTTCTTTTCCACGCCCGGCGGCGTATTGGTGAATCACCACTCGATGGGCCGAGGGGGGGTATATTTCGCGCCGCTGAAGCGCGCGGCGGTGGATGGGGAAGGCACGCTCCGCCTGGTGTGGTGGGAAGGCAATGAGAAGCTGAAGCACGAGGCGATCGAAGTCAAGCAGCCTCCGCTCGACCCGAAGGCCGCTGGGCCGATTGCCATGCTCGACAACACCCTCCCGGTCCGCGAGGGCCTGGTGCTGGAAGGCACGCTTGCCCTGCCCCAGGCGAAGGACGCTGCGCCGCACGGGCTGTACATCGAGCACGGCGACGGCATGGGCACGGCGGTCCTGGTCGGCGCCGGCGGCGTGGGCCAGATCGGGCCGATGCGAGCCGATGGCTCCGGCTTCCAATGTGAGCAGCGGACCGACCGTGAAGCGAAGTTCGGCCCGACCGCGTGCTTCCGGCTCCTGGTGAAGCAGTCGCTCTTGGAGTTCTACTTGGACGACTTGCTCATGCACTGCCACGGCATGCCGCAGCCCAGCACCGGCCGAATCGGCCTGATCCACGGGGGAGGCGGCGCCAGCGTACGCGCGGTGAAGGCGTGGCAGTAGCGCGAAGTGCCGCCTTGGCGAACGTCGCGGGCGTAAGCTGCCTGGCGAACGCCCGAATATCCTGTTGACGAATCTCGTTCCATACGTTACACCTGAGTTCATCCGTGAACATTTTCGAGTCCTCCTGGTTAAGTCGTTGCGCCACAACGCTCTATGCCAGAGAGGGCTCTTTTTTGTCAATAGAAGGTTAAGGCCATTGGGGCAAGCCCCGCGGGGGCGTTTGCAGTTCGAGTGATTGTTGACACATTCCGGATCGGGCCTTCCTGCGAGTCAGGAGTTTCATCATGCGGATGCGAATCGCGATCGTTGTGTGGGCTTGTTGTGTCTGGGCCGCCACGGCAACCGCTGCGCCGCGCGGGCCGGAGCTGGACGAAGTGCCCGGCCCGGCCGTCGATGTGGAGCACACGCCGGAGCCGGCCACGTGGCCGGCGGCGCGCTACCAGCGCCCGCTGCGGCTGATGGCGATACTGGGCAAAGGCGAGTCGGCCGCCGCGTATCAGCGGATCGCCCGGCGACTGCGGGCAAGCCTCGAGCTGCGTTACCTGGCCGTGGGCGACGACCGCTACCACGTGAATGATAAATGGATCGAGCCCTCCGGCGATCCGACCATGGAAGAGTTGATCGCCGAGAGCCGCAAGATGGCCTTCCGCTCGATCGAGCCGGTCGGCGGGCGGTGGCCCTGCGACGTGCTGTTCTGCAATCGCGAGCTGAACGATGCGGCGCTGCAGGAGTCGCTCGTGCGGTTCGTGAGCGCGGGCGGAGTGCTGGCCGTGTGCGGCAACGTCTACCCGCCGCCCACGAGCTTGCTGGGCCAGCGTTGGCCGGCCAAGGCCATGCCGAATAATTCCTGGATGTCGGGCGGGGCCCGGCGCTCGGGCGACTGGGAGCTGGCCGGCGTGCCGGTGCAGTATTTGCACGGGCACGCCTGGATCCCTCTGGCCGCTGCGGCCGACGGCGCCGTGGCGTTGGCCACGGGCGAATCGGGCGCAATGTTCCTGCGCCGCGTCGGACGCGGCAGCCTGCTGCTGGTGCCCACCGGCCCGATCTCGAGGCGCTACGACGCCGCGGCCACGCTACTCCGCCGCTTCGATCACGACGAGATATGGCTCCGCGCCTGGGACCAGGTGCTCTACAGCCTGGCGCCCAACGATTCGGCGCCCGGCGGGCTGCCGGTATGCGCCGATCTGCGGCCCGGCGGGCCCCAGGCCCTGCCGGAGTGCGAGTATGCGCTGCCCATGAAGATTATCAATCGCGGCCACAGGGGTCCGATGGTCATGGCAACGCACGTCACGGCGCCCGGCGGCCGAGTGGTCTACACGCGCGTCGAGCCGCTGGATCTGGCCCCCGGGCGGGACATGTCGGCCGAGCTGCGCGTGCCGGTTCCGGCCGACTGGGGCGAAGGGCTCTATGCGGTCTATCTCACGCTGGGCGACCCGAAGGCCCGGCGGGTACTGCATCAGGCGATGGAGCTGATTCCCGTGGCGGGCACGGTGGCCTTGGCGTTGGAATCGGAGAAACGCGGCTACCGGCTGGGCGATGAGGCGCGGCTGACGCTCACGGCCTCGGCCCGGGCGCCCTGGAACGGCTCGCTGCGCCTGGGCATATACGATTTCCGCGGCCGGCTGCTGGGCGTGCGGGAGCAGCCGGCCCGGCTCACGGTCGAGAAGCAACAGATCCGGCTAACTTGGCCCGTGGCCGATCATGGCGTGCGCGTGGATACGTATTGGGCCGAAGTGGCGGCCGTGGCCGGCGGCAAGGAGTTCGGCCGGGCCGCCACGCATTTCTACAAGTACGAGCCGTGGAGCATGCGCAACGAGTACCAGTGGTCTACTTGGGCGGGCATGGCCTGCGCGCCTCCCGCGCTGGTGCCGATGGGCATGCGCCTGATGGCGCACGCCGGCATCAGCGCGCTGGGCTACCCCGGCCGCAGCGAGCTGTGCTACGCCGCCGAGCGCTGGGGCTGGCGTTACTACAACGAAGGCGTCGGCATGAACACCTTCTCGCCCGTAATCGAGTACGAGAGCGAGGCCGAGATTCGTGCGGCCCTGGCCCAAGAGGCGCAGCGCGCCACGCAGAACCCCGATCTGGTGTCCGCCGCCTTCGTGCTCGGCTCGGTTGGCGAGGAGGCGGGCTTCAAGAACGGCTGGGGCACGCGCTATTACTGGGACACGCCTATCGCCCCCGACAAGGCCTGCAAGGCCCTGCGCTGGTTCCTGCGGGAAAAATATCCCGATCTGGAGCAGCTCAACGCGGCGTGGCACACCGCCTATCGCTCGTGGGACGAAGTGAAGCTGACCAAGGAATTCTCCGCGCGCGGGGAGGTGAAGCTCGACACGGACGGCTGGGCGCATCCCAAGGATTCGCCGCTGGGCCAGGGCATCGCGGCGGTCAGCCTCGCGCCGTATCTCGACACGGCGGCGTTCTACGACTGGTACTACGACAAGATCATCGACGCGGCCCGCGGCATCCTCCGCCGGCAGATCAACCCGGTGACGCAGACCATGTCGTCGGCGCCCACCATCGGCTCGGCACGTTACGACGTCCGCCTGAGCGGGCCGAGCTGCTGGAACGAAAGCCAGTGGTTCTCGGTGATGGACGGCCCCGAGCCGGGCTACGGCCTGATCTGGGGCCACTTCGACTGGTCGGTGATGACCGACAACATGTTCTGGGGATTCCTTCTGACGCGCAGCGGGCACAACAACTACTGGGTCGATATCCCCCTGATGTTCAACGAGGACCTGACGCACACGCGGGCCTCAATGGCCATGCGCCGCTGGACCCAGGGCCTGGCGGGCCACGAGCGGATCATCCTCGATAGCCGGCCGATGACGGCCGAGGTCGGTCTGCTGGGACCCAACGGGCTAAGCTCCTCGCTGACGCCGGCCAACATGGTCACGTCGCTGCAAGTGGCTCTCAGCCAGGGCGGTTTCGGCCTGGCCGACGCCGATTGCCTGGCTGCCGACGGCCTGAAACGCTGCAAGTTGGTGTTCGCCGTGGGGCGGCAGGCCGTGTCGCCGGCCGAGGCCGCAAGGCTCGACGCCTACGCGGCCTCAGGTGGCACACTGGTGTTGGCCGGCCCTTTCGCCACGCAGACTGCATTGGGCGTACCCCAGCCGGTCGTCCCCGGCTGCGGATTGGCCGAGAAATGGGCCCTGCACGCCAGCCCGCAACACGATCCCCCAAATCCGCTGCCGATCAAGCTCGACGGCGTCGGCGAGTCGTTGCGCGGGCTGACGATGACGGGCGACAAGATGTTCCGCCAGCGGGTGCGGCACGAGGGGTGGACCGTCGCGGCGGCGTACGACGACGGCACGCCCGCGGTGCTCTTGCGGTCGCTCGGCAAGGGACGCCTGGTGTTTCTCAACGCCGTGTATCAAAGCCACTGGTACATCCAGTGGGTTACGCCCACCGGGCCCGAGCGCCAGGGGTTCTACCGGCTGGTCGAGTGGCTGTGCACACAGGCCGGCGTGCGGCGCACGCTGCGTCTGGAGGGCGACCTGAACCAGACGCTGCACGTCGCGTTCAAGCAGTTCACCGACCCGACGGGCCGCATCGGCTATGTGATTGCCCGCACCAACGGCGAGGTGCCTTGGGCCTCCGGTACGTTGAATTGGCTGGGGCCGCAAACGGCGTGCTACGACGTGCTGGGCGCCGCGGCCGGACAGCCGGCCCCGCAACTGGGCCGGCAAGTGGCGCTGAACTTACAACCCGGTGCGGGCCGTCTGCTGGCCTTCGTGCCGGCCCCGCTGGGTGCCATCCAGGTCACACCGCCGGCCGACCCGCTTGTCGCCGGCCACGTGCTGCAATTGAAGATCGACGTGCTGGACCGCTCCGGAAAGGCCCTGCCCGGCAGCTTCCCGCTGGAGCTGCGGGTGCATGGGCCGCAAGGCGAAATCGCCGGGCTGCGTCGATCGTTCTCGGCCGAAAGCGGAAGCGAGCTGCGGCTGGCCACGGCCTGGAGCGATCCGCCGGGCGACTGGACGATCTCGGTTGCCGACGGCATCAGCGGCCTGTGCGGCACGGCCCGATTGCACTCCGCGGCCGATGCGTCGGCCGCCGCCGCGCCGGGCTTCGTCCCCTGGGGACAACCTTCGGAGCGGATCGAGCCGGCGGCCCTCACCGGCGAGCAGCTCGTCGACCGCCTCGTGCGTCTGGCCGCCCTGTACCGCCAGGACCACTCGGCCCGCGGCTGGATGACCAAGCAATACCTGGGCTATCACTACGAGTTCTTCCCCGGCACGCGGCACGACCTGCTGCGGCCGCTCGATGAAATCGACTGGCTCCCGCTGGTCCCCGCTTTGCGCCGGGCGCTGGCCGACGGCCGCACGCTGCTCCTCACCGGCGAGGACTTGGGCCTCCATCCCGGTTCCGGGCTATCGACCTGTCCGCATTGTGACGGCCGGCAGATGCAGGCCGTCGCCGCGGCACTGGAGGGCGCGGGCTGGTCGGTCGTCACCCCCGACGGCGACACGGTGGCGGCCACCCTGGGCGCCGGACGGGTCATTCTCTGCCGCGAGTCGATCGACGCGGCCGGCAACACCAATCCCGAGCTGGCCCGCTGGCAGCGGCGGTTCCTGGCCGAGTTGGAGGCCAAGGTCCAGCGGCCGATCGCCCCGCCCGACCTGCGCAAGCTGCTGGCCTGGTGGACCGGCGCGGAACGGATGGGCTCCGGACCGCGCACGGTAACGTGGCTCGCGGGCAACCAACGCGAAGTGAAGCTGGCGCTGGACCCCAAGGCGCCCCTGGGAGGAACGTTTGCCTTTACGCTGCCGCCCACCGGCAAGCTGGTTCAGCTTCAGGCGGCGGTAGCGGCCCGGGGGGCCGGCAGGATTACTTTCGACGTCGGTTGCCGTGGCCGCTCCGACGGCGAGCTGCTTGCCGGGGCTGACGCCGCCGGCCCGGCCGTGGTCCAAGATTGGGCCGATTCGGCCCGGCGCTACCTGGATTGGTCGGCGGCCCAGCACACCGGCCCTTACCGCGACGGCAGCGGCTGGCGCATCATTCCCGTCCGCGTCACCGCCAGCGACAAGGCCGAGGCAACCATCTCGCGGCCCTCGCTCGTGGTCGAGTAACCTGTATCCGGCACACTCCATGTGCCGACTGCAAACGCGGCACACGGAGTGTGCCGGATACATTGGGCGGGCTACAAGTTCGGCGCGGGTCTCCCGACCCCGCCGCGGCGGGGACCGAAGGTCTCCGCACGCTCGGGAGACCTTCAAAGCGGCGGTGTGGCTCGGTCGGAGACCGGCCACAACGCGGGAAAAACTCACAATCCCTCCGCGTCCCCGCTACATTCCGCGACCGAAACTACTTCGGCATCGGCAGGACGATCGTGGCGTTCTCGGGGAAGGAGACCTGGCCGGGCTTGCCGTTCATGCGGTAGCGGATCTTCAACTCCTTGACCACGCCCGAGGCCGGGTCGCCGCCGAAGCTGGAGTTGTAGTCGTCCTGCGGCAGCGTGATTACGGAGAAATCGTGGACCAGCGGCTTGAGCACGCCGGTCACGTCCTTGAACTTGCCGTCCGCGCCGTATTCGGCCTTGATGATCTCGATCTTCATCGCGCTGTGGCCGATCTGGGACAAGATCGTTCGGGCGTGCGACGAGCCGCCGAGCCGTTCGGCGATGGCCAGCGCAGCGCCGGCCGCATCGTCCTTCAAGCCGGGAATCTTTGCCGTCTCGACGGCCAGCTTGAGCATCTCGGCGCTCGGGTAGCGGCGCATGACTTCCACGGCCAGCTTCTTCTCGGCCTCGCGCTGGGCGGTCTGGAGGGCCGTGCGGCACATCTGGACGCGCTCGGGGTCGGGCATGACGAACTGCCGCACCAGGCGGATGTAGCCCCGCATGGCGCGGACCTTGTACTTCTCCTCGCTCGCCGTCTTGGCCAGGTCCAGGAGCACCGGCGCGGCGTCCACGTCCATCCATTCGCCCAACAGACGGCAGGCGGCCTCGCGTGTCTCGGGGGTGGAACCCTTCGCCGCAGCGCCGACGGCCTCGATCGCCGTCGGTCCGCCCATCGAGGCCAGGATCTCCAAGAGCCGGCAGCGAACCGCCACCGGGGCCTGGGCCATGGCCGAAACCAGCTTCGCGGCCGTCGCCTCGCGGTCGGCCATCCGCTGGCAGGCGACGTTAAGCGCCTTCTCCGCCACGGCGGCATCCTCGGCTCTCTCCGGCTTGACGACCCGACCGATCAACACCGGCAGATCGGCCAGCTCGACCGTCGAGCCGAGGGCCACGAGCGCCGCGGCGCGGACTTGTGCGTCCGGGTCGTCGGCCGCCGTCCGCAAGGCCGCCGAGGCCGCCGCGATCCGGCGACGGCCGGCCAGCTCGATCAGCACCTGCCGCGCCTTCCCCTCGGCCTTCAGCAACCGGGCCGCCAGCTCGTCGTCGACGTCCTGGCCCGGCATCTCGGCCAGCACGCCCATTGCGGTCCGGGCCAGATCGGCGTCGGCCCCCTGCGCGGCTTCCAGGAGCACCGCCACGCACGAGACGTTGCCCAAGCGCTTGAGCACGCCCAGGGCCGTGCTGCGCGCCACGGCGGGGCCGCTCCGGGCGGCCTCGAGCACCACGGGCAGCACCGTCTTGTCGCCCCGATCGGCCAGGGCCAAGAGCAACATAGCCTGCCGCGGCGGCGCCGCACGCCGCAGCTCGGCCACCAGGGCCTCAGTCACTTCACGCCCCGCCAGCTCCCGGGCCACTCGCAAGGCCACCACCAGCCGGCCCTTGTCGTCCGAACGAAGCTCCTCGACCAGCCGCGGCACGCCGGCCGGCCCCCGGGCGAGAATGGCCCCCCGCGTGGCCTCCAGGATTCGCTCGGGCAGGCAGTCGGCCTTGCACACGGCGTCGTACAACTTGGCGGCCTCGGGCCCGCGGCCCTCGGCCAGGCGGCGTTCCGCGATCAGGATGCAGCCTTCGGCCACGGCGGAGCGGACCCCCGCCGGGGCGCTGGCAAGGGCCTGTTCCAGGGCCTTGGCGGCCGGCGGGCCGCCGATGCGGCCCAGGGCCACGGCCGCCGCGGAGGCTACCTCGGCGTCGGCGTCGGTCAGCCGGGCGATGAGGCTGTCGACCGCCCGGGCGTCGCGCCGCACACCCAGCGAGTTGATCACGCCCACCAGCAGGCGTCCTTGAACCTTGGCCATGGCCCCGCGCAGGGCCTCATCGGCCGCCGGCCCGGGGATCACTTCCAAGGCCACGCGGGCCCACGACGACAGCTCGGGGTTGGGCAGCAGGGCCGCCAGGGCCGGCACGGCCTCCGCATTGCCGTAGATGGCAAGCTGCTTGCACGGCAACGCCTTGTCGCGGGCCGGCGCATCCGACTTGAGCACCGCGATCAGCTTGTTCTGCCTTTCCTGCGCCGCCTGCGCCGCGCTCTTCGTTTCGGCCGCACGGCCAGGCGCCGCTAGCAGCACAACTGTGAACAACGCTACAAAGTATCGAATCGTTCGCATTGGTGGTTCTCCCCCTTCGACGGCTAATTAAGTTCGTGGACGTTATTGGCAGGTTTGTGCGAAGCCGCAAGCGGCTATTCTCAACCCCTAATCCCCTCAACCCCTAATCCACAATCCCCTTCTCCTCCCCCCCTCACAGCCGCCAGGGGTCGCGGATGGCTTCGCCGCGGAGACGGTTGGCCTCGTCATCGCCGATGAACTCGTTCTTCCTGGGATCGTAGCTGAGCTTGCGGTTGAGGAAGACGGCAATGTTCATGGCGTGGCAGGCGATGTGCGTCTGGCAGGCCACCTGGGCATTGGCCCGCGGCTGGCTGCGCGACTTGACGCAATTGAGGAAATCGCGAATGTGGAAGGTGGCGGGGTAGCCGCCGATCTCGGCCACCTGGCGGCCCGCCAGGAGGGCCGGCGAGCTCAGGACCAGCTTGCCGCTGTCGCCCGCCTCGACCCAGCCGGTGTCGCCTTCGTAGCGCACGGGGCAGGAGCCCAAGGGGAGCCAGCCCTCGTTGCGGGCGACGAGCTTCACGCCGTTTTCGTAGCGGGCCGTGGCCACGCCGTTCTCGATGGGGAAATATTCTATGGGGGCCGTGTCGTCGGCGTGGTTGGCCCATTGGCACATGTCGATGCAGTGCGAGCCCCATTCCAGGCACCCGCCGCCGACCATCCCGCCGCCCTTCTCAAAGCCCGAGTTGAGCAGTCCCGGGTCGAACGGCCGCCAGGGGGCCGAGCCCAGGAACAGGTCCCAATCGACCTGCTCCTTCGACGGTTCGGGTTGCCCCGTGCCGAAGCCGCTGGTGCCGGTCCCCAGTCCGCCGGGATGGGCGTAGACGGTCTGGAGCTTGCCGAGTTTCCCCTGCCGGGCCAGCTCGGCGGCGAACTCGAAGTGCGGCAGGTTGCGGCGCTGCATGCCGCCCTGGAACACGCGGGCCGCGCGGCGGAAGGCGTCGGCCAGGGCCAGGCTTTCCACGATCGTCTTCGAGCAGGGCTTTTCGCAATACGCGTCCTTGCCCGCCTTGGCCGCATAGATCGAGAGCAGGGCGTGCCAGTTCGAGCCGGTGGTGATGAGCACGGCGTCGATGTCGCGCCGTGCCAGCAGCTCGCGGAAGTCGCGGTAAGCCGCGCAGTCCTTGCCGTACTTGGCGTCGATGGCCCGCTTGACGGCCGTGCGCCGATCGGCCCGCACGTCGCAGCAGGCCACGAACCGCACGTCGGGCTCCTGCATGAAGCAGCCCAGATCGTAGGAGCCGCGGCCGCCGATCCCCAGGCCGCCCATGACGATCTGCTCGCTGGGCGGCACGGCCCCCTCCTTGCCCAGCACAAAGCCGGGGAGCACCGTCGGCGCGGCTAGCAAGGCCCCGGCCTTGATGCTCGTGGCGAGAAACCGCCGCCGTGGAATGCGCACTACTCGTTCAGGCATGATGGGTCTCCTGTGGGCGGGCTGAAAGGTGTCAGCGGCGAAAGGGCGTCTGAAACTGGCTTTCGCCGGAAGGCAGGACATCGAGCTTGAAGCACTACTATGTTACTTCCGCGGCGGCCCGCCCTGCAAGGTGCGCCCTGCGGTTTTGTCCAAGCGAGCCCCGCCGCCCCGGCGGGGCTCGCCCCCGCCGAGCGCCGATTGGCGTACTACCCCCCTGCCCCCATCCCGCGCCGCCCCGGCGGGGCTTGCCCCCGCCGAGCGCTGATTGCCAACTGCCGAGCAAAGCTCTCGGCTTTCAGCGGTCAGCCTCGATCCCCGCCGAGACGCGCGCCCAACTCCGCCGGGGGCGAAAGCTTTGCAGTCGCACCGGCCCGACTCGCCCGACGGTAGCCGCCTCACGCCGCGTGAGGTCGCCGGCCCCCGCCCCATCAAGCACCCGGCATGCCTGGATCAACCTCATCAATGTCGGTAATCTCGATCCCATGAGATCGAATCTGCTCGACGGTTGGTTGTGTCCAGCCTTCGCGCAGCGTTGGAATTACCTTCGGGCCTAATTTGTTCCTGATCAAAATTGCCGCGTCCTCCTCCGCTGGCCGGTACGGGCAATTCATTTCGAGCACATCCGGCTCACCGTCCCGAGCGAAAGTGACGGCCCATTTTTTCTCTCGCATGAGGTTCTCCCCCGCTTCACAGACGAGGTAACAGGCCGGTCCCATTCGCGACTGGACGCCGGCCGGGGCCCCGCCCGCTTGCCATTTCCGTTGACCGATCACCGAACCGGGCGATAGGTGGCTTTTGAGCACCTAATTCGGCCAACATCGTAGCCGGACGCCTGCAGGAACATCTTCAGTGCCGCACGCCGCCGCCTCTCACGCGCGCAGTTGCCGGGGCCCAGACGGATTTTCACGATCGCGTCGGGCCTGAACGGCAATGCGTAATAGGACAGGATTCGGCTGCCAGCAACCCGAAATCTAATGGACGACGAATCGAATCGACCCGCACCGGTGATCGGCGGCATCCATACTACCCGCCACTCGGCTTCTTCCCTAAAACCGGGATTCTTGTGGACCGCGGCCTCGGTCCAGATGCCGATGGCGGCCTCTCGATCAGATGATGTTCGGCCGGCCGCGCGGTCGTCACCGTAAATGCCTAGGCACCATGTCAAGAATTCCCGTCGTTCGCGTTTCCCGTACTTTGCCTTACGCAGCGCGATCGAACACTCCATTCCGCTCCGCCTCCTAAACGTTGCCCTGGCCTCCTCGCACGCGGCCCCGACGCCGGCGCTTGAGAATCCGATGACAAAGCCCATCCCGTCGTCCGAATATGCGCGCCACTGGCTGAGGCGGTCGCCCTTGGGCGAAAAGGAGAATATATAAGGGACATTGGCGTCGCGGAGCATTTCTGCTAGCCGTTGTGGCGAGGCGCCGTCGCCTGGCGATCGCCGGGGCTCCCGACTGGATTCCCCAATCGCTTTAAGCGCCCCCTTAATCAGCAGCTTGTGCTCCGTGTAGTCATTCGTAAAGGCGGCGTTGGTTAGCCAAAGCTGCCCGCTTGTGACAATCCCCTGGAAGGCATTTGCGTCACAGTAGTGGTACAGGATCTCCGGGGGCGCCCCGTCCGCTCGCATTTCCATCTGTTAAACCCTTCCGCCCTTTCTGTGAGCCAGGGCAAAGAACAAAGCCAATTATATCGGCCGGCCCCATTACGGGCGAGGCGGCCGGAAACGTCCGGCTCGGGTTTGTCGCCTCACCGCGGCTTATTTGCGTCATCCTGTGGTACGATGTCAATTCGCCACTGCTGTCCAAATGCCTTCGCTCCAGCAAAAGGCGACTGGCATGCAATGGCACCGGCTGATCTCGACGCCTCGGCAATTGATAGGCACATTCCGCTATTTCGGTTCACGACGAGGCAGTGTCCGTGTGGTAACGGCCGGATTTGCCATTGTTGTTCCAAGCCATCCTGATACTTCGGCCAGACGATGACGGGATGACCGGAGGTCTTCTTTCCCTCGGACACTGCCAGACAATTGCCAATCTTGCGATTGATGATCCAACAAAAACCCTGTGGCTTATCCACTCGCCACTGGTTGTCGAGTGAGTCCTGCAACAAAGGGTGCTGCACAACAGTTCCTTCCCCCGCTTCTCCTCCATTGCGAATACAGAGATACATGCCGCTGTTTCGATTGACGATTCGTACCCAAGGCTGTGCGGAACCTCCGCTCGATGTTGGAGCCCTTGGAGGCAGCGATCGCAATCTCTTGTCCGCCTTATCCCTTGCCAGCCCCGTCAATTCTGGAAGTGCTTTCTGATACCAGTAGGCTGCCCGGCCCTGGATGATCGTCTTTGCGGTTGCATTCTCCCCGGCCGTATCCCACCAGGCGTCACCCAACTTGACTTTATCGGCTGAGGACGCGGTTGAAGCCCCGTCGATGTCCTGCTTCGCCAACGTCTTCAACTTCTCGTCAGCCCCTTTCGCCAACATCGGCAGACCTTTTTCCCAATCACCCTTGTAAAAGCACCGATACTTGCCAACGATAAGACTTGCCTCGGGATCGGAGGGCTTCTGCGCGAGAGCCTTTGTGGCAGTCTGCATTTCCTTGTACGCTTCGGCAATGGCCTCTACTCGTGCGATGCGTTCCTGAGCCGCGCGGAGCGATTGCGGATCACGGCCGGCGCGGGCTTCGGCCAGAAGGAGGTCGCCAAAGTGACGTGCAAGATCGAAGTCGTCGCTTGCGACAGCTTGATCCGTTAGGACCAGCGATTGCTCCGCAAGTGATTTGTGATCCGCCGCCGTGCTGGCTTTCTTGGCAAAGACCGTGAGCACCGCGACCTTCATTTCCAGGGAGTTGGTTTGGAACGATTCGGCCATGTTGTCGATAGCCTGAAACGTGGTCTGGCCGTCCAATGCCTGGGTGGCAACGTCTTTGGCAATCTTCAGGAGGACGAACTTGCTGGCGGAGTCATCCTTGGTCTCGCTCGCCTTCTGAATGAGTTTCTTTGCCAGCGTCTTTTTCTGCTCTGCCGACTTGGCGCTGGAATACTCGTCCCCGTAGACCTCCCGAACGAGCTTCGTCGCCTCAGCCTGGGCCTTGGCGTCGGGAACAGGCAACTTCTTCTCGGCTTCCTGCGCCACAGCGGACAGGGCGGCGAGAATGACGAGGCCAAATGAGAACAGGATGCCAGAAGGACGCATGGCTGGTTCCTCCCCGTCTGGTGCGGTCGCCACTCTCCGGCTGGCCCGTATCGGGCCAGTGCCCTCCAGTATACCAAACCTGGCGTGGAACCGCACAAGGGGGGCGGCGGATACGGTCGGCCATACCGCCCGGCGGGGTGGATTGCCAATGGGGGCGTTTGGGGTGAGAGCAGTCGACGGGCGGAATCGCAGGGGTGCCCGGGGAACCCGGTAGGGTTCCAAGATATTAGCCCCGGGTCGCGTCAGCGCACCCGGGGTTCGCGGATTCACAAATCGCCGACCCCGGCAGGGGTCGCAGCCGGCTTCGACCCCCTTGGGGTCGGCTGTGCGTGGGGCCTCGCGACCGGTGGTGTCGTCGCTAGCGCTCCTAACCACCGGCTAATATCTGGCATCCCTACGGGATGGCCGGCGAGCGATTCCGGGCATTTCGCCGACAGTCAAGGCGGCGTTAACGCCGGGCGCGAACGCTGTTCACAGAGCGCATGAACCGCGCCGCCAGAAACAATCGCCACATGCCGGCACCGCGCCGGCTGGAAACTGCCGCAACACCTTGTTAACATGCAGCATCAAGAAGAGGCTATAATGGGTGGTTGAGAATGCAATAGAACTGCACCCTCAAACCGCTCGACCAGACGGCAGCCCTCCCGCCTTCCCAGCCCACCTAGGAGCATCAACATGTCACGTCGCTCGGTTCCCCTTTTCGTTGTACTCGTGGCGCTGTCGCTTGCGCCGCCCGCCGCACGCGGTGCGGAAACCTTCGTTTGGCTGGAAAGCGAGCGGCCGACGCGGGCCAACGTCGAGCTGAAGACCGACGCCTGGGCCGGCGACCCGCGGCTTTCCGGTCAGAAGTGGCTCCAGGTCTCGGCCTCGGCCGAAGAGATCGCTCGGAAGTGGCCCACGCAAGGCGGCCTGTTGGAGTACGACTTCAAGGTCGCTCAAGCAGGCGGCTACGAGGCGTGGGACCGCATCGGCCTGGAAGGCGCCCGCTCGCCCTTCGCCTGGCGCATCGACCAGGGGGCGTGGCAAACGATCACGCCGGACAGGCTCACCTGCGACCTCGTGGAACTCGGCTTCTGGTGCGAAGTGGCCTGGATCAAGCTGGGCGACGTCGAGCTTGCAGCCGGCAACCACACGGTGCAGATCCGTCCGCTGCCCGCAATGAAGGAAGAGAAGCAGAAGAAGCGCGGAGCCGACGGCAAGGAGGTCGAGGTCGTCGTCAAGACCCCCGAGAAGATCATGTATGCCTCCGACTGCCTGTGCCTCCACCGCGGCCAGTTCCGGCCCAATGGTCGCTTCCAGCCGGGCGAAGACTGGCAGACCGCCGACGACGGCAAGGCGGCCAAGGTGGTATTCGATATCCCGCAAGCCCCCCTTTACCCGCCAGGCACAGACCCGGGGGTGATGCCGCCCGAAGAGCGGATTAAGACCTCGCTGGCCGGGCTGTGGCAGGTGTGCCGCTTCGACGAACAAGAGGTGACGGATCGCGTCGGGCCGACCAAGACGCTGCCCGACGCGGCCGCGGCCCGTTGGATGTCGATCCCCGTGCCGGGCAACAAGTTCGAGGTCAAGCCCGAGTTGCGGTTCTGCCACCGTTTCGTGTATCGCACGCGGATCGACGTGCCCGCCGGGCTGGCCGGCCGCTCGTTCGTCTTGCAGTTCCCGTCGCTGAGCCTGATGGCCAGCGTCCACGTTAACGGCCAGTTCTGCGGTTGGACCAAGGCGCCCTTTGCCGAGTGGGCATGCGACGTGACCCGCGCGATCCGGCCCGGGCAGGTCAACGAGGTGTGCGTCGTCGTCAAGGATTCTTACTACGCCTTCAACGAGAAGAAGTCGGGCAAGAGCTGCCGCTTGAGCTTCAATGTACCGGTGGCCTGGATGGGCACGCAGAACTGGATCAACCAGTTTTTCGATTTTCCCATCGGCTCGGATTTCGGCGGGAAATCGGGCATCCTGCTGGCGCCCAGTCTGGTCGTGGCCGGGGGAGTGTATACCTCCGACGTCTTCGTGCAGCCTTCGGTCCGCAAGAAGCAACTGGGCCTGGAGCTGACCCTGGTGAACAGCTCGCCCCAGGCCCGCACGGTGCAGGTCCGCAGCGAGATAGTTCCGGCCGCCGGCGGGAAAGCCGAAAAAACGCTTGCGCCGCGGCAGGTCACGCTCCCAGCGGGCAGCGAAGCGGTTATCAAGCTGGCCGAGACGTGGGAGAACCCGCGGCTGTGGTGGCCCGACGACCCGGCCCTGTACCAACTGTCGACCACGATCGTGTTGGACGGCCGCCCGATCGACGTGCGGCGGACGGCCTTCGGCTTCCGCGAGTGGGAGTGGAGCGGCCGGCAATTCAAGCTCAACGGCGTGCCTTGGCAGCTCTGGGCCGATTGCACGCTGGGCGACGGCGGCAAAGACCCCGAGGCGGCAGTCGCCCAGTGGCAGGCCAACGGCCAGAACACCTGGCGATTCTGGGGCCAGCAGTTCGGCGGCCTCGACAAACAGAAGGCCCTGGACCTGATGGACGCCCGCGGGATCATCGTCCGCCGCAGCGGCATCTTCGACGGCGAGGGGGCCAACTATCTGCACCAGTTGGCCAACGGCCGCGAGCTGTTCGACAACTGGATCGAGCAGTTGAAGGCCTGGGTCAAGGAGGAGCGCAACCATCCCTCGATCCTCATCTGGTCGATCGAGAACGAGATCACTTTCATCAACTCCCGCAACCTCGGCATCCACAAGGAAGTGGAGCCTCACATCGCTCGGGCGGCCCGCGCGGTAATGGCGCTGGACCCCACGCGGCCGGCGATGGTCGACGGCGGGAATTGCCTCCTGGACGAGTCGCTGCCGGTCAACGGCGTGCACTACCAGGAGAGTTTCTGGCGCGATTATCCCGACGAGGCCTACACCCTGGCCAAGGCCTACGTGGCCCACGAGAAGCCGGTCATCTCCTGGGGCAAGGTGCTCTGGCGGCTGGTGCCCGACCGGCCGATCTACATGGGCGAATCGTACTTCGTGCGGGGCAGCAATCCGGCCGCCTTCAGCCAGTTCGCCGGCGAAGGCTGTTTCACGGGCTGGGGGCCCGCCACGCAGCAGGGGGCCGGCCTGCTGGCCAAGATGCTGGCCGAAGGCTACCGCTGGCACGGCGTCGCCGCCCAGCACTTCTGGCTCGGCTCCGAGGACGCCACGCTGCACTACAACTCCTGGAAGCCCGTGTGCGTGCTCTGCCGCCAGTGGAATTGGACCTTCGGCGGCGGCAGCACGGTCACGCGCACTCTGAAGGTCTGCAACGATACCCACTATGGCGATCCGATCGAGATGGGCTGGGAGCTAAGGCTGGACGACAAGCCGGTGGCCGGCCAGAAGCGGACCTTCCAGCTTGGCCCGGGACAACACGAAGAGGTCCAGGTCTCGTGCCCGGTGCCGCCGGTATCCAAGCGGACTGCCGGGCAGTTCATTCTCACTTGCAGCCGCCAGGGCAAGGAGGTCTTCCGCGAAGTGAAGAGCGTGGCGGTCATCGATCCCGGCGCGGGGCCGAAGCCGTCGCTCGCCGCATCGCAACTGGCGGTCATCGATCCGCAGGGGTCGGCGAAGGCCCGGCTCCGCAGTCGGGGCATCGCCTTCACGGAGGCCAAGGGCCTGTCCGACGTGCCGGCCCAGTGCCGCGTGGTCTTGGTGGGCAACGGCGCGCTGTCGGCCCGCGACGCCACGGATCCCCGCTGGCTGGCCCTGGCCGCCCGCGGCGCCCGCGTCCTGGCCCTGGAGCAGGAGCATCCGCTGCACTTCCAGGCCCTGCCGGCCGACCTCGCGCCCACCGATTACGTGGGCCGCGTGGCCTTCCTGGAGAACCCCGAGCACCCGGCCTTCGCCGGCCTGGCGCAGGCCGATTTCTTCACCTGGTCCGGCGACCACGTGGTCTACCGCAACGTTTACAAGAAGGCCACCCGCGGGGCGATCTCGCTGGCCCATTGCGACGAGCAACTGGGCTGCTCGGCCATCGCCGAATGCCCGGTCAACGCGGGCCTTATGGTCCTGTGCCAGATGGCGGTCGGCGAGAAGCTGGCCACCGACCCCGTCGCCCAGCGGCTGTTCGACAACCTTCTGTCCTACTGCGAGCGTTACGCGCTGGTCGAGAAGAGCACGGCCGTGGCGATGGATCCCAAGGGTCCGGCCGCGAAACTGCTGGCCGATGCGGGCCTGAAGTTCGACGCCGCCGGCGACGTGCTGGCGGCCCTGGCCGACGGCAAGCACCAGATCGTGGTCTTCGAGGCCACGCCGCTCAACCTCAAGGCGCTGGCGGCGGCCCCCGACCGCGTCAAGGCCTTCACCGCCGGGGGCGGCTGGCTCATGGCCTGGGGACTGACGCCCGACGGCCTGGCGGACTTCAACCGGCTGGTGGGCGTGGAGCACTTGATCCGGCCCTTCGAGCTGGAGCGGGTGAACCTGCCCGCCGTCCGCGATCCGATTCTCTCGGGCCTCACGGTCCGCGACGTCACCATGGAATCGGGCGAGCAGATGTTTCCCTGGGCCGGCGACAAGTACCTCGTGGACGACGAATTCACCTATGTGGTTGATCTGAACGACATCGCCCCCTTCTGCGAATTTCCCGGCACGAAGGCGGGCGACATGGCGGCCGCAAAGGCGGCCGGACCCGGCTGGGCCCGCAACGTGGTCAACGGCTTCACCAGCGCCGACGGCTGGAAGCTTATCCATTACATGGACACGAAGAGCCCCACGGTAGCCATGAAACTGCCGCGCGCCGAGACCGTCGACGCCCTGAGCATCGTCTTGAACGTGCACTACGCGGTGGCCACCAAGATCCACGTCTTGTTCGACGACGACCCCGATCCGCTGGTTCTCGTGACCAAGCCCAATGCCGAGCGGCAGGACTTCCCGATCGGGCCGCGGAAGTGCCGCCGCCTGAGCGTTCGCCTGGCCGAGTTCAACAAGGTCGATAAGACGACGGGGATCGACAACTTGTGGGTCCACGTCCAGCGCCCGGCCGACTGGCCGCAGCGCGTCCGGCCGCTGTTGAGCATGGGCGGCCTGGTGAAGTATCCGATGGGCGCGGGGGGCCTGATCCTCAATCAGATTCGTGCCAAGCCCAGCGAAGCCGTGCCGGTCAACGCCCAGAAGAAGCAGGTGATCGCGGCCACGCTGCTGCGCAATTTGCACGCCACGTTCGCCGGCGGCCGCATCCTGACCGCCACGAATCTGAAGTTCCATCCCTTGCCCTTGGAAGAGCGGTGCAACCAGTATCTGACCAAGGACCGCGGGTGGTTCGACGGCGGCCGGGACCTGGCCCACCTGCCCATCGGCAAGCAGGATTTCTGCGGCGTGTCGTACCTGATCCGCGATTTCCGCACCTCGCCCCTGCCGTCGTGCGTCATGTTGGCCGGGCCGGGGGCCCGCGGCCAGCTTCCGCCGGCCGTCAAGGGGCTCAAGGCCGGCTGCAAGGCCGACGTGCTCTACTTCCTGCACGCCTTCAACCGCACCGGCGAGTGGCGCCGCGGCCAGCCGGAGGAGCCCGCGCCAATGCTGTTCAAATACGTCGTGCACTATGCCGACGCTCAGACGGCCGACGTGCCCGTGCTCTACGGCGAAGGGGCCGATCATTGGATCGCCAAAGAGCCGGCCGGTCTGACCGGCGCCGCGCTGGCCTGGGCGGCGCCGCTGCCCGGCGAGAAGTCGGACGAGCAGGCCGTGTTGTACCAGCTCTCCTGGACCAACCCGCGGCCCAAAGTTACGATCGAGAGCATCGACATGCTCTACGGCCCGGCGGGCAGCCAATACGGCACCCCGGCCTTACTCGCCGTCACGGCGGCGGAGGAGGCGAAGTGAGGATCGGCCAAGACACAAGTGTTCCCTAATGCAAAGCCCCCAGGGAGGAACCCGCCATGCGCAAACGTCCGCAAGCGAAATCCTTGAGTCCCGAACATGCCACGCGGCGCGATTTCCTTAAGACTTCGCTGGCCGCGGCGGCCATCGGCACGTTGCCGCTGGCCCGCACCGCCCATGCGGCCGGCAGCGACACTATCCGCATCGGACTCGTCGGCTGCGGCAACCGCGGCCCCGGCGCGGCGGCCAACGCCATGAACGTCGACCCGGGAGTCCGGCTGGTGGCCATGGCCGATATCTTCGCCGACCACATCCGGAGCCGGCGGGCAATGCTCAAGCGGGAGAAGCTGAAGCAGGTCGAGGTCGACGACGCCCACTGCTTCGCCGGCTTGGACGGCTATCGCCACGTGATCGAGAGCGCCGACGTCGTGCTCATCGCTTGCGCGGCGAAGTACCATTGCGAATATCTCCGCGCGGCCGTCGAGGCCGGCAAGCACGCCTTCGTCGAGAAGCCCCACGCCATCGATCCGGCGGGGGTTCGCCAAATCGTCGCCGCCGGCGAGATCGCCAAGCAGAAGAACCTGAGCATCCTGTCCGGGCTGCACTGCCGCTTCTATCCGGGATTTCAGGAGACCATCAAGCGCATCCACGACGGCGAGATCGGCGACGTCGTTGCCACCGAGGAGACGTTTCTCCGCGGTCCGTACAACGTCGTCCGCCGCGATCCCAAGCTCAATGAAGTCGAGTTCCAGTTCAGCGCCCAGATGCATTTCACCTGGCTTTCCGGCGACGACGTTAGCCAATCGCTGAGCCACAATCTGGACCGCTCCGCCTGGGCGTTGAAGGAGCAGACCCCAATCAAGGCCCATGGGTTGGGCGGGCGATCGGCCTCCTTCGGCGAAATCTACGGCAATACGTTCGATCATCATGCGGTGGTCTACGAGTATGCCAACGGCATGCGGACCTACGCCTCCTGCAACACCCAGAACGGCTGCTACGGCGACGCCACCAGCACCATCTTCGGCACCAAGGGCCGCGCCTATCTCACGCACGGGCTGCAATGCGGCATCATCGTCAACGGCAAGCCCGGCTGGAAGTACAAAGGGCCCGGCGGCAACCCCTACGATCTGGAGCACAAGGCCTTCTTCCAGGCAATTCGCTCGGGCAACCCGCTGAATTGCGCCGATTACATGGCCCGCAACGCCCTGGTCGCGGTGATGGGCCAGTTGGCGTGCTATAGCGGCAAGGAACTGACCTGGGAGCAAGTCGCCAAGTCGGATTTTGCCTTTCTTCCAAGGCCCCAAGATGTCCGCCTGGACATGGCGCCTCCCGTCAAGCCGGATGAAAAGGGCTGGTATCCGGCGCCGATGCCGGGCATAACCGAGTTGAAGCTGTGAAGAAGGAGCCGTTTCTGTCGGGACGACCGTTGAACTGCCGCTCCAACGGGCGGACATGAACACTTCTATTACACTGCGTGGGAGACTTGCTATGCGCTCGACCTTCCTTGTTCTTCTAACCCTGGCGTTCGCGGTCTCGCCGTTCGTTGCGGCGACTGCCCAGGGACCGGCGAAAACCGACAAGCCCGTTCGCGTGCTGATCGTCACGGGCGTGGATTACGTGGGCCATCTCTGGAAGGAAACTGCCCCTGCCGTGCAAAAGGTCCTGGAGCGAAACAAGCGAATTGAGGCCCGAATCGTCGAAGACCCCGAGTTCCTTGCCGCGCCGGCAGTTTCCGACTACGACGTGATCTTCCTGCACTTCAAGAACTATCAACCGTTCTCGCGCGAGAAGGAGATCCGCGAGAACCTGGCCAAGCTCGTCAAGCAGGGGAAGGGCCTGGTGGCGATTCATCTGGCCTGCGGGGCATTCGAAGACTGGCCGGAGTACGCCAATCTGGCCGGCAAGGTATTGGATAAGACGAGCGCTCACGATCCGCGCGGGCCGTTCCAGGTGCGGATCATCGACAAGGATCATCCCCTCACGTGCGGAATGCAGGATTTCCAAGCCGACGACGAGCTTTACCGCTGCCTGGTGGACGGGCGGCCGGTGCAACTGTTGGCCACGGCGCGCTCCAAGATAACCGGCAAGGACTATCCCATGGCATTCGCCTTCGAGTACGGGAAGGGCCGGGTATTTCACACGCCGTTGGGACACGACGTGCGCGCGATCGAAATCCCCGGCACGGCCGAGCTGTTGCGGCGCGGCTGCCTCTGGGCGGCCGGCCGCAAGCCATAGGCCCAGGCAAGTCTCCGATACCATCCAATTAAGGAGGATTACCATGCCGGATAAGGCAATGACGAGGCGCGAGTTCGGCGCTAAGAGTGCGGTTAGTGCGGCGACGCTGGCTGCGGGAGCCTGCGCAGCCGATGCGGTAGGGGCGGGGCCAGACAGTGCGGCCCCCGCGCCTTCCGTGCGCGAACGCAAAGATAAACGCAAAAGGCCCTCGGTCAAGATCGGTTTTCATACCGATGCGTTCGCCACGGCCTATTTCGACTTCGACAAGTGCCTGCAATGGGCCGAGCAGAACGCCGTGCACTATATCGAATGCGGACTGATCGACGGGGTGAGCTGGGCCCTGGGCCTGGGCTACTATCCGCACGTCGCCTTGTATGAGGACCCGCTGCTGTTGCGGCGGAAGATGGAGGGTTACGGGGTGCGGTTCTCGCAGGTTGACGCGGCCTATCCGCTTTCCGGCAAGGACGGCCCGCTGCGCGGCGTGCCCTACGTGATGAAAGCCATTGCCTGGGCGGACCAGGCCGGCAGTCCCCGCGTCGATACCACCGACGGCCTGCACGCCCCGCCGGGCTTGAAGGACGAAGAGGCCATGGACCTGATGAAACGCAGCTACCAGCAGATCATCGAGGTGGCCGAGGCCCATAAGATCGTCGTGAACATCGAGCCCCACGGCTATTTCACCACCAAGCCGGAAATGATGGCCCGCATGCTCGATTTCTGCGATAGCCCCTACCTGCGGATGAATCTGGACACGGGCAACACCTTCATTGCCGGCCAGGACCCGGTGGCGTTTCTGGGCCGCTTTATCGATCGGCTGAATCACGTTCACGTGAAGGACGTTTCGCCGTCGCTGGCGGCGGCGACGCGCGGCAAACAGACCGGGATTCCCGTCAGTCATTGTGCGCTGGGCGATGGAGTGAATGCCGACAACATCAAGAAGTGTTTCCTGCTGCTTCGCGACCACGGCTACGACGGCGTGCTGAGCATGGAGTGCGAAGGCCAAGGCGGGCCGATGATCGAGCGCTCGCTGAAGTGGATCCGCGGCGCGTTGGCCGAATTGAACATCCCGGTCGAAGGTTCCTTGAAGTGAACGCTCTCTCCATAAGGAGCATGCGATGCCGTACCGAGTCCTGCTCTCCGTAATCGCCCTGCTGCTGGTGGCCGCGCCGGGCCGGGCCGCCCCGCAGCGGCCGGCCGTGCTGTTCGCCACCGGCTGGGTCCACAACAATTATGTCGTCCGGCCGATGGTGGCGCTGGGCGTGGAGGTCGATGCCTGCGGGCCGGAGAAAATGGCCGGCCTGCTGGCGACCCGCAGGTACAACGTCGTCGTGGTCACGACGATGAGCGACGCCCAGCGCAAGGCCGTCGACGCCTTCCTGGCCCAAGGCGGCGGCGCGCTGGTGTGCAACCCCGAAGGGTCCTGGAACATGAAGGACTGGCCGGTCACGAACCAGTGGCTGGCCGCCCTGGGCGCCCGGCCGCGGTGGGAAGTCCTCCAGGACGGCAACAAGCAGAACCTGGCCCGCGACATCATGGGCTGCGAGCTCTCGTGGACCGACCGCGTATCCGCGCCGGTGAACCGGGGTGTGCGCGGGCTGCTGACGGTGACGGCCGGGGGCACCACCGGCTGGGAGCCGCCCATGTCGCTGGATTTCTCGCCCTCGTGGACGGTTGTGGCCCGCGGGGCGGCCACGCACAAGGGCGTTCGCGAGGTCCGCAACGACGAGCAGCTCCAGCCGTGGATTCCCAAGGAGCCCCTGGCCGGCTCGCCCGCCCTGATGGGCCTGCGAAGCGTCGGTCCCGGGCGGCTGGCGGTGGTCGGCATTCGCAGCCATTGGCTGTTCACGCCGCCGTACAACTGCCCGACGGCCGAGGCCATGCTCACCGCCGGGGCCGGCGGCAAGCCCAGCGATTGGCTGCGGCTTTTCGCCAATACCGTGGCTTGGCTGGCGGAGCCCTCGCTGGCGGCCGGCATGGGCGGCCTCCAGACGCCCAAGACGGTGCTCGATCCGCCGGTAACGCCCTGGGAGATCCCGCCGGTCGTCCAATGGACGAAGCCCGGCCCGATGTACGACATGCCCCAGGTGCAAGGCATGATCGGCGCCCGCACGGCCCTGTCGTCCGGCGCCGGCACGGTGGCCCAGTACGTCCGGGCGGCCAAGGCTGCCGGCTTGCAATTCCTCGTATTCCTGGAAGACAGCCTCAAGATGGACCAGGGCGGCTGGGACCGGCTGGTGAAGGAGTGCGCCGCGGCCTCCGACGGGCAATTCGCGGCCGTGCCGGGCCTGACCTACGAGGACGCCCAAGGCAACCACCTGTACGTCTTCGGCGACGACGTGCGGTTTCCCAAGCCGCACATGCTGTTGGCCGACCGCCGCCTGGCCACCAACCAGTCCAATCGGACCCAGGCCTACTTCGACTATATCAACGAGCTGGTGCAACAGCACGCGATCAACGGCTTCTGGAACCACCGGCGGAACTTCATGCCGCCGGCCGACTACAAGCTCTACAACTCGTTTCCGATCGTCAGTTTCGACTGCGGCCGGCCGGTTGACGCCGCACTGGACGATTTTCTCTATCTCCAGGGATTGGGCGGCTGCCAGGCGGCCCTGGCGCTGGAGTTCCTGAGCAGCCCCGACCAGCTCGCCCGCCGCGCCGCCGAAGGCTGGCGAGTGGTCGCCCACCGCGGGTTGAAGGATCTCTGTGGCCGCTGGCACGAGGGGGCATTTTCCTTCAGCGGCAGCGGCTCGCAGTACATTACAAACGGTCCGCAGATCCTCGTCTGGGAGAGCCCCAACCGGCTGATTGGCGCCAACGGCCTGTGGTGGCGGCCCGACCAGTGGCAATACCGCCTGCGGCTGCGGGTGGCCTCGGACGCCGGACTGAAATCGGTCGCGATCCACGACGGCGACCGCGAGCTGTTTCGCCGCTGGCTGCCCGGCGGGGCCAAGACCTTCCAACAGGAGCTGGTCCTGGCCAACTGCCAGCAGCGCGGCTTCACGCTGGTGGTCGAGGACCTCCGCGGGCGGCGGGCCGTGAGCATGTCGTTCTGGAACCGCAACCTCAACATGGAGGAGTTCTTCTGCAGCGACCGCTGCAACTTCCTCGGCAGTGCGCGGCTGAGAACCGCCGGCGGCGGCCAATACTGGACCCCCATCGGTTTCTCGGCCAACATGGGCATTACGGCCTCCAAGGGCCGGCTGGACATGGCGGTGTGCCCCGCCGTCGGCCTGACGGCCAACTCGCCGACGCTGCCCATCGACGGCGCCCCGGCCGGCTTCCCCACCGCGCGAATCCAGTTCGAGCTACAGGTGCCCGGCGAACTCCCCACACTCTTCGCCTATCCCCAGACGTACATGGTGGGGCCGGAGATCGCCGTCGGCCAGGCCGACATCCGCCTGGCCTACGACCCGGCCGAGACCGGAGCGAAGCAGACGCCGCTGGGCCATCCCTACCAGCAACCGCAGGACGGATCGGGCAATTCCTGGGGAAGCTGGCACCGGCTGATCCCCACCCGCAAGATCGAAGGCTTCGCCCGCACCTACGCCGCCAACTGGCTGACGCGCGGCTTCCGCCTGGGATGGCACGAGACCCGCGTGAAACTCAAGGAACCCCTCGCCCTGGACGCCCTCAAGGGGCTCCGCATCATGTACACGGGCGGCAACTGGCTGCTGCACTCCGGCGGCCGGCGGGTGCAGACGGCCGAGGGCCGCTTCGAGCGCGGCACGCTGTTCACCCTGGAAGATGCCGGCGGGTCGGTGGTCCTCATGCCGATGGAAGGCCCGATCCGCTACCATTGGACGCCGGGCAAGAACGGCGGCCTCGAGCTGTTCTACCAGCCGGGCAAACCGAACCTGGCCCCAGGCGAGCTGATCGCCTACCGCGTGGCCTTTGCGGGGGCCGAAGGCGGACTCTCGACCGGGAAGATCCTGGCCTACGCGGCAGCCTTCGGCGCGGCCGTGCCGGGCCAGACCGCCTACCGCGCGCAACTCACGCGCGGCAAAGCGTTGGATAACTACCTCCTCTGGCACGTGGATGCCCAAGGCCAGGCCGTCGAGGCCCGACTGCCCAAGACCGACCTGCCCGGGTTCCTTACCGCCTGCGTCGAGAACCTTCACGACAACTGGTCGGTATGCCTGATGGATCGCCTGCGCCGCGGGCCGAACTGCCGCGCGGTGCCCATCCGCGACGGCCGCGCCTATGCCCAACTCGACCTGACCGAGGCCGACAGCGACGTGTTCATCGGCCATCCCCTGGTGGCCGACAATCCGGCGGTAAAGCTGCTGGTCAACCCGCAGGAGCCGGGCCTGTGGTTTGCCGAGGCCCACAATCCGACCGACGCACCGCTGACCGCCCGCCTGGCCTCAGCCCCCGGCGGCCCGCTGGCGCGCTTCGAGGAAAGCGTCGTCCTGCCGCCGGGCAGCAGCCAGACCTTTGTACTGCGGCAGCGCGGGGCCGTTCCGACCCCAGCCGGGGCCGAAGCCATTAGCAATCGCCGACCCCGGAAGGGGTCGTAGCCATTAGCCCCTCATGAATTGCCGACCCTGGAAGGGTCGCAGCCGTGTCAATCCAGATATTTCGGCTCGTATTCGATCCCGGCTTTTTCGAGCATTTCGATCAATTCATCGCGAGACGATTTTCCTCGGTGGTGCTCGCCCTGCCGTGCGATGTAGTTCCGCACCGCCGCGCGTGCGGTAGCGCTCACCGTAAACGCCGCGTAGCCTTCCTGCCAGGCGAATGATCCCAGGCCAATTTGCTCGTGTGCCCAAAGGGACGACGCTTTCTTCAGGTCGCGCATGATGTCGGCCAGACAATGCGTCGCCTTCAGGCCGACGAGAAGATGTACGTGATCGGCGGTTCCGCCCACGCCCTGCGGGAACCCACCCAGGCCAGAAATCGTGCCCCCCAGGTACTCGTGCAGTCGCGACCGCCACGAGGATTCAATGCTCGACTCCCGATTCCTCGTTCCGAAAACCAGGTGGTAGTGAAGGCTCAGGTAAGTGGACGCCATGTTGGTTGCCCTTCTGTGTTTGGCGTGAGTGAGTTCAGAGGTATTCTAGACGATCGCCCTCGCTTATAACGGTCGCCGCCATACGGGGCAAGCGGTCGCAGGGGATATGCGTTGTTTCGGCCCATTGAGGCTCGCAGGAGTGTGCGTATTTCCGACCCCAGCCGGGGTCGAAGCCATTAGCCCCGGGTCGCGCTAGCGCACCCGGGGTCCGCGGATTCATGAATTGCCGACCCTAAAAGGGTCGTAGCCGGCTGCGACCCCCTTCGGGGTCGGTCACACTACGTGGCCTTCCGACCGGTGGTGTCGTCGCTAACGCTCCGAAACCACCGGCTAATCGCTGATATCCCTCCGGGATCACGAAATCGCCGCCGCCCGCAACCAGGGCGCTTTTTAACGGATTCGTGCTCCCCGCCCGCCAAAACGTGCCTTGGCCGCCCCAACGAAAGCAGCACGCCACACTCCGTGTGCCGTCCGCCACACCTCTTCCCGCTCCAGCCGACGGCACAGGGAGTGTGCCTGCTACCTTCCAAGCTGAAGCCGAGTGCTGAGGATCGCGCTGCCCGCCGGGCCGAAATCGCCGGTGAGCTGAACCCGCGCCGGCCTGTCGCCCTTCGCGCCGGGCCGATGCAAGCTCATCGCCAGTTGCTTCCGCTGGCCCGCGGCCAGCTCCACCCGGTCGGGAATCGAAACCTCCCACTCATGCGGCGCAACGACTGTCAGCTTGCCTGTGACCGCCCGATCCGAGAAGTTGTAGGCAAAGAAGGCCACATAGGCCGGGCGCGGCGTCAGATCGCCCTTCACCATCAGTGGATCGGCTCCGGCGTGGGTCAAGGGTGGCGGAGCAACAGATAGCAGGTAAACTCCGGGGCATAGGCGCCAACCATCTTCAGCCGGGCCGGTTCGCCGGAGAACCGGCCTTCCTGCACCGGCTGGGCCCAAATATCGTCGACGCTGTGGACCCGATACCCCTGGCCCGGCTTGAGGCCCCAGAGTTCGCCGAGAGGAATCTCGACTTCCGGCGTCCGCGGCCAGTTGTACACAACCAGCAGCGCTTTCTCGGGCTCATAACGATTGGGCCGCAGGAATACCCAGGCTTGATTCGGCCGGCCGGCGAGCGTGCGACTGCCCTGGTCGAGGCCCGTGGCCGACTGCCAGGCCGCCAGGTCCTCGATCGCCGTGTCGTCCAGTTGCAGCGGCGGCGTGCTGAGCCGGTAGTAGGTGTTGTCCGTGAAGCGGTAGCGCGACGGTTGGTAGCCCGCCGGCCGGATCAGGCGCAGCGCATACCCGTTGGCCGTGAAGAAGCGGCATCCGGTCACCGTGGCCTGCTGCCATTTGCGGATCCACAGCGCGTCCTGGCCGCCGACGAAACAACTGCGCTGGACCGTCAGCCGGCCGTTCTCGTCGCCGAATCCCAGGTCGGCGCCGCGTTTGAAGTTGCCCTTGTCGGGATAGTACGTGCAGCAGTCGCGCAGCACGACGTTGTCGTCGAACTTCTGCCCGCCGGCCAGGAAGTTGGGACACGGTTTCGCGGCGCCGGCGGGAAGGCCGTTGCCGTAGGCGATCACCCCTTCATAGAGCAGGTTGGCAAGTTTGGGGCTGGTGGCGTAGCTGTGCACACCCCAGCCGAAGTTATTGAACACCGCGCAGTCACGGTGGATCTTCCAGGGCAAGGCGTCGAGATTGCCTCCCACGTCCTCCGGCCGGTTCTGCGTATAGGTGCCGTGCGCCAGCGCATTGGCCCATCGGCCGTTGCGGTAGATCAAGCAGCCGTAGAACTCGCTGCCGAGGTTCGAGCCGGCGATGCCGCTGCGGTTGGGGCAATCGTGAATGACGAGATTGATGAGCTTGATCTCCCGCCCGCCGCGGAGCGAAACCCCTGCGCCGTAGTGGCCCAGCTCCGGCCGGCCGCCCACGGTGACCTCGAAACCCCAGAACCAGACGTTCTCGGCCCCGGCAATCTCCAGCACGCAACGGTCGTCTTCCTTCGCGGTCAAGGTGACGCGCTGGCCGGGCATGGCCCGGTAGACAATCGGCCGGCCGGCAGTCCCGGAAGGGTCCGCGGACTTCTGGAAGGCCCCGCGATACGTACCCCTGCCCAACCAGACCGTGTCGCCCGGCCGGACGCGATCCTTGCCGGCCAGGGCCGTGGCCAGATCCCACGGCCGCGCCTGGCTGCCGTCGCCGTCGGGCTTGCCATCCGGGGCCACGTGGAACTCGGCGGCAGGGGTGACGAGGGCCAGGAACACGGCCGTGGTGCAGGATGCGAACATGGCTGTATAACTCCAGGGAACGCCCCGGCAAGCGGTTAGCCAGAGACGCCGCTATTGTACCGGAAAAGCCGCCGTACTACTGCGGTACGCCCCCCTTCTGCCCATCCTCTCCCGGAGGCGCGGGGACCACGTTCACCGGCCGGCCGCTCAGGAAGGCGCGAACGTTGTCGATGGCCGCGTGGAGCAACCGCTGACGGGCGGCATGCGTGGCCCAGGCCACGTGCGGCGTGATGTAACAGTTCCTGGCCCGCAGGAGCGGATTGTCGGGCCGCGGCGGCTCGAGGCCGAGCACGTCCAGGCCCGCCCCGGCGATCCGCCCGGCGCTGAGGGCCGCCGCCAGAGCGCTCTCGTCCACTAGCGCCCCGCGGCTGGTGTTGATCACCAGCGCCGTGGGCTTCATCATCGCAAGCCGCCGGGCGTCGACCAATCGCTCGGTCTGGGGCGTTAGAGGACAATGCAAGCTGACCACGTCGGCCAGGGCGAAGATTTCATCGAGCTCGACCCGCCGGATGCCCTCCGCCGCGGCCACAGCGCTCTGCGGATCGTGCCCGACGACCCGCATGCCGAAGGCTTCCGCCAGCCGGGCCACCGCTTGGCCGATCCGTCCCAGCCCGACAATCCCCATCACCAGCCCTTCGAGCTCCCCCAGGGGAAAGTCCCAGTAGCACCAGTCGGCCGAGCGGGACCAACGCCCCTCGGCCACCGTTCGGGCGTGATGGCCGACGTGCTGGGTGAGGTTGAGCAGGTGGGCGATGGTCATCTGCGCGACCGAGGCCGTGCCGTAGTCGGGCACGTTGGCGACCACCACGCCCCGGCGGCCGGCCGCCTCGATGTCCACCACGTTGCAGCCGGTGGCCAGCACGCCGATGTAGCGGAGTTTCGGCAGTTGCTCGATTGTCTCGCGGCCGAGGACCGTCTTGTTGGTGAGCAGGATTTCCGCGCCGGCCACCCGGGTGAGCACGTCCGCGGCCGCCGTGCGGTCGTAGACCGTCACCTGACCCAAAGCCTCCAGGGGCTGCCAGCTCAGATCGCCCGGATTGAGCGTGTAGCCGTCGAGAACAACGATACGAACCATGCCGCTAACCTTCGACCTTGGCCGTGAACTTCATCTTCCCGCGCGGCGACTTCCAGCGGAGGCCCTTGCCGCCGGGCAGTAGTTCCGCCCCCGGCGGAGCCTCGATGGCCGTTACTCGCAGGCCGCCGGGCAGGCGCACGTGCATTGCGGCCCAGGCCGCCGAAGGGTTATCGGGGAACTGCACCTGGCCGCTCACCCGAGCGTTGGCCGCATCGAATTGCATGCTCCAGGAAACGCGGCCGAAATGCGTGGGAGCGTCGCTGACGCCTAGCGGCTTGCCGCTGGCCAGCCAGGAGCGATCGGCGCCCAAGGCTAGCTGCAAGCCGTCGCCGTCCTCCAGGACCAGCATGTCGCGGATGGCGCGCACGACGGCCACGGGCGTCCACAGGTGCTGCCGGTCGCCGGAGCATTTCGTAGTGCCCGGCTCCTGGCCGCGTTCCTCGCACCAGGTATACAGCGGCGTGGCGTGATTCAGCGTGGCGTAGAGATAGCCGGCGGCCGCGTCGCCGTTGCCGCGCGCCAGGTGGGCCTCGGCCACGTTGTCCAGCGTGATGGCCACCCACATGCCGTCGGCCATCCAGCCGGTATGAATGGGAACGCCGCCTGGGCTGAGGTGCGACTCGATGTGCCGCAGCGTGCCGCTGATCAACTCGTGGTCGGGCGGCAACAGCCCGCAGGGCGTCAGCGCATTGAGCACGCCCCAGCGGCTGCCGGAGGTCTTGCCCGGCACGCCGGGAAGCCAGCGGTAGCCGTCGGCCTGGATCGCCCCCCGCCGCATGGCCTCCAGCAGATCGTCGCGGCCCGTGCGGTAGATTCGGTCCAGCTCCTCCAGATCGGCGGTGCGGCCCAGAATTTTCGCGGCCTCTAGCGCCAGGCGATCGGCGTACACGGCCCAGATATTGTGCGGCAGAAAGACGCCGTACAGGTCGCCGTCGTTCATCAGTCCGGCGTCGCCCATGCCCGGCGGCATCAGGCCGTAAGTAACCGGCCGCGGGCAGCCGCGGGTGCGCATGCGCAAGCGCTCGTGCTCCTGCCAACGGGAGCTGGCCGCCAGGCGCGGATAGATCCACTCCAGGAAGCGGCGGTCCTTCGTGAGGTAGTAATGTTCCATGGCCGCCCAGGCCTTGAATCCCGCACCGCCCCACATCAAGTGGCCCCAGCCGCGCGGATCGTTCCAGTCGCCGTCGGGCTCCTGCATCTCCAGGCACATTTTGTAACCGCCGGCGGAAAGCGCGTGCAGTCCCATTTGGTCCAGGGCCACGGCGACGATGGCGGCCTCGAAGGCGTTGGGGGCCCGGTAGACCTCCGTGCCCGGCACGGCGGCGATCTGCCCGCCGGCCACCGGCTCACGCATGATGAACAGATCGGCCAAACAAGCCCGCAGGGCATTGCTCACGCCTTCGTCCGGGATACTTGCCCGGGCGGCACGCTCCAGCAGCGCCAGCCACTCCTGTTTCGCCTCCTCCCACTCCCGGGCCCAATCGTGCTTGCGCAGCGTGGGCACGTCGGCCAGGTAGGCGCGGTAGGGCCGTACCAGCCAGCCCGTGCGCCGCTGGCCCGGCTTGAGGTTCCAGACCAGTGCGACGGTCTTGGGGCCCGGCGCCCGGCGATCGGCGCCGAGCCAGTAGGCGTCGGCGTCCAGGCCCAGCAGCACTACGCGGTCGGCGCGGTCGCGCCAGCCGGCCAGCAGCACGTCGGAGCTCCAGTGTGCCGGCTCGACCCAACCGCGGTTCTCGCCCCAACCGGCCGATTCGCAGCGCAGCACGACCTGGTGCGGCCGCTGGTCCTTGTTGACCGCTTCCACGCGGACCAGGGCGGCCGTCATGCCGCCCAGCACCTTCAGGCCGACGCTGGCCAGCGGGTCCTCATACCTGTTGTCCAGGGCCGGCAGGAACCCGTCCAATCGCGTCCAGCGACTGTTGGCCAGCCCCCGGCCGTCAAGCTGCGGCGTGACGTGGATGTCCCAGGCGGTGGCGGGAGTGGCGAACGCGGCCAGCGGATAGCCGGTCAGGTCCTCGTAGGTCCAGGCCATGCGCAGCCAGCCCGGCTGGAGGTCCAAGAGCGTGCGGTCGCTGGAGTCTGGGCGTCCCACGGTTAGCCGGTGCGGCGTGGCAAAGGCGTAGGAGAAATCCACCTTGGGTGATTGTGCCTTGGCCGGCGGGGCCGCGGCGCTTGCCGCTCCGCCCGGCGCGCATTGCATCAAACCAACGGCGATCAAGGCCAGGCCCACCGGCCCATAACGGTGCCGCAACATTCTCAGTCCCTTTCTTGCCAAGATTCGCGTCATTGCACGGTCCAAATGCTGCCCGCCGGAGGTCTGATGACCGCCAGCGGCCATGACTTTCCTGCCGGGCATCATGGCTGGTCCTGCCTTGAATTGTTCATTGCCGGTCCGCCGCTCCATTGGGCCTCGGCCACAGGGATTCCCAGTAGCGTCTCTCGACGGCATAGACGTCCACGGCATCATGGTCCGAAAACTCGGCCGGCAAGATGCCAAAGCGCTTCATCTCCCGCACCCATTCGGATCGCGGACGGAAACCGGGCATGTCGAAGCGTTTGATCTCGTCCAGCTTCTTCTTCGCTTCGGTGATGGCCGCATGAATCTTTACGTAGTCGGGATCGGCGGTGTCCTTGAAGATGGCGGCCGTGGAGGCGGTGCTCTGCCGGGCCGTTCGGCACAGCGCCAGTCCGCCGGCTTCCTTTGCCAGCGCGGCGAGCAGCAGGGGCGATTTCTCCGGGCGAGTCAGGTCGTATAGCAAATGCCGCGAGAACTGCCGCCGCGGATCCTTGGGCGACATGTCTTCCCATGGCGGGGCGACAATCTCGTCGCAGACGCTCACCGGCAGCGTCATGGCACCTGTGTGGCACGGGGCGCAACGTCGCCGGATGGCCTCCGTGGCGGCCCGCGTGCCGGGCCAGGTCTCGGCGCTGCGATCGAGCGTGTTCTGGTCGTAACCGCCGATCATGCCGCTGCCCAGCCCGGCGTAAGTGCCGGGATACGGCGCGCCGATCTCAATCCACAGCCGCACGGTTCTCTTCTCCGGCGGCGAGAGCCGCACGTCGTAATGGGAAGGCTCCAGCTTCGCCATGAGCGGGCTTCCGGCGCTGCCAAGAGTGCGCGGGGCGTAGTTGCTTTGGGCCCGATTGCGCCCGTCGGCCACCTGGCTCCGCGCGGTGAGCGTGAAGTAGCTCAGCGAGTAAAGCGGACCGCGGTCGCCGCTCAGGACGACTCCCCCTTGGCGCTTGTCGCAGTCGTGGCATCGCAGACAATGACGATCGAGAATGGGCTGCACGTCGCGCGGGAAATCGAGCACTTGGGGTACGTCGGCGATCGGCGCGATGCGGCTCGGCGCACGCGCCAGGGCCAGCGGGAGGCTCCGCCCGCTTCCCGGCGGCGACTTCACGCGGTGCTCGTGGCAGCCCACGCAGCCCGTGGTTTCTCCGGGCATCAACGTGGTGAAACTTTGCATTCGTTTCACGGCGACGTCATTCTCATCGAGCGCTACGAAGAACAAGCTGCGCAGGGCGGGCGCGTCGAAGCATGCCGAGCCGTCCGCCTCCACCGGCACCGTGCCGAGAATGCGTTCCAGCGTGAACGTCCCGCCGTAGCTCAGCGGCTCCATGCCGCCGGTGAAGTTGACGGGCTTGGGCAGCGTTTCCAGCACGAGGAGCTTCTTGATGTCGCCGGGCTTCACGCCGGCCATGTTGCGCCCGTCATAGACGTTCGCCAGAATGAACCGGCCGCCGAGCTCCTGCACGGCGGCCCGCGGCGGAATGACGTGTTCCCGCGCGCGCGGCGCGATCGGCCGCGGCTCGTGCGCCAGCAGGCCGGCCTTGACGTCATCGGGAGGAAGCGTGAACAACTCCAACACGCTTCCGCCGGCATCCACCATGACGATGGAACACCCCTGGGCCGCGAGGAAGCAAGTTTCGGACAACGCCCAAGGATCACGAAAGTCCTGTCCGGCGGTGATGCGCCTGGCGAAACGTTGTGCGTCCGGGCCGCCTTTGGGATCCACCACCGCGATCCAGCCCGCATGTTCCGGCTGCCCGTGGCCGGGCGAGAACGAGGCTACGATCTTGTCGCTGCCCGGGATCGGCTTGGCGTCAATCATAACCACGCCGGGATGCAGGTTGCCGAAGTAAACGGTCTGGCCCGTGCCGTCGGGATTCGCCGTCCAGAGGTGATGGTAGTTGACCTGGCTGCGATCCACATATTCCCACCGCGTGTAGAGGATGCGCCCGTCGGGCAAGGGCCAGGGCGTGTTGTCGTGCTCGTTGTTGCTGGAGATGTCGCGGATGTTGCCCCCGTCGCCGTCGCAGCGATGCAGCACCGCCACCGGCGTGGTCCAGCAATTCACCCAGCGCTTGGCCCGGCTGGAGACGAAGACAATCCCTCCATCCGGCAAATAGCTGGGCTCGATGTCGTCGAACGGCCCGTCGGAAAGCTGCCGCAGCCCGCTGCCGTCGCAGTTGATCTCGTACAGGTGATAGTTCTCCGTGCCGCCTTTGCGGTAGGCGAAGAGGATTCTCCTGCCGTCGTAGTGAACCTGCGGATCGCGGATGCCTCCCCGCGGATCATCCAGAAGGGTGGTAAGTTGGTTGTCGGCTATGTTCAGCCGGTACAGCTTGGCGCCGTCGCGATACAGCTTGTCCGTGCCGAAATAAGGATTCTTCGAGGATGCCGCGTAATAGCCGAAGTTGGCGTACCAGTGTTCGCCTACGATACGCCGCGCTGCGAAGACGATCTCCTTGACGCCCGATCGAGTGACGCGCGCCAGGGTTTCCCGCATCAGCCGCGCGTGCTTCTCTGCCGCTGCCTGCCGTGCTGACACCAGAGCCGCGGCCACATGACTTTCCGGGAACGCAACCTCCCAGATCGATACGTGGCTGTAGTCTTTCGGCTTGAGAGCGGTAATGCGGACGTATCGCCCTCGCGCCGCCAGGCCGCCAAGTTCAACCTTGCCGGCTTTGCCGTCGGATTTGTGCAGGACCGTTTTCCAGGCGGCGCCGTCTTCCGAAGACTGGATTTCGTACTCCGTGGCGCAGGCAACCTCCCAATCGATCACCAGACGCTCGAACGACATGACCGAGCCCAGATCAATCTGCAGCCACGCTGGAAAGGGCGCCCCGGGCTCGCTCGCCCAACGTGTCCGGCTGTCCCCGTCAAACGCAAACTCGGCCCGATAGGTTTCATCGTAAATCGAGGAAGCCGTGACAACCCCGGGTTCGTCCTTCAACGTACTGTGATCGGCGGCAGAGGCGGGACAGACGACGGCCAGGATCACCGCCCATAGGAACCGAGGCATTGCCCTGCTCATGCGGTAGTTCCAAGTTCGGTTGAAGTGCTATAGGTGAACGCAAGGCTCGCCGCTCCGGCGGGAAGACCGGCCTGCGGGGAGCGTGCCCGTTCTACTCCAGCGTCGGGCGGGCGACCAGGCCCTGGAGTTGCGCCTCGCCGCCCTCCTTCTCGTACACGCCGTAGAACATCGAGCAGCAGTCCAGCCACAGGGCAATGCGGTGGAAGTCTTCGTCGGAGAGTTTCACGTCGTGGTGGCCCTTATCGAGGATCTCCGTGAGCTTCGACGCCCGGGCGCCGAACTTGCCCGGCGTGGTGATAAGGTTCGAGCCGTAGTTGGTGAAGGCGTAGGGCAGCAGGTTGTTGTACGAGGCGTACCACTTATTCTGGATCGGCTCGCGGGCGAGGTTCGGCGCCCTGGCGTTCTTGGGGCTTTCGGCATGGCACTTCACGCACAGGCGGTCCAACACCGGCTGTACGAGGCGCGGATAGCTGAAGGGGTTCGCGCCGTCCACGTCGGCTTGCAGCACCGAGGGCCGGCGCCTGAGCGCCAGCGGGCTGGCGTGCCTGGGCTGCGCGGCGCGGTGCTTGGGCTCGTGGCAGCCCTGGCACACCAGGCGCTCCCCTTCGTGCAGATAGGTCGCCGAGCGCATGGATTGCACGGCCAAGCCGCGTTCGTCCAAGGCCTGGAAGAACATCTCCCGGTTGGCCGGCACGACGAAGTGCGCGCTGCCGTCCTCTTCCACGGGGACCGTGCCCAGCACGTAACGCACGGGCACCACCGAATCGCCGGCCATGGCCACGCGCAGCCCGGTCTCGTGCGGGGGGCCGCCGGAGGGCACCGACATGGGCAGCACCTGGAGCACGCGCAAGCTCTTGATACGGGTGCCCGGCGGCCAGGCCTTGATGCCGTCGTACGCATTGACGACCGCCAGCGTGGCCTGCGCCGGCTGGGCCGAATCGCCCGGCGGCTGCCCAGTGCCCGGCGCATGGCGGTCCGGCAGCGCCAGCACGGGGGCGACGGGCGGGACGGGCTGCCCGCCCAGCGGGATCGGGCTCTGGCAGGCGATCGCCGCATCGCGGTAGAGCAGTTCCTTGTTGCCGAAGGCATCGACCAGGTAAAGGCCGTAGTTGCCCGCCATGCCCGGCGCCCCGGCCGCCGTGGCCGCGTCATACACGCACAGGTAGTAGTCCTCGCCGAGCGGCCAGGCGGTGCCGTAGGCCTCGCGCCCGCCCTGGCTCTCCGGGAAACCCACGTCGGGCGTGATCCGCTTGACCGGCCCCATGGCGTCGTCGTCCTCGACGCGCGGATCGACGAGCACCAACGAGCCGAACGCCTGCCCATGGTGCGGGGCCGCCGTGGCCACGAACTTCTGCGAGCCGGGCACGGCGCGGCAGTCCAGCTCCATGTCGGGCCGTGCGTTGCGGGGGGAGAAGTTGCCGTGTACCGCCCGCGAGTCGCAGCCGTCCAGCGTGGTGATCCACGGAAGATGCGCCGTGCAGCCGTAGCGGTCCACGTAGTCCCAGCGCGTATACAGAATGCGGCCGTCGTGCGTTACGCTGGGCTGCCATTCGTTGGTCTCGTGGACGCTCAGGGCCGTGATGTCCGTGCCGTCGGCCGCCATGTCGTAAAGCGTATAAGTGGGACACACCCGGCCGCAGCGCAGATAGCCCCCGCGCCGCTCCGTGATGAAGGCGATGCGCCCGTTGGGGAGCAGGCAGGGATCGAAATCGTTCCAGGTGCCGTCGCTCAGTTGCTCCAAGTCGGAACCGTCCACGTTCACCCGGAAGACGTGGTAACATCGCCCCTCGGCCCAGTGACCCTTGTTCGGATCGGTGTGGAACTGGTGCCCTGTGTCGCCCCGGCATTCGACATAGGCGAACAGAATGGTCTTGGCATCGTACGACAGGTTGGGCGAAAGGAACGAGCCGCCTGATTGCTGCGGGCCACGAACGTTCCCCACGCCGTCATAGGCCACCGCGGGCGAGGCGCCGGAGCCTCCGCTGAGCTTCTGGCCCTTCAGGCGGCCGCGCCGCACCACGGAACCGGCCAGCACGTCGCGCACCTCGGGCTTGGAGCCGAAGGGATCGGAGAGCACGTACAGCCCCCCGCCCGGCCGCATCGTAATGCCGTAATACTGGTCGCACATGTGGTTGTAGACCGAGCGGTGCCGCTTGATGAACAAGATCTTGTCGAAATTCAACAACGGGTTGGCAAAGGCGATCTGCCGGCGCACGCCGCAGATTTCCTTGAACAGCGCCACGCGCGACTCCGTTTCGGCGAGGCCGATCTTCCCGTTCTTCCCCTGGAGCGCGGCGAGCTGCTTCTCCAGAGAGCTCAAATCCCGCACCGCCGGCATCCTCTTCAGATCGGCCAGCAGGGCCGCCGTCCGCCGTAACACCACGTCGACCGGATCGCGATCCGACGCCTGCACGAGGGCCTCGGGCCGGCAGGTCTCGGCCGCCACGCGGGCGAAATAGGCCCGGCTGCGCAGGTCATGCTGCAAGACGGAGAACTGCACTTCCAGTTCGTCCAGCGGTTTCCCGTCCGGCCGGCACAACGCTTCAACCACCGAGCCCGTGGCGCGGAATTGAACGCCTTCGCACAGCAGTCGCAACTCGGCGATCGAGGTCCACGGCCCGCCGTTGACTTCCGACAGGGCCCGCAGCCGCACATATCGGCCCTTGTGCTTGGCGGGGAACTGGACGACGTTCTCGGCACTGGGCTTGGCAAACGTCCCGGCGACCACCGGTTTGCCAAAGTCCTTGGCATTGTCGCTCACGTAGCACTCGTAGCGGCCGATGGTCCCGTTCTGGCAGTCGCGCCGCGGCAGATAGGCGAAGCCGGAGAGCTCGTAGGGGGCGCCCAGATCAACCACGATCTCATGCGGAGGCGGGGTCTGCTGGAAGTCGAAGTCGGTATGCCACATGCTTTCCGGGTTGCCGTCCATGGCCCGAAACCCCTCGTAGCCGGGGGCTTCGCTGTCCACGCGTATTCGGACGGCCACCGTCTTGAGGGCTCCCAAAAGCGGCGCCGAGACAAGCCAACACACCATGCTCAGCGCCAATGCCAACAGGGCTCTGCGGTTCATGCTTAGCTCCTCAAGGCTTGTGGTTTCGCCCGCGTGCGGTGGTTCTTAGTCCGGAAAGACTACGCGTGCGCTGGGCGTCGAACACCGCCGGCTGGCAAAGGGGGCGCCAGCCGCGACGCCGCACTGGGTGGGCCATACCGCTATTATAACAACCGCCGGGGGGGCCGCACAATCCGAAACGGGCTCACTTCTCCACTTGGACCGTTCCCATCGCGTACCACCCATCCAGATCCGCACCGGCAATGGCCAGTTTGACTCTCGGCTCGTCGGACTGCTCGCCCACGATGCCGATCGCCAGGTCGTACTGTCCGGCGGGCAGATCCGCGGGCAGGGCAATCGCGCCGTCGCACAGATTGTCACCGGGCAGCCAGGTACGAATGTCGGCGCCGGCGGCGAGAACGCTGCCGTGCCCCTGACCGCGAAGGCGAAAGGCCAGCCGGAAGGGGCGATAGCACGGGGCGACTCCCTTGTTCTCCCACCATGAGGTGAACTCGAATTTCCCCCCCGCCTTCACTCTGGCCGGGTAGGTCAACTGTGCATTACGGGTTATGGTACAATTCCTCCATGAACGCATGGCTTGCTCCGCGCAGGAACCTGCGACACAAGTCTCTTGCACGCGGAGCCTTGCGTTCACCAACAGCAGCTCAGCCAAACCTGGAACTACTTGATCGGGGAACATACTATGCACCGCAACCGGCCGTGCGGCGAAAACCGGCACAGAGACTGCCTATCCGCTTTGCGCGCCGGCGGCTTCCTGCTGTTGCTGCCGGCGCTTGTTGCGGTTTGCCGTGCCGATCCGCTGGCGGATTTCCGCGGCCTGGCCGACAACCGGATTGCGGTGCGCACGTCATTCGGCGTGCGACGCGCCGAGTCCCTGGGCGACACTCAGGTGCGGTTGATCCTGGGCATGAGCGTCACCCGGGCCTGCCAGCGGGCGGCGTCCTATCGCATCATCAGTTTCCATGACGACAACTATTCGTATGCCAGGTTCGTCCCGCCTGGCAAGGTTTCGTCCCGCGTAGAGATCGAGGCGGAAGGCCCGGCCGGCTGCCCCTTTGCCCGCTTCGAGCGGACCGTCGTCACACTCGACCTGCCCACAGCGATGAAGGAGGGCGTGGAATACTTCGTAGTGGCCCAGGGATCGCAGGGGGAAATGGTCACCGGCGCGCACACCGCGCAAGGCTTCGTTTTCCGCAAAGGACAGCCGCCGCCGGCCGCGGACGACGCCGTGGACCTGGCCGTCCTGGGGTTGCGCCAATTGGAGCCGGTCGGGCCGGGAATTCTCAAGCTGGAGTTCGGCCCCAATTTCTCGGCCGATGCGGCCGGTCGGCCTCAGAACTACCTGCTCCGCGTGGCCGGCAAGCCTGTGAAGGTGACGCAGCTCGGACGCATCAGCCGCATCGACACTTACCTGCCCACCGGCTGGCCCTTCGCGGCCATCCCCATGCACGAGGTGTTCCTGCAACTCCAGACGCCCTTCCGCGATGCCGATCTGATCGAGGTCGAGGTGAATCGGGCCGTCACCACGGCAGCCAACCGGGCGTCGCTCCGCTTCAACGAGAAGCAATCGTTGAGCAACTCGATCAAGGTCAACCAGGTGGGCTACCTGACCGATTCGCCCGTGAAACTGGCGTATCTCGGGCGCTGGCTGGGCTCATTCCCCGAGAAGAGCCAGGCGGCCGAAGCCCGCGAAGATCGGCCCGACGGCTCGGTGGCCCGGGCGTTCTGGGACCAACTGCACAAACCGCAAGGGCAGCCGGAAAAGCCGGATGGCAATGCCGTCGCACGGCCGGCCTCCGCCTCAGGCGCCTTGGCCTTCCAAGAACCGCCCGAGTTCCGCATCTGCCGGGCAGACGACCTGTCGGTGGTTTTCCGCGGCACGGCGCGGCTCGTCCATCGTTCGGGCGAGATGACCGAGGGCTACTACAAGGTCGATCATTCGGGCGAGAACGTGTATCTGCTCGACTTCACCCGCCTCACGACGCCGGGCAGGTACTTCATCACGGTTCCCCAGGTCGGCCGCAGCCTGCCGCTGGAGATTGGCGACGACGTTTACAAGCAGGCGTTTGAAGTGCAGGCTTACGGAGTGTTCGCCCAGCGCTGCGGCATCGAGCTTGGCCCGCCGCAGAGCGAGTGGCGGCGGATTGCCTGCCATAAGGCGGGCCTCACCCTGACCACGCAGCTCCACGACGAGCCGCACGACATCCAGAAGGACCTGCCGCGCAAGGTCGTGCATCGGGCGCTGCAGGCAACGCCGGACCCGAAACTCGACAAGCTGAACCGGGACCCGGCCCTGGTGGCCTACTATCCGCTGGACGGAGATTTCAAAGACGCCTCGGGCAATGGGCACGATCTGACGCCGGCCGCGCCGGGGCAGCGCTTCAGCCCCGACCAGGAGATTTTGCCCCGCGACAATCAGGCCTTCGGGCCGACCCGGGCGGGCCGCGCCAACGGAGCAACCGGCAAGGCCATTCCCGCCGACGCCCGAAACGGCTATACGATGTGCGGCTGGTTCAAGAAGGACGAGGAGAACGATTTCCATGGTACGTTGTTCGGATTCGGCGGCGGCGAGTGGGCCAAACCGCGCATGAGCGTGACGGCCGGCTGGGGAGTCCTCTCCTTCAGCGTGGGCAGCGCCAGCCCTTCCACGCAGCACGCGCGGATCAACGACGGCGCCTGGCATCACGTGGCGCTGGTTGTCGGGCCGGAATCCGAAAAACCGCCGCAGGCGTCGTTGTACGTCGACGGCCGCCGGGCGTGCTCGGCCGAGGCGGGGGCCGGCACGGCGGCCGATTTCTCCTTGGGCGCGATCACCGGCAAAGGAAGCGCCGGCGCCTTCTTCGATGACTTCCGCCTCTACCGCCGAGCGCTGGGCGCCGAGGAACTGGGCGTGCTGGCCACGCCGCGGCCGGCCCGCTTGCCCGTCGTAATCTCCGCCTACGGCGGGCACCACGACGCCGGCGACTACAACCCCCGCTCGCACCTGGACGTGGCCCAAACCCTGATGGACGCCTACGAAATGGCGCCGCGCAAATTCTACGACGGGCAGTTGAACATCCCCGAAAAAGGCAACGCCGTTCCCGATATCCTCGACGAGGCGCACTGGGCCCTGCGCCTGTGGTTGGATCTCCAGGACGCCGACGGCGGCGTGTACCACGGCACCGAGTCGGCCGGCGACCCGAACTTCATCGAGACGGTCGAGCTCGATCACCTGGGCGATTACGCCTACGCCAAGGATGCCGCGGCCTCGTACTGCTTCGCCGGCGCCGCGGCCCAGGCCGCACGGCTGTGGCGCTCGCTGGGAAAGACCGGCGAAGCGGCAGACCTCCTGGCGCGGGCCCGCCGGGCCTACGCCTGGGCCGAAAACCATCCCCCTCGCGCCAACACCCCGCAGCAGTACGCCGCCGGCTATCTGGGGCCTAAAGCCTACGCCGCCGCGCAACTGCTGCACACCACCCAAGAGATCCACTTCAACCAGGATTTTCTCGACGTCTGCGTCTGGTCGCGGAAACCCGACGCCGAGATCGACGTCTACAACCAGTACGACCAGAGCCTGGCCGCCTGGGCCTACGTCAATTGCCCCCCCGCCGCGGCCGACGCCCGCGTGCAACAGTTGGTGCGGCGGGCGATCATCGCCCGCGCCGAGTTCTTCATCCGTGAATGCCAGACCATGGCCTACGGGTTCATCCGCCATCCCATGGCTCCCGTCAACTGGGGAACAGGCGCGTACGAGAACTTCCTGCCCGCGGTCATGTGGTCCTATAAGCTCACCGGCGACGAAAAGTACCGCGCCTGGATCGTGCGCACCTGCGACAACACCCTGGGGGCCAACCCGCTCAACCGCAGTTACATCGTCGGGCTGGGAACGCGGACCGTGCGTGCGCCGCTGCACAACAGCCGTTACAGCCATTTGGGCGAGGTCGTGCCGGGCCAGCAGGTCGAAGGCCCCGTCCAGAGCGCCAACGGTTATCGCGTGGCCGAGATCGCCTATCCCGCGGTCCGCGAGAACTTCGCCGCCTTGCAGATGTTCGTGGATTGCCATTTCGCGATCGACATGGACGAAGGCCTCGTGGCGTCGCAAGCCAAGACCATGGCCGCTTTCGGACTGCTGCTGCGCGATCGCCACTGAGATCGGAACAGACCGGGATGGGAACGTTTGCAATCGTCTTCGGCACAGGTTAAGATACGGCCGAACCAACTTTCTTCACCAGGAGACTCGAAATGACGCGTGCATGGGTACTCATCGTGACCGCGCTGCTGTCCGTCTCGACGGCCTGGGGCCAGGCGCCGCAGCCCCTGCTGTGCGATTTGAGCCGTGTGTTGCATAAACCGGGCGAGGTGACCGTCAAGGACAACAAGAAGGTCCCGGCCGGCAGCGTGGAGCTCGTCGACGGCCAGTTCGGCAAGGCCTGCAAGTTCACCTTCGTGGAGTCCACCACCCCGCAGTTCTTCACCGCTTGGGTGAACCCCAAGGACGATTGGGACCAGTTCGACGGTTTCAGCTTCTGGGTCAAGGGCGACGGCACCCGGGGCTGCGGCGGGCTGGAGTTCATCGACGGCGAGGACTTCGCCCAGCGCTACGGCTACTGCTTCCCCATCCAATCCAAGGAGTGGGTCAAGATCACGGTTCCCTGGCGCGATCTGGTCCCCGAGCTTTCGAGTCCGCCGGTCGACGCCCGAGAGGGCTATGCCCCCAACCGTTTCCGCAACGTGTGGGTGGGCAAGTGGTTCTACTGGCGCGAGTATCCGGCCTGCTCGTTCACCGTCGAGCGGATGGCCCTGGAGAAACACATCGCCCGCGACACGACCGACTACAGGCCCCAGCAGCCGGGGCTGCCGCGGCTCTTGGCCAAGCTCAAGGCCCGCCAGCCGGTGACCATCGTCACCATGGGCGATTCGCTGACCGACACGCATCACTGGGCCAACCGCCAGCAGGTATGGGCCCAAGAGCTGGTGGCGAAGCTCAAGAAGGCTTATGGCGGCGAAGTGACGCTGGTGAACCCGGCCATCGGCGGCACGACGCTGAGCCAGAACGTGATCCTCATCCCGCGCTGGCTGCAGGAGGCACCGTCGCCGGACCTGGTTGCGATCTGGTTCGGCGGCAACGACTGGGACGACGGCGTGCGCGGCGAGCGCTACCAGCAGTACATGGAAATGGCCATCGACGCCGTGCGCCGCGCCACCAAGGGTCGGGCCGAGGTGCTGGTGATGACGACCCTCCCCGGTTTCGCGGCCTGGCAGACCCGCAACGAGTTGTGCCGGGCGGCCTTCGAGGCGGCCCGCGAGCGCAAGACGGGCTTCGTCGACGCGGCCGGCGCCTTCCTCAAGGCCGGCCCGCGCGAAGAGGCCCTTAAACGCCAGTACTGGGTGTGGGACAACGTGCACCTGGGGCCCGCCGGCCATGCGCTCATCGCCGACACGGTCTGCCAGGCCATCGGCAGCGGCGGGGCGGCCGACCTGACCGCCTCGGCCGGCGCTGCGTGGATGAAATCCTCCATTGTGCACCACGCCGCCGGCGGCGAGACGCCCCTTTCCAGCTTCGAGCCCGGCCAGGAAGACCTCGCCGACCATGGCGCGGGCCAGGTGGTCAAGGAGCATGCCTCCGACGGCGAGTACAGCCTGCGCCTGGTGAGCAAGGCCAAAGACTACCCCGGCTTCTCCCTCCAGGACGGCCGGGCCCTGCAACTGCTGCACGAGAACTCGCGGGTCCTGGTCGACGTGTTCAATCCGCAGGACAAAGACGTCGACGTGCAACTGCTCGTCCGCGACCCGCAAGCCACGAACTACAACCTGCGCTATAACGGCACCGTGACCGTGAAGCCGGGCATGAGCACCATCGACGTCGACTACACTAAGCTGCCCCGCTACGCCACGCAGAAGAGCGACAAACCGGAGCTTCTCAATGCCCGCCAGCTCACGCTCTTCGTCTTCTTCCTGGATCAGGGCGAGAGCACCAAACCGCTGGTGCTGTTCTTCGACAACGTGCGGCTGGCCCGCCAGTCGACGGGCCGGATCGAGTCGCGGCCGGCGGCGAGCCCCGCGTCAAAGGCCAAGCCGGCGCCGGCCAAGGTCGAGGTCCGGCCGGGCGACACAGGGGGACAGTCCCATTTTCGTCGGACGAAAACTGGGACAGTCCCCGGGAACACTTCCGAGCTGCTTTCCAGCTTCGAGCCCGACGGGCCGAACCTGGTCCAAGGCGACGGCACGGTCGTCGCCCAGCACGCCACCCACGGCCGGCACGCCTTCCGGGTCCGGTCCGACGGAAAGTCGTACGTGGGACTGCAGATCGTGGAAGGCCGGGCCCTGCGGATGTTCAAGGACTACGCGGTGCTGAAAGTGGACGTGTTCAATCCGCAGGATCAAGCGGTCCGCTGCAGCGCCCGCATCGACGACGCGAAGAGCAAGGGCTACGGCAGCCGCTATAACGACGACGGCGTCGTCATGCCGCCCGGCCCGAGCACCTTCGAGATCAACCTGACGGGCCTGACCAAGTCGAACGCCCGCAACTTCGCCGACCGGGAGAAGGTGGACTTGGCCACCGTCCGCCTGATGACCTTGTGCATCGCGCCGCTCGGCAAGCCGCTGACGCTGTTCTTCGACAACGTGCGTCTGGAGGGCTCGGGCCTGCCGGCGGTGGAGGGCCTCCGGGCCTTCGACTTTGGCCCGCCGGGCGCGGCCGTGTACCCGGGCTTCGAGGGCTGCACGCAGCAGGATTCCTACCGCGACGACCGTGCCTACGGCTGACTCGGCGCGGACTACGCCATGATCGCCTACATGCCCGACGCCCTGTCGGGCGATTGCGCCAGCGGCCGCGAATTCCGCCTCAAATTGCCCAACGGCCGCTACGAGGTGAACCTGTGCTGGGACATGTTCGGCCTGTGGGGCACGCTGCCCACCTTCCATTGGCGCAAACTCCTGGTCAACGGCCGGGAGGTCCTTGCTGAACGGCGCAGCGGGGCGGAATTCCTGGCCAATCAGTACTACGCCCATGAGGACGACGAGGACCTGCCGGGCCAGGACCTGTGGGAAAAGTACATTGCCGCACATCAGAAGATCCACCGCTTCGCAACGGCCGTGACCGACGGCCTGCTGAGGATCGAGCCGCAGGCCGACGAGCGGTCGGGCCGCGGGATCTGCTTCCTGGTGGTCTATCCCGAGGGCCGCTTGGCCGAGGGCCGGAACTTCATGGCCACGCTCAACGCCCGCCGCAAGACGCATTTCAACGCCCAGATGGTGGTCAGCGTGCCGAAGGCCGCCGGAGAGCAGCCCGTCGCCACCGAGGCGGATCGCGTGGGCGGCTTCATCCCCTTCGCCGCGCATACCGAAGACGACGTGGCGGTCAGTTCCCGGCCAGCGCCGGACGCGGGCCGCAAGCCCCTGGTGATCGCCGCGGCCCGGGGCGAGCGGCAGGCGGCACAAGTGGGGCTTTATCCCCTGGCCCCCCTGGACGGTGTCAAGGTAACCGTGGACGATCTTGTCGGCGCCGCCGCGGGGAGCGATCCGCCGCCGCGAATCCCGGCCGCCGCCGTCGAGGTCCGCAAGGTTCGCAACTTCCTTAAAGGCGAGGGGCAGAGCCGCATGGGCCACCTGCTGCCCTACATCCTCCAGGAGTTCCAGACGCTGGATCTGCGGCCCGGCGTGACCCGGGCGTTGTGGCTGACGATCACGGTCCCGCCGTCCGCCCTGCCGGGGATCTACCGAGGCGCGCTGCGGATCGCGGCCGGCGACAAGTCTACCGCCATCCCCATCGAGCTTACGGTCTACCCCTTCACGCTCGACAAGGCAACCGATCTGACGATTTCGGTGACCGGCTCGACGGCCGGCACGTTCACCGCATCGTATCCGGAGCTGCAGGATCGCTGGTGGCGGATCGCCGAGCAGGTGATGCAGGACCAGGCCCAGCACGGCATGAACGCCATTACCGGCGGCCCGGGCGCGGTGCTTCGCGGCGTGGCCGGCGGCAAAGCCGATATCGACTACACGCAGATCGACCGTTGGATGGCCCTGGCCGTGAAGTACGGCCTGACCATGCCCGGCGACAGTTACCAGGGGCTCGACGTGTCGGGCCTGCCGACGGACCAGGGCCCGGACTGCGTGGCCCGCTGCGCGGCGGCCGCCCGCGACCGATTCGGCCTGTCCTACGAGGAGCTGCTGCGGATCGTCTACGGCGACCTCCAGGCGCACGCCCGACAGAAGGGCTGGCCCCCGCGGGTCTACTATTTCCTCGACGAGCCCCGGCCGGAATACGGCAACGTGCAACCGTGCGCCGAGATGATCAAGATTCGCACCCGGGCCTGCCCCGGCATGCTGTTCAGCGGCTACTACTCGACCGGCGACGGCCGCGACGTGTATTTCGAGACCATGCCGGTGAGCATCGCCCACGTCGACAAGCTCTCGCTGGAGCTGGTGGCCAAGGGGGGCCGGCAGATTTGGGACTACAGCGGCAGCCGCGTGCGGCACGACATCGGCCGCTGGGCCTTTGTGGCCGCCCGGGCGGGCATGAAAGGCTTCCTCCGCAACGGCTACATGTACGTCTGCTCGCAGCCGTATTTCGACTACAGCGACGACGAGGCGTCCTGGTCGGTGGTCTATCCTTCAGCCCGCGGACTGAGCGACACGGTCGGTTGGGAGCGGACGGCCCAGGGCGTGAACGACTATCGCTACTTGCGCACCTGCTCGCGGCTCATCCAGCAAGCCCGCCGCTTGGGCAAGGGCGCCGCCGCGGCCGATGCGGCCCAAGCCTTCCTCGAGGAGACGCTGCGGCCCATCGCCATCGACGACAAGGAAACGGCCCGCCTCGCGCCCCGTCAATACGACCAGTTCCGCACCGCGCTGGCCGGCCACGTCGCCGCTTTGAATCGCGCCTGTTCGCCGTAGAAGTATGGTGAAGCAGGATTGATAGCTAAGGCAGGCTTGATGGGTAAAGCAGGAAGGCGGGCCAAATCCGGACGGCTAACGCAGTATAATGCCCGCGTCGCTGGCCCGAGCCTTCAGCGCGAACTTGAAATACTCGAATTTGTGATGCGCTTTCTTGCGTGCCCAGAGGAGGCAACTCTCGAACAGGTCCCGGGGAAGTTTGCCCCGATTGACCAGGGCCACGGTCCGTTCGATGAACTTCCCCTCTTCCGGGGTTTCGGTCCGCAGGATCGCCTTGACCTGGGCCGGGTCCAGCGGGTCGTCTGCCCGTGCCATGCTGACCCAGATGAACAGAATGACTAACCCCAGCATAAGGGGGGTGAAAACATTCCGCATCAGTCGAAGGGTGGGCATGGCGATTTCTATCCGTATTTCTTCCGTGTTCAATCCGTGGCTACCGTCATTTGGCGGTCCACCGGTGGGGGTCTTTTATCGCAAATGCCCATTTCGGGCAAGGCCAATGGACGTTAGGACCGAGCGTGCGGTGTCCGGGGCTGCGCTCCGCGTGGCAGTCGGACCCTCTCATTGGGGCTGACCGTGTGATAGAATTCGCTGTAAGATACCTATATACGTCGTTCTCAGGTTCAGGTTCCTGAAATATGCCACCCGTCGTGTTCGATCTGCGGCAGGCGGAAGACTCGCGTGACGTGGTGCATCAGGCGGTGCAGGCCCTGGTGGAGGGCAAGCTGGTGGCCTTTCCCACGGAGACCGTGTACGGCCTGGCGGCCAGTGCGTTGGACGAGCGGGCCGTGGGGCGGCTGATCGAGGTCAAGGGCCGCAAGAAGGGCCACGCCCTGTGCCTGGCCGTCAAGAGTGCCGACGACGCCCGGGATTACGTGCCCGACATGAGCGCTCTGGCCCAGCGGCTGGCGCGGCGCTGTTGGCCCGGCCCGATCACGCTGGTGGTCGACGACTCGCACCCCGAGAGCCTGGTGCGGCGGCTGCCGCCCTCGGTGCGGCAGTACGTGTCGCCGGCCCAGACGGTGGGGCTCCGCGTACCCGGCCATCAAGTGCTGCTGGAGGTGATGCGGATGCTGGTCGGGCCGCTGGCTTTGACCAGCGCCAATCGCGCCCGGGGCAAGGAGGCGGTCACGGGCCGCGAGGTCCTCGACCGCCTGGGCGACTCGGTGGACATGGTCCTGGACGACGGGGCCTGCCGCTTCGGCGAGCCCTCCTCGGTGGTCCGCGTGACGGGCAATCGCTACGAGATCCTGCGGGCCGGCGTTGTGCCCGCCAAAACCCTCCAGCGGCTGGCCAGCCTGATGATCCTCTTCGTCTGCACCGGCAACACCTGCCGCAGTCCGATGGCCGAGGCCATCTGCCGCCATCTGCTGGCCCGGCAGATGGGCTGCAAAGTGCAGGACTTGGAGGACCACGGCGTGCTGGTGATGTCGGCCGGCATGGCGGCGGCCTTGGGCGGCCGGGCCAGCCCCGAGGCCGTCCAGGTCATGTCGGCCCTGGGCCTGGACATCTCCGACCACCAGTCGCAACCGCTGAGCGAGGCCCTCATGCGGCACGCCGACTGGATTTACGCCATGACCCAAGCCCACCGCGCGAACATCGTGGCCCAGTGGCCCGATGCGGCTGAGCGGACGATGCTGCTGTGCGCCGACGAATCGGACGTCTGCGACCCGCTGGGCGGCCCCCTGGACCGTTACCAGCATTGTGCGGCCCAGATCCGGGCGGAGCTGGAAATCCGCCTCGGCCAGTTGGATCTCGAAGCCCCGGCGTAATCCCTAATATTACTGCGCAAGTTCAAGGCCATTTGCAGCGGATGAGATCTTTCAGGTAGATGCCCATTTTCCGCAGTTTTTTGCGTGTTCGTTTGATGTGCGACTCGCGGGCCGTGGCGATGCG
>JBEKTY010000023.1:0-63136 GCA_049515555.1 Thermoguttaceae bacterium
AGGTGCCGACCGCCCCGACTATACAAGGAGGGACAACTGGTGTGTGGCGGGCAGCAAAGGATAGTGGACCAAGCCAAGGCCCAGGGTAATGCCTGGGATACGGGGGTAGTTCCCGGCCATCCCTCGGGATGGAGCAGAATTCCACGTGCTGATGAAGTGAAGGTAAAAATGTTGCACCGCAGTTACGAGGGAAAGGCGTGTTGACGATGGGGAAACCCATTGACGCAAATGGAACTCAGGCCGCTCTCACCTGGAGCCAGATCGACTGGCGAAAGGTCGAGAAGACCGTTCTACGTCTGCAACATCGAATCTTCATGGCCAAGGTCAAAGGCGACGTCAAGGGGATGGAATCCCTACAACGTTTGCTGGCTTCCTCTCGGGCTGCGAAACTTCTGGCCATCCGCAAGGTTGGTCAGGAAAACAGCGGCCGGAGAACTCCCGGTATTGACGGAGTCGTAAGTATCTCCGATACCCACCGGGAACGTTTGTTCAAGGACGGTCTTAACCTGAAGGACTACGTTCCGCTGCCGGTTCGACGGATGTTCATCCCGAAAACCAGCGGAAAACTCCGCCCTTTAGGAATTCCCACCATGAAAGATAGGGCGCTGCAATGCCTGGTGAAACTGGCCATGGAACCGGAATGGGAAGCGGTCTTCGAGCCGCGGTCCTACGGTTTCCGGCCCGGTCGATCCGTGCAAGACGCAGCGGCGGCGGTCAAACACGGCTTAGGGGCCGAAGGTAGCGGCGACACCAAACAGCGGGCACGATGCTGCTGGGTGCTGGACGCCGACATTAAAAGCTTCTTCGACGAAATTGAGCACGGCGCCAGGACCTGCGTCCGCTTCTGCGGCTGATCGACACCATCGATGGAGAAATTTCCTGGGAGGATTACCAGGACGATACGGAGCGGCGACTCACGAAACTCGTCGAAGCGAAGGTCGCGGCTGCCCAGAATCCGCGTGCGGGACGGGGCAATGGCAAGCATCGCTCGGGTAACGGACGATCCAACGGGCATGCCGATCCCACCGCCGCAGACGAAACGCCCGCCCGCCGTCGCAAGGCCGCCTGAATCGGTCCACAACTTCTCTATTTCAGGAAAGGGCTCTTCATGACTGAAGCGAATCGTGTGGGCAACCTTTCGACCTTTCGCATTCGGCGGCGGACACCGGGTTCTTTCCTGCTGGTGCCTTCCCTAAGGCAGGGCCGATCGATTCGATGCCAGGGGCAGTTGGAGGCCGCCGCCGCAGTCATCTTGGCTGCCTGTCCCAAAGTCGTCCACATCCAGGAGCAGCCCCTAGCGATCTGGTACGAATGGCGGGGCGCGCAATCGGAGCTCCCGGAATCGCAGCCCAGACAGTATATACTATGTACGAAACGCCCCAGGTCGTGAACACTGACTTGCCCACTGGCTCCCATCCCAGTAAGCGAGAGCCCGCGGCGACGCGGTTTTCCCCAAAATCAACCCGTAAGCTGTTCTCGGGACTGGCGAAGCCGAACGATGCTCTAAGTGCAAGAAGGTCAACACCTTACGGCCGAGATTCCGCAACCCGAAAATCGCCGGACTAGCGCACCCGACTGGGTCGCTGCACAGGAGATGATCGCTGACTGTGAGGCCGGGAAATAGGGAACACGGACTCGCGTTTCTGTCAGAACCGCAAGGTAACGCGTGCCGCGGCCGAGATACCTAGGGCCGACGGGATAGCTGCTCCAACAACTGCCGCCGTGCCCGATTGAACTCCGTTGGGTCGAGTGTGTAGTCCGTCAGACTGCGGACTACGGAGCGGCAGATTGTGTCGGCTTTCTCGGGCGATCGGGCCGCCAACAGGCGCAGTAGCTCGTAGTCCTCGATGCCGTCGCGCATGGCCTCGTAACGCAAGCTGTCCGAGGAGTGCCTCTTATCGTACTCCGGCCGCGCGCCGTGTAACCTCGCCACGCCAGGATACACCAGGTGCCCGTCGCCCGGCGGATCGCCCGCGTTCTGAAAGGGGTTGCCCCAGGAGGGGTTAAAACCCCAGTGCAGAAAGCCCGTGGTGCTGGTCGCAAAGTTCGCCCAGTGCAGCAGCCGCGTCTTCAACAGGGGGTAGTCGATCATGCGGTTCATGTACCGACCGCGCGGCCGCTCGCAGGTATAGAACCAGATCTCGTCGCCTGCGGCCTGCCGATCCTTGAAGAACTTCGCGTTGTGGTCCAACCGGTCCAGAAGCGGTGCCCAGATATCCAGCGCGCCGACAATATTCGTCGCCCGATTGGCCTCGGCGCGGCGGAGCTTCGGGGCGTATTTCTTCACCAGTTGTCCGAGCCGCACGTAGGCCGCGGCGTTCGTGTCCACCGGCTCATCTGCCTGGAGCTGGATGTAACTGTCCAGCCAGCGTTTCTCCTCCAGGTGCTTATGGAACGCGGGCAGGAACTTGGCCAGGTACTTCTCGAAGGCTGCGCTGGTGACCCACACGCGCTTCTTGCCTTCGTCCGTGGACTTCGGGTCTTCCGGGGCGGGATAAACGCCCGTCGAGCCGTCGCGACGCAGGAGTTTCATCGGGATGGCATAGAAGTCTTTCGACATCCACTCGTGGCGGCCGGCGAGGGCCGAGCCCATCACATAAGGCAGCCCTGCCGCACGGAAGGTCTCCACCATGCGATCGAAGTGCTGGAAATCCAGACACACGCCGCCGTCTTCTTGCTCGACCGCGTCGATCGTCTCGTGGAGCAAGACGTGGCCCACGCTCTGGCGGTGCCTGGCCATGCTCCGGGCGTCGGCGGCCACCAGTTCCCAGAACCGCTCGTCCCACCAACGGACCTGGTAGGTGTGCGTGAGCACAACCGGGTAGTACCAGTTCACGACCTTGAGCGTCATGGCTGGGGGAAGCTGCGCGGCGTGGACCGTGACCTGGACCGGGATGGAATGCCGACGACCGTCGGCCGTCAGCGCGACTTGCCCGCGGTAAATTCCGGGCGCCGCGTCGTCGGGTACGCGCACAGTAAGCCAAACCGCCCCGGTGCGATTCGCCTCGACCGCGATGGAATCGTCTTCCAGCAGCGGATCGGGAATCTCGACCGGCGCCCGGGCCACGAGGACCTGCGGGCCAGTCTCCGCCAAGTGCGGCTCGGTGTTCTTGCGGACCGGCACATAGCCCACCCATCGGACCTGGGGAGCTTCGAGCGTCGAACCGTCCGCCGAAACCAGGGGAGTGGCTGTCGCCGCGAGTTGCTTGACCTCGCCTTCCGCCCGGAAGGCGATCTGGCCGTTCTCGATCTCGCCCCGACAGGCGTCGATGACCACGCCAGCCGGGGGCTGGGGCGGCGGCACATCGGTCCTCAGCACCTTGATCAGCGGGTCAACGGGCCAGACCTTCAACGTCACCTCGCCGGCGGCCGGCAGTTGCCAACCACCGACGGCCGCCAGCACACCGCACCACCAGATTGCGTTGCGAGTTCTCCGCATGATATTGGTCCTTTCAAGCAGTGCTTCACCGTTGCGGAACATCCGTCCGGAACGGCGAAGCGGGAAGGCCGGCAGTGTTGTACAAATTGCCGACCGGGTTCTTCGCCCAACTGTAGCGCGCGGCGGCAGGCTGAGAGACGGCATCACTCCACACCACGACCGTCTGGCCGTCGATTTTGGCCTGAGCCCAGACGAACTTGCCGTTCGGACCGGCGATGGCGAACCCCTTCAGTGACTGGCGGTCGCGCGTGGTCAGGCCGCCGGTCACATGGTCGAAGCGCAGCCGGACCTGGTTGCCTTCCACGGTCATCGCCCGGTAAGTCGGGCCGGAGAATTCCAGCCTTCTGCCATAAACCGTAGCCAGCGCCATCAGGGCAAGCCGATGTGCGACATCGTGCTTGTTCGGCGGATGGACGTCACGCGGCGTGCCCAGGTCGATGGTGACCGCCATGCCCGTGTTCGGCGTCTGCAACCAAGTGAGGAGCTGGCCCTCGCGGGTGTCGATCCAGTTTTCGCCGTCGCTCGGCTCGACGGGCAGGGTTTGCTGTCCGTCTTCCGTGGCCAGGTGCCGGAAGTAGTTCGGCAGTTGAACGAAGAGGAAGGGAAAATCGCCTTGCCCCCACGCCTGACGCCAACCCTTGATTAGGGCCGGAAACGCTACGCCATAGGGCACATTCCCTGGCCCGGCACCCGACTCGCCCTGATACCACAGCACCCCGCGAATCGCATAGGGAACCAGCGGCGCAATGCAGTTGTTGTACCAGAACCCGGGCACGGCCCGGTCATTCAGCGGGCGTTTGACGCTCTCTAGGGCATACGCGTCCATGAATGGCTTCATCGCTGGCGAAGAGCGGATCGAATCCAGGCTCATCCAGGAGCTGACGGGCGTGGTGCCTTCGGCGACGTGGATGAATCCTACGGGCACCTTGAGTTCCCTCTGGACTTCCTGCGCGAAGAAGTAGCCGACGGCGGAGAAGTCCCCGACGTTCTGCGGGCTCGCCGCTCGCCACTGACCGCGGACGTTCTGCAAAGGCTTTTCACATTGGTCGTAGCGCGCCGCCGATAGCCGGAACTCGCGGATGGTCGGATACTTTCCGGCCTCGGCAATAGCCTGCGCCGCCGTCGTGCTCTTCTGGACCGGTCAGTGCATGTTCGACTGCCCTGAGCCGACCCATACCTCGCCCACGAGCACATTGCGCACGGTGATCGTGTTCCGGCCGGAGGCAACGAGTTCCAGCGGCCCGCCGGCCTTCATCGGCGTCAACTTCACCATCCACTTGCCCTTGGCGTCGGGCATGGCGGTGGCGGTCTGGCTGTTCAACGTGACGGTGACCGTCTCCCCCGGGTCAGCCGATCCCCAGACCGGAATCCTCATCTCCTGCTGCAGCACCATGTTGTCGGAGAACAAGCTGTGGAGCCTCACGTCGGCCTGGGACGTAGCGCAGTCGAACACGACGGCAGCCAGCAACAGACATGAGAAGGACCGACATCGCTTCCGCATCAATTGCCTCCCTTCGTGGCAACGCCTTTGCGTCCGCTTTCATCTCACCGTTTGCTGTGATGGGGCACCCGCAGGCGACCAGCCGCAGGGCGAGTAGGCGTGCAGGCAGGCAACCAGTTTGTCGATGTAGTACCAGTCGCCCACCGGGACCAGGGGCACGTCCAGACGCCGCCTCAGCCAGTCGCCGTTCTTGCCCAAGACCCAGGCATGGCAAAGGAAGATTTGCTGGGCGTCCTGGGGGTAGTTGTGCCACCATTCTTCGAGGTTCCGCGGGGTTCCCAGGGCGAGGAAGGCATCGGGGTGGTACCGGGTGACCGCCTTGGCAAAGCCCTCGGCTTCCGGTTTCAGGTAGTCGGCTGAGAAGCGTGCCACTTCCGGAACCATGCAGGCCAGCGGGCCGTAGACTTCGCGGAAGCGGCCGAACGTCTGCCAATCGAGATCCCAACCGCCCCCGCCGTCCAAGATCGCTTCCTTCTCGGTCAGATGGACGCACTGCGGGTCGTCGGCCGGATCAAACCCCTCCGGCTGGAGCAGGAAGCCTCCGCATGAATACAGCCAACGAGGGTACTGCTGGAGCGCGTAGCGATGCGTCAGCGACCGCGATAGTTGCACGAGAGCCAGACTCTCCAGTTCGCCGTCGTTCGTCCAACGTGCCAGTCTAGCCAGACCGATACACGCGGCGGCGTAACGATTGACTTCGTGGATGAGGTTCCATCCGTAGGAACAATACTCCTTGTCACGCAGGTCCTCCGGCCACGAATACCATCCGAGCGTGGCCCACTCGATGCGCTGAAACCAAGGTTCGAGGGTCCGCTGGATGACCTCACGGAGTTCGACGCCGTCGCTCTTGATCCTGTCCGGCCCGACGGCCTGATAATAGCAGGCCAGGTCGTAAAGCGATTCCGCGGGCACCGTCTTGGTTCGCTGGTGAAAGTTCCACGCGGCGAAGTGCGCGAGACGCTTATACTGCGGCAGGGGCGCCACCTCGCGGCGCGCGCCCTTGTCGTAGGGGAGATGGTCTACGGTTTCCGGCGGGAAGGCGGCCCGCTCGGCCCGCATGTACTCCAAGACCTTCTGCCGCCGCGGGCCGTCCAAGTACGGAAGCGTCCGCGCCAAGGTGGAAAGGGACTGGCCGGGCGCCGAGTACAAGAGTCGCACTTGCGAAGCCTCGCGGTTGCCCCAGTACCACGATGTCTTGAACGGCAGATCGAAGGGCGTCAGGTGCCCCGCTGCCAGCACGCGGTCGATTTCTACCTTGAGCCTTGCCTCGACTGCCCCCGCGCCGGGGTTGGAGTAGGGTGGCGATACCGCTGGCTGTCCCATGGCCTCGCGCGCGTACTTCGTGAGTCCCGCAATGCGCACTTCGTAGCGCTCTGCGTTGCTCACCCCTGCATAGGGCCCGCAATACGTCTCTAAGCCACTCTGCTCCACCGTCCCCGTGACGACGATGGGGAATTTTCTTTGACGCGCCAGTTCGAGGACCGGAGGAAGCGGCGCAAAACGTCTTCCACCAGCACGGACCGTCACGAAGGTGAATTGCTCGTGGAAGACCGCCGCGTCGGAGGCGGCGTCGTAACGGGCGGTCTCCCTTACGCTATGTGGGAACTCGGCGAGTCGCTCGGCCCACCAGTCGCACCGTGCGATGATCTCCTTCCGAAGGCTGCCGCCGGAAGACCATGCCTTGGTTTCGGCCGCCGGGGGCAAGCGATGGCCGAGGAGCGGCAGCAGGACCATCTTTGCGCCCGGTTTAGGGAAAGTGAGGACCAGCGAGCCTTCGGGTCCCATGCCTTCGTCGCCGGTCAGTCGCACCGTCGGGGTCCGAGAAAAGACCATCAACATCGGCGCGTCGCCCGCCGCAATGTTGACGCGATCGCCTGTCAAGGGTTGGCTGACGGTCGCGCCGGTGAGAAACCAAGCGTCGGCCCCATACCAGAGCAGCAGCCAGCCTTTCTCCGCCGGGCCCAAGGAGACCGGTTGCCCTTGGCTAGTCAACGTGCCCAGGCGCACCGTATTTCCGTCACTCAAAGCATAGTTCCGTGGGGCCCGTGGAGGCCCGACCATCTTGGCATATTCTGGCGGCGGAGTCCATTTCGTGTCCATCAGGAAAGGCGTCTTAGCGCCGGCAAAAAGTGTCAGGGTGTCGGCATCTTCGAGTTCGAACAACATCGCCGGGCTAAGGCGGTTCACGTTGAGTTTGACGCACCCCACGCGGTAGGACCGCTGCGCCCAGTCTGGGACTCCATGAGCAACTCCTACGGACGCGACGCGGCCGCGCATCTCGCCCAACACAATTCTCTGGTAGTGCTCGATCCGCCAATAGGCGCCCAACCTCTTTCCGCCGCGCAATGCCAAGCGAAGTGGCGATCCCGGCTTCTCGTCCTTTTCCAGGCACATGCCGAGCCCCGAGCCATCCGGCATCGCGCATGACGTCGGTGTCGATTCTCGCTCGCCGGCCCGCGCCGCGAAGGGTACGGCCGCCATCACCAGTACCGCCGCGCCGACCCCAATCGCTGCGAAGGTCCGCCTTATTCCGCAGGACATCGTTCATCTCCCTTCAACAGCAATGATCTGCTGCGCCTGTTTGACCCAGTAGAAGCGATTGCCGGCGATCACCGTCGGTGATACGCCTTGGATGCCCCACATCTCGCCGGCGTAGCCCATGCGCCTTTCCGACAAGGGGCAGGACGGGGCCCAGGCCAACGGAACGACCGACACTCGCTTCGCCGGCACCTGTCTGTGAGGCAATTGCGACATCTCCCGATGCGTGTAGTCGAAGACGAATCCCGCCCACTGGCCGTGTCCACCGCGAATGTAGTTCTTGGAAAAGACCCTTGTGCCACCCACAGACAGAATCTCCGAGTTGTCGGTGGCCGACGGCTGGAACTCATCCATGATGTCCCAGACCTGATTCTTGACCAGGTCGATCCGGGCGACCTTCATGCCCCCGGCCATCTCGCAGGGCCTCACCAGCCGGCCTTCCCTGTCGAACGTAAGCGGCTGGTTGACCTGTTCCAGCCCCGCGCCTCCATAGAAGTTCAGCGGAACGAAGGGCTGCTTGCCGTCGCTTTCGTTGAGCAGGAAGAGCGTCTGCATCGCCGGATGGTCCTTCAATTCCTCCAATAGCGCAGCCTCCGCCTGGACCAGCGACGTCGGGCGCTCGCCGTTATGCACGGGTCGGCCGATCGCTTCCTTGGGAAGCGTCTGTTTCTTTCCTGCCGCAACGGCCGGCTCCGTGGTCACCAGCACCCACCCACCATGCGCCACAGGATAGAAATCGCGGATTGCCAGGCCGGCGAGTTGCGCGCTCTTCCAGATCAGAGCGCCGGTCCTAGCATCCATCGCGTGGGCGACCATGTCCTCCGTCACCGCATAGACGCGGCCATTGTTCCACGCGGCCGAGGTGTACAGGTTCCAGGAGAGCTTCTGCTTCCACTGCAGTTGGCCGCCCGTGCTCAGCGCCAGCATGGTTCCCTGCCGGGTGCCGATGAACACCGAGTCGTCGGCCACGCACGGCGAAGCCGAGATGTTCTCCTCGGCGTCGAACTGCCACAGTTTCTCGCCGGTCTTCGCGTCCAGGCCAAAGACCAAGCCCTCCCAGGAAGCGACGAAGACCTTTCCGGTCCCGCCGTAGGGCGCCGTGCCCGCGGCCGCCCCGCCCCACATGCAGTCGCCCGTCTTGAAGTGCCACAGCCGCTCACCGGTGTTGAGGTCCAGGGCGTAAACGCTCCCCTGGAGTGTTGAATGGTAGACGCGTCTGTCGGCCACCACGGGCTGCGCGGCATAGATCATCTCCGGCGCCAAGTCGGCGATCCAGGCGACCGAGTACGGCGGAGCCGGCGAATCATGCGTGAAGTTGGCGTGTTGCGGACATCCGCCCTGCTGCGGCCACGAACCGGCTGGCGGGGCATGAGGCCCGCCGCCGGCCGCGCGCGATTCCGTCGACACACCTGAGGTGGGCGGGCGCTCGGCCGCGGCGATCTCGTCTCTCGTCAGCCCCGCCAACGCGCAGAGCACCGCCACTGAGGCCAACGCATCTTTGCACCTTCCTCCTGTCGATAAGATCCTTGTCATCGTCTGGCTCCTTCTGCCGTCTGGCCGGCCCGATACGCCTTTGCCGTCTCTGCGAGCTTGTGGAGATAGTAGAGGTCGCCGACTCTGAGCCAGGGCACGTCGATGTACCGCTCAAGCTGTTCTGGCCGTTCAGCAAGGATCCACGCGCGCGCCAGAAACTGGCCGTAGGCGTCGCTCGGCATGTTGAAACCGATCTCGCCGCTGAGGATCGCCTCGGCGTAGGTAACGTACCAGTGCGGCTGGTTCTCGACCACGCGACGACAGAAGGCCTCCGATTCGGCCTTCAGATGGTCAGCCATGAATCGCCCAAGCTCCGGCACCATGTCGCGGAACGGCAACAGGTAGGGGCCCAGGCGCATGTACCAGTAGTCCTTTTCTTCGCTGACGTCCCGCTTCTGGCCTGTGCCGTAGCAATCGGTGCCGCACCACTCCCAAACGTCCACGCCCTTCTCATCCAGGCGATGGACCTGGCGCACGTCGTCGCTCGGACGCGACCAGTTCCAGGTAACCAATTCGCCGAGCCAGTCGCCCGCATGGCGTTTCACCCACGAGGCCGGGTCGTCGGGCAGCGTGTAGCGGGCCGGGTCGGTCTCGACTTTGATGATCAGATCCTGGGGCGTCGCGCCCTTGAACCGCCGGCTGGAGACGGGGTCGTAGTACACGTTGAAGAGATGGGAATCGTGCATGTACTGCGTGTACTTCCCCATTGCAAAGCGGAGGGCCGCGATCCGGGCGAAAAGGCCCCAACCCAGGTTCTCGGCCTCCTTGTCGCCCGCCAGCCGTGCCAACCGGATGTACCCAATGAGGCCCGCGAATAGTTGATTCACCCCGTGGACCGCGTTGAAGGCGGGCGTGTGGCCGCGCCGCCAGTAGAGCGTGGCCCAGTCGCGGTGTTCCATACTCCTGGCGACGATCTCACGGCAGCAGGCCATCACTTCGCTGGTGGGCTTGTCGCCGATCAGCTCGTAGTATCGGGCCAGGCCGTACAAGCCCCAGATGTCCGGCGGCGACTTGGTGAAGTACCCGAAGTTCTTCTCCTCCCATTTCTTCAGCAACGCCTTGGCGGGCTCGCAGAACTCGCGCCGGGCGCCCTCGGCAAAGGGCACGCTGCGTTGTCGCTCCGGCGGGAAAGCCTCGCGCTCCGCCCGGACATATTCTATGAGGGCCTTCCGGCTTTCCGTTGACAACAGTGGGGCCACTTCGGCGAGCAGATACAGGGGCTCGGCCGGGTTGTGCCAGTACACGTCGCCCCGATCGTCCGCGCCGCTGCCGGGCACGTTCACGAGGAAGAACCACGGCGCCAAGTGCCCGGCGCGGACGATCTTGGCCACTTCGCGATCCAGCTCGTCCTGCAACCGGCTGAGCACCCTTCCTGGACCGATCACCGCTCGCGGAATCACGTACTTTCCCAGGCCCCTGATCGTCACGGTGTACTGGTCCGTGCCTTCGACGCCCACCAACGGTCCCAGCGCGCTATGCTTTCCCGTGTCCACGGGCTTCGGCACAACCTGGGCGGGAAAGCCATATCTGGCCGCAAGCGCCAACATGGGTGCCACGGGCGCAAAGCCCTTCTTGTCGAACTTCGCGGCGATGGTCACCGTATCCGTCGCTTCGTCGTAGGAGTAGGTCTCCTCGACCGATGCAGCCACGTCGCCGGCCTGATCGCCCCGCCAGTGGATCTGGTCGGCGATCTCGAACTTCAGCGAAGCGGCTTCCGCCGCTGGAACGCCGCAGGTCATCAGCAGAGTGGCGATCAAGATCGTGTACTTCATGAGAGTGCCTCCTTCACTTGGCTTGGCTGGCGATGCGGGCGTTCAGACTGTTCCAACTCGTATGAAAGATCATCCCGTCGGCGATGGCCGGCGGGTTGCCGCCACCGCCTTGCGTGTTGCTGGTAAAGAACTGATCCACGTGCAGCGGTGCGAGCTGCACCCACTCGCGACGGTCCAGGTGCCAGGTGCCGCTGTACTGGGCGTTGCCTTCCTCGGTGTGCCAGTTGAAGAATACCCGGCATGCGGCGCTGGCGTTCATGTTCTCGTCGCCATTGCCCGTGCCGGCCTTGTAGCCCTGCTGGTTGACCTTGTCCTCGCAGAGCACTTCGACCAGCCGCCGCTTCTGAAGGTCCAGCCGGCCCCAGCCGCCTCGCCAGTCGTGCAGCGTGACGGGGATTATGAGCAGTCCATCGCCGTCAACGCACGGCGGCGTGGTGGCCCCGTTCATGGTGCAGGTGACCCAGTGCGGCACCACAAATGCCTCCCGACCGGTCTTCTTGTCGAGCACGTAGAGGTTCTTCGACTCGGGGTCCTTCTCGAAGGCCGCAAGCATCTTCTCCTGCTTTTCAAGCTCGGATGTCGGCAGCGGCCCGTGGGACCATTCGATGGCCGGCCCCGTGTTCGCCCCGGAGACTTTGGCCGGACAGACGAGCACATAGTCCCTGTAGACCACGGGCCAGTAATCCTTGAAGGCGGCTCCATAGAGCGTGTCGCTCTTCCAGACAAGTTCGCCGGATTTCGCATCCAAGGCATAGACGCGCATGTCCATGGCGCCGAAGAACAGCGTGCCGTCGACGTAAGCCGAGGACATGAGGACCGGCACGCCCAGGTCGCGCTGCCAAACCACTTTGCCGTCGCCTTGTCCGAGCGCGTAGTACACGCCCCCGCGGTTCGCGATGAACACCTTCCCTTCGGCCAGGAGCACGGCGGTCGAGAATCCGGTGCGCAGGCCGCTCTCGAACTTCCAGGCCAGGCTCCCGTCGCTCGCATCCAGCGCGTAGACCGAGCCGTCCAGGCACCCGAAAAAGACCTTGCCGCGTTCCACGCCCGCCGTGTGCAGGATGGGGCCGCCGGCCTGGAAGGACCACAGGCGCTTGCCGGTCGTTGCCTCAAAGGCGTGGAACTTGCCCATTTCCGTGCCCAGCAACACGCGTCCGCCGGCGACGACGGGCTGGGTCTGTGGGAACAGGCGCTCGGGCGACAGGCCCACCACCCAGGCGCGCTTCAGGGGCACGTCGATCCTTTCCGGCGAGTAGCCCAATCGCGCCGGGCCGTTCTGCAACTGCGGCCAGTCCTCGGCCCGACCTGCGCCCACCGACAGACAGAATGCCACTGTGGTCGCGGCCAGCAAGATCCACCGGTTTCTACCCATGGTTTTCTCCATTACTTCTCGTAAATCCGCACGTTATCGAATAACTGGTTCCCGCCGTAGGTGTAGAGGCCCGCCCGGGTCTCCTGGGGACCGTCGAGGCGGTCGCGATGGAGACAGTGGAACACGCATTGCCCGTCGACCCACAGGCCCAACCGGTCGCCATCGCGCTGGCAAATCACATGGTGTCGTTTGCCCGGGGTGATCTTGTTGGGCAACACCAGGTACTCCACGAAGTTGATCAACAGCTTCGAGAAGGCGTTCATTTCGGTGCCGAAGTTGAACGAGTAGCCGCTTTCGTAGGCGGCCCGCTTGGCGGGATCGGCGCAGAGAATGCCCGAAAGGTCGCAGGGATGGTCGGTTTCCGCCCAGCCGTCGAACTCGATGCGCTGCGCGTGGCGCAGCGGCCGCGCGAAAAGGACCGCCCCGTCGCCCTTCACGAGCGTCAGTCGCCCTTTCCGGATCGCCCACTGAGTATGCTTCTCCACCACCCAGTCAGGGCCGAGTTCCCCGCGCTCAAAGTCGTCGCTGAAGACCAGACGCCAGCCGTCCGTCGAGGGCGCCGTTGGTGCGAGGGGCTTCAGCAGCCACTCGTGTTCGGTCGGCAGCGCCTCGATCCGGCGGCGAAGCTCGGCCGACGGCTGTTCGCAGCCTGCCAACTCCAGGAGCAGCTCCCGGGCGTAGCGGAACTCGGCGATACTGCGAGTGCAGCGACGGCAGTCGGTCACCAGGTGATCGCACAGACGCCGGGCCAGGGCCGCATCCTTCCCCTCAGCCACTTTCAGGAGTTCGTAGTCCTCGATCCCGTCGCGCATCGCCTCCTGACGAATCGAGGGCACCGGGTAGCCCGCGGCGTCCTTGTACACCAGGTTCGCGTCGCCGTCCATAATCACCTCGGGCGCGTCGGCGGGCGGGAGTTGGGCGTTATAGCCCCAGTGCAGGAAACCCGTCAGGCCGAACTTGAAGTTGTACCAGTGCAGAAGCCGCGTCTTCAGAAGCGGGTAGCTGACGAACCGGTTCATGTTGTACCCGCCGGGCGTGACGCACGTGTAGAACCCTACCTCGTCGCCGGCCCGCTGTCGCGCCGCATAGAACTCGCGATGGGCTTCAAACTGGTTGGGCAGCGGGAACCAGACGTCGATGCTCCCAGCCTGGTCGGTGTTCCGGTTCGCGTCCAGCACGCGGAGCTTGGGGGCCAGCTTGTGCATTTCCTCGGCCAACCCGAGTCGCGAGCGGACCAACTGCGGGAACGTCTCGTCGTTCAGCGAAATGTAGAACTGCCTGGTCCAGCCTTTGGTTTCCAGGTGCTCTTGCAGCGCCGGCAGAAGGGCCTTCAGAAAACCCTGGTACGACGCGGTGTCCACGTCGACCGATTCCAGGGTTGAGACCTTTTGCCCGGTGCTGAAATCGAAGACCAGAACTTGCGGCGAGCGCATGGCAAAGTTTCCTCGCCCGTCCAGCGGCCGGCCTGTAGCCCCGAACAGGGCCAAGTACCCGCCGACGATCGTCGCCTCCGGGTCTTCTTTCAAGAAGGTCTCGACGCAGCGGTCGAAGATCGAGAAGTCGAAGCGGTAGCTGTCGCCCTGCTTGAGCGTCCGCACGGCGAACACGTCGGGGCCAGACAGCACGTTGTGGATGACCGGCACGGTGAAGACATTTTGCCGGTGCTCGACCATGTTTCGGGCGATGGCCTGCAGCGTGGCCCAATCGCGCTCGTCCCACGGTTGGCCGCCAAGCTTGTGGGGCAACTGGCCCCAGCCTGGCGCAGCGTCGTAGAAAAGCCACGTGAAGAGCTTGAGGCCCCGCCGCTGCGGCACCACGGCCTTGGAGACGGTCACCTCGACCGGCAGTCGCGACGTAGCCCCATCCGCTTCCAGCGTGACCTGGCCGCGATAGAGGCCCGACGCGGCATCAGCCGGGACGCGCACTGAGATCCACGCCGATCGCGTGAGGTTGGCTGCCAACGCCATGGTGGATTGCAGAGAAAACGCGTCCGGCAGAAGGATCGGCGGCTTGGCGCAAAGCTCTTTTGCCACGACGGGATGCGTGGCGCTGCGGAGCAGGTGGTAGTTCAGCAGCGCCACGCGGACATCGGTCAGCGCCTGCGCACCTTGGACATGGCGCAGCGAGCCGGCGGACACCTTCAAGAGCGACACCGGTTTGTCGGATCGAAAGGCCACTTGCCCGGCCTCGGCCTCCCCGCGTGCTGCGGAAATGCGGACGATCTTCTCGGCACTCCCGTCGGGCCGATCGCCGTCAAGAACCTTGATCAGCGGATCGAGGGCCCAAAACTGCTGCCCAGCGCAGACCGTAAGGCAGGGCCAAAGTAGGACACTCGTCGTCAGTGCGAGAACGGCAGGTAGTGGTGCTCGAAAGGACATCGGCTGACCCCCATTTAACAGGAAAACCACTCGTGTTGGCCGGACACCATGATACCCGCGGTCACATCGTGCATACGGAACCTTGACACCCGCGACTGTCGCTATATCATATATGAGTTCGATGGGTCCGCCAAGCCCCGGGGCCCGAAAACCGGATCGGCAGGCGATTTTGCACCGGGCGTGCCAAGGACGCGAGCCTTGGGGCTGCCGACAGCAAGTAGGATCAAAGTGTGTCACAAACGGAGGCGATGGTGATGTGGAAGACCATGCGAGTGCGCTGGTTGGTTTCTTCGATCGTGTTCGGCGTGGCCGGCATCGCCGTCGGATTGGCGGTGGCCGCGGACTCTTCGCGCGCGCCGCAACCCCAGAAAGACGCGATGACACAGTACGTGCGGGTCAGCCCGCGCGATTCGCGCTATCTGGAACTCTCCGACGGCACGCCGTACATCCCCAACGGACTGAACGTGATCCATCCCTGGGGTGATGTTTCGATCGAGGAAGGGCTGGCACAGATGGACCGCTGGATGAAAGCCCTTGCGGACAACGAGGGGAACTACATCCGCATCTGGCTGAGTTCGATCTTCTGGGACCTGGAGCACCAGAAGGCCGGCGTCTTTGACGAGGAGCGGGCCAAACGCATCGACGCGCTCCTGGAACTGGCCAGGCGGCACGGCATCCGGGTGAAAATGACCATCGAACATTTCCGCGAGATCGACCCCGGCGACGTCCGTCAGAGTTGGGCATCGAAGCCACTTCACCACGTTTCCCGAGGCGGCACGGCCAAGGACATGCCGGACTGGCTTGCCAACGACAAGAGTCGATCGCAGTTCCAGGAGAAGCTGGCCTGGCTCCAGAGGCGATACGGCGACCAACCGGTCATCTATGCGTGGGAGTTATGGAACGAAATCAACGCGGTGCGCGGCGGCGACTATCTGGCCTGGAGCGAGGCCATGCTGCCCGAGCTGAAGCGGCTGTTCCCCAAGAATATGACCCTCCAGAGCCTGGGCAGCTTCGATAGCGAGTGGGCCTTCGGCCCTTACAAACGCCTGTGCCACATGCCCAACAACGACGTGGCGCAAGTACACCGCTATCTTGATCTGGGCGCGGGCCTTAAGTTCTGCCACGGACCAGTCGACATGCTGGCTGCCGACGCCGTCCGCGAACTGATGGCCACAAAGCCCGGCAGGCCAGTGATCCTGGCCGAAGGCGGCGCGGTCGAGCCGCAGCACACCGGCCCGTTTCGGTTCTACGCGAAGGACAAGGCTGGCATCATCTTGCACGACGTGATCTTCGCGCCGTTCTTTGCAGGCGCGGCCGGCGCGGGCCAGTCCTGGCACTGGGTGGAGTATGTCGACAAGAACAACCTTTGGCACCAGTTCCGCGCGTTTGCCGATGCCGTGCGAGGAATCGACCCGCCGGCCGAACGTTTTGAGCCCCTAATGATCCTTCACCCGCGCCTACGCGTGTACGTGCTCAGGGGCAAGCGGACCACGCTTCTTTGGTGCCGGGACGTGGAGAACACCTGGCAGACGGAACTACAACAGGGCCGCCTCCCCGAGGAGCTGAAGGATGTCGCGTTGCCACTGAACGATATCGTGCCGCCGGCTCCGCGCAGGGCCCGCGCCTACGATCCGTGGAAGAGACTCTGGACTGAAGCGACGATCGAGGGCGGCGCAGTGCGTCTGCCGGCATTTGCCCGATCCATCGTCGTAAGCCTCAGTACCAAATGAAAGTAATCTGTCGGCCCATCAAACATGAAGTAACGTTCACGAGTATGTAATTCACCGCTGGCAGGAAGAGAAAGACATGACATGATCGTCCACCGCCATTGGACTGCCCGCCAAGTCCAGAACTGGCTCCGAAACGCATCCCGTGAGCTTGCGGCGAACCGAACGACAGGCTGCCGATCAGTAGCCGGCGTCCTCATCTTCTTGGCCGTGACATGCATGGCCGGGGAGCCTGCGCCGGACAAAGTGCCGCTGGTGCTGCGACTCCCCAAACCCCAGTTCATGGGCACGCCCATCAACCTCAAGAGCCCCAACCTCGATAAGCTCCGTTTCGGCAAACGCCCGGATCTCATCGTTCCCGCGGGTGTCACCAATGTCGCCCTTCACAAGCCGGTCACGGCGAGCGACACCTCGCCCACGCTTGGTGAACTGAGCCAGGTCACCGACGGCGACAAGGACGGTGTCGAGGGGAGCTACGTGGAGATCGGCCCCGGCAAGCAGTACTTTCAGGTCGATCTCGAAAAGTCGTACCAGATCTTTGCCATCGTGGTCTGGCACTATCATGCCCAGGCCCGCATCTACCACGATGTGGTCGTGCAACTGTCCGATGATCCGAAGTTCGCCCAAGGCGTCCGCACGGTCTACAACAACGATTTCGACAACTCGTCGGGCTTCGGCATCGGCCGGGACAAGGAGTACATCGACAACCACGAGGGACTCTTGATCGACACCCGGGGCGTGCAAGCGCGCTACGTGCGGCTCTGGAGCAACGGCAACACAGAGAGCGACCTGAACCATTGCACTGAAGTGGAAGTGTACGGGAAAGAGCCTGTAACACGATGACCCAAGAAGGAGGAAATGATCATGCCACGACAGACTCGACGCGACTTCCTGCATAGCGCGGCCCTTGGAGGCACGGGCCTTGTGCTCCTCTCCGGGAGCCGGTCCGCGCGGGCATACACGGCAAATGAAAAGGTCAACGTCGCGCTCATCGGCGTTGGCGGGCGCGGGAAGTGGTACGCCGATGTGATGCCGAAGCAGGCCAACGTCGTCGCCCTGTGTGACGTTAACGACAGCAAGGCCCAAGCGGCCTACCGGGCAATGCCGAACGTGCCCAAGTTCCATGACTTTCGCAAGTTGCTCGACGAGATGCACAAGCAGATCGACGGCGTCATGGTGGCGACTCCGGACCATCTGCACGCCGTCATCACCGTGGCCGTGCTGAAGGCCGGCAAACCGGTCTTCTGCGAAAAACCGCTAACGGGCTGTGTCCACGAGGCCCGCGTGGTGCGCGAGGTGGCGGCCAAGTGCAAACTTGCCACGCGCATGGGAAACCAAGGCTCCGCCAGTGCCGCGTTCCGGCGCGGCGTAGAACTCATCGAAGATGGCACGATCGGTGAGATCAAGGAGGCATATGTGTGGTGCGAGGGCGGCGGCCCCGACGTGAAAGAGCCCCCCAAGGAAACCCAACCGGTCCCGGCCTATCTGAAATGGGACCTCTGGCTGGGCCCCAACAAGAACCGTCCCTTCAGTCCGAAATGGCTGAACTGGAACGCCTGGCGGGAGTTCGGGACGGGGCTGAACGGCAACCGCGGTTCTCACAGCGGCTATATGAACTTCTACGCCCTGAAGATTGTCGATCTGTGGCACGTCGAGGCGTCGGCCAGACCGCGAATCAAGGTCTCGGCGGAGTCTTCCGGTATCAACCGGCTGTCGTTCCCTCGCTGGGAGGTCGTGCATTTCCAGGTCCCGGCCCGCGGCAGCCTGCCGCCGGTCACCATCCACTGGGTCAATGGCGGAGGCGCCTCGGCCTGGCGACAGAAGATCGAAGAGCGATTGGAGCGGCGGTTGGACTGGGGCGATGCGGGCGACAAGAAGTGGAAGGATTACGAGGGAGGGCTCCTGGTGGGCGCCAAGGGCCGGATCTATGCCAAGAACAGCAATGCGGAGTTGGAAGTCCTGCCTGCGGATCGGTTCCAAGGAACCAGCCTGAAGCCACAACGCCTGACCGAGTCGCCCGGCATGCCCGAGCCGGAATGGCTCAGGGCCGTCAAGGGCGAAGAAGTGCAACTTATGTCGCCCTTCAGCATGGCCGGTCCCTACACGGAGTTCATGTTGCTGGGCAACGTGGCTACGCAGTTTGCCGAGGAGTTGGAGTACGACCCGCTGGAGGGCAAGATCGTGAACAATGCGGAAGCCGACGCGCTGTTGCGCCGGCCGTACCGCGAAGGCTGGTCTTTGTAGGGCATTGAAGGAGATCCTCATGGAAATCGCAAGGAGTCTCTTGCGTGTTGCGATCGTGATGGCGGCAACCGAGTTGTCGGCCGCGGAGGCGAAGGCGCCTTTGCCGACCTGGCCTTGGCCGGGACCGACCCCGCCCGAGCAGCGCGAGGCGATGTTGAAAAAGACCTTCGTCTTCCGGGTTTCGCCGCAGGACTCGAAGGAAATGGAAAAACTCGCGCCGGACAAGCCGCTCGTCGCGCCGCTCAAACCCAGAAAACTCCTCTGCTGGGGCCGCCACTGGACCCACATGGCAAACTCCTTTGCCGAAGAGGCGGTCAAAATTCTGGGCCGGAAGACGGGCGCCTTCGAGGTCCTGGCCACGGACGATCCGCAGGTGCTCCTGCCGGAGAAGCTCAAGGACTTCGACGCGATCTTCTTCAACAGCCTGCACGATCGCTGCCCGTTCCTGCCGCCCTGGCTCAACGACATGCCCAAGGAAGAACAGGCCGCGGCCCAGGAACTCGACCAGAAGATTAAGCAGAGCATCCTGAAGTTCGTCGGGGAGGACGGGAAGGGCATCGCCGCCATTGAAGGCGCCATTGCGGCCCACCAAGACTGGAAAGAGTGGGGCGAGTTGATGGGCGCCTTCTACGCGGGGCACTACACGGCGAGACTGGCGATCAAGGTCGCGGACCCCGCCCACCCGCTCACGGCCTGCCTCGTGGGGCAGGACTACCGGGTCATGGACAACGCATACATTCCCGGCCCGCCCTATTCGCGGCAAAAAGTCCGCGTTCTTTTGACCCTCGACCTCACGCAGACGCCGGAGCCGACAGAAGATCCCAAATCGGCCTGGCTGAAACCCAGCGTCAAGAACCTGGAAGAATCCACGGGGCGCAAGGAGTACCCGATCAGTTGGATCAAGCCCTACAGGAAAGGCCGAGTCTTCTACTTTTCGGAGGGCGTCCAGAGAGCACCCTACTCCAGCCCGCTCTTTTTGCGATACCTGTTGGCCGGCATCCAGTTCGCCACCGGCGACCTGGCCGCTGATACCACGCCGAGCGCAAAGTGACACCTGTAACGTTTGACTGCCCAACCTCTCACCGTGAAAAGAAAATCATGAATGCCAAGATTACCCGTCGTCGCGTTCTCCAAGGCATGGCAACGTCCGCCGCCAGCGTCCTCCTCCTGAAGTCCCCTCTTTCCGTGCGCGCGTATGTGGCCAACGACAAACTCAACGTCGCACTCATCGGCGTGGGCGGCCGTGGCGCATGGTTCGTCGAAGAAATCCCCAAGCTGGAAAACGTGGCGGCGATGTGCGACGTGAACCAGAGCAAGGCGACCAACGCGTACAAAGCCCATCCGAAAGTGCCCAAGTTCGAGGACTTCCGCGTCATGCTCGACAAGATGGGCAAACAGATCGATGCGGTGGTGGTGGCCACTCCCGATCACACGCACGCCATCGCGTCGGTCACCGCCATGAAGGCCGGGAAGCACGTCTTCACGGAAAAGCCGTTGTCACGCACGGTCCACGAAGCCCGCGCGATGCGCCAGACGGCGGAAAAACAGAAGGTCGCGACGCAGATGGGCAACCAAGGTTCTTCCAGCGGACAGTTCCGGCGTGGCGTGGAACTCATCCAGGAAGGGGCTCTGGGGGACATCAAGGAGATCTACGTGTGGAACGCGGGCGGGGGCTCGAACCGCACGGCCCGGCCGTTGGTGACGCAACCAATCCCCCCGTACCTCAACTGGGACCTGTGGCTCGGCCCGGTCGACTTCCGCAACTTTCATGCGGAATGGCTGCACATTAACAACTGGCGCGACTTCGGCACGGCGATGTTGGGTTGGTGGGCCTCGCACAGCGCCTACCTGGCGTTCACCGCCATCAAGGCTCTGTCGTGCTGGCACGCCGAAGCGCAAAGCAAGCCGCGGATCCGCGTTCAAGCCCAGGTGTCGGAGGTCAACAAGCTGTCGTTTCCGCGATGGGAACTCGTCAACTTCAAGATCCCCGCGAGAGAGAACCTGCCACCCATCACCTTCACCTGGTTCGGCGGCCACAAGGAAACCCGCAAGAAGGTCGAGAGCTATATCGGCCGCCAACTCGACTGGGGCGACGCGGGAGAGAAGAGATGGAAGGAACACGGCGGTGCGCTGATCGTGGGGTCCAAGGGCATGCTCCGTGCCAATGAGCACAACGGCGGCATCTTTCTCTATCCCGAAGACAAGTTCGTTGGAGAACCCAATCCAGCTACAAAGTTTCCCGCATCGCAAGGCCACGAGCGGGATTGGCTGCAAGCGGCGCGCGGCGGCGTGCCGACATTGTCGAACTTCAGCAATACGGGCCCTTTCATCGAGCTGCTGATGCTGGGCAACGTGGCGACCCAGTTCCAAGAGGAGCTGGAATACGACCCGCTGGAAGGCAGGATCGTCAACCACGTGGAAGCCGACGCGGTGGCGCACCCAGAGTACCGCAAGGGTTGGAGTTTATAACGCATAACCAAGAGGAAGACATGACTATCCAACGTGTATCGATTTCACAACAAATCCGAGAGCGCCTTCTGGATCGCATCGCCCGCGGCCAGTTGCAGCCCGGAGACCGCGTGGTGGAAGCCGAGGTCGCCTCGGAAATGAGCGTGAGTTCCATTCCCGTCCGCGAGGCCATCCGGGAACTGGTCGCCATGAGCGTCCTCCAATTCGCGCCGCACCGGGGCGCCTGGGTTCGCCAAGTGAGTCTCCCGGAGACGATCCAGGCATTCCAGGTCCGTTCCGTGTTAGAGCCGCTGGCCATCGCCTCGGCCGCGCCGCGGCTTCGCGGGAAATGCCACCGGCTGCGGCAGGTTGCGAAGCGAATCATCGAGGCCGCCAAGAAACGCGACTTCGCCAGTTTCCAACATCACAACCAGGTGTTTCACCGGGCGATTGTGGAGGCCTCGGACAACCAGGTGCTACTGCGAGTCTGGGACTCCCTGGCCTTCGAGGTGCGGACCCGGTTCACGATGGACTACCTCACGAAGGTAGACCCCGTGGCCATCGCCCGGGAGCACGAGACGATCATCGCCGCCTTGGACTGCGGCGACGCGGACCGCGCGGCGGCGCTGCTGAGGTCGCACTCGATAGAACTAGTGGACTACCTCAGCACCCAAACGGCCCACGAAGGCGACGGCCAACCTGCGTCGCACAAGCATTCGGCGAGGAGTCCTCGAGGGAGCGCCAAGGGCCAGTTGAAGCAAGCCCGCAAGAGAAGGTGAAGCCAGATGCGACGTTTCGACAGTCCATCAACCCACTATACCCGAAAGAAGAAGAATACGATTATGAGCATACGAATCCATCGCCGCAAGTTTCTCGGCTGCGCAGCAACCGGCGCAGCGGGGCTGACGATTCTCCGCAACAGTGCCTCGGTCTGGGGCGCGCCGGCCAACACCAAGCTGAACATCGCGATGATCGGCGTGGGCGGGCGCGGCCGCGAATTGCTCGGCGGCTTCATGCAGGCCGGCAACGTCGTCGCTATGTGCGACGTCAACGACGAGCGTGCGGCCAAAGCCTACCAGTCGGTGCCCGCAGCCAAGAAGTTCCACGACTTCCGGCGGATGTTCGACGAGATGGGGGCCGGCATCGACGCGGCCGTGGTGGCCACGCCCGACCATACCCATGCCATCGCCGCGGTGACGGCCATGAACGCGGGAAAGCACGTCTACGTCGAGAAGCCGATGGCGGCCTGCCCCTACGAGGCCCGGGTGATGCGGCTGACGGCGGAGAAGATGAAGGTCTCCTCGCAGATGGGTAACCAAGGCTCCTCGTGCCCTCCGTTCCTGCGCGGCGTGGAACTGGTCCAAGAAGGGGCGTTGGGCGAAATCAAGGAAGCCTACGTCTGGAATTCCGGCGGGGGTCCGGACGCCAAAGAGCCCCCCAAGGAGACGCCGCCGGTGCCGCCTTATCTGAAGTGGGACCTCTGGCTCGGCCCCGTCAAGGGCCGGCCGTTCCATCCCAGGTGGCTAGATTGGAGCGGGTGGCGGGAGTTCGGCACGGGGCAGTTGGGAATGTGGGGTTCGCACAGCGGCTACCTCGCGTTCTTCGCGCTGAAGGTGGTGGACCTATGGAACGCCAAGGCCGAGGCGAAACCGCGGATCAAAGTGCAAGCCGAATTCTCCGGCATCAACAAGCTTTCCTATCCCGCGTGGGAGGTGGTCCACTTCAAGATCCCGGCGCGGGCCGACATGCCGCCGGTGACGATCCACTGGGTCAACGGCGGCGGGCTGACGTCGCCTTCTCGCAAGAAGATCGAGGCGCACGTGGGCAGGCAGTTGGACTGGGGCGACGTGGGTGAAAAGAAGTGGAAAGAATTCGCCGGCTCGCTGATCGTGGGCAGCAAGGGGATGTTGCTCGGAGGGGGGCACAGCGCAACGACCGAGCTTCTGCCGGCGGCCCAGTTCCAGGGCGTCGATAAAAACAACCCGAAGAAGCTGATCGGCTGTCAAGGGCCGGAACGCGACTGGTTGCGGGTCGCCAAGGGCGAGAAGGCGACGGCCATGTCGAACTTCAGCCTCGCCGGCCCCTACATGGAGATGATGCTGCTGGCCAACGTGGCCACGCTGTGTAACGAGGAGTTGGAGTACGATCCGCTGGAGGGCAAGATCGTTAACAACGCGGAAGCCGACGCGTTGTTGCGGCGTCCCTACCGTGCGGGCTGGTCGCTGTAGGCCAAGTTGCCGTTTCAACATGCTCGGCAACGTGGCCACGCAATTCGAGGGAGTACTGGAGTATGACCCGCTGGCGGGAAAGACCCTCAACAACCCCGAGGCCGGCAAGGCCCTCGGTTCTGACTATCGGCAAGTCTGGACTTTATAGGGAGACTCACAATGGTAATTCGTAGTGTCCGATTGACGGCGTTCTGTGCAGCAGTGGTTCTGGCATGTTGTTCGGCAATGGCGGTGCAAGAAGTTCCCAAGGATCAAGCCAAGGCGATCGAGGCCGCGGCGCCCGCCAAACCCCGTGTGGAGCCCAAGAAGCCGCGCCGCGTGCTGATCTGGGTCACCCCGGAACATCTCATGCCCAACGATCCCCACACGGGCTACAACATCCCCTTCTATCTCGATGGTATCCAGTTTGCCGCCGGCGACCTGGAAGCACCGACCGCGCCGCGGCCGGAGCGGCCGGTGAAGCGCGGGCCGGCTCCCACGTCGCCGGAAGTCCGCGCGAAGAACCTCAAGGCCCACAAGGTGAGCCTGCCCAGCGAGGACCAAATCCGGAGAATCGAAGCGGCCGCTCCTGAAGCGGCCCCGGCCAAGCCCGCCAAGCCGCGCAAGGTGCTCGTGTGGGGCCACGTGTGGACGCACGAACCAAACCCCTATGCAGAAAAGGCCGTGGAAGTCCTTGGCAAAAAGACGGGCGCCTTTACGGTTATTGTAAGCGACGATCCGCGTTTGCTCCTGGGAGACCGCCTGCCTCAGTTCGACGTGCTGCTGATGAATAACCTGCACGAGCCTGAGCCGTTCCAGCCCGCCGATCTCGCCAAACTTCCCGAGGAGCAACAGGCGGCAGCCAAGAAGTTCGACCAAGCCGTCAAGCAGAGCATTCTGGAGTTTGTACGAAGTGGCAAGGGGATTGTGGGCATCCATGCGGCGACTGCCGCGCTCGGGAATTGGCGGGAATATGGCGCGATGATGGGCGGCTACTACGGCGGTCACATCGCCCAGAAGGTGGCGATCAAGCTCGATGACCCCCGGCATCCGATCAACGCCTGCTTCGCCGACAAGCCGTGGTGGATCAGCGATGAGGTCTATATCGCGCGTGAGCCCTATTCGCGGGGCAAGCTCCACGTCTTGTTGACCCTGGACCTGAGCCAGATGAACGATCCCGGAAAGCGTCCCGACAAGGACTATGCCGTTTCCTGGGTCCGCGAGTTCGGCAAGGGGCGAGTCTTCTACACCACGTTGGGACACGCCGCCGCGACCTACTGGGACCCGTTGTTCTTGCGGCACCTGCTCGCCGGGATACAGTTTGCCGCCGGCGACCTGAAGGGCGACGCCACGCCCAGCGCGAAGTGAGTTCGCCGGCAGTGCGCCTGGCCTGCCGCGCCTCCACAACAGTCTCCAACATACCTTCCGGATGACACACCGCTTTCACCCACCTCAGTACACAAGAGTACTCCAATGACACAGCACATTTCCCGCCGTCGTTTTCTCGGTTCATCCGCTGCCGCAGCAATCGGGTTGACCATGGTCCCTGCTAGGCTCGTCCACGGTTACGCGGCGAACGAGAAGCTCGGCGTAGCGCTGGTTGGGCTGTCCGGGCGCGGTGGCTGGTTCGTCGAGACCGTCCCGCGCATCGGCGAGAACGTGGTGGCCCTGTGCGATGTGAACCAGCAGCGGGCCGCCGCGGCCTTCAAGATGTTCCCGAACGTCCCCAAGTTCCAGGACTTCCGCAAGATGCTGTCGGAGATGGGCAAGCAGATCGATGCCGTCTTCGTGGCCACGCCGGACAACACCCACGCCGTGATCACCGCGGCGGCCATGCGGGCCGGCAAGCACGTCTACTGCGAGAAGCCGCTGACGCACGACGTGGCCGAGGCACGCGACTTGCGCGAGATCGCCAAGAAGCAGGGGGTGGTTACGCAGATGGGCAACCAGGGGACGGCCACCGAGGCGTTCCGCCGGGCGGTGGAGTTGATCCAGGCCGGCTCGATCGGTCCGATCAAGGAGATCCACGTGTGGGACGGCGGCGGCACCGGACCGCGCAAGCCGCCGGAAGGTAGTGAGCCCACTCCCGGTGGACTCGACTGGGACTTGTGGCTTGGCCCGGCGGCTGAGCGTCCCTTTCATTCCCAGTGGTACCAGTGGCACGGCTGGCGGGACTTCGCCACGGGCAACGCGGGGAATTGGGGCCCCCACAGCGCCAATCTGCCTTTCAAGGCCCTCAAGATCGATTCCTTGTGGTATGCCGATCCCGCGAGCAACCCGCCGCCAAGAATCCGGCTGCACGTCGAAATGTCGGAGACGGAACGGTTCGGATTCCCCCGTTGGTCGTCGATCCGTTACGAGATCCCCGCGCGCGGCGGTCTTCCACCGATCGAGTTGAATCACCACTACGGCGCCCCGGCGGGCCGAAAACGCGTGGAAGACCACATTGGCCGGCGCCTGGACTGGGGCGACGCCGGTGAGCGCAAGTGGAAGGAGCATGGCGGCTGCCTGGTCGTGGGCACGGAGGGCATGATCAAGTCCTCCGAGCACAACTCTTCGTTCACTCTATTGCCGGAAAAGAAGTTCGCCGGCTTTCAGGGGCCGCCCCAGACGCTGCCCAGGTCGGGCAGCCACGAGCGAGAGTTCACCGCAGCCTGCAAGGGCGGGCCAAAGACCATGTCGAACTTCGACTACGCCGGCCCCTTGGTCGAGTTCCTCCTGTTGGCCAACGTGGCCACGCTATTTGGCCAGACGCTGGAATTCGATCCCCTGGCCTGCAAGATCGTGAACCACCCCGAAGCCGACGCCGCCCTGCGGCGCGAGTACCGCAAGGGGTGGTCGCTGTAACCTCTCTGCAATCCAGCACCCCTATTGACGCAAAGGAGGAAACACCTTGAGATTGCTCGTTGTCATGATGGTGGCCTTCTGGTCTGAGCACGTCTTGGTCTTCGGGGAGGATTGGCCCCAATTGCAGCACGACTCGGCGCGCAGCGGGTATACCGCAAAGGGCCCGCAGCCCCCCTTCAAGCATGCGTGGGACTATGATTTCGTCGTGAAGGAGCATGACAAGATCCATCCGGTCGTTCAGGCGATTATCTGCGAAGGGAAGGTCTTTGTCCCTTCCAAGACCGGCCGGGTCTATGCCGTGGACGCGGCCACCGGCGAAAAGGTGTGGGCGTGGGAGAAGGCCGGGCCAATCGTAAACTCGGTGGGCTGCGCCGAAGGAGTGGTGATCTTCGGCAGTCTGGACGGCAGGATCTACGCCTTGAAGGCGACGGACGGCGCCAAGGCGTGGCAGTTCGAGGGCGGTGTCCGCGGGTTCTGCACCGCTCCCTGTATCGCGGACGGCAAACTCTTCATGGGTGCGCGGGATGGCACCTTCTATTGCTTGGACGTCAAGACCGGCAGAAGGCTCTGGTCTACCGAGACGGGTGGCTTCGTGTGGCACACGGCAGCCTGCGCCGACGGCCGGGTTTTCTTCGGCAACGAAGAACTCAAAATCGTCTGCCTGGATGCCAAGGACGGCCACGTGCTGTGGAAGACCGACAGGCTCTATGGATTCACCTTCCGCGACGGCCATGCATTCGTGGACCAGGGCAAGGTGGTCGTGCGGATTTGGAGCGCGATCGACGACACGGACCTGCGCATCGACAAGGCGAGCATCAAGGCGGCAACCGACGCCGGGAAGTACCTTACCATCCCGGCAGCGCTTCAAGACAAGGCCCTGGAGTCGCTGCGACGCGAGCCGGAGTTGCGCCAGGAGCTATACGTGCTCGACGCGCAGACGGGCAAGGAAGTTTACATGCCCGTCCACAGCGGGCGGGTCTCAACGGTGGACGGGCCGGCCTTCGCGGTTTGCCGCGACGGGCCGGGAAACTGGTACCTGCCCATCTTTGCCGGCCCGATTGCTGCCGACTGGGGCAGCACCATGGCCTTTGCGCGCATGGACTCGAAGACCGGACGACTCCGCGAATTGATGTGGACCCCCAAGTGCAAGCCGGCCAGCAACGACGAGGCCCACGCGCTGTCGGTCGCCGGCGACATCCTCTACGTTTCCGAGCAGGAAGAGGGCGAGGCGGGGATCTTCTGCGCGTTCGATTTGAACAAGTCGCTGAAGATCGACATTCCTACCCCGAACATCAACTGGGACATGGAGTACAATGCCCAGCCATTGGCCAATCCGATCGCCATCGCCGGCCAGCGGTTCTACCGGGTCACGAATCACGTCCTGCGGTGCTGGACCGGGGAACTGAAGGAGAAACGGCCATGACCAAGACCATCGCGACCGTACTGTTCCTAGCGGCGATCCTCGCGCAAGGCACAACCCATTGCAGTGCCACCGAGGAGGAATTTACCGGGCTCCGCTTCATGAAGCAACCCGACGGCCTCCGGATCGCCGGCGGCCTTGGCTGGCAGGCGGGGCTGGAAAAGAACGGCATCCGGTTGGGGCGGCGTGCCCACATCTGCTTCGAGGAAGGCGGTTATGGCTTGGAGGGATGGTGTACCTACGCCGGTTCCGACTGGGCCGACATCGGGCTGGTCCGGCCCGGTCCCGCGGCGCTGGCGGCTCAGGGCGAGGCCTCCTCGTGGGCCACGGTGCAGGCGTCGTTTTCCTATGAAGAGGACGGCAAGCCGCGGAAGTTCCATGTCCATGTCACGCGGCTTTCTCCAGCCGTCGTCTTCGAGCTGACCGGTCGGCACCTGCGCCTCTTCGAGAACGCCAAGGTTTTCAAGTTTGCCAAGTCCGATGCCGACTGGGTGCCGGCCGACCAGCGGATCGCAGGACCCGCTCCGGCGCCAAAGTACTTCGCCACCGAAAGCTCGACGAGCCTTCGCGAGGACGTGGGGAAGCTGCAAGTGAAGAATTGGCTGCTGGCATGGTACGGCGCTGGGGCACGAATCCGCGCCGAGGCCGACATCGGCCACCGAACCATCACCGTCGACTGCCCTGTCCTGCTGGCCTTCGGCACGCCTCCGGAAAAGCTGTCGGCAGGACCGCAGGGTCTTGACGTCGTTTTCCCGGGCGAAGGCGTGAAGCGCGTGGCGGTCTTGCCCTTGCTCGGCGAGCGCCTGCCAAAGGCCGTGCCTGGGGAAAAGCCAAAGCCGTATCCCGCCTTCGTAGGCGCCTTTCGGGCGAATCACGAGTTCCAGTTCGCCGATCTGCCGCCGACCGAGACCTGGAAAGAGCGACTGCCCGAAGCGATCCTGCGCCAGTGCCAGTGGTGGGCCGAGCACCTTGCAGAGGTCCCCATCGGCGTTCGGGAGACGCACGCTTACGACCGGGCCTCGGATACGGTCTCCGTGCGCGGGACGCTGGAATTCATGAGACTTTCGCCAGGCGGAAAGCGTTTCGCACCCGTGCCGCCGATGCTCGCCGTCGCGGCCCGCAAGAAACTATCGCTCTTGACGCTGGAAGGCGCGCCCCTTGATTCGGGCATGACCACCAAGTGGGGACCTTACGTGGGTCTTGAGGACGCCGGCGCCTATTCCTACTCGGTCAAAGGCCTCGGCAAGTATGTGTTTGAGGTCCGCGCCGCCGGCGCGGGCAAGGAGCCCGAGGAGGTCCGCAGAACGCTCGACAACGAGGTCGCCGAGGTGACCGACGCAGGAATCCTCGCCCCCTGGTTCCCGATCCTGAGTGTGGGTGGTTTCGGAGGGCGGGCCAGCCGGGCCCCTAACGAGGGCCATCGGCTGCTTTGGGGTATTCCCGGCGAGAACCTCTACTACATCGGCCAGTGCCTGGAAGTGGCCACGCCCGAGCAGCGCACGAAGCTGATCGAGTTGGCCAGGCAATGGGAGGCGAAGTACCCGTCGGAAAAGGTCGCCCACATGCCCGCTACCAAGGACGCGCCGCGGGAGCACTACCTGCCCACCATCCACCGCGTGCGCGAGTGGCCCATGCGGGAACACAATTTCCACTTGCTCAACAACGTGCTGCCGTGCGAGAGCGAGTACTACTTGGCGGAGTATTACCGCAACACAGGCCAGAGGCCGGCGCGCCTGCCAGGCATCCTGGATCCCTACCTCGCGCGCTCGGACTGGGCCTCGCTGGGGCTGATGCGGGGCGAAAAGACGTGGTGGAAGGAAAGCACCATGCACCGGGAGATTTATGACCACGACTACGGTAAGGGCGGCGTGGACGACGTCAACCGGCTGTTTGCGGGCCTGGTAGGTCGCATCCGCCTGGCCAGAACGCTCGGCGCTACCCAGGACGTCGAGCGAGGAATGTACTTCCTGGCGCGCACGGCCATCCTGCGGTTTGCCCTGGAGCAATGGAAGTACGTGCTGCACGAGGACAAGTTCCTCGCCTTGCGCCCGGCCAATGCCCCGCCGCGGAGCTTCTTCGGCACCGGCCTGCACACGTTCGCGCGCAAGACGCCCGGCGACGATCCCCTGGTCGTGGCGGAGATGGACGAGTTTCTGCTCTCGATGCGCGAGTGTTATGTACACGTCCACTGGCACCCGCACCGCTTGATCGCCTATCTGAACATGGTCCCGGAATTGGGGCGGTTCTTGCAGGACCATCTCAAGGCGGAAGTTGCCGACTACGTGCGGACCGTCGAGGAGAGCAATCCTGAATGGTACACGCCCTACGCTGACTGCACTCTCTCCTTTGAAACCTACTGCCTGCACCCCGCAGACTCGTACCAGGTCTTCCTCGCACGGGCGTGGGTGACCAACGAGCAGCCCGAGAAGCTCTGGAAATACGCAGACCAGCCGTGGGTCGGCCGCGGCGACTGGTACTACATTCACAAGCTGGTTGAGACGATCTTGGCCTATCGCGGCTGGCGATGGGAAGGACTGAAGCCGTGAAACCTGCTGCAAAGTTCTACCACTGAACCACTTTCTTACTGCAAAGGAGCTTTCGTCATGAGAATCCGACATGTATGTACAACCCTGCTTGCTTGCTCGATGCCGCTGCTGCTTTCAGCGCCGGCCCAGGCCCAGGTGCATCCGCACCACGCGGCGCAGATCCGCAAGGCGGCCAAGGAAGTCAAGCCTCAAGTCGCGCCCAAAAAGCCCCGTACCGTGCTCATCTGGAACACGCCGCCATCGTTGATGGACAAGGATCCGCACAAGGGCTACTGCATCCCCTACGGTGAAGAAGGGATGAAGGCCATCGGCGAGGCAAGCGGGGCCTTCAAGCCGGTCGTCAGCGACGACATCGCCATGTTCGCGCCCGAGAACATCAAGCAGTTCGACGCGATCGTCTTGAACAACGCCTCCGGGCCGTGGATCACGCCCACGACCGCGGACATGGCCAAGCCGGCGCTGAAGAAACTCGGCGCCGACGCCAAGGAAGTGGAAAAGGTGCTCCGCAAGAGCTTCTTGGACTTCCTCGACCAGGGCGGCGGGGTCGTCTGTCTGCACTTCGCCATCGCTGCCAACCAGCAATGGCCGGAGTTCAAGGAATTGTTCGGCGGCACGTTCATCGGGCACCCGTGGACCGAGGAAGTCGGGGTGACCGTGGAAGAGCCGGGGCACCCGCTGGTCGCGGCCTTCGGCGGGAAGGACTTCCGCATCTTCGACGAGATCTATCAGTATGGGCCCCCCTACGACCGCTCAAAGCTCCGCGTGCTGATGTCGATCGATCCGTCAACGACGAACATGGGCCCACGTTGGCTCAGCCGAAAGAAGGACGAGGACTACGCGCTGACCTGGGTGAAGCCTTACGGCAAGGGGCGGATCTTTAACACCTCCTTCGGCCACATGGCCAGCCTGTACTCCACCCCGCAAGTCCTCCAGTTCTACCTGGACGCGATCCAGTTTGCCACGGGCGACCTGGAGGCGCCCACCGCGCCGCGCGAGGGCCGCCCGGTTCGCAAGCCCGTGCCAGGATCGCAGCCCGTTCCGGGGCTCGAAGGGTTCGTTTCGCTCTTCGACGGCAAGACCCTGGACGGCTGGGAGGGTGACAGGACCATCTGGTCGGTCCGCGACGGCGCGATCGCCGGCCAGACCACGGCCGACACGAAGCTGAAGGAGAACAACTTTCTCATCTGGAAGGACCAGGTCGAGAACTTCGAGCTGCGCGTGAAGTTTCGGATGGAAGGCGGTAATTCGGGGATCTACTATCACGCCCGCAAGCGACAGCCCGGCCAGACGCAAGGCGACTCGCTCGTCGGGACTCAAGCCGATTTCGACGCCTCGGGCCGGTGGACCGGTGTGATCATGGAGTACCTGCTCCGCGACGTATTGGCCGAGCGGGGCCAAAAAGTGCTGATCGACGAGAAGGGCAAGAAGCAGGTCGTCGGCTCGCTCGGCGATCCCAAGAAGCTGCTCGAAGCCGTGAAGATCCGCGAGTGGAACGACTACGTGGTCGTCGCCAATAAGGACCGCGTGGTGCTCACGATCAACGGCGTGACGATGTGCGAGTTGGAAGACCGGGACCCGAAGCGCCTCGTCCACGGTTGGCTCGCGTTGCAGGTCCACGCGGGTCCGCCGATGCTGGTACAGTTCAAGGACATCTTCCTGCGCCGGCTCTAACCGGCCCGGAGGAACTGCACCATGCATACGAATGTGTTGGGTTTACGGCTGCTAATCGCAGCAGGCCTGGGACTGTGCGGCACAAAGGCCGCCGCAGATGATTGGCCCATGTTCATGCACGATCCCGGCCATACGGGCGTTTCCGAAGAGAGACTGGCCCCACCAGTGTGGCAGGCATGGGAGTTCCCGCTCGGTCAGAGTTCCGCCGCTCCGGTGGCGGCGAAAGGGATCGTGTACGCAGGCAACTGGGCCGGCGAGGTTTTCGCCGTCGAGGCGACCGGCGGCAAGCTGAAGTGGAAGTTCAAGACCCGGGGCCCGGTCTGTTATGCGGCAACCGTCGCACACGGCCGGGTCGGCGTGGGCAGCGCCGACGGCACTTTCTACGCGATAGACGCCGATTCCGGCCGGGTCGCCTGGCAGTACCAGACCGGCGACCAGATTTGGACGAGCCCGATCGTCGTGGACGACACGGTCTATTTCGGCTCGAACGACCGCTACTGCTATGCGCTCGACATGCCGAGCGGCGATCCGATCTGGAAACGCGAGCTGGACACGCGGATGCACGGCTCACCCGCGGCGGAGGGCGATCGGCTCTTTGTCCTGTCCCACGGCGGGATCCTGTACGCCCTCGACCGGAAGTCCGGGGCTATCGTTTGGAAGAAGGACACGGGCGCGGAGATCTTCAACGCCTCGCCGAGCGTGCGCGGCGGTGTGGTCTATGTGGCCTTGAGTTCCCGAAGGCTCGGCGAAGAGGGTTTCGGCTCCGAACCCACGGCAGGACTTCTGGAATACACGCTCAGGGCCCTGCGTGCCCAGGACGGAAGTCTGCTCTGGGAAACCGGTGGAGGGGTTTTGGTAGGCGAGGTGTCTTCCGAAAAGGGTGGCAGCTCCTTCTACTGGGCCACACCGACCGTGAGTGCGGACACGGTGTTCGTGCAAGGAACCGAGCGAGGCGGCTACCGGAACTTCTGGAACGTTTCGGAGATCAAGTACCTCCGCTGGCCGCACTTCTACGTGGTCGATAGCGCCACGGGAAAGCTTCGCGTCAAGAAGGACAACTTCTTCGCTTTGCATGGCCGCATGATGAACCCGACAGGCGGATGGTGCGCCGCTGCGCTGACCGGACACTACCTTGTCGGCTGCGGCGGGGTGATAGACGTCCGCTCTGCAAAGCTGGTCGGCCATCTGGGCGCCAGGTCGAACGAGGGCAACCCCATCACCACCGCCGCAGCGATCAGCGAAGGGAAACTGTTCATAGTGCGTATGGGCCATGGGCAACATCCGCTGGTTGCATACGAGATGGGCAAGGATAAGTGAGGTGGCGCCATGCAGAACAATGGCAATGAAAGAAGACCTCTGCCTCTCTTGCAAAGAGCAAGGGGACTTGTGTTGGGGCCTCTTGTTCTGGCAGCGGCGCTTATGGGACTCGGTGCTGTGTGCCTGCGCGCCGCACACGCCGCGGACAGTCCGGTCCGTTTCCCGGGCCTGGGCCATTCGCAGGGCAACGTCGGACACTACGCCGGCACGATTCTGGGCGCCCGCACTGCCATGCCCAGCCTCGGGGCCGTTTGCTCCGGGGGAGAAAAGGAGCTGGTCGAGGCCTCGCTGGCCGGCAACGTGTTCAGCTCGGTCGGCTTCGGCAAGGGGCCGGAATGGATCAGCATGGGCACCATCATCCCGAGCGGGCTGACCAAGCCGGTCCTGTCCGAACGGAAGCAGCACTTCAACGGCAACGTGCTGCGCTACGCGGTGCCCAAGGAGTTGCAGAACGGGACTTTCGTCGAATTCCGCGCGGGCAATCTCTTTCCGGGGTTATGGGCTAGCACTGACGCGCCCAACATCGAGATGCTGCAGGGCCGAACTCCCAGCGACATCGCCTTTGTCGCGGCTGGCCGTCTTCGGCACGTGATCGTGCCCGAGCAGGCGGCTGCCGATGTGCCGCTCCCCTTCAGCGAGATGACCGAGAACTGGTTCTTGTGTTGGTTCAGCGGACGTCCCGGTTGGCGCGAAGCAAAATGGTGGGCCCATTTCTCGGTAGGGACCGGCTTCGACGCCCCCTGGCTGGTCCTGCTCCAGCACCGGCCGCAATCCGCGCAGCTTGGACGGCGTTCTCTGAAGCTTTCGTTTGCCACCGCTGCCGGCCACGTGTTGGCCGTGCCCCTGTATGGAATTGTCCACCTGGAGCCACGGCAAACCCAGAAGTGGCGGCACAGCTTGCCGGAGGAGGTCGTCACATCGTGCAGGCAGTGGGCGTCGCGCGCCAGGCAGGTTCCCATCAGGACTCGTGAGGATTTCGAGATTCTGGATGGCGGCCGTTCCGTGCGCGTGCGCGTCGGCTGCCAGTTTGAGGAGATCCGGGACGACTGGGGCACGGCGGGACGGAAGCTCGCGCCGTTCTGGCCGCTGGCCGGGATCGTGCTGCGCTACAACCGGTTCTACGGCGTGCCAATCGAGGTCCAGCCGGCGCTGGTGGACACCCACTACGAGACCCAGTACGGCCCGTATTGCGGCGTGCCGGAGACGGACGCCTACGAAGTCACGATCCGGGACGTGGGCAAGTACTTTTCAGAAACAATTAGCGGGGCGCCAATCCGGGGTGAAGTCGCCGAGCGTGCCGCGGAAGAAATCCGTCGCCGGCTCCGCGCCACGGTCGCCGAGAACCGAAACCTCGTCGCAATCTCGTCGTCGGGCGACGAGACCTCGCCCATCGCCGTGGGCACCAAGGCCCATCAGGTCCGTGCCGCCGCCGAGACGCTCTACCTGCTCCAAGGCGACGAGCGTGCAGCAATCGCGCAGTACTTGAAACGCATGGTGCAGGATCACCTGCTCAAGGCCGAATATTTTTCCGAAAGCCATTTCCTTGGCGAGGTGTTCGCGGTCCGCAAGAACTGGAACATGACCAGCACCAGCGGTCGACTGCTCCATGCCCTCTGGACCTACGCATATAGCACCGGAGACTGGCAGACCGTTGCCGAAAGTTGGCCGCTAGTAAAAAGGGCGTTCGGCTATTATCAGGACTCCAGTGACTGGCTTTTGGTCTTGCCCCGCCGGCAGTTGAGCCCGGTGGTCCTGGCGCACGAGGACATCGCCGGAGTGATCGGCCTGGGACGCATGGCACACGCTCTGGGCGACCAGCACACGGAGGCCTGGTGCCGATACCTGATGGCGAAGTACCTCGTGGCCGAAGTAGGCATCTGGAAGAGCATGAGCTATGTCTGCGACTGCCAGCAGGGCAATCCGCGCAATTACATCTATCCGGACCTCGGCCCGGACTCGCCCGCCTGGGTGGGCCGCTCGCACGACACGATGTCCACCAAGCTGCAAAACTGGTTCCCCGACGGGCCCGCCTATTCGGGAGACTCGACCCTGTACGAAGCGCCTTGGCGGGGCGTGTTCTTCCTGGTCCCTCCCGAGGGCCTTCGGTTCCTGGGCGACGTCCTGCGCGACGACCTAACCGATATCACGAATCTTCTGAAGAGCATGTACCCTGGGATCTTCCTGGCGCCGGCCAGCCACCAGTACACGCACGAGTGGGGCGTCAAGGGCGGCTACTACTTGCTCAGTGCATATGCGATGCAGACGCCGCCCGAGGAGTTGCAGTACATGGTTCCTCCGGACAAGGCATTTGTTCAGGATCCCTTCCGCATCATCCACCTCAAGGCACTGATCGACGCGTGTGCTGGGCGGTCGTGGAAGGACGTGCTGATCGGGCCGGACGAAACGCGGTGCCGCACACCAGTCCGGGTTCGAGCCCCTGCGAACGCCGGGACGGGACCATGAATTCACCAGAGCCTGAGGAACCGCCGTCGACTGGAGATGGGCCATGATTCTGTCTAGCAACCTTCGTCCCGTATTCTTGAGTATCATATTCCTGACGTCCATTCCGGGGAGCGTTTGCGCAGCCGACCCGAAGATGCCACCAGCCGGGAAGTACCTCGACGGCTGGCGCATGGCCGGGGCAAACCCGGAGCGCACCAGTTGGGTGCCAAGCAACCCGGAGAACCAGACCGACGTTCCCGGCAAGCTCCAGCTCGAGTGGTACAAGCCGTTCGAGCCGTTCATCTGGCAGAAAGTCCAGGTGATCGCGGCCGATGGCCTGTTGTTCGTCTCCACGGCGCGGGGTCTTTACGCGCTCGACGCGACCACTGGCGACGAGCGATGGGTCTACCCGACCGAAATGCCGTTGGGCCACTCGCCGACAGTCATTGACGGCGTGGCCTACGTTGGCTGTTTCGACCGACGTATGCATGCTATGGACGCGAAGACCGGCCAAGGCATTTGGCTCTCGGATCCGGCTGGGGCCGGCTTCAATACCAACCCCGTCTTTGCTGACGGCAGACTCTACGCCGGCAACCGGGACGGCGTCTTCTACTGCATGGACGCGAAGACCGGCAAGACCCTTTGGCGGTTTGAGACCGAACTCCGCCAGCCGATCCTCTTCTCCGCAGCGTACAGGGATGGCACGCTCTACTTCGCTGCCAACGACATGCACGCCTACGCGGTGGAGGCCAAGACGGGCAAGTTGGTTTGGAAATCGGCCAAGCTGCCCGGGGCTGGTTTCCACTCTTACTGGCCGACGATCTACCGCGACCGTGTGATCTTCACTGGTTGTCATGGATACCGAGGCGGCGGCGAACCTTCCACCGTCGGCGGGTTGCTGTTGCTGGACGACAAGGACATCTACGGAAGCAACGACAAGGGGAAAGGCTATGCGGGAGCATTGATAACGGACAGTATCGCGTTCCCCTGGCCCTCTGCCCCTCAGACCCCGACCCTGGATCTGAGTAAGAAGAGCCCGGAAGGCAACGGCCCGGTCACGAAGTACTTCGAGGCCAAGCCGTGGCGGCGAACGTTCTTCGTGCTACGGCGGGACACCGGCAAGGAGGTGACTTACGATTTCGATGGGGACGGCAAGCCCGAGTACGCGCCCATGCTGTGGCATGGCACTCACAGCGGCAATCGCTTCCCGCCGATTGTGGGCGGCGATGGGCTGCTGTACCAGATGGCCGGCGGGGTCAAGGGGCAGTCCTGGATCTCGCGGGGCGGGATCCTGGCCTGGAAGCTGGATACGCCTTTCGTTGGGACGCTGGTCGAGAGCGCGCACGACGAGCCGCACGCCTTGGCGGCCGGAGGCAACCAGGTCTATTACTACCACGCCGAGGGGCGCGACGGCTGCCAGGGTTCGGCCGACGTGGTTTCGCGGCGCCATGCGTGCTACTACTGGTACATCGATGCCATCGCGCCGGACATTCCCGCATGGATGCGCGACCGGCCCAACGACATGTATGGCCATTGCGGCGACCAGAACCCGCCCGTGCCCTACAAGGGCAAGGTGTACCTGCAGCGATGGGGGCACGTGCTCTGTTTCTCGCCAAAAGGCGGCAAGCAGAGGCTGGCGGTCGCGAAAACCGTCGCGCCCGCGCGAGTCCCGGCCCCGAGGGCCCCGGAGAAAGCCATTCTGAAGAAGCGGCTGGCCGACGAGGTCGAGAAGATGCTGGCTGCCGGCCACTTGCGCCCGGGCTGGTTCAATCGAGGGCTGCGCGACGGCCACATGGCCGGCGAGACCGACAACTTCGGCGATTGGTTCCATCAGCCGGGCGAGACCATCTGCGTGCTTGTCCGCGCGATTCCGCACCTTGCACCGGAGTTGCAGGCCCGCACCAAGGACTACCTCCGCCGGGAATTCGAGACCTACCCGCCCGACAAGTACGCGCACGTCGGCTGGCAAGGCGTTGCACGCGAGGCGGCCGATGTCCCGCCCGAGATGGTCGAGGCCATGACTAGGCTCGGCCCGCAGGCGCAGTCGCGCGGCGGGAAGTACTGGACTTTCCCACCCCAGGCCAACTACGCGCTTTATCAGTACACCAGAGTCTTCGGCAACGCCAAGGAACTTCTCTCGCGGCTTCGGCGATGGCAGAAGGTTCCCACGGAAGATGAATTCGCCGCGGCGCCGTACGCGCACAACGCGTACCTGGCCGGACTGGCGGGCATCGTGGGCCTGGCGGAGTTGGCCGGCCAACCGGACGCGGCGGCCAAGGCGGAGTTGGATCGGCTCCTGGCGCTCCGAGTCGCCCGGTTCTCCAAGGACCGCCCCGCTTTCAAGAAGAAATACGACGGCGTCTTCGAAGTCGGCGGCGGCACCGCTGTGCCGCTAACCGTGTCGCGCAACTTCATGTTCCTGGTGCCGGAAGTGGCCCAATACCTGCACGCCAATGCCCTTGCCAAGGTCAAGGACGCATGCCGCTACTACGACGACGAAGTGCTGCCGTATTGGTTCGTGTCGAAGGCCGAGCAGGGCGACGGTGAGAACACCTTTAGCGTGCTGTTCGACTACCATGCGCTTTTCCAGGCCACGGCGATGATTCTGAAGGAACCCTACGAGGACCTGGCAAAGTACCTGGACGTGCCGGCCTTCTGGCGCGGCGATTTGTACTACATCGACAACCTGTGCGCGTGCCTAGAGGCGCACGATGCCACGAAGCTAAGAATCGAGAGATAGCAGAGGTCGCCAATGCCTTTCGGTCCGTGAAGTGGGGAGGAAGCAGAACATGAAGAACGGGGTTCTCTTAAGAACGTCTTGGATACTTGCACTGGCCGGCTTGGTGCCCAGCGCACGCGCTACGGCCGACGATTGGCCCCAACTCCAGCACGATGCCGGCCACACCGGTCATACGGCCGACCCCGGCCCGGCGGGCGGCAAGATCCTTTGGGAGTACGATCTGAACCGCGAAACCGTGGGAAAGCCGGGCCAGCCGGTGGTCGCGGCGGGCAAAGTGTACCTTGGCTCCAACGCGGGCATCCTGAGGTGCTTCGATGCTGCCGACGGCAACGTGCTATGGCAGTACAAGGCCAAAAGCCCGATCTTCCACACGGCGGCCGTCGAGCAGCGGCGCGTGTTTTTCGCCGACCTAGCCGGGTATTTTTGCGCCCTGGACGCCGAGAGCGGCAAGGAGCTGTTTGTCTTTGAGGGCGGCCTGCCCGGGTTCTCGGCGGCCGTTGTGCTGGGCGAAGGCCGCGTTTTCCTCGGACGCCGCGACGGCCTCTTCTACTGCCTCGATCAACAGACCGGCAAGAAGGTGTGGTGCGTGGATCTGGGCGCATCGATCTTCATGACCGCCGCGTACTACGACGGCCTCGTTTACGTGGGCAGCGAGGACATGATTTTCCGCGCCCTCGACGCGAAAACCGGCAAGGAAGTGTGGAAGACTCCGAAACTGTGCGGCCTGGGCTTCTTCTGGTACTGGCCGGTCGTGCATAGGGGCCGGGTCGTTGCGCTCACGATGGAGGAGCCGAACGTACCTGGGGTCTTCAATGCGGTGGACCCGCAAGGGTACGCCAAGTGGGAGGAACTCAAGAGAAGCTTGAAAGACGCCCGCTACGTCCGCCATGAGCAGGTGCCCTACGTCAAGGAGAACCTGGCCCACGATCAGCAGAAGATCGCCCAGTGGCTGGCCATTCACCCGAAGTACCAGACCTTTTATGTCTTCGACGCCAAAACGGGCAAGCAGCCGTACTTCGCCCCGGTGGTCCCCGCCGCCACCAATACGAACCTAATGTTCCCGCCAATCGTCCTGGCCGACGGCGCGCTGGGCACGTTCTACTCGGGCACGCACCTCTTCCACGACTCCTGGCACGAGTTCTATGGCAGGTTCGACGTGGAAATCGGCCGGATCGTCGAGCGGACCGGCGGATGTACGCGCGACCAGACCATGGCCCATTCCAGCGGCGGCAAGCGAGTGTTCTTTGCGGGCGATGCGCTCAATCACGTGTTGGAGAGTACACCACACCTGAAAAACGTCCGCACGATCCGCAGTTTCACCCAGTCGGGACAGGGCAGTATGGCCATCGTGGGCAAGCGCCTGTATTACGTCGAGAGCGATGTCCTGTTCTGTTGCGGAGAGTAGACCATGAGAAGCTCGATATGCCTCACGTTTGTCCTCGCCGTCCTGGGATCATTCTCGGCTGCGGCCGCGGATGGCGTTCTCGACCAATCCAAGATTCGTCCCACCAGCGGACCGGTGCTCGGCTGGGATTTTTCTGGCAACGAAAAGGGCTTCCCGCGGCTGCGCATGCAACTCGATCTGAACTGGTCGGCGGCACAGCCGATAAAACACCTCCGGTGGACTGACTTTGGCGAGGTCCGGCCAGCCGACGGCCAGTGGAACAAGGGCAAGCCCGACTCTACGCCGACCGGCACGTGTATCGTCTACCAGGAGGCAGGCGGTAAAGGAACCTTCTCCCTGCGCCTGAGCCGCCTGACGCCCGCGATGCTGGTCGAGACGGATGCTCGGGCCGTCACCTTCTTCCACGGCACGCAGAAGATGGACACGGCCGAGGGGCTGTTCAACAAGGACTCCGCCACGGCCGCCGAGGCGCCGATGGTCCCCAAGTACGCGGCCGCCTTTGCCGGCGATAAAGTGGTGATCGGCCCGGCGCAAGAGTGGCGACTGCCGGCGTCGCAGGTCTACCTGACGTGGTTCGGCCAGGGCAGCTACTTCTATACGTGCCAGCCGCACGCCGCGCTCAGTTACATTCCCGTGTATCCCCCGTCGACGGCGGCCAGGCATTTCTGCAAGGCAGACGCGCCGTTTCTCTTCTATTTCCAGAACCCGCCCAGCGCCGTCGAGGCTGCGCCGGGAAAGGGGCTGACCTTCACGTTCGCCGGTCCGGCAGGACGAATTGTCTTCCTGCCCGTGTTAGGGTTTCGTACGCCGGACGCCGCCGACACGGAGAGATGGGGACAGGATAAGATCCTACCGGATCCGGTGCAAAAATCGGCCCATTGGTGGTCGCGGCACTTGCAGGAGTACCCGGCAGGCGTCACCGAGACTTACACCTGCGACGCCGGGCAGGGCGAAGTGACCATCTCCGAACGGTTCGAGTACCTGCCGGTGGCCGCCGCTCCCGACTCCGCCGCGCGCATTGCGCCGCTGCCGCCGTACCTCGGCATCGCGGTCCAGTTTGGTTTTCCGATGGATCTTTCTGCCAAGCCAGTGTTGCCAGGCACGGTCACCAACATCGGCCCGTTCGTGGCCGTGGAAGGGACAGAAACATATTCCGTGACCATACGGGGCCTGAACAAGTACCTGATGCGCACAGATTGGCTGAAGATGGGAGCCTCGCCTGCTAGTCCGCGCGCCGCGAGACTTCTCCAGCCGCAGATCGAGAAGATCTTGAAGGCCGGCCATCTGGCGCCGTGGCTGGCGTTTGCCGGCAAGTCGTCTTACGCCAACTGGACGTACCCCGATTTTTCCAATCCGGGCGAGACCTTCTGGACCCTGGCCTGCTGTCTGCCGTGGCTCGACAAGCCGACCGCCGACAGGCTGAAGGACTACCTGAAACAGGAGTACCTGGCCTATCCGCCACTAACCATGGCGAGCATGCCCTATCACGAGGGTGCGCGTCGAGAATACTACCAGAACTATCCCGAGACCCTTCCCCCGAACGTCCAGCAGCGGGGCTTCTATCACTTTCACCACGTGATCCCTGTCGAGAATCTCTACGCGGCGGCCCTGTATCACTCGTTGGTCGCCGATTCCAAGCTCCTGGCCGAGGACCGCGCGCGGGCCGAGGCCGTGCTCGCCTCGCATAACGCCGAGCAGGACTGGGCCGTGATGAAGCCCCTGGGCCGCTACATGTATTGGCCTGACGGCCTGAGCGGCTCCGGGGGCGTCATGGACACGCACCATTTCTTTGCCGGAGTGATCGGTTACATTCGGCTGGCGGACCTCGCCGGTGACGCCGAAACACACGAGCGCGGACTGTACCTGCTGGCACGGACCTTGATCGCCCGCTACGCCGAAGGGAAATTCACGCAGTTCCTCTGCCAGGCCGACATCGCCCGGCCACCGGAAGCGCCCGATTGGCCGATGCAGGTCTTGCGCGACTCGCGCAAGTGCTGCCATCACGTGCTCTGGACGTACCACTGGTCCAAGCCGATTGACGACATCCGCCAGGTTTACACCCTGGGCCAGGCGGGCCCGACGGTCGCCGAGGTAAACGGCTACCAGCAGGTGGTCGTCTTCGCCCTGACCGGCCTGGTGCCCGAGATGGGCCTCTTCTTGAAGGACCACCTGAAGCCGGAGGTTCAACGCACAGTGGATCGCGTCGCAGAGAACTCGCCGATCTGGTACATGGCGTGGAAGCCGGCCAGCCTGGGCGCCGAGGTCTTCACCGACATGCCCCAGGTTGCCGTGGGCGCCATGCAGGCCCGGGCGTGGGTGCTGGATGAGTCCGGGCCATCGCTGGAGAAGTACCTCGACGTGCCCTGGCTGCCGCTGGGAGACTATTTCTATCTCCAGAAGCTGACGGCCTGTTTGATGGGGAAACAGAAAGGACAGGAACTTGAAGCTCGCTAGACTCGTTCTACTCATTCTGGCATGTGCCGCCGCCGGTGCCGCCGATTGGCCGCAGGTGGGCGGCAATCCGCAACACACCAACTCGACGCCCGATTCGCCCGCGCCGCCGTACAAGGTCGCGTGGGTCGCTGATTTCAGCCCAGAGCTGGTCTATTCCGCGCAGCCGGTCATCGCCGCGGGGCGACTGTTCCAGACCACGCTGAATGGCAGCCTGTACGCCCTGGACGTGGCCACGGGCAAGCGCCTTTGGCACTTCCCGGCCGGCACGTGCGTATGGGGCAGTGCCGCCGTGGAAACCGCGGCCGACGGCACGGCAAGCCGCGTGTTTGTTGTCACGTGGGACGGGCTCCTGTACGGCCTGGATGCCGCCGCCGGCAAGCAACTCTGGCACCTTGACACGGAGGAGCCTATTTCCGGCTCGCCCTGTGTGGCCGAAGGGACGATCTTCCTCGGCACGCGCAAAGGCAACCTGCTGGCCATCGGGACCGATGGAACCAAAAAGTGGAAGCAGCCGCTTTCTTGGCACATCTACAGCACGGCGGCCTGGGATGCCGGTAAGGTCTTCGTGGTGACCGAGGACATGTTCGTGCATTGTGTAGACGGGAAAACCGGCAAACCCCTGTGGAAGAGCCAGAGGATTTATGGTCTGTTGTTCCGCGAGTTTTACCCGGTGGTCCACAAGGGCCGGGTCTTCGTGTCGGTTACACCATCGGAGTGGCGCGGCGGCATCGACGTAGCGCCTTTCGTGTGGGATCCCGGCAAGGCCCTGATGGACAAGTGCAGCGCGCCGCTGGATCCAAAGCAGCCGAGCGCCGCGGCCGCGCGGCGGTCGCTGATCCGTGGCAAGAAGCTCCCGGAGGAGTTGGAAGAAGGGCAGCAGAAGCTCGTCCAGTTCTACGAGGAGAATCCACATTTGCAGACCCTCTACGTCCTGAATGCCGCCGATGGCAAGCAGCCGTACAATGCGGTACATCAGTACGGTTCGGCAGGGCTGCAACAAGTGATTATGCCCCCGGCCGTCTGCGCCGACGGAACGCTAGTGGTCTATTGCACCATGGGCGGGGCGCGGCTGGCTCGGTTCGACCCCGTAACTAACCGCTGGACCGACATCCTCTTTGAAGTGGGCGGCACGGCCACCGACGAGTCGGAGTTCGATTCGGTCGGCGGCCTGCGTGTCTTTTCGAAGAACACGATGCGTGCCAATGCCGTGCTGGACCTGGCGAGCGGCCAGGTCACCACGCTGGCGGCCACGGGCATGATACCTATGCGTGTTTCCGCGGTGCCGGCACACTGGGGCCCGGCCGTCGGGTTCTCGCCAGACCGCCTGAGCAGCCCCTGGCATGGCGCGCCGGTCGGCATGTCGCCCATGCCCATTGCCGGGAACCGCGTCTTCTGGATGCGGCAGAATCAACGCCTGGTCGCTTATGAAGGAGTATCGCCATGAGATGTCTTCGAGTCATCGCATCGTTTGCCTCGACGGTCGCTCCGCCGGTCATCGTCTTGACAATTCTCTGTACCGCTCGCGCGGCGTCGCCGGAGCCTGCGGTCCCCAATGGCTACGGGCTGGCTGCATGCGTGGAGGCGCGGCAGAAGCCGGCCCCCAGCTTGTGGCTGACGCTCCGCTGTCACTTGCAGCCATACGGGTGGGGCCGGATGAACGACTACGCCTGGCTCCCCTTGGGCGAATTTCGCTTGCCCGGCGCAGCGCAGCATAGGGTATCGCTCGTCGCATCAGACCGCACGGGTATGACCTATCGGCTGGCCGGCCAGCAGACGGACGGTGCGGTGAAGATTACCGTGAACCGACTGACCCCGGCGATCTTGTTGGAACTGGAGGGGACCGCCGTCACGCTTTTCGCCGGCGACAAGACCGGCTGGACGCACCCCCTGTACCAGGAGGACTGGCGCAAGCGCGTGCCGGTGGCCACGCCTTGCGCACCCCGGAACTACGCCATCAGCCGCGGCCAGTCGGTCGAGTGCGGCACCGTCAACCCCAACGGTGTGACGTTCGCCGGCGCGGAGCAGGGCTGGATCCTCCTCTGGTACGGACACGACACGTGGTTCTACACGGGCAACACCCTGATGGCGCCGACCCGCATCATACCAGGCGATGGCCCGCTGTTGCTCGTGTGTTCCCAGCCCCCGACGATCAAGCTCACGGGTACACAGGGAACGGGGCCAGATGGCAGCCTGGTGTACACGTTCAGCAAGCCGGGGGCGCGTATGGCCTTGCTGCCTCTTTACGGCTACCGACTTCCGCCGGCCGCCGACACGCAGGCATGGACCGCCGGGCTGCCCGAGGAGGTGCGCAAACGGTGCGACTGGTGGGCCACCCGGCTGAGCGAGTACCCCACGGCGGTCGAGGAGGGCATGGCCTACGACAAAGCCAGCGACACGGTGACCATGAAGGCGACCTTCACCTACACGAGCATCCGCTCCGGCGGCCAGCGATGGGCCCCGGTGCCGCCCTTGCTCGAGCTGGCCCGCCAGCAAGGCTTTCCGATCAGTCTCTCGCAACCGGTATTGGACTCGGGCCTGATGGCGTATTGCGGTCCCTACGCCGGAATCGAGAAAACGGACGGCTACAGCGCGAGCGTCTCCGGGCTGGGCAAGTACGCCTGGGAGGCACCGCGAGTCAAGCCGGCGCCTGCTGCCAACGCAGGGGCCGCCGCGGTCCAGGCTGAACTGACTGCCGAAGTGGACAAGATCCTTACGGCCGGGCATCTTGCCCCGGTCAACCTTCCCTGGAAAGTCTCCTACGGCTGGGGCGCGTTTTACTTCTCTTCGGTTCGACATCTGTACTCCGCCCCCGGGCAGACGCTCTCCGTGCTTGCCCGGGCAATTCCTTTTCTGGATGCCCAGCGCCAGCAGCGCGTGCGCGAGTACCTGGAGGCCGAGCGCACGAAGTTCCGCCCGGAGCAGATGGCCCATCTGCCGGCCGACGTGGGCGCGCGGCGCGAAGCGTGGACGGTTTCCGACTCATTCCTGAAGACCGAGACCAATAAGCTACGAGACCAGAACTTCCACGTGCGCACGAAGACAGTGCCGGTCCAGGCCCTCTACGACCTGGCCTGCTATTATGCGGCCGTGGGCTTCGACAAGATGGCCCGGGACGACTTCGATCTGGAGGCGGCGACCGCGCGCACGGTCAAGCCCTGGTTCCAGCGTGAGGACTGGGCCACGCTCGGCTGGCGCGACTGGCCGCTGGACCAGCGCGATCCGCAGTACTATGCCTCGTATGGATGGAACCAGCCTCCCGATGTGAATCGCCAGGTGGCCGCCCTGGTGGGCCTGGCCCGTCTGGCCCGGGCAGCGAACAGCGAGCAACGTCAGTCGCAGGCCCTGATGCACCTGGCCAAGGCGCTCGTGCATCGCTATGGCACGGGAAAGTATGCGGAGTGGCTTTACAGACAAGGCGGCATCCTGCCTCCGCCGCCCGAGGGCTTCTCGCCAGCCGACGATCCCCGTGCGGCCACCATTTCCGATGCATGGGCCTTCCTCGGTTATGGACGGAACCAAGAGGGACCGATGCCCTACTTCAACGACGAGGAGGGTCCCTACACGGCCATGGCGCCCGAGTTGGCGCGGTTCTTTGCCGACTACCTGAAGCCCCAGGCCGAGGGTTTTGCCCGGGCGATGGCCGCCTACTACCCGGATGCGTTCCTGACGCTTGGCACGTCGCGGCGCTGCGCCGAATGGTGGCACAACTACCCGCAGGACCCGCACCAGATTTTTCTCGTCCATGCGTGGATCCTGGGCCAGAAGGGCGATTGGCTCCGGCGGCGCTTGGACGTGCCGCTGGTGCCGGTCGGCGACCTGTACTACATCGACAAGCTGGTCGCCACGCTCGCCGCGTGCGGCCAGACGACGTGGAAAGTTGATCGCTTATGAAGGGACGATGAAACCATGAAACCGTTGATCTTCGCCCTCACTTGCCTAGCGTGTGTTGCCGCTTCTGCCGCCGACTGGCCGCAGGTCGGCGGCAGTCCGCAGCACACGAACTTCACGCCCGACTCCCCCGCACCGCCGTACCAGGTCGCCTGGGTGGCCGAGTTCAGCCCGGAACTGATCTACTCGGCAACGCCCGTGGTGGCCCAGGGCCGCATCTTTCAGACCACGCTCAACGGCCATTTCTACGCCTTGGATGCGGCAACGGGCGAGCGGCTCTGGTGGTTCCGAGCGGGCGATTGCGTGTGGAGCGGCGCCGCCGCGGGGACCGACGAGCACGGCGCCAAGGGGTTGGTCTTCGTCGCCTCCTGGGAGGGACTGATCTACGCAGTCGATGCGCAAAGCGGCAGGGAAGCATGGCGGTTCGACAGCCGAGAGAACATTTCGGCTGCCCCATGCGTGGCCCAAGGAATGCTGTTCATCGCGACCCGCAAGGGACGTATGCTCGCCCTGACCACCGAGGGCAAGCTGCAATGGGAGACGCCCCTGTCGTGGCACGTCTACAGCACGGCTGCGTATGAGCAGGGCCGGGTGTTCGTTCTTACGGAAGACATGTTCCTCCACTGCCTCGATGCCAAGACGGGGAAACCCTTGTGGACGAGCGAGAAGCTCAACGGGATGCTGATGCGGGAGTTCTACCCAGTCGTCCACAAGGGCAAGGTCATGGTCACCGTCACGCCGGCGGAGTACCGGGAAGCGGGAGGGCCCTGGCCGTTTCTCGGCGACTCGCCCGATGCAAAGTTCAAGGCGATCATCGACAAGTACTCGCGCCCCGTCGACCCGCGCAAATCCGCGGCCAGCGATGAGCGCCGTTGTCTGATTCGACCCGGCGACGTGCCGCCCGAACTTGATGAGGCACAGCAGCAACTCGTCACGTTCTACCAGCAGAATCCCCGCTTCCAGACGTTCTACGTACTGGATCAGAAGGACGGCAAACAGGCGTACCCTGCCGTACACCACTACTCGGCCAGCGGCCTGGAGAACGTCGCGATGCCGCCGGCGGTCTGCGCGGACGGCACGCTGGCAATGAATTGCATGTTTGGCGGCTCGCGCCTGGCTCGTTTCGATATCGACAAGAACCGCTGGGTTGACTTCACGTTCGAGCTGAGCGGTTCCGCCAGCGACAACTCGGAGTTCGTCGCCGTGGGCGGATCCAGACTCTTCTCCAAGAACTATATCCGTGGCGGTCATGGGCAGATGGCAGGTTTCATCCTGGACCTGGCCAGCCGGGAAGTCTTTTCCCTGCGCAGCGTGCCGCTGAAGCAGCCCAATCGCGTTTCCTGCCTGCCAGCGCGCGGTCCGCTGTCGGCGCCGCTGGACGCTGGGCGGCTTGGTGACGCCGGCTGGGGAATCGGAGGCACGTCGCCGCCGGTGATCTGCGGAAACCGGCTCTTCTGGATCAAGGGCATTCAACAATTGATCGCTTATGAAGGAACGGTGAAACGATGAAACCGTTGGCCTTTGCCCTCACTTGGCTGATATGTGCCGCCGCTTCTGCCGCCGATTGGCCGCAGGCGGCTTGCACGCCGCAGCGCACGGGCCGCAGTCCGGAAACCCTTGCGACGCCCGAAGGAGCCCCATGGGTCTTGAGTTGGTCCAAGAAGTTCTGGCCGGACCGGGTCCACAACGGGGTGCAGGCGATCGTTGCGGCCGGTCGGGTCTATGTCGGCTCCAAGGACGGCACTGTCTGGTGCCTCAACGAGGCTGACGGCAAGGAGGTGTGGAAGACGACGGGGCTGGGCTGCATCTGCAACACGCTTGCGCATGTCGAGGGGCGAGTGATCGCCGCGAGCCTGGACGGCGTCCACGGCCTGGACGCAACGAGCGGCACCAAAGTGTGGGCCCTGCGCCAGCGCGGCGGCTTCACGGTCGCGCCGCTGGTGGCCGAGGGTCGGCTGTTCCTTGGCAGCCGTCTGGGCACGTTCTTCTGTGTCAATCCGGTAGACGGCAAGGTCTCTTGGCAGTTCGCCACCGGATCCTACGTCCTTCAGAGCGCGGCCTATGATGACGGCAAGCTGTTCTTCGCTACCGAAGACCTCCACATGCACTCTCTCGACGCGAAGTCTGGCCAAGAGGTGTGGAAGAGCGGCCCGTTTTCTAGCCAGTCGTTCGTCCACTTCTACCCGGTGCTTCACAAGGGTTACGTGATCTTCCGCGGGATGTTTACCCAGGCGACGATCGGCGATGCCGAGTTCGGCGTCGCGCCGTTGACGGCCGACGGCGGTTGGGGCCCTGAGGGCAAGCGGGCGATAGCCATGATCCCGCAGCTTCGGGAATTGCTGGCAAGAGGAAAGTCGCTGCCGCCGGAGTTCGACGCCGCAGGCGAGAAGATCGTCGACGTCCTCCGCAAACACCCGTGGCATCAAGACATGTGGGTACTGGACGCGAAAACAGGCAAGGAGGCGTTTGTCGTTCCGCATTTTCCGGGAATCGGATCGCTGGGGCTTGGCGGCCCGTTGGCGCCGCCCGCCGTGGACCGCGACGGCTGCCTCGTGTACCAGGTCTGTTTCGCGGGGCACCCCTTTGGCCGGCTCAACTTGGACCAACGCAAGATCGTCGACGTACTATTCCATCCCTACCAAGACAAGCCGACCGGCCAAGGCAATACGGACGAGTACCGTTCGCCCAGCACGGCCGGCGATCTGGTCTTCCTGGTCCACGAGGGCGAGAACGAGGCGGCGACCTTTAGCGGCGGGGTGTTCGACCTGCGATCGCGCTCTTGGTGGAGCAAGCCGCGGAGCCATCCTGGAACGGGGAGTTGGTTCGAACATGTCGGTGCCGCCGCTTCGGTGGCCAACGGTCGTTTCTATCACCTTTCCTACAATTCGTTGGAGTGCTGGAAAGTTGTCGCGAAAAGCACGGGACGCTAGCCGCTGGAGTCAGACGCATGTCGAAGAAGATGATCTGTTGCATGCTTTGCACGGCAGTACTTGGAGTCAGACCGTCGGCTTCGTCGGCAGCCGATGCGCTGCCGAGTTGGCAGACGCACACCCTCGGCCCGCACATGGTCCAGCGTGGTGGTGTGTTGCCCGACTGGGCCAAGGGCGCGGTTAGCTATCGGCAGATGGCGGGCGGTCTGGGTTTGCAGGTACACGCGCAAGACAACAAGCTGCACCTGCACCAATTCACGTTGGTGGGTTATGGTCGTCACCGGACCGCCCAGGAGTGGTTCTGGTCGCAGCAGCCCGGATTCCTGCGCCCGTGGCGCGCGGCCCGATTGGGCGCGATCACGTCGGGTTCGCCTGGTGAACTGGTCGAAGGACCTCGCGACTGGGCTTGCGCCGAGTATGCCGTGGGCCAGGGACTCTCGCTGTGCCTGAGCCGGCTCTGCCCCGCCGTGCTGGTCCGCACGAAGGTCCCTGACGTTACCATTTTCGACGGGATCGCACCGCCTACAGCCTTCGCGTATTCGGGCGGAGAGGCTGTTCAGGTGCGCAAGGTCGCTTCTGCTGGTCCCGTTGACTTGGGCGGCATGAGCCAGCCGTGGTTGTTGTGCTGGTTTGGCCAGTCGGCGACGTTCTCGTCCTGCCGCCTTCCGCAAACACCCTACGGCCCCAAAGCGTTGGACCCCTTCGGCGACCCCGGCGGCGACTGGTATGAGGCCGACCTGCCGGTGCTGCTGGTCTTCCAGTCGCTGCCCCAGGCCGTCGAGCGCACGGACAGGGGATTGAAGATTACGCTCGCCAAGTGCGAGACCGGCGATGGCTGGGCGTCCAAGGTCGCGCTGCTGCCGCCGCTGGGGGAATTACTGCCGCGGCGGGCCGAGACGCTCCCGTGGACCAACGCCGTGCCCGATCAACTCATTCGGCAATGCCGCTGGTGGAGCCAACACTTCGATCAGTACCCGCTGGGCGTGGTCGAGAGCTACGCCCGCGACCCCAGTGGCGACAGCGTTGTAACGGAGACATTTACCCACGAGGCGTTTCGTCCGGGCAAGACCAGCCGCTACGCCCCTGTGCCGCCGATGCTGGCACTGGCCCAAGCGTATGGCTTTCCGGTCGAGTGTGACCATCCGCTGGTGGAGACAGGAGTGGCAACCTCCTGGGGCCCAGCCAAGGCCATCGAGAATGTGTCCGAGTACCGCTGCCGCTTCAAGGGACTGGAGAAGTACGTGTACGATCGCCCGGTCGTCGGTGCGGACATGAAGGAGCCGGAGTCGTTACGCAAGGAACTGGAGACGAAGGTAACCAAGGTTGTAACGGCTGGGCACCTGGCGCCGCACGTGCCGCTGACAACCGAGGGATGCGGCAGGCTCTATATGGCGCATCCCGAGTGGGCCTCGCCCGGCGACGGTATTCTCCACACGGCTGGCTACCTGCCGCTGGTCAACCAGGAACTGCGCGGGAAGGTCGTCCGTTGGATGACCGCCGAGCGACGGGAGTTCCCGCCGGAGAAAGTCCTCTTGCTGGAGTACGTCAAGGGCACGCGGCGCGAGCGGTATCCGGCTGCAACCAGTCCGGCCCTTCTGGCTCAGCAAAAGCAAATCGAGAACGGCCAGTGGCTGCAGCCCGATTTCTTTCACAAGAAGCACAAGATCGTGCCCATCGGGGGGATCGCTGCGCTGGCTGCGTATGCCGATACTGTCGACAACGTGGACGGTCTCTCGTGGGATGCCGTGCAGGAGGTGCTCAATCCTTACCTGGCCCGTATGGACTGGCCGTCGATGGGCTACGTGACCTGGGAGGTTGACGAAATCGACGGGCAGTTCTACGGCCTTGGCGGCGTCATGGACGCCAACCGACTGTTCGCTGCGCTCTCGGGCACGGCACGCCTCGCCCGGCGATTGGGCAACCGGGAGGCGGAGGCGATGGCCCTCGGCCTGTTCTCGAAGACGGCCGCGCTGCGTTTTGCCCTGGGCAAGTACACCCAGTATCTCTACGATAGCAGCTTGAAAGAATTGCCCAAGCGGCCCGATTTCCTGCTGTGGATCGGTAGCCGTGACGGCCAACCCCATGCACGGCACATCAATCTCTATACGCCGGCATGGCAGAGTCGCGCCGACGACATCCAGCAAGTCGTGGCCATGGACGAGTTCGGCACCTATCTGCACGAGACGTGCGGCACCCATGACCGCAACGACGTGGTCCCTTTCCGCCCCATGACGCCGGCCCTTGCGCGTTTCCTGGGCGACTTCCTGAAGCCCGAGTGCCATCAGTACGTCAGTCGCGTGGAGTACTTCGCCCCCGACTGGTACTGCCGCTACTCGCTGACGTGCCTCGGTTCGGAAGCCTACGCGTTGCCGATGGATGCATCCTGGCAGATTTTCCTGGCCAAGGCATGGATTTTGGGCCAGGACGGACCGACCTTGGAGAAGCACCTCGACATGCCTTGGCTCAAGCTGGGCGACTTCTACTACATGGACAAACTCGCCGCAACCATCGTGGCCTACCGCGGCGTGACATGGGACAAAATGGAATGAGTTGCGAAACTGACGTTGATGCCTTCGAGCGAATACGAATTGAAAATCGAATTGTGGGAGACGTGCTATGGTCAAAGAACCCATCGGCTTTCTCGGCATGGGACAGTTGGGCACACCGATGGTGGCCAACCTCCTGGAGGATGGCTATCCGGTGCGGGTATGGAACCGAACGGCAGAGAAGGCCAGACCGCTCGTGGAGAAGGGAGCCCGGCAGGCGGACCGCCCGGAGGACGCGCTCGAGCCGGGCGGGATTCTGATGACATGCTTGTCGAATGACCAGGCACTCCAGTCGCTCTTTGTCGAACATCCGAGGCTGTTCTCGCAGCTTGGCAAAGAAGGCGTGCATGTCTCGATGAGCACGATCGCACCCGAGACGAGTCGGCGTCTGGCCCGCGAGCACGCGCAACAGGGCGGCATGTACGTCGCTTCACCCGTGATGGGCCGTCCCGACGCCGTAGCCGCGCGGGCGCAGACGTATCTCCTCTCCGGGCCGGCTGCGGCGGTCGCGCGGGTCCGGCCGCCGCTGGAGGCCATTGGCCGGCGGACATTCGATTTCGGCGAAGATCCCGGGGCAGCCAACGTCGCCAAGCTCGCCTCGAACTTTCTCATCGCCGGCGCGATCGAGGCAATGGCCGAGGCATTCACCTTCTCCACCAAGAACGGCCTGGACCCCACGCCCTTGCACGCGATGCTCACCGACGCGCTCTTCGCCTGCCCCATTTACAAGAACTACGGCGCGCAGATCCTCGCCGGCAACTACCGGCACCCAGGGTTCCAGTTAGCCCTCGGCCTGAAGGACCTCGGGCTGGTGTCCCAGGTGGCCTTCGAGAGCCGCACGCCGATGCCGCTGGCCAGCCTGTTACGCGACCGCTTCCTGGCCGCCTTCGCCCACGGCCGTGGTTCATGGGACTGGATGTCCATCGCCGCCGAAGTCGAAGCCGCCGCTGGCCTGGAGCGTGAATCATTGTCATAAACCCGGATGTTACCTCGCTCTTGGTACGCTCACATGCTGTGTGTTCTGTTCGGCACTTACGCGGTTGCACGGCATTAGCGGTCCCAAGGGGAACTTCAAACCTCTCATAACGGAGCATAACTGTGGCTATTGTAGGTAATGGACGAAACAAGCGGACTACTTCTCGTCAGGGCAGCCTGACGCGGCGAGGGTTCCTCGGCACGGCGGCGGCCACCGGCACTCTGCTGCTTGGGCACGGCCGGGCGCTCGGCTACGCGGCCAACGAGCAGTTGCAGGTCGCCGTGGTGGGCGTCGGCGGGCGGGGCTCGGGCTTTGCCGTCGAGGAAGGATGGTCGTCGGTGCGCCAGCAGGCCGGCGGCCGCATCGCCGCCCTGTGCGACGTGAATCGGCAGAAAGCGGCCGAGGCGTTCGGGCGCTACCCTAACGTCCCGAAGTACGAGGACTACCGGGTCATGATCGCCGAAATGGGATCGAAGCTCGACGCCGTGGTCGTCGCCACGCCCGACCACGTCCACGCCGCCCCCTCCGCCTGCGCCCTTCGGGCCGGTTTGCATGTGTTCTGCGAGAAGGGGCTGACGCGCACCATCCAGGAAGCCCGCACCCTGGCCGAGCTGACCGTCGAGAAGAAGCGTTCGACGCAGATGGGCAACCAGGCCGGTTACAACGAGCGGGTGATCGAGAATGTCTGGGCGGGCCGACTCGGCGAAATTCAGACCATCCACATGTGGGGCGGCGGCGGCGCTGGTCCGCGGCCGAGGCCGGCGGGGACACCCGCGGTGCCCGACTACCTCAATTGGAACCTGTGGCTGGGCCCGGCGGCTTTTCGGCCCTACCACCCGGAATGGATGAACCATTCCATGTGGCGGGACTTTTCCTGCGGGCATCCGGGCTGGTGGGGCGCGCACCTCTGGGCCACCCTCTTCAAAGCGATGAAGCTGGAGACCCTCTGGCCGATCGACAAACAGGCACCCGCCGCGGGCGGGAAGACCATCAAGGTCACCGCCGAGTGCTGCGAGGTATGCGATGCGACATTTCCCCGCGCGAGCATCGTCCACTGGGACATCCCGGCGCGCAAGGACATGCCACCCATTCGCCTCACCTGGTTTGCCGGCGGTCAGGAGGCTGAGAAACGCCGCCGCGACGCCCTTCGTGAACTGTTTGCCAAGCATCCGCAATGGGGCAACGTGGACGATAAACGGTGGAGTAATTGGGTGGGCAACCTCTGGATTGGCACCGAGGGGTGCATGTACACGTTTGGGCATGGCGACACCACGGTTGCCATGTTCCCGGAGCAGAAATTCAAGGACTTGGCTCCGCCGCCGGAATCGCTGCCGCGCCCGCTGCCGGGACGGTTTCTCCGCGGCTGGGTCGACGGCATGAAGAAAGGACCGCCGGCCATGGGCTGCTTCAACGCATTTAGCGGACCTTTCACCGAGTGGTTTCTGCTGGCCAACGTGGCGACGTTGTTTCCCGATCGGGCGCTGGAATTCGATCCAGTCACCTGCCGGATCGTCAACCACGAGCAGGCCAACGAGATGATCCGCCAGCCCTACCGCGAGGGCTGGAAACTCTGAAAGCGCCGCTGCCTCCTTACGCGTTGAACTTCAGCGCAAACAGGTCGCCGTCTTGCAGCACGAACCGTAGTCGCACCGTTTGGCTGGCCAGCGACGATAGGTCGCTTCCCTTGGTCCAGGTCACCTCTTGTTCGATACAGTCGCCGATCAGGGTGCGGCAGTCAGCCAGTGAGAAGCCGGACAGAGGCCGGCCTCCCGTGTCTTGGAGTTCCACGCGCAAGCTCCCGCCGCCGCTGGTCGAGTAGTTGACGACCAGTTCCTTGCCGGCGAATCGTAGCGGCCGCGTCAGCAACTCGCCGGGGTCGGCTCCGGCATGGACCGAGGCGAAGCCGTCGGTACGGAGCACGAAGCGGCGAAAGGGAGTGGCATAGATCGACATCTCCGCCGGGCCGGTGGGAACGACATTCAGGGCCGCGTAATTGGAGCGATTGCCCCACCGCGCCGGGTCCAGACCGGGGCGGATCAGCGCCTCGCGGAACGTGCGGTCGAAGGGCGCGCCGCCGCGGGCGGTCATGAACAGGATGTCGGTGCTCTCGCCGCGCTGCGGATGAAACCGCGTCGGCGTCGCGACGTAAATGTGCGGAGCGCGGAAATATGGATGGGTGAGTGTGGTGTAGAGGTGCTCGCCGGGGAAGTTCGGTCGCATCGGTAAAGGTTCGGTCCACGCCACAAAGTCCGGCGACGTCGTACGGCAGACCGACCGTAGCCGCTTGTCGAGAAAGTGCCGGAAATAGCAGACATAGCAGCCCTCGCTCTCGGACCAGAACGAAACGTTCTGCGAATCGAAGGCGTATTCCCTGGTATAGCGAATGACGGGCTCGGTTCGCAGCTTCCGCCAGTGAATGCCGTCGCCCGATACGAAGGCGAAAAGCATCGACTTCATCGTGCCAGCCAGTGCCTTCAGTCGCTCGCCAGCCGGCACGCCAGGGCGTGCGTCCAACATCGGCGAGAAGTTATGGCAGAACGGAGGCTCGTGTAGCACGACGTTGTTGTCTTTGCTGCCATCAATCTCGAACAGCCCCAGCTTCGGCTTAGTCCAATGGATGCCGTCGCGGCTTTCGCAGTACCGCGTGACCTCGCTGGCGTCGCCGTCGAACTTGGCGCCGCGTCCGTCGCGGGTGTAGAGCCGGAACAGATCACCGTCCTTGATCACCGTGCCGTATTCCAGGTGATCCGCCGGCTCCGTCATCGGCGGTGCCAACAGCGGCTCGTGCAGCTTGAGTTCAACGCCATTAAGCTTGTCGATCAAGAACCGATCGACAAACAACTCACGCCGTGAGCCGATGTCGCGAACATCGGCCGATGCCGCTTCGGTCGCCTCAGCGGCAGCCGGTTGCCTCGTCGAGGCCAGGGTCACCGCGGTGAACGCGGCCGTAGTCGCCAGCCAGTCGCGCCGAGTCAAGTTCATGCGGCTCATCGTTGCTCTCCCGTGGACGATGTTATGTTCCGCTACGCCTCAAGACCGCCGTGAGGACCGGGTCTTGACTTCCTTGATGAAATCCTCCAGCTTCCAGGTGACGTACAGGAACCTCTGGAGAGCGGCCGGGTCGTCCTTGAGTTCCTCGCGGCCCTTCCGCCACAGTACCTGCATCCTGGCGACGACGTCGTCTGGCCAGGTCTCGCGGTAGATCGAGGGTTCCAGGTAGCCCATGTCGTCCATGCCTCCCTGTTTCTCGATGCTCCAGGGAGCGTCTTCCCAGCGGTCGGCGGCCAGCTTCAGCAGTTCGCGCGCGGTACCGGCGGCCTTGCCGAACTGCCGCTCGCACATCACGTCCCACGCCGCGTCCACGTCCAACTCCGGGTTCCACAGGGCCTTCATGATCAAGTAGTGCGTGGGGGCCGCTGCTGTCCAGTCGGCGATCCCGCCGCCGTTCAGGAACGAGCCGATCAGCACTTCCCGATTCTTCTGGTAGTAGTCCTTGACCAGGTGCGGGTACTGGATGTAAACGCCCGGGTACTCGATCGTGCGGTGGTGGTACTCCCAGGTCTGGATCTTGCCCTTGACCTGACGGCTCCAGTCCCTCATGCAACGCTCCATCTCTCCGCGCCAGATCGGCTGGCGCATCATCGCGAAGGACATGGTACACATCTGGATCTCGAGGTTGTCGGGCAGATCAAGATCCTTTGGAAACACGGTGTAGTTCCAGTACGGCAGGTACAAGACCTTTTTGCCGGGCCAGCGGCGTTTAACCTCGTCCGCAAACTTCTTGAGGAAGACGCCCATGATCTGCGAGCCCGTGCCGCGGTTGCCGCCCTTGGGGTCGTAGAGCTTCCTGCAGTTCCCGCAATGGCAGTCGACCGGTTCGTCGCAGGGAGACAGGGTGACGCACGTCGTGGTGACCCAACTGACGCCATGACCGCACCAAGCCGCTATCGCCTCCGGCTTCTTGTCCCAATACGCCTCGCACCCGGCCAACAGGAACTTAAGCGTGTTCGGGTGGCCATAGCAGAGCTGGCTAAAATTCCTTTTGCCGTCCTCCTTCAGTTTGAACATCTCCGGATGCGTGTCGACCAGCTTTTGGTTCTGCCAAATGTTCTGGGGATTATGGACCTTGATCATGTATGGGCAAGTGTTGCCGTTGCGCAGGCCGGCCAATATCACGGCCATGTCGAGCTTGGCGACGCCTGCCGGAATGCCGCTCTTGAGGAGCTGGCTGGCGTCGCGGGGCACGTCGTAGGGGTACTCGGGGAAGCATTGGCGCTTGCGGAACACCGGTTGGTCACTGTAGTGCGCCGGGCGGACCTCCAGGCGTTTGGCCTGGACGACGCTGCGGCCGCCGGCATTCACTGGCCAGTACCATCGCACGCCGACCAGTCGCTCCAGGAAGTCCGCCACCGCCCAGGCCGTTCCCTCGTTGCCATAGGGGCCGTCATAACCGGCGACCTCCGGCAACTTGATCGTGCTGCCCACCAGGAACACGCGACTGGGCGCCGTCTCGACGACGAAACCCTCGACAGGGATGTCGCCAGCGTCGATGCCGGCCGCGCGCGAAGCGGCACAGTCGCCGATTACGAGCGCCGGCACATTGTCCGCGGGCATTTCCTTGACGATCTCCAGTTCGGCGCCAGTGGAAATCCTGACCGTTCCCACCAGCTCCTTCACCAGGATGCCCAGCGTCGCGCTGGGCTTCTCCGCCGCGACGTAGACCTTGGCTTTGGCCTGCCCTCCGGCCACCAGCACCACGGGGGCGTGCTGCGGCATGGCCAGAATCTTCACTGGCGTCAGGTCCTTCACCGTCAGGTAATCGGGGCCTGCGGCATCCGACGCCCACGACGACGCGACGATCCCGGCCATGACGACACTTGTCCAGAACAGTCTCTTGCTTGACATAAGTTATTCCTTTGCGTTGAACTTCGCGGCTCAGTCGATCGCAGCCTCCGGAGGCGGTGTGGGCATGCGCGGCGGGGCGGTGCGCCACATCAGGCGAACCTCTTCCGGCGTCAGTCCGTAGGCGGCGTTCACCAGGCCGCTCATCTCGTGCTCAGACTCCAACGCCTCGGCGGCCAAGGCCCGGGTGGGCTCAATCGAGCGGGCGCACTCGTCCCGAAGACTATTCACGCCCGGCCCGCTGCCGTGGTCACCTTTCGATGAGCTTCCGCAACCGGGATAGGGCAGCTTCCGCCTCGCGGCCTTTCTCCTCGATCACGGCAAGCAGTTCTGCCGGCGTTCGACGATCGTCGTCGTTCGTCTTGTTCGGATTGACGGCCTTCAGGTCGAACACGGCGTTTTCGATGGCCTCGGCCTTGGACAACGCCTCCCGACCCTCGCGCAACACGCCCTTCCACCGTTCTTCCAGGCGTTTCAACTCTGCCGGCTTGGTAGACTTCGCCTTGCGCTTTTCGCGCAATGCGTCTTCATGCTGGGCCGCCTCCGCCAACAGTTGCGCCGCGCGCTCGCGGTGCGGCCGGGCCTCTTCGAGGGCTTGCTGGAGCCGGGCGGCGAACGGCACAGTCCAGCTCCGCTCGCTGTCAGCGCGCTTCGGCAGCAACCGAAAGAAACCTTCGAAATGAACATGCCCGAACGGCGTCTTCTTACCGACCTTGATATCCGACAGGTCGAAGTACCAGATCTTCTCGGTCGGCCGGCCCTTGGTGAAGAACATCAGATTCGTCTTCACGCCGGCGCCGGCCGACGAGAACACGCCGCCCGGCAGGCTGACGATGCACCACACGTCGCACTCTTCCAACAGCTTTCGCTTGGTCTGCACGAAGGCCGTTTCGTTGGTGCGGAACAAAACCCCCTCGTCGAGCACGATGCCGCAAGTGCCGTCCTTCTTCAGGCTCTTGAGCACGTGCTGGAGGAAAAGGACCTGGGTAGCGCCCGTCTTGTAGTCGAAGTGCGTCTGGGCCTCTTTGCCTTCCTTGCCGCCGAAGGGCGGGTTCATCAGGATATAATCGAAGAACTGCGGGGCTCCCCGGAACAGCTCGGCATAGGTCTCCATGCCGGACAGCGAGTTTCCGTGCCAGATGTGCGGTTCGTCGATGCCGTGCAAGACCAGGTTGGCCAGCGCGATGGGGTAGATCGTGTCATCCTTCTCGCGGCCATAGAACGTGCGGCGGCGGAGTGTCTCCAGTTCGACGCTCGTGATCCGCTCGCCGGCCTTCGCCCGCAGGTACTCGAACGTCTGGGCCAGAAATCCGCCCGTGCCGCACCCCGGGTCGTAGACCGTGCGGCCGATCCGGGGATCGACGGCCCGGACCATGGCGCGGATTATTTCGCGGGGCGTGAAGAACTGCCCACCGTCGTTGCCCTTCTCGCCCATCTTCAAAAGCAGGCCCTCGTACACCTGCGAGAGCGTGAAGACGTGCGTGTCGTCCACCGTATCGAGACTCAGCTCGTGGACCTTGTCGAGCACGTCCAAGAAGTTCTTCTCCGAGTCGATGCGGCTCCGCTCGACGGACGACATGATCTCACTGACCACCTTCTGACGCACCGTGGCGCCTCGTTTGCCCTTCAGTCCGTGGAGATGGGGAAGCAGTTCCTCATGCACGAACTTCCACGCGCTGGCCTCGGGCCGGGTGTCCTGGCGCCGGGCCGAGTCGGGGGCGGCCCAATCGCGCCAGCGGAAGGGCGCCTTCAGCGTGGGCACGAACGGCAATCCCAGGGCTGCGGCCTCGTCGGCCTCGCGGGCTTCCCGCTCATCGAGAATCCGCAGGAACAGGATCCAGGTCAACTCCGGCACATACTTCATGGCCCCGGCGCAATTCGATCGCCGCATCACGTCGCAAATCGACTTCACCGCCGCATTGACCGACTGCGGCGAGATGAGCCGTTTGCCGTTGCTTGAACCCCGTCCGTTGCTCTTGGATGCGCGTTTCGCCATCTTGACAGAACCTACTGATGCGGGGTCCGAAAAGCCTGGGCAAGCAATGCGGCGGGGAGAGACCCAATCGAATCTAACTTCTGGCAGAGGCTCTGAGTGAACTGCGCCGCCGTCTCCAGCTCGTCAATAAGCCCGCCGACCAATGCGTTCTGGACTTCAAGCGACGGCACGGGGATTGGTATCATGTTTAGATTCGCTTGTGAGAGCTTTGGTTGAGCAGACCCTGTTACAAAGCGTTCAAGGTCGATACTCTCCAGATACTGCTCCAGCCATCCGATAAGCACGTCGTTCCTGGGCTGAACCACATGTGCATGGTTGTTGACCCAGAACTTGCCTGACGCACGGAAAGCGATGCTTGAGGATCGCGAGAGCAAGTTAGCACCATCCTCGGCAATAAGCAAGTACTCTCCGTCGAACAGAAAGTCATCGACATAATCAATGATCCCCGATGCGCCATAGTACGCGAACGGGCCTTCGCGCTTATCGCGGTCCGACTGTTTCAAGGGAACGCGCTGGCCATCGAAGCTGTTGACCAGTTCCGCAAACGGTTTGGACTGACATTCTTGAACACTTTGACATCCGAAGACGTCCCGCCGAAGGGCGGCGGGGAGGGCTTGTGCGGCGCCGAGTTGCGACTGGACGGCTGCCCGGGCACAGGCCACCTCGGCCAGTTGCTCCCGCAGCCAGGCGGCAATCCGCCGCTGCTCCGCCAGTGGAGGAAGTTCTATTTCTACGCCAGCCACCTCTTCCGTTCGGATTCTCGGAAGCTGCCCCGGCGTTGTATCGATCGGTGCGCGACGCAGGTATGTCGGGCTTCGCATGAACCACGCGATGAACTCGACATCTGCGAGGGCGGCGTTTACCTCGAATACGTACTGATCGACGGAACAAAGACCGTCGAACTCGGCGATCCAGACCTTGTTGAGATATGGTCTGAGGTAGCCGTAAACGATGTCGCCTTTCCGAAATTGCGGCTTTCGCCCGGTAAGCCTCGCTTTGTCCACTTCCACCGACCCGATGCGGCGGCCTGTATGGGATTCAATGTGCTCCAGGCCGACGAATACATCGCGACCAGTGGGATTGTCGCGCGGGTGGACAACGTCTTTCCGAAGGCGCAAAGCATCCCCGAGGCGCATCCGACGCCAACCATCTGGCAGCCCTGGATTGGGACCGGATTGGGTCCCTTTGTTTGCGTCTGAATCACGCATTCTCGGCTTCATGCTGCGAACAACGTCTCCTTCGTGCGGCGCATCAGTTCGGCCGGATCACCGGCCTGGCGGAGTGCGGCCAGCCCTTTTTCTCGTTTCACTTCCGCCACGCTCCACAACTCGCTCGTTTCCAGGGCCTCGGTGCCGGCCTTCTCGAACTGCCGCACCACGGCGGAGATCACCCGCATGGCCGGCATGGGCAGGGCGCCGAACCAGGCCGGGCCCGGCGGGCCGAAACGCGCCGCCCGCTCGGCCCGCGTGAGTGGCTCGATCCCGTACGCTACGCCGGCGATGACGTCGAACAGGTCGTACTGGTCCATGTGAGCCGCCTCGCGGAGCTTCTCGGGCAACAGGTTTTGGGCGGCAAGCTGGTGGATCAAATCCTGACGTTGAGACGCATCCAGCCAGCGATCGCGGAACTCGGCCAGCGACGGGACCAACGCCGTCAGCTCCTGGATCAATCGCGCCTGGTACTGTTGCGGTGTGACCCGGGCCAGACGCCCGTCGACGCCCATCAGATTGAACTGCCCGGCGTCCTCGATCTCGATTTGCACGCCCTTGACCTTGATGGGGGGCCTGGGCGGAGGTGGGGGCGGCGGAGGCGGCTTGGGGCCATCGGGCGGGGGCGACGGAGGCGGGGGCGTGACGAAGTCGGACCCGAACAGGGCCGTGGCGCCCGTGTAGTCGAAGATGCGGAACATCAGCTTGCCGCTCTCCTCCTCGATCCGCGTGCCCCGCCCGATCATCTGGTGGAAGAGGATCGGCGACTGGACATAGCGGAAGAAGACGATGTTCCGCACGCAGGGCACATTGACGCCCGTGGTCAAGAGGTCTTTGGTCGTGGCGACAATGTGCGACCGCTGCCGGGTGCGAAAATCGGGAATCATCGATTGCCCGTTCGACGACGCCATGCACTTGAAGGCATAGGTCGGCACCCGTTTTTGCCCGTGGTCGCGGCACCACTGGCTGTAGAGGTTGTTCAGTTGGTTGGCGACCAGGTCGGCATGGTGATCGCTGGCACAAAAGATGATCGACTTCTGGATCGGGTCATCATCGCCGGTGGCCAGCAATCGCCCAAAAATGTGCTGGCACATCGCCTCCACGCGCTCCGGCAGGATGAGTTTGGCCTCCAAGGTGCTGGGCCGGTTCTGGACCGGGACGGAGTCGGGCGTAACGCTGCGGCCGGTCAACGCGTTGGTGAGCCGCTTGCCCTGAACGTCGGCCCGCTGGACGCCGCGAACGCGCTCGGGCTGGAGGTGGCCATCGTGGAACAGGTCGTAGGTCTCCAGTTCCGCTGGGGCGAGGTAACCGTCGGCCACGCCCTGGAGATAGGTGTACTCGTAGGTCGGCTCGCCGAAGTATTTCAGGTTGTCGGCCAAGGCCATGCGGTCGCGCTCGACTTGCGATCTTGTATCGACGTCGGTGCAGTCCGGCAGGCGGATCTGTCGCGGCGTAGCAGTCAAGCCCACCTGGATCGCCTGGCCATTGTGCTTGAGGATTTCGAACCAGTCACCCCAGGCCGATCGGTGGCATTCGTCGATGACGATCACGTCGAAGTAGCCGGGCGGATAATGCTTGAGGAAGAACGTGAGATCGGCCTCACCTTCGCTCTGGTCGAGCGTCTGATAGGTGGCTATTATCACGCGGGCGTTTTTCTGGGGGTGACGGGTGCTCACTTCGGCGGCGTCGTTGCCAAAGGCGGCCTGGAAATCACCCAGCCCGTTGTCGCGCAGTTCGGTACGGTCGCACACGAACAGGGCGCGGCCCAGCAAGCCCGCATCGAACAGCCGGCGGAGCAGGGCGGCTGCGATCCGCGTCTTGCCTGAGCCCGTCGCCAGTGCCAATAGCACCCGCGGCGCCTGGCCCGTCTCGCGCTGGCGAATCACCTTCTCCAGGGCGGAACGGATGGCCGCATCCTGATAGTAACGCAAGTAGTCGCGACCTTGATGGTACGGAGTAAGGAGCAAGCTCAACGGCCCGGGCGCCGTTGGGAGTTTCCGGCAACTCAGGTATCGGGCAACCAAATCCTCGGGCGACGGGAACTCGGCCATTGGCCGGGCCTCGGAGGTGAAGCCGGTCGCCTCGTCGTACTCCACATACTGGTGCCCGTTGGAGGAGAAGACGAACGGTACGTGGTGGAGGTGGCCGGTGCGATAGTTGCGGCCTTGTTGCAGGCCATGCTCGGGCGGAAGCCCCTCACGTTTGGCCTCGATAATCGCCAACGGTATGGGTTCCGTACCCGGCTCCAGAGGCCGGCGCAGGACGTAATCGGTTCGTCCCTTCGGACGCCGGCGGCCCTTCCCGTACACAATATCGACGGCCGGCAGTGTTTCCTCGATGCGAATGTCGGCGCGGTCCCATCCCCGGTCAACCAACGTCGGGTCGATCAGTTCGAATCGGGTTTGGGCTTCGTTGCGCGACATTTCATTGGGGGAGGGCGATACCCGCCATGCTTCCTGCGGCCACTGCAAACCCCTATTCTGTGTTCAAAGGTGCTCTGTGTCGAGTCCGAACGGGTTGGCGCGGTATCACATCTAAATAATACCCACCTTTGGTGGCATAATCATATGGGTGCGACCAGTTAGCTGTGGACCTTTGGGACTCCAACCCCTTACTTGCAAAGGAGAAACAGCTCACGAAGCTGATGGTACTACTGTCGGGCATGGCCCCCAACCGTGCCCGAACCTCT
>JBEKTY010000024.1:0-60025 GCA_049515555.1 Thermoguttaceae bacterium
CGAGTTCGTAGGGTGGGTCGAGCGAAGCGAGCCCCACCATTGGTTTCTAGCGGATTGTGGTGGGGCTCGCTGCGCTCGACCCACCCTACGAACTGTTCGGTGTAGGACTCAGTAATAGTGTAGCTGTGACCGGTCCGGCTGGCCAGTCACGAGCGCGGAGGAGTGCGCGGCCGGCGCGGCCGGCGCGGACGACCCAAGACCTAAGGCCCAAGACCCAAGACGGACCGGGCCACGAGGCGTTTCTTCTGCCGTGGGTGAGCCGCTAGTTTCTCGCCAGGCGGCACGCGCGGAACGGGCCGCGGTTGCTTTCTTGCCCGCCGCTGCTCGGGCGACCGCCGGCTGACCGCGACGGTGCTAGATTAGCTCAGGCGATCATGCCGCGCTTCCCTCCCGGGGTGCGCATTGCACCGGGTGCGGGGCGTTGGCCTCCGAGGATTGTAATGAAAAAGCCGGCTTTTGCGCCTCTGACGCCCGGGCTGGCGGCGGGGGGAAAAAAGGTTTTCCGCCCACACGGTGAGCGGCAAAGTTTGACCTACGATTTGGTGGAGAGCTCGGGGGCTTCGGCTTGGCCGCCCCCTCGATGTCCTTGCAGCGATTCCAGTGCCGCGCCATGTGATAGAGAACTTCGATGGGCTTCCTGAAAAAGTTTTTCCGAAACGTGTTCCGTGAAGGCTCGATGCCGCAGGGTACGAGCAGCTTCGAGCGGCTGAGCGAGGAGGAACTGGAAGCCCACCTGGGAGTCGCGCGCTACGGCAACTTCCTGCTCACCGAGGCCGTCCGGCCCTCCTACGATCTGCAGGTCGTGCCCGCCCAGGGATATCGCCACGATTCCTACCGCGACGAGCAGCGGCACAGCAGCGTGCCGGTGCTGATGGTTGCCGTCTCCGCCGAGCATCTGTTCGAGACCTTTCTGGACCTGCTCGATCCGCTGGGCTGCGTGGTCGACGTGGTGCTGGAGACCAGCCACAACCGTGACCAGAACGGGCATACCGACCTGTATCGCGAGCACATCGACGTGCCCGTGCTGAAAAGCATCCTCTGGGAATACGAGGACATGCTGGTCAACGACGGCTGCACGGGCCTGGCCGTGCTCAATCCGGAGATCCCGCAGGAGATCCAGTTCGACGAGCACAAGCTGCTGATCGTCTACGGCGAGAACCTGGAGACGTTCGAGTCGCTTTGTCGCGAGCAACGGGTGTTCCGCGACGAGCAGATGAAGTTCATCACCGAGGCGGAGCACGTCCATTCCTCGAGCGACCGCTACACGCAGCAGTTCGACGAGCTGAAGACCCGCCTGGGCATGGACGGCGATTACTCGTTCTAACGTATTCCTCTCGCTCTGCGAGAGGGCCCGGCAGAGACGCACTTGCACTTCCGGCCTCTCGCGGAGCGAGAGGAATACGAAAGTGACGGCTTCGCCGGTCCTAAGGCTCGATCAGGTAGGCCTGGCGGTCGAGGATCAGGAGCACGGGCTCGTCCAGGGCCAGGTACTGCGACATGGTGCGGCCGTAGCGGCGGGCCAGGTCGAAGTATTCATCGCTGAACTGCTTGATCCGCCGGGCGCCGTGCTGCTGGTCCTTGGTGGCCTGTGAATCGACCCACAGGCCGTCGCGGCGGTAGAAGGTACGGTTGCCCAGGTTGCGGACGTTCTTTTCGGCGGCCCGGGCCTCACCGGCGATCTGAGCGCCGAAGGCCATGTCGGCGCCGGCCTCGGCCAGGGCCGGCTGGGCGGCCGACGCGGGGGGGCCGGCTGCCGGCCGGCCGTTGCCGGCGTAACCGAAGCCGGCCGAAGCGGCATCGCGGCCGCCGCGGGCCAGGAAGCGGTCCAGCGACCCGCCGGATGCCGACATGGGGGCCAGGGCGGCCCGCTGCATGTCGCCTTTCATGGCCCGCTGGGCGGTCCCGCCCGCCCCGCCGGTCTGCTCCAAGGCCTCCAGTCGCCGCCGGGTCACGGCCGAGTTGGCCGCCAGGTCGTGCAGGTTCGTGCCTTCGTCGGCGATGAACGAGGTGTAGGGAGTGAGAATCCCGTGCCGCGTGGCCAGCTCGACCAGCTCGGTGACCAACTCCTCGTTCTTGCCCTTCAGGTCCAGCTCGTCGAGGATCTCGCCCACGCGGCGGACGGCCCACAGCTTTTCGACGAAGGCCAGCGATTCGTCGCCGCTGTGCTCGACCAGCGTGGCGGGGAAATCGAACTTCTCCTTCCGTGGGCCGATCGAGCCGCTGACCACCACCTTGGCCGTGCCGGCCTTGTGGTATCGCCCCACCAGGACCAACTGCTCGCCGGCGAACAGGTCGCCGGCCTCCTTGGGATAGACGCGGTTGACCGGGCTGCCCTCTTCGCTGCGGAGCTGATCGAAATCGAAGCGGATCTCCAGCCCGGTCAGCACCGGCGCTTCGATGCGGTTGTAAAGCCGGGCCACGGGGGCCTCGAGGTCCTCGTCCGGGCGGACGTACTCGCTCTGCCCGAAGCAGTCGCGGGCCAGCTTGTCGAGGAAGCGGGCATTGACGTCGTAGCCCACGCCGAAGACGAACAGGCGGGCATGGACCTTGTTCCTGGCCCGGGCGCTGGCCACGATCTTCAGTTCCTGCGTCTCGCCGGTGGTGGGGATGCCGTCGGTGAGAAAGACGACGTAGCTGGGCCGGGCCGGGTCTTGCAATTGGCCCAGGGCCACCCGCAGGGCCTCGTCGATGTTCGTGCTCCCGCCGGCGTAGATTCCCTCGACGAAGCCCAAGGCCGCCCGGCGGGTCTGATCGTCGTAGCGCTGCAGCTCGGGCCGGAACGACTCCACCTCGCTGTCGTAGGCGATCACGTTGAACAGGTCGCCCGCGCGGAGATTGTCCAGCACGTGCCTCAAGGCCGCGCGGACCTGCTCGATCTTCTTGCCGCTCATGCTGCCCGAGCGGTCGATCACCAGCACGACCGTCTTCTTGGGCCGCTCCTGGTCCGGTGCCTTGATCTGCGGGCTGGCCAAGAGGAGGAAGAAGCCGTCCTGGGCGGCCTCCGGCCGGTAGCTCAGCACCCGCGTGCTGACCTTCCCCCGCCCGGCGTCGTAGAACAGGCGGAAATCGGAGCTGGGCAGCACCTGCTTGGCCGCAAAACTGACCACGGCATGCCGCTCGTCGGGCCGCTTGATCTCCACGGCATGCGTCGGGCTGTACACGTTCTTGATCTCCTCCTGGCTCTCGATCGACACGCGGAAACTCAGCGTCTCGATGGGGTGCGAGGTGTACTTGGCCGTGCTCAGCGGCAGCAGGAAGTCGGTCAGGCCCTCCTGCTTCCGGCAGAGCTGGGTGTAGCGCAGCGAGACGGTCCGCTTGGCCCCCGGCGGCACCGGAAACACGCTCGTCTGGAACATCCCCGTGCCGATCCACTCCAGCAGGGCCGGGTCGCGATTCTTCCGTACGATCTCCTCATAGATCCGCCGCGCTTCCTTGGCGGCGATCAGCCGGGCGGGCAGTTCCCGGCCGTCGACCAACAGCGTCATGCGGTCGATGGCCCCGTCGTAAGGCAGCGGGAAGATGAACGCCACCTCCAGCGGCCGGCTGCCCGTGTTCACGAACGTCTGCGAAACCTGTACCCGGGCAACCTGATCGACCAGCCGGGCATCGACCTCCAGGGCGCTTATGGCGTAGGTGGCCGGCGGCGGCTCCGGAACCGGCTGCGGATGCGGATAGGGCCCCGGCGGCCAAATAATGATCGGCCGGGGCAGCCGAATGTGCCCCTCCGGACCGGTAACAACCAACAGCCCCTGGCCCCGGGCCACCCCGCAGACCAACAACAGCATTGCCGCCGCCGATCGGCTCCACCGTGGACAATTCATGTCATACATCCTTTAGGTTATGGCCTGGGGTGCGGTTGGGTGACGGCCCATGACAATCCGCCCCGGCCAAGGCCGTATTCTATACTTGTTTGGTACTCTTTGGACGAACCCGAGTCCGGCGGAGTTCCCTCACGGGGCCCGGGGGCGTTTTTTCTGGCAGGTTTGACCTTACGCCCCGACTCGGTAAGATGACATTGTCTTTGCGGGTTTGACCTTACGGCCCGGCTGAATCGAATCAGATGGATGGACGAGGCCGGGGCGACCGTCTTTTCGTGTTCCGCGCCGCGAGTTCCATGCCGGAGTTCGTAGCGCCTTCCAGTTCAAGAAAGGAATAACGAGATGCAAACGGCCAAGCAGCTTTCGGTGTCGCTGGTGAACAAGCCTGGGCGGCTCTCCGCCATGCTTGGGGCCTTGAATAAGGAGAAGGTGAGTTTTCGGGCACTGGCGGTAATGGACTCGGGCGAGCGGGGGACCGTGCGTTTCGTCCCCGACGACGTCCAGACGGCAACCCGCGTGCTGGAGAACGCCAGCATCCGTTTCGAGCCTGCCGATATTCTGCTGGTCGAGGTCCCCAGCCAGGCGGGGGCCTTTCGCAAGATTTGCGAAAAACTGGCCGCCGAGCATCTCAACATCGACTACGCCTACTGTTCCTTCAATAGCGGCCGCGGCAGCCGGCCGGGGGTGCTGGCGGTGATCAAGGTGAACGACCTGTCCAAGGCGCAGCGGGTACTGCGCGAGAACGGTGCAGGCGGAGCCAAGGCCCCCCGCCGGCCCATCCGCCGGCCCGTCCACGCGAGGTAACTGGCACCTTCGGTTGATGGCATTCTGGCCTTGCCCCGGCGGTCGGTTCTTGCGACACTACGCCGCCAATGCGGCCCTTATCCCAAACGACTGCCGCTGCGCTGATTTTTCAGAATCTCAAAAGTCGGACTGCCATGCGCCGTCTGCTCCTGCTGCTCGTCGTGGCCCTGCTGCCGGCCGGTTGCGCAGAGGGTCTGTGGACCCGGCCGGCGGCGGCCCCGCTTGTCACCTTAAGCAATCCCATGCTGCTTCCGGTGGCCGACCGGGAGGCCCTTTGGGACGGCGTGGTCGACGTGCTGGGCGACTACTTCCGCATCGCGGGCGAAGAGCCGGTCCGGCTGCTGGGCAACACGCTGACCGAGGGCCGGATCGACACCTATCCCAAGACCGGGGCCACGCTGCTGGAGCCTTGGGACCAGGACTCGGCCAACGCCTACGAGCGGCTGGAATCGACGCTGCAAACGATCCGGCGGCGGGCGGTGGTCCGCGTCATTCCCGCCCCCGCCGGCGGCTTCTGGATCGACGTGGCCGTGTTCAAAGAACTGGAGAACCTCCGCCAGCCCGAGCACTCCACGGCCGGCGGCAACACCTTCCGCTTCGACACCACCCAGACCCGGATCATCAACCCGGAACATCGGGCCCAAATGGAACTGGGTTGGATTCCGATGGGGCGTGACACGGCGCTGGAGCAGCGGATCTTGACCCAGTTGCAATACCGGCTAAGCCCCGAGGGACAGCCCGTCACGCTGCACTAAGAGGGATTTAGGGATTTAGGGGCCGAGCTACGCCTGCCAAACACCTCCCGTTTACTATTCGTCGCGTAGCGACGACCCGACGGGGACAGGGAATCCCACGCCTTCCTTTCGTCGTGCAGCGACGATTGAACACCTTCGATCGTCGCGGTGGGCAAGGTGCCCGCCGAGCTGCGGCCACCCCACCCAAATCCCCAAATCCCTAAATCCCCAAATCCCTTTTTCCTAGCGGCATTCGTTAGCCGGCGTAGCGGTCGGCAGGGGCAGGGTGATGGGGACCGCGGCGGGCGGCCGTTTTGGGCCGGCCTTGGCCGCCGTGGGCAGCTTCAGCGTAAACGCCGTCCCCTTGCCGATCGTGCTCTCGACGCGGATTCGACCCCGGTGGGCCTCGATGATGTCGCGGCACATGGAAAGCCCCAGGCCGGTGCCGCCCTTGCCGCTGGCGTCCGGGCCGGCCTTGGTCGTGTAGAAGGGCTCGAAGATCCGCGGCAGCTTGTCGGCGGGGATCCCGCACCCGTTGTCGCGGACCACCAGGTCGATCATGTCGCCCTGGGCGTCGTAGGCCAGCTTGAGCATCACGCGGCCGCCGTTGGGCATGGCCTGCCGGGCGTTGATCAGCAGGTTCAACAAGACTTGCTGGATCTGGTTGCCGTTGACGTAGGCCGCGGGGATGGGCCGGAAGTTCTTCTCCACCGCAATGCGGTACTTGTTCAACTCCCGCTCCAGCAGCAGGAGCGTGTTCTCGACCAGCTCCACGAGGTTGGTCGGTTCCTGGCCGGCCTTGCGGTTGCGGGCCAGCCCCAGCACGGTGGAGGTGATTTTCGCCGCCCGGTTGGCCGCCAGCAGGATCTTGTCCAGGGCCTTCTCCCGCGTCTGGTCGTCTTTGTGCCGCAAGCCCAGCTTGGCATAATTGATGATCGTCGTCAGAACATTGTTGAACTCGTGCGTCGTGGTGCTGGTGAGTTCGCCCAACGCGGTGAGGGTTTGGGCCTGGGCAAGCTGCTGCTTGAGGGCCTCGATCTGCTGCTCGAGGTCCTGGCGATGGTCGGTGTTGCTGGCTGGCACGGTTATCCCCCAACTCTGCCTGAAGGTTGCAGCCCCGCATGAGCCGCCAGATTGACCGGCTTGCCGCATCGCGGGCGTCCTAGCTGTCTTCCCGAGGTACTGCGTCTTAACCGTGTGCTAGGAAAGAAGTTACTCCCGTTCCCCCTATCGTCAACTCGGCTGGCCAACTGAAACCGAAGCGGGTATAACTCGTATTATTAGCAAACGTGCAGCGTGGGGCGGGGGGAAGAGGTAACAGGCGCGCCCTCGGTATGGAAACCGGAAGTCTGGAGGGAATAGGATGAATACGGCGTCGCTCCTAGCCCACGCCCTCGATCTGGCCCAGCGGCTTGGATACCAGGTCCGGCAAGAGTGGCTCGATGGCAACGGCGGTGGCTTCTGCGAGTTGAAGGGCCGGAAGGTACTGTTCGTGGACCTGGCCCAGGGACCGGCCGAGCAGTTTGAACTGGTCCTGGACGCCATGCGGCACGAGCCCGAGGCCATCGACTTGCCCATGCCGCATCCGCTTCGCGAGTTGCTCACGGTGCGGAAAAGCGCGTAAGGTATCCGGCACACTCCGTGTGCCGCTTTCTGCCATCGGCACACGGAGTGTGCCGGATACATTTTCATCCCTCGCCCTGTTCCGCCTTCATCCTTCCGCCCTCCGCCTTCCACCTTCCGCCTTCCACCTTCACAAGGCTCTCCGGCGGCAGCACGGCGTTCATGCTCCCGCTGCGAAAGCCCTCCAGATCAAGGGTCACGTACTTGAAGCCCAGCGACTTGAGCCGCTGGAGCACCGCGCTGCGGAAGGCCCCCTCGGCGAACCGCGGCAGGCAGTCCGCCGGGACCTCGATCCGCGCCATGTCGCCCTTGTGATAGCGGACCCGCAGCGGCCCAAAGCCCTGCTCCCGTAGGAATCGCTCGGCCTGGTCGATCATGGCCAGCCGCTCGGGCGTGACCTGTTCGCCGTAGGCCACGCGGCTGCTGAGGCAAGGGGTAGCGGGCTTGTTCCAGGTGGGCAGGCCCCAAGCCGCGGCCAGCTCGCGGATCTCGGGCTTGGTAAAGCCGCACTCGGCCAAGGGGCTGCGGACACGCCGCTCGCGGGCAGCCTGGATCCCCGGCCGATGCTCGCCATGGTCGTCGCGGTTCGAGCCGTCGCACACCACGGCCACCCCCAGGCGAGCCGCAATCTGCTCCACCTTCAGAAACAACTCCGTCTTGCAGAAATAGCAGCGATTGCCCGTGTTCTGCTGGTACTCGGCGTTGGCCAACTCGTCGGTCTGGATGACCTCGTGGCGGATGCCGATTTGGCGGGCCAGGGCCACCGACTCGTCCAGCTCGCCGACGGCCAGGCTGGCACTGCTGCCGGTGACGGCCACAGCCCGATCGCCCAGCGCAACTTGGGCCGCCTTGGCCAGCACCGTGCTATCCAGCCCGCCGGAAAACGCCACCGCACAACTGCCGTAGCCCCGCAGCAGGTCCAGCAATCGGTCGCGTTTGGCCGCCAGTTCAGGATTCATAAGCAGTTGTCGGTTGTCAGTTGTCGGTTGTCAGCGTATTTCGTTCTTAGTGTCGGGTCGTTGGACGGGAGAGACCCGCCGTGTGCTGACAACTGAGAACTGACAACCGACAACTGCAAAAAAGTCCTCCGCCGTTGCCGTGGCGATGAGTTTTTGAGAGCCCGCTGCCAAAAGTGGGCACCTGGGTCCCGGTTTTGTGTGATCCGCTGCCGAGCCCGGCCAGGCCGGGGGGGCAACGGCTATACACGCTTCAGGGACTTATATTGCGGCGCCCTACGGGCTTGTATCGGCTCACCAAAAATATCCATCAGCAGCACGAACAGGGAAGAGGACAGAATAATGGTATCACGGGCGGGCCCCGGCGGCAAGCAAACGCTAGTTTTCGGTGTTCAGTGTTCCGGCGCATGCTGAAAACTGAACACGAACACCGAAAACTCCCCGTCCGCCGTCCGCCTTCCGTCTTCATCCCCAATCCCCAATCCCTAATCCCTTCGCTAGTCGAACGCCTCGGCACCCTGTTCGAAACTTACGGTGTTCGACAAGTCTGTAACCCGTGTGCCGGCTTGCGTTAGCGATTGGGCCGGGGAGCGTAAAATTATACGTCTTGTGGGGTACTTGTTCGACTGACGCGCTTTCTTGCCCCAAGTTGTCCAGCCGGATGCTCCAACAGTGGGGCCACGGACGAAACACGGATTGAACACGGAAAGGATGGCCGGACGGGGGGCAAACGAGCGAATAGGTTGTTCTTGTCCGTGTTTGTTCCGTGTTCAATCCGCGGCTGCTCGCATCCCTCATACTCCCGCCCTCCGCTTTATACTATACATGAGTATCGTATCACACCGACCGGCACATTTCAAGCCCGGTTTGTGGACAATTCTTCCAATACCGGGCCGACTCTGGTTCCTGGTAGCTGGCGCAAATAGCGCAGAAGGCCGAGTTCGAAGCCCCGACGGGGCGGATCAGCACAAGCCCCGGGCGTAAACGTCAAAGAATCGCCATCGCCGATGAGAATAGCCGCCAAACGTATGCACTCGGGGCGCGAAAAACCAGGTTCTTTCGCAGCCCTCGCCAAGTCAGACTACCACCTAACGCCGCGAAACGCTACCCATACCAGGACGCACAACGCCAAGCAGACGACCGCCGCAATCGCCATGGCGACTTTTGCGCCAAGCAGCGCTCCGTGGCGTAATCCTGGAACCAGTGCTCCGCAAAGGGCGCCGAACAGTGCCGCGCCGACACAACCCAGGGTCGCCAGCCCAGCAAGTCCGACGGTTTTCCCGGTTACTCCGAAAAACCATGTCACCCGAAAGGTTGCGGGGATCCCGAGGATCGCTCCCAAAACACCGGCGTAAATGCCGAACCTCCGCGCGCGTCGGGAGCGTTCAACTCCCGCCGCTGTCGCCGCGGAGCTTTCCAACCCAATTTGGGTGTCAGGCGGCAATGCGTCACCTTCCGCCCTCTCTCGTCTTGCGTAGGTGAATCGCGTTCCCAGGGATCCGCCCAGCAAGGCGCCGACCAGCGGCATCCACAAGTTTTGCACAACATTCATGTGGTTGAGCCAAACCATCAATCCCGCTGCGAGGATACCGATGAAAGTGCCAACGATCGCCCCAACGTTCGGAAAGTTTCGCATAAGTGTTCTCCTTCTCGTTGTGAAGTCCGACGCAGCATTCGGCATCTCCTAGCCCTCGCGCCTGCCGCGGGCCATGAACCGGGGGCGGCGGGGCGGCGACCACGCCAGCGTCGCCAGCACTGCCAGGCCGAACAGGCAGTAGGCAACCGTGAACTGCCACGGCTTCAACTCCACGAACAGCACCGCGTGCAGGCATCGGCCGACAAACGAGCCGGGCTCGCCCCCCTCGCCGCCCAGCACGCGCAACCGATACTCCCAGTCGGTCAAGGGGCAGACGACGCCCCAGACCGACTCGACCACCACCAGGGCGATCGCGGCGAAGTGCCCGGCGCGAAACCAGAAATTGCGGATCCACGCCCATCTCCGCCAGATGCCCATCAAAATCAAGAGCATCCCCACGACCACGAAGCCCACGTAGGCCACGTGGACCACCACGATCAGATCGGCCAGAAGGCGATATGCGAGCATGGACGGGCAGATGAAGGTCTAGAAGTTGGACCTTTGCAATTGTGGACGCCCGGTGATTGCTCGAAAGGCCGGAGGGGCATGATCCTCACCTATTTCCCCTCACCCTGCCCTCTCCCGGAGGGAGAGGGGACCGGGCATTCGTTGGTCGTTACGAAATAGTGCCGCAGGGCGTTGGGCAGATAGCGGACCAGGTCGCTGGCGATGAGCGACATCTGGCCGAGCTGCTCGGCGGCCAGGTCGCCGGCCAGGCCGTGCAGGTAGACGCCCAGGCGGGCGGCCTGGTAAGGCTCCAGGCCCTGGCAGGCCAAGGCCGTAATCAGGCCGGTCAGCGAATCGCCGGAGCCGCCGGTGGCCATGCCGGGGTTGCCGGTAGTGTTACGCCACTGCCGCCGGCCGTCGGTGACCAGGGTGCGATGGCCCTTGAGCACCAGTACCACGCCCAGGCGCCGGGCGAGCTCGATGGCCGCCGGGGGCCGCCGCGTGTCGGCGAGCTTCCTGCCGAGCAGCCGGGCGAACTCACCGGGGTGCGGCGTGAAGATCCGCGGCCACTCGGGCGGCGAGATCCCGGCGGCAGTTGAGCGGGCCGGCAGATCACCCTTGGCGGCCAGGGCGTTCAGGGCGTCGGCATCCAACACCATTGGGCGGGGCAGCTCGCGATACAGCCGGACGACGAGTTGGTCGAGCTCGTCGGAGCGGCCCAAGCCGGGTCCGCAGGCGACCACCGTTGCCGTGTCGGCCAGCTCGACGATCCGCCGGCAGGCCGCGGCGGCGATCCGCCCGCCGGCGTCTTCCTCGAGCGGCGCGGTCATGTAGGAGGGCTCGAAGCCGGCCACGGTATCGAGAATCTGCCGGGGCACGGCCAGCCGCACCAGGCCTGCGCCCCCGCGGAGTGCGGCCATTCCCGCCAGGGCCACCGCCCCGGCCATGCCCCGCGAGCCGCCCACGATCAGTGCCGTGCCGAACATGCCCTTGTGCGCGTCAGGCGGGCGGGGGGCCAGCCGCGGCAACGGCTCATCGAGCGACGGCTTGCGAACACGTTTGAGCACGGCCAATCACTCGTCTCAAAAGAAGTCAGGAGTCAGAAGTCAGAAGTTAGAATGACGGCCCCACCAGAAATGGCCGAATCGGTCTTGGTGGGGCTTTTCTGCGATCGACCCACCCCGCTGCCTAATTCGTAATCCCTAATCCCCAATCCCCAATCCCTAATCCCCACTCCGTTTTCGCTGGATGGCGAGATTGCGGGCGATCAGTCCGGCGACGTAGCCGCCTTTGAAGCCGGCGTCGATGTTGACCACGGTGACGTTGGCGGCACAACTGTTGAGCATGCCCAGCAGGGCGGCCACCCCGCCGAAGCTGGCACCGTAGCCGATGCTGGTGGGCACGGCGATGACCGGGCAGGCGACGTAGCCGCCGACCACGCTGGGCAGGGCCCCTTCCATGCCGGCCACGACCACGATGGCGTCGGCCTGCCGGAGCAGGTTGACCTTAGCGGCCAGGCGGTGGGGCCCGGCCACGCCCACGTCGCAGACCATGCTCACCGAGGCCCCGGTCCACAGCGCGGTCTCCCGGGCTTCCTCGGCCACCGGCAGATCGCTGGTGCCGGCGGTGACCACGACCACGCGGCCGCCCTGCTCGGCCTGGCCGTCGCGGGCCGGCTCGAGCGGGCCGCCGATGCGGAACGTCCGCCCCACCGGGTTATACCGCCCGGCGGGGAACCGCACCTGCAACTCCGCCGCCTGCGCGGCCGACATCCGCGTGGCCAGCACGTCGATCCCGCGGGCAAGCTGGGCCGCGAATATCTTCTCCATCGCCGCCACGGTCTTGCCCTCGGCGAAGACCACCTCCGGAAATCCGCAGCGCTGGGCCCGGTCCAGATCGATCTGGGCCTCGCCCACGTCGGCGATGGCCGGCCGCGCCAGCCGGTCTACGAACTCCGCCGCACACAACTCCCCCTGGAGCAGGCTGCCCACCAGTCGCTCGATCTCCTGCCGATCCATACCTATTATCATAATCGTCCGGGATAACCGAGCCAACCGGGGCCAGTGTATCCGGCACACTCCGTGTGCCGTTGGCCAGCGGCACACGGAGTGTGCCGGGTACATTACGCACTTGCCCTTTGCGGCCCCAACTGGTCCAATGTTCGTGTAACCGTTCACAATCCCGGGGGAACAGTCCCCGCGGCGGGAGGGACCCATGGATTACCAAGCACGCCGTGACAGGCTCCGCAAATCGCTGTGGAAAACGGGGGCCGATGCCCTGCTGGTGACCAACTTCACCAACGTCACCTACTTGACCGGCTTTACCGGCGACGACAGCTATCTGCTCCTGGGGCGCCGGGGTGAGATCATTCTGAGCGACGGGCGTTACGCGACGCAGCTCGCCGAGGAATGCCCGGGGCTGGAGGTGTCGATCCGCCACACTGGGGTGGGCATGCTCCAAGCGATGGTCCGGGCGGTGCGCTCCGCCCGTTTCGCCCGGCTGGCCGTCGAGGGCGATTCGATCACCGTCATGCTCCGCGACCGGCTGGCCGATAAGCTGCCGAAGGTGGCCCTGGCGGCCACCTCGGGCATGGTCGAGAAGCTGCGGTTGGTCAAGGACAAGGACGAGATTGCCGAGGTTCGCAAGGCGGTTTGGTATGCGGAGCGGGCATTTGGCGCCGTTCGTGCCACGCTGGGGCCGGGGCAGACCGAGAAGTATCTCGCCGACGAGCTGGACTACCAGATGCGGCGGTTCGGCGGCCGCGGCTCGAGCTTTCCGGCCATCGTGGCCGTGGGAGAGCGGGGGGCCCTGCCGCACGCCACGCCGACCGACCGGACCATCGGCCAAGGGGACTTCGTCCTGATCGATTGGGGGGCTGCCGGCCGCCTTTACAAGAGCGACTTGACGCGGGTCCTGATGACCGGTAGAATCTCGCCCAAACTGCGGCGTGTGTATGGAGTTGTGCTCAGGGCCCAAACCCGGGCCATAGCCGCCGTCCGGCCCGGCCGGCCGGCCGACGAGGTAGACGCCGTGGCCCGGGCTGTGATTACCGATGCCGGCTTCGGCCGTCGATTTGATCACGGGCTGGGGCATGGCCTCGGCCTGGAAGTCCATGAAGCGCCCCGGCTGGCCGTCAACTGCCCGACGCCGTTGAAGCCCGGGATGATCGTGACCGTAGAGCCGGGTATTTACCTGCCGGGCTGGGGCGGGGTCCGGCTCGAGGATGACGTGCTGGTGACCCGCGGCGGCCATGAAGTCCTGACGAGCGTACCCAAGCAATTCGACGAGATGATCGCCGGCTAACGCCAGTGTTCAGTTTTCAGCAGGGGTAAGTCCGCGCGGCCGGCAGGCGAGGCCGCTGGCGGTTTGGCAGGTCCTTACCAACGGTAGAACGATGGAGAGCCCCGGCATGTCTGGTCCGACATCCAACCAAGACATTTTCGATGTGCGAAGGATTCGCCGCCTGGTCGAGCTGATGAAGGAGCACGACCTGACCGAGATCGACTTGCGGGAAGGCGAGATGCGGATTCAGCTCCGCCGGGGCTCGGAGCCGCTGGTGACGGCGCCGGCGCTGCGGGCGGCGGCGCTTTCGCCGGCCGCGGCCACGGCTGCCGATGCAGCCGCGGCGGCCCCCGCGGCGGCCGCCGCGGGCAGCGAGCAAGCCCAGCAGACGACGATCAAGAGCCCGCTGGTCGGCACTTTTTATGCCGCCTCTGATCCCGATTCGCCGCCCTACGTCAAGGTGGGCGATCACATCGGCCCGGAAACCACCGTCTGCATCGTCGAGGCGATGAAGGTCTTCAACCAGATTCGGGCCGAGGTCTCGGGCAAGATCCTGGCCGTGCTGGTCGAGAACGGGCAGTCGGTCGAGTTTGGACAACCCTTGTTCAACGTGGATACGCGGGCCTGATGTTCAATCGCATTCTGGTTGCCAACCGGGGCGAGATCGCCTTGCGGATCTTCCGTGCCTGCCGCGAGCTGGGCGTGGAGACGGTGGCCGTGTTCAGCGAGGCCGATCGGGGCGCGGCCTACCTGGAGCTGGCCGACGAGGCGTATTGCATCGGCCCGCCCAAGGCCGCCGAGAGCTACCTGAAGATCGACCGCATCATCAGCGCGGCGGAGATCGGCAACGTGCAGGCGATCCATCCGGGCTATGGATTCCTGGCCGAGAACGCGCATTTCGCCGACGTGTGCCGGAGCTGCAAGATCGAGTTTATCGGTCCGTCGCAGGAGGCGATGGCGCTGGTGGGCGACAAGAACGTGGCCCGCGGCATGGCCCGCAAGGCCGGCGTGCCCACTGTGCCGGGCAGCGAGGGGCTGATCGAGAGCGAGGCCCAGGCCCTGCAACTGGCCCGCGAGCTGGGCTTCCCCGTGTTGATCAAGGCCGCGGCGGGGGGCGGCGGGCGGGGGATGCGCGTGGCGCTGAACGAGTTGGCCCTCAAGGCCGCCTTGCAGCAGGCCGAGGCCGAGGCCGAGGCCGCCTTCGGCAGCGCCGAAATCTATCTCGAGAAATACGTCGAGCACCCCCGGCACGTCGAGGTCCAGGTGCTGGGCGACTTGCACGGCAAGGTGATCCATCTCTGGGAGCGCGACTGCACGCTGCAGCGCCGCCACCAGAAGCTGATCGAGGAGAGCCCCGCCCCGCGGCTGGAGGCCCACATCCGAACGGCCATCTGCGAGGCGGCCGTCCGCCTCACCCGCCTGGCCAACTACACCAGTGCCGGCACGGTCGAGTTCGTGGTGGACCGCAACGGGAACTACTATTTCATCGAGATGAACGCCCGCATCCAGGTCGAGCATCCGGTGACCGAGATGGTGACGGGCATCGACCTGATCAAGATGCAGCTCCTGGTGGCGGGGGGCGAGCCGCTGCCCGTAACGCAGGAGGAGGTGCACCTGAGCGGGGCGGCCATCGAGTGCCGCATCAACGCCGAGGACCCGGAGAAGGGCTTCCGGCCCACCCCGGGCCAGATCACGCGGATCGTGCCCCCCGGCGGGTTCGGCGTCCGCTTCGATTCGCACGTCCACGCCGGCTATACCGTCTCGCCCTACTACGATTCCATGATCGGCAAGCTGATCGTGCACCGGCCCACTCGCCGCGAGGCCATCGCCTGCATGCAGGGGGCCCTGGGTGAGCTCCGCATCGAGGGCATCAAGACCACCATCCCCCTGCACGAGAAGATCCTCCGCCATCCGGCCTTCGCCGAGAGCCGGGTCGATACCACGTTCATCGAGCGGACGTGGACCGGTTGACTTCCAGCCCGGCAGACAATAACCTGAGTGGTTTCAGCAGGAACCGTCCAGGCACCGCGTCAAGGTAGCAGGCGCACTCCGTGTGCCGTCCGCTGAAGCGGAAGAGGTGTGGCGGACGGCACACGGAGTGTGCCTGCTACTTTCCACGCCGTGAACGGTAACTCTGCACAGTACCGAGGGAATTCTTTCATGAACAACACACTGTCCCGGCCGCCGCAGATGGAGTCGAACATCCACCGGGCGGCGATCCTGTTCGCCGGCGGCCCCGCCCCGGCGGCCAACGCCGTGATCTCCACTGCCGCCGTCTCCTTCCTCCGCAACAACATCGACGTGCTGGGGATCCTGCACGGCTACTCGCACCTGGTGGAATTCGGCCCCGATCGCCCCCTGGTAGCGGGCAAGGACTATCTCCCCATCACGCACCAGGTGCTGCGGCGGTCGCGGAACAGCCAGGGCATCCTCATCGGCACGGCCCGCACCAACCCCGGCAAGAACGTTTCCGAGCCCGCGCACCTGCGCGATCCGGAGCGCTCGGCCCCGCTGCGAACCGTCTACCAGGCCCTCTGCTCGCTGGAGGTCGACGCCCTGATCTCCATCGGCGGCGACGACACGCTGAAGACGGCCAACAAGTTCAAGCTGTACCAGGAGACGCTCCCGCCGGGCAGCCGCCGCATCCCCGTGGTGCACCTGCCCAAGACGATCGACAACGATTACATGGGCATCGACTTCACCTTCGGCTACTTTACGGCGGTGGATTTCCTGGCCTCGGAGATCCGCAACCTGCTGGCCGACGCCGAAGCCAACCGCGCCTATTTCCTGTGCGAGTGCATGGGCCGCAGCGCCGGCTGGCTGGCCTACGGCGTGGCCATCGCCGGCGAGGCCAGCCTGGTCATCAGCGTCGAGGACATCACCGGCAAGTACGAGACCAGCGAAGAGACGCTCAATGCCAAGACCGGGCGGAAGGAAATCCGCCGCGTGATGAACCTGGCCGAGGTCGTCAAGCGGATCGTGGCCACGATGCGCGTCCGCGAAGAGGCCGAAGGCAAACAGTTCGGCGTCATCGTGCTGGCCGAGGGACTGGCCGAGCTGCTGCCCCACGAGCACATCGAAGGCGTTCCCCGCGACGAGCACGGCCACATCGTCATCGCCCAGATCAGTCTCTGCCGGCTGTTCGCCGACTTGATCGGCAAGGAGTATAGCCAGCAGACGGGCAAGAAGCGCAAGGTGACCGCCGTCACGCTGGGCTACGAGAGCCGCTGCTCCCGGCCGCAGGCCTTCGACGTCATGCTGGGCAGCCAGTTGGGCGTGGGGGCTTACCGGGCCTTGGTCGAAAAACGGCTCGACGGCGTGATGGTCTCCGTCAGCGGTCAGCTCGATCTGACCTACGTGCCCTTCCACCACCTGGTCGATCCGGCCACGCTGGTGACGGTGGTCCGCTACATCGAGCCCGGCAGCGACTTCCACCGCCTGGCCCGCTTCCTGGAAACCTACGTCAACGACTGAGGGCGAACCCGCAGCGCCGGGATTGGGTGCCACTGCTGGCTTGTCCAGCAGTGGCACCCGATCCCGGCGAAATCGTGACCGCGGCCGGATCAATGCCGGGGGGCCTCGTAGGGCGTGGGGTTGCGGAGCATGACCTGCGTGCGGGCCCGAATCTCGGTGGCCAGGGCCTTTAGCTCGGGATCGGCCGCCAGGGCCATCGCCGACCGCTGGCGGAGCGTCTTGACGATCATGCGGCAGGAGGCGACCAGCCCGTCCTGCGCCCCGCCGATGGCCGTGAATTTCGCCATCTGCGCGGCGCACTTCTCATAGGCGTCCGCGCCGGTCGCGCTGAGCAGCTTCTGGCGGAACTCGTCGGCCGCTTGCCGGGCTTCGGCTGGCGTGCGGATCCGCTCGCGGGCGGCCTCGAAATACTGCTCCAACCGCGCGTTGACGGCCAGCAGCTCGTCGATGAACGGGGCGTGGCGCGGATCGCGCCGCCGCTGGTCGGCCAGGTAGGCGGCCATTTCGCGGCCGAAGCGGAGGTACTGATCGATTCGCTCCCGCACGTTGGTGATGAAGGCCACGGTCAGGTCCAGATGTTCCTCGATCACCTGCCGCTCGTGCAATTGGTTGCCGGCCTTGTAGATGGCATTGATCACGTCGCGGCCATAGCAGGTGGCCACGCCGCGGGAGTTCCGCTTCTGCCCCTCCAGGTCGAGGATGTACTGGCAGGGGCCCACGCCCAAGCTGAGGCGCACCACATCGACCACCGTGAGTCGGTCCAAGGGGGTGCGAAAAGGCGCGTGCTGCGCCCGGTCGAAGGGATACAGGATGGCGGGCCCGGCGAAATTGTATACCGGGCCCCCCTCCGTATTGCGCCGCGCCTTGAGCGGCTGGAGGTAGCCGCGGCCGTCGTGGTCGACCCAGCAGGGGAAGGCGAAGCCGCCCAGCACCGGGTTCCAGCGCAGGCGGCCGGGCTTGTTCCAGTCGCGATCGCCGAACTCCTTCCCGAAGCGCTGGCCCTGGGACTCGTCCTGCCCGAACCAGCCTTGCATCACGTACTTGCCGTCGGACTGCTGGAGCAGCATCTCCCAGCTTTCGGTCATCTTGTCGGCCGTGGCCCAGTCTACGCGCCACAGGGCCTGGAAGGGCATCTGCCAGGGGAGCGGGATTTCCTTCCCGGCGTCGGCCAGGGCGATTGTGTGCTCGTGCCAGATGCCCTTGCCCGCCAGCAGGGCCACCCACACGTGCCGCTTCTTTCCGTAGGGGATGTCGGAGTACGCGATCTGCCGCGGCGCCGAGCCGGCCAGGCCGATCTCGATCGCCTCGTCGCGCGACTCGGAGACGGTCATCAGCACGGTCTCCCCGCCGGGCAGCATGTGCAGCAGGAAGTTTTCGCTGGGCAACTCGGCCCGGCCGCCGGGCATGGCCGCGGCGTCGATCAGCATGTCGTCGGCGAAGAAATCCGGCAAGACGGCGAAGCGGCAGGCGGCCGAGACCCGCAGCCGCTCCACGCCCGCCCCGGCGGTCGTCTTCAGCAGCGGCGTGCCGGCGCCCAACTCGTAGCGGATGCGGCACGGCCGGCCGTCCCGATTGTGGAAGCCGACCTCTACCGCCACGGAGCTTTGCGTATTCTCCTTCACCACCAGCGACTCGAGCGGCAGCAGCGGGCAGGGCCGAACAGTGACCCGGTCCGATTCGCGTGCGGCACCTTCCGGGCCGTCACGGCGGAGCGGACCTGAGCGGTCCTCCGGCTGGCAGAGCGGCTGCAATTGGGCCCGCAGCCGCAACTCGGCGTAGTGCCGCCAGTAGAGATCAACCGCCGGCGTGTCGCGGTGCAACACGGCCACGACCCGGTCGTTCACCAGCACCGGGCAGCCCCGGAACAGGTGCTGCGGATCGTCTTCCTCCAAGGGGGAAAAAGGGGACAAGTCAAATTTGTGCCAAACACCCTGCGCGCCGCCGGGGGCAATGGGAACCGTCGCCTGCTGCGGGGTTGACGAGCCCTGGCCGGCCAGGCTGGCCACCGCGGCCGCAGGCAGATCGTACAAGAACGTGGCCGGGCCGGCGGCCGAGGGGCTGACCTGTGCCACCGCCCGGGGCGGCGATGGCAACAGCAGTAGCAGCCCGGCGAGGGCAGGCAGGATGTTTCCAGTCTTTACCGGGGTGCGAGTCGGGGCGGGGAGAATTACCGGGCGTTCGGCCCGCCGTTTGCTATTCATGACGTTGTTCCTTGGAATGACCTTGCTTGCCCAGCGCGGCCATTGTACTCGAAGGCCGGGCCGCTTGCACCCGGCACAGAAACGGGAAGCGCCGGGTGCCACTGCTGGCTTGCCCAGCAGTGTTAACGTGCGCCATCGGTGGTTTTCCATCGCGTGGTGTCGGCACTGCTGGACAAGCCAGCAGTGGCAGCCAATCCAGGCACAGAAACGGGGAACGCGGATCCCGCTCCACGTGGCCGAGTTCTCAGCACCCCGGGGCTGTCCTGTTCGGCCTTGTTCCACGCAGCCTACGGTTTTTCCGCCAGCGTGGCGGTGGCCGGGTCGATCTTCAGCGTCCAGGCCTCGCCGCGGTAGGTGAACACGTAGACCAGCTTCCGCCGGGCGTCGTACATCCAGCCGGTGCTGTGGCCGAAGGGCACCTCGCCCGCAGCGAGCAGGAACATCTTGTTCCGGGCACAATCGTAGACCCGCGTGTAGGGCCGGGCGACGGGCTGCTCGCCGCCGGGGTACAGCTCGCCGAGGATCAGCCAGTCGGCATGATCGAGGTACACCATTTCGCGGGCGTTGCGGACCCGGCCCAGGTCGCGGTTGGCCGGCACGACGGGCGACAGGGCCTTGCTCTGGAAATCGAAGGCCAGGAAGCTGCCGTCGCTGGGGTGTTCGTAGCGGCCGCCGATGCCGCCCAGGATCATCCGGTCGCGCTGGGCATCGTAGACCATGCCGTGCGCATCGCAATAGGGCTCCGGCACCCGGCCCCGGGGCGCCAGGTCGATCCAGCCCCGCGCGCGGTCGAAGAGCCACAGCCCGGACTGCTCACCGCTGGTCTGCCGCGCCCAGGCGACGGCGCCGTGGGGCGAGGTCTGTACGACGGTGTGCGACCAGCCGAAGCTGAACGGCAAGGGCAGGGGCTCGATCCGCAGCCAGTCCATGCGCTGCGGGTCGTAGAGGTAGCCCCGGGCGGAGACCAGCAGCTTGCAGCGGGGGTCGTAGGCGTAGTGGTGGTAGTTGTGCACCGAGACCCAGGGGCGATTGAGGAGCGAGGAGTCGAACCCCCCGCCGCCGTTGCCGCCGTAGGGCTCGTCGGCGTCGAAGCCTTCGACGATCCGCCCGGAGTCGGGCGACCAGTGGACCACCGTGCTGGCGGAGCGGACGCAATGCCCGCCGCCCCAGTGCAGCACCTGCTGGCGGTCGGAGTCCCAGGTGCAGGTGCCCCAGTCGCGCTGGCGGCAGCCCTGGCAGGGGTTGCGGGGCGGCGCGGGCAATCGCACCCAGCGGTTGACCGGCAGGCGGTCCAGGGCGGTGGGCTGGGGCGGGTCGGGCACCTCGCAAAAGGCGGCTCGGAACGCCCCGCTGCGGTACAGCCGCTGGTCGGGGGCCGTGCCCAGCTTTGCGCGGCCCCCGGCATCCAGCCGGGCCGGATCGAGCGCAAGCAGCCAGGTCTGGCAAGGCCGCTGCGATGGGTTATATCGCGACGCGCAGGGATGGGTGGCCAGCACGAGCCGGTCGTCGGCGTCGGCGGCCAGTTCCGGCGGAACGAACCGCTCGGCGGCATAGCCCTCGAAGATGCCCTGCGGCGGCGGCCCGCCGCGGTCGGCCCGATCGGCGCGATCGGAAAGCGGCCATTCGCCGGCCAGGTCCCAACGGTCGGCCTGGACGTCGTAGAGCCAGAGCTGGCGGGGGGCCAGCGGCGTGCAGGGCCCCGCGCCGTAATCGGTGCTGGAACTTTGCACGTAGCCTTCCCACATTGCGATCCGGCCGCTGCGGGGCAGGGCACACAGGGCATGGCCCGCCCGCGGACTGGGGGCCCGCTCCGGCCGCGCCCGCCGCCACGTGCCCCGGGCCAGGTCGAGCAGCCAAGTGTCGTTCATCAAGTAGTCCTCGTGGTCGCCGCCGAAGAGCACTCCGACGTGGTTTCGCTCGTCGAACACCAGCGGCGAGTTCCGCCGCGAGCAGGGCACCGGATACTGCTGCTCGGCACAGGCCTCGACCTTGGCCTGGAGGCTGCGGGCGGCGCGGAGGGCCGCCAGCGTCTGGCCCTGGCCCACTCGGGCGGCCACCGCGGCCAGGTCCTCGGCAAAGCCCGCCAGGGGCGGCGTCTGCCGCAGCGCGCCCAAGCGCCGGCCGATGGCCGCGCGCTCGGCCTGGCTGCCTGTGCCCGCCGGATCCCGGTACCAGGCCAGCCGGAGCTGGCCCACCAGGTCGATTAGGGACTCCTTGGCGCTCACCCACCGGCGATGTTCGGCGACGATCTTCTCGTCGGGCACGTCCAGCCGCCGCCACGTGCCCGACGGGATGTCGTACACCACGGTGCGGCTCCAGCCGAGATTGTCGGCCCGCTTGTCGGCCCCCACCACCACCAACCGGCGGCCTATGGTGTCGCAGGCCATCGTGTGCCAGCTAAGGCCCTCCAAGGCCGGCGCCGGCGGATGCGCCTTCCAGGTCCGCCGGGCGACGTGAAAGGAATACAACACCGGGCCGCCGGAGAGACAGTAGATCGTCTGGCTGCCGGGATCGTAGGCCGCCTGGTAGTAAGGATAGATCGCCTTCTTGCCGCTCTGGCCGGTCTTGTCGGGCAGGCCGGCCGCGGCCAGATCGTGCCAGGTCCTTGTCGCCAGGTCGAGGGCCTGCACGCGGGGGCCGCCCTCGGTGGCGGCCAGGAGCAGCATTTGCCGCCGCTCCGGCGCGGAGAGCAACGCCGAGCCTAAACGGTCCGCGGTCCGGCCTTCGTCAACCTTCGCCCATTGATTGTGTGGCGCAACGTCGGCGCACCAACCGTCAGCGACACACGCCGCCAGCCACAAGACGGCCGGCGCCAGCTTGCGTTTCATTACTTCCTCCCTTAATCGCAGGACTCAAGAGCGGCCGGCAGCCAGCGGCTCCCCGGCCGGCTTTATGGGCAAGGGCTGCGCTTCGGACCCCCACGGCCCGGCGTGGCGGTATTATATCACGGCAATCGCCTTCTCGCGCGGCGCGGGCCACAGTTACAATAAGTGCCGCTGGATCTCGCACCGCTGCTCGCGGCCGGGGTCGGGCGTCAAGGCAAGATTGTTGCGTGCAATTCTAAATCGTATTTCGCGATTCGAGGAGGAACCTCCAGGGTGTTGGTTATGCCTCCTGGAATCACGAAAAGTTATTTGGTGAAACCGGATTCTCGGCGGGAAAATCAGCGGACTTACTGGAATTTGACGCAGCTCTTGGCTAACATGGACTTATCCACGAAAAGGCCATGCCCGTTACCGTGGGCGTGTTCGTGACTCCCGGAAATGCGGCGGGCCGCAACAATCGCAGCTTCGAGTATGACGCCATGACCGATGATTACGTGCGCTTCTTGTCAGACGAGCTGCTGCCCTACGTGGCAAAGAGGCACAAGTTGAATCTATCAAGCGACGGCAACGATCGGGCCATTGCCGGCATCAGCAGCGGTGGAATCTGCGCCTTTACGGCGGCCTGGGAGCGTCCCGACGCTTTCCGGCGCGTCTTCAGCAACGTGGGCAGTTTCGGCGCGCATCGCGGCGGTTATGTCTATCCCATACTGGTTCGCAAGGTCGAGCCGAAGCCCATACGCGTCTTCCTTCAAGACGGCTCCAACGACCTGAAATTCACCTACGGTGATTGGTGGCTGGCCAACCAAGAGATGGAACAGGCGCTGACGTTTGCCGGCTACGAGGTGGCACATTCCTGGGACAAGGGCGGTCATGAAGCCACGTATGCCACGAAAATATTTCCTGAAGTCATGCGCTGGCTGTGGAAAGATTGGCCCAAGCCGATCACGGCCGGCGCCGGTTCGCCCAATCTACAACAAATTGCGTTGCCGGGGGAATTGTGGAAACCCGTGGCAGGCCGTTATCAGGATACGACAAGTCCCACGGCGAACGCCAAGGGCGAAGTGTTTTTCTACACAGATGGGGGTTCAAGTGTGTGAGCCGAGCGGGCAGACCTTGTGCATCATCCCGACACCCAACGGCAAGGTTTCCGGTCTGTGCTTCGGCGGTGCGCAGCTCGATACGCTCTTTGCGACTTGCGGCGATATCGTATTTCAGCGGAAAGTGCGGGTTCATGGCGTGCGTCCCATTCCGGTCTCCGGCGCCGTCTCGCCATAGTACGCGCCCATTTTCCTTTCATCATCCAGACCACTGAGGACCTCGTCATGTCGTCTGTGCCACTAACGCCAAAGAGCACGAACTTATTCACGGGGATCAGCGACCAAGGGGAGCAAACCAAAGTCAACCGAGCGGCAGCTCGACTTGGCCGGCGGCCCTGCCGCGCGGTGCTCCCTCTGGTCTTGCTGCTGCTCAGCCCGGCGGCGTGGGGGCAAAGCATTCCCGGCATGCGCAACGTCCGGGATTTCGGGGCGAAAGGGGACGGACAGAGCGACGACACGGCCGCCTTCCAGAAGGCGCTGGATACCGCGGCCGCGGCCGGCGGCGGCAAGGTCATGGCCCCGCGGGGCGCGTACTTCTTCGCCGGGCACTTGAACGTGCCGGCGGCCGTCACGCTTTCGGGCCTCTGGGAATCGGTCCCCGCCCACAACGGCCTCCGCGACCGGGGACTCCCCAAGCCGACCGACGACGGCACGACCTTCCTGGTCACCGAGGGAGCGGGGAGCGAGAGCGGGCCGGCCTTCATCACCCTCAATACCAACAGCACGCTCAAGGGCGTCGTGCTCTATTACCCCAAGCAGAAGCCGGACGAGGCGCCCAGCCCTTATCCCTATGCCATCGCCATGCGCGGCAAGAATCCGGCGGTGCTCGACGTGGAAATGCTCAATCCCTACTCCGGGATCGACGCTTCGCACAACGAGCGCCACCTGATCCGCAACGTCCAGGGCCAGCCGCTCCGCCGCGGCGTCTTTGTCGACGCGATCTACGACATCGGCCGGATCGAAAACGTGCATTTCAATCCCTGGTGGAGCAACCGGCCCAAGCTCCTGGCGTGGCAGATGGCAAACGGCGAGGCCTTCGTCCTGGCCCGCAGCGATTGGCAGTACATGTTCAACACGTTCTGCTTCGGCTACAACGTGGGATACAAGTTCATCAGCAGCGGCAGAGGGTCGTGCAACGGCAACTTCCTCGGCCTGGGGGCCGACGATTGCTGGCGGGCTGTGGTGGTCCACGAGAGCGCCCCCTTCGGACTCTTGATTACCAACGGCGAGTTCGTTTCCTTCCACGGGCCGGACCCGACGATGGTCGAGGTCGAAAAGGGGCACACGGGGAGCGTGCGGTTCGTGAATTGCGCTTTCTGGGGGCCGTGCCAGCAGATCGCCAAGATCGCCGGGCGGGGGACGGTGGGATTCAGCGATTGCACGTTCGTCCAGTGGGACTCCAAGGGCGCGGGGCGCCACGCCGTGCAGGCGGAGAGCGGCACGCTGCTGGTGCGGGGCTGCGAATTCCGCGCCAACCGGCCCCAGATTCAACTGGGCGAGGCCGTAGACCGGGCCGTGATCACCGACAACGTCTTCGCCGGCCCGCCGCAGATCGCCAACAACAGCAAAGGCAGCGTGCAGATCGCCAACAACGCGGCGCGGCCGGCAGGGAGCGGGAAGAGGGGTAACGCTGAGCGGCGGGGGACTACGGAATAGGGATGTGGAAAGCCGCAGGCGTGGTCGCGGCCCGCCATGTCACGGGCGGCATCCGCGCCGGCGCAGGAGTTTTTCTTGTCGAGTGCATGAGCGAATCCCTTGCCCGTTGTTGTGCCTTCGCGCATAATTGGTGCATGCGATACCATGGCATCGTGATCCGGCCTCACGCATTTTTCCGAGAGGAATTTTCTGATGGGCCATGCAGCAAGAATTCGGTTGGCGGTTTCCGCCCTGCTCGGTTTGTTGACGATCGCAATCATGGGCAGCGTCCCGACAGCGACTGGGGCCGCCGTTGCGGACGAGGTGACCGCAGGGTCCGCGAGCCGCCCGGCTTCGACCGAGGCGGCCGTCGGGCCCGATGAGCTGGGCTTCGAGGAGATCGTCTTCGTCAAACGCAAGCCCTACTCTTCGGATCACTACTACACCGACATCAACAGCGGCACCAGCCCCGACCGGTTCCTTCCGGACAACGGCATCTACGTCTACAACCTTCGCACGCGGTCGGAGCGGGCCGTCGTAAGGGCCGCCGATTTGCCCGGCGGCAAGGGCTTCATCGGCAAGATCAGCCTGTCGTTCGATGCCAAAAAGGTGATCTTCGATTTCCGCCAGGATCCCGGATCCGGATTCCGCATCTGGGAGGTGAACGCCGACGGCACGGGCTTGCGGCAAATCTCGTTCCCGCCGCCGGACGAGGCGGAAAAGACGGCGCGGTGGTATAAGGGCTGGCACACGGACGACATCCACCCCTGCTATGGGCAGGAGGGCAAGATATTCTTTTCCTCGACCCGTTCCGAGCACACCGTTCTGTGCGGCGGGTCGGCCCACCTTGTGGCCCCCGGCCTGCACCGCATGGACGCCGATGGCACGCACGTGGAACAGCTCACCAACAGCCCGGTCAGCGAATTCTGCCCGCTGGTCATGAACGACGGCCGGGTGATGTATCACCGCTGGGAGTATATCGACCGGGGCGCTCGGGTCGCCAAGACCGTCTGGTCCATGAACCCCGACGGGACCAAGCCTCAGGAACTGTATGGCCTGGCCGACGACGACACGACCATCTATATGTACCCGCAACCCCTGCCCGGCAGCAATCACCGCTTTGTTTGCGTGGGCACGTGCCACTGTCCGCAAGGCGGTTGCCTGGGACCGATCCTGCTGGTCGACTTCGGGATGGGTGTCCGGGGGCGCGGCCCGGACCCGGACGAAGCGGGTTACGTCCAAGGGGATGACCGATTTCCGGTGGTCAATATCACCCCGCAGGTGTTCATCCCGCGCCGCTCGGAACCGGGTTGGCGCTTCTTGACCAAAGACGGCAAGTATGTCGACGACGGGGAAGGCCGGAAGGGGCACCTGTACACGCATCCCTATCCCGTCAGCGACCGGGAGTTCCTGGTTTCGTACAAGGTCAATCCTGCCGATCATTACCAGCAGGTTGCCAATGCCTATGCCTTGTACCTCATCGACAGCGAGGGGCGCTGTCGTCCGGTTCACGCCGATCCGAAGCTTTCATGCTGGCATCCCACGCCGCTGGTTGCGCGGCCCGTTCCGCCGCAAGTACAAGCGGTCCGGGATCCGCAATATGCCGCCGACAATCAGGCCCTCTGCGTCGTGGCCAATGTCTACCAGGGCATGGAGGGGGTTGAGCCGGGGGAGGTCAAATGGCTCCGCATCAATGAGGCGCTGCCGCGTTACTGGTCTACCAACCGGCGCTGGGGACCGTCGTTGAGCAGCTCCAGTTGGAAGGCTGCCCTCTGGCCGCGCGTGCAATGGGGAATCGTGCCCGTCGAAAAAGACGGGTCCGCCCACTTCGTGGTGCCGGCCAACCGCAACATATTCTTCCAGGCTCTGGACGAGAACTACCGGGAAATCCAGCGGGAGAGAACCTATGTGAATTACTTGCCCGGGGAGGTGCGTTCGTGCACGGGCTGTCACGGACAATCCAACCGCACCGCGTCTGTGCGGGCCGCCGCAATGCCGCTGGCGCTGACCCGGCCCCCGAGCACGCCCCAGCCGCAACCGTGCGACCTTAAAGCCAACGGCGGCGACGGCCTTGCGGGCCAGGTCGTTCACTACCCCACCGATATCCAACCCATCTTCAACGCCAAGTGCGTGTCATGCCATGGTGCGAAGAATCCTGCCGGCGGGCTGAGGCTGACCGCTGAAATCACCCTCTTCTACAACACCTCCTACGAGGAACTCGCCACGAAGGAATTGGCCGGGCCCATCATCGCCGAATTCACTTCTTTTCGGCAGGGAGATCGGGGCAACTACAACGGCGCGTACCTGCCGCCCCGGAGCCTGGGGTGTCCCACCAGTACGATGATCGCCATGCTGACCCGGCCCGCGCATCCAAAGAACGCCAAGGACGACCATTCCAAGATGCTCACGGAGAGGGAGCTGGCGATTCTGAGCCGTTGGGTGGATACCAACTACCAGTTCTACGGCAGCTACTTCGGCCGGCAACATCCACAATGGGTCAACCCGGATCCGGGGAACCGCGCCTATAATCCGGCCGATTTCCGACGAAAGGCCACGTTCGAAGAGGCAACCAGCTTCCTGGCGCCGCCGTGGCACCGATAGCCCGATACCTAACCGATAATAGTACCCACCGGAGATTGAACCCGCCCATGAATGCTCTGCTTGTGATCTCGTCGTTGACGTTGGCCCTGTTTGCTTCGCCCGCGAGCGGGTCTCCCGCTGTGCCCATTCAGCAAGGCCAGCCGCATCCGATGGCCTGTGCGGACTACAGCCAGGGGAAAGTCTTCCTGGTATCGGCGCAGGGCCAGGTAGAGTGGGAGTATCCCGCGCCCAGTTGCAACGATCTGTGGGTGCTGCCCAACGGCAATTTGCTGTTCGTGACCGGCCACGGCGTGCAAGAGGTGTCGCGGGACAAGAAGGTGGTGTTCGACTACCGGTCGAAAAGCGAGATCTACGCCTGCCAACGTCTGGCCAACGGCAACACGTTCATCGGCGAATGCAACGCGGGGCGACTGCTGGAGGTCGATCCGTCCGGCAAGATCGTCAAACAGGTCCGTCTGCTGCCGGAAGGCCAGGACGGCGGTCACCTCTACATGCGCAACGCCCGGCGACTGCCCAACGGGCACTACCTGGTCACCCATTACGGCCAGCAAGCGGTCAAGGAGTACGACGCCGAGGGCAAAGTCGTGACGGAAATCCGCGCCACGGGCGGACCGCACAGCGCCATCCGCCTGCCCAACGGCAACACGCTCGTCGCCTGCGGCGATACGGCCCAGCGGGCCAAGGTATTCGAGACGGACGAGACGGGCAAGACCGTCTGGCAAGTCACCAGCGACGACTTGCCCGGCATCAGCCTGAAGTTCATGACCGGCCTGCAACGATTGCCTAACGGCAACACGGTGATGACCAACTGGCTCGGGCACGGCCACTTCGGCAAGGCCCCGCACGTGATCGAAGTCACGCCCGACAAGAAGGTCGTCTGGACCTTCGCCGATCACAAGACGATGAAGACGATCTCCAGCATTCAACTCCTGGACATCCCCGGTGATGTCACCAAGGGAGAGATTGCTCACTAACGGAATCTGCGGCGGGAGAGGAGATGGCCGAGGTCCCTGCGGCGGTTGTCACCGTCACGTCGACGGTACCCGTGCCCGCCGGGCTCAGCACCACGATTTGGGTTGCCGAGTCGCTGGCGATCTTGGCCGCCGTCTTGCCAAGATGCACCGACGTGGCATTGGCCAGATACGTTCCGGCGATCGTCAGCGAGGCGCCGCCTGTAACCGGTCCTTGCGAAGGGTTGAGCAGCGTGACCGCCGGCGCCTGGATACCAATCGTGATGTGTCGGGTTGCCGTATCCCCGAGCCTCTTCCTGCAAGCGGATCGCGGGGTTGTGAAAGTCTTGCTGTCTATTATTCACTGCGGAAGCGCGGATCGGGCGCGGACACGGATTCTTGGAAAAATCCGGGAAACCGTGTCCGCGCCCCGCCGTCGCCTACGCAAGAAACAGTCGAGGGGCGAAAGTCTCGCCCCTGAACCGGCAGCATAAGTCACGATGCGATAAGGAGATGCGCCATGAACCCAGCAAACCGAATCCCGGAGTTTCCGACCAAAATCGCCGCCGTCCTGCTGGCGACGTTTTTCGTGGCGGCCACCGCCCTTGCCATCGACCATCACCTGCCACTAGGTAACTTGATGAGGGCGAACACTCGGTCTTCAGGCACTCGTGGGATGATGATCTTCACGAAATGGGTACAGTTGTGTTTCAGCCAGCGACTTGATGGATCGGTTTCGTCGCGCCGGTGGACGACCATGTGCCCTGCCGCACCGCGAGAAGAGTTGTGGAAGTATCCGATGTTGTCGCCCGGTCGCACCGCCGAGATGCTAATCGCCAATTCCTTCTTCCCGCTTGGAGGGATCTTATCATAGTACACGTCAAGCAGGTCGGTTCGGTCCACGAACAGACAGCGGAACGCTTTGTCTTGTCCATAGGGATGCACATCCTCCAGGACCTTCGTCTGGAAATAGACCGCCTCGGTGTCTCGCTTCGCCTCGGGTGCAAAGAACTCAAGATAGAAATCAGTCACGTCACTGCCGTGGTCGTCCACTACATGTACAATGGCCTGCATGTACTGGTGAAAATATTCGGCGGGTGGGGCCGTGCCGCCGAACAACGCACGCCGTTCAGTGACGTTCTGCGCCAGTGCAGCGGTCGCCTCGGTGATGTCGGCCCAAGAAGGACTGCCTTTGAGAAGCTCTCTCCAGGGCGGAATGCCGGCAGCGGGCGGTGGCGTCAGCGCCGACAGCTTTTCGTAATCAGTGAAGCTGGCACATCCGAGGGCTTGAAGAAGCACGTTTCCCAGCAATGCCTGCGTGGCCTGATCAGAGGAATACCCCGGTGAAGCGGGCTCAATGATTGATCCATGATCCCTGTCAGGCAGCACGGCTAACGGGAACGACAACCCGCCATACCGAGGTTTCCAAGGAGCCAGGACTGGATCATCCTCGTTCGTTGCGAAGTCGATTGTGACCCCGCGTGCGTTGAGATTCGCCGCTGCCACGCGGACCGTTCCGTCCGCACCGTCCTCATTGACGATCTGTCGGAGCTTGTCGTCATAGGGGTGGCTGCCGACGATGACGAATGGCCACACGCCGTTCTCGCCATAGAGGGAGGCGGCGGTCGAGGCTCCTTCGCGCACGAACAAGTCGCGCTGCGCAAGATCCCACTGGTATGGAGACGCCAGTTCCAGGGCCAGGAGCATTTCTTTGCCCGTGTGGAACCAGTTCTTCCAGCCTTTGATGACGCGGCCAAGCATGCTTTGCCCCATGGCAGCCAGCTTCGACCCGAAGTTCGCCGGGGCAAGCATAACCAGCCGCTGGACCGGACAATCCTTGCCGTCCGGGTAATACGCCGTGAGCCATTCTCGTGCAACCAAGCCCCCCGTGCTGTGAACGATCACGTCGAAGGGGGCATTCAGCCCCTCTTGCGACATCTTGTCCTGTACGACCTGTTGCATGCGCTTGGCGACATCCTCGATTCGCACGTCGTCGTCGAGCGAGATGTAGTCACCCAGCCAGATCGGGACGGGCTTGAAGCCGTTGTTGTCGAGGAACGAGACCAAAGGCTTGAACGACTTCGACGTGTCGCTCCAGCCATGCAAGATGGCGACCTGACGTGGCATGCTTACACCTCGATTGCCTTGCAATACACCGCCTTAAAGTCTGCCCCACCTGACAGTCGCCATGCGCGCTCACATCCAGAATCTCAGTTCCTTCGCCTTGACCCCGGAGAAATACGCCGCTTGCGACGTCCAGGGAGCCTGCAATCCGTGCCACTGGTTCAGGGTCCTGTGATTCTTCGCAGCCTGAAGCTGCTGGAAGCTCCAGCGGTATTGGTTATAGATCGTGATGATGTTGACCGCATACTGCGCCGCGGCATCCGGATCGTTCTCGACGATGACCAGGTTGTCGTCGTTCACGGCACTCGCTTTCGGACCGAGATTATGCGATCCGGTAATGATGACGGGGTGCTTGCCGAACGGGTCCATGAGGATGACCTTGCTATGCACCCGCACCATGCCCAGCCCGGTCGGTTCCTGTTGCCAATAGTCCTTGACCGCCTTCACCCAATCGTTCATGGCTTGGGCAGCCTGCTTGTCCTTCTTCGACAAGCCCGGATAGGCGTTGACCGCCGCGGGCAGGACGATCTCGGCATCGCCCATATTCTTCTTGTTCTGATGCACGAAGATAAGCGGTGTGCGGCTCTTGCCGCCGGTCGGATCTTGGTTGGCAACGCCGTGGATGAAGAGCTGGCTGTTCTTCTTCGGATCGTGGAGCAGGTCGAGGATGTCGTTCAATAGCGTGCCTTGAAAACCAGGATTGAAGACCAGGAAGAGGATGCCCTCTTGGGCGTTCTTGATGAGGCTTCGCGCGGCGCGCAGGTCGGGATGCTCGCCGTACTTGTTGCCTTTGCCTTTCTTGGGCGCCGGTCCGATACGCGGGTTAGGCGCGAACCACGCCGAGACTTGTGCCGTGCCCACAGTGCTCGTCAATGCCTTATCATCGAACTCAGACAGTGAGGATGGGTAGCCGTTGATGTCCTTGACAAGCTCACGCCACTGGTCGAGAAAGCGACCGGCGATCTTCGCATCGCGGATGAGAATGCCGTTGTTGGCTTGGGTGCACACGCCGCCGTAGGTCAGGTTCGTGCTGCCGGTCCAGACGGACACCGCCTCTGTCGTTTTTTTCGGGTCCGTAAAAACGATGAACTTGTGGTGCGAGAAATGCTGGCCAGTGACCATCCGGTCATGCAGCTCGACGTGCCCGCTTCGGAGCTCCGCCCGGGCAGCGCTATTCTCGTCGAACACCTTGCCCCTGGCCTGCTTCAAGGCCTTCGACTTGCCGCCCTTCTTCGGCTTGGGAGCAGCGTGGGTGCCATCGGAAAGAATGATATGGGCGCGCTGACCGAACTCCAGAAGCGCGGCGCGCACCTCGGGATCATTCAGCTCGAAAAGCGATGCGTAGATGTGCCCGCCGGCCTTCTCTTGGCGGCTGAGCAGCTCGAGAAGTTCCTGCTTCAGCGCCCCGCCGAGGAAATCGCGAATACTGTTCGTCGAGCCATTTTGGGGATTCACCAGTTTCAGGAGCGACTTCCCCTTGGCGGCAGACAGTTGCCGTGCGACCCATTGCGTGGATACCACCCCGCGATTGAAAAACGGTTGGATCGGCGCATCACCGAGTGTCGTGAGGCTGACCGAGTTGCTCCACTTGCTGGCTCCCTGGGTGTTCGGCTGCATGTGGTCGAAATCGGGGCCGCACATCGGCGCCACCTGATACTGGATCGTACTGCCCGGCTGAGCCAGGTAGTCTGCCCACATGAACTTCTGGATTGGCCATTCCGTTGACGGTCGATGAGTTCCCGCAGAAACCTCCGGTCCGTTTTCGGGCCCTACGAATGTTTCGACTATCTGGGCAGGTGTGCCTTTCGGACGGCGATACAGCGCAAAGCCGAGACAAGTCGGGATCGGCTTGTCGGCTTGCCACACGACGTAGGCGTGGTCGCAGTTTGCATAGGCTCGAATGGTGATCATGGCGAACTCCTCTTCAGATAAGGGATAAGCGAGAACCATGTATTAACGATTCCTACTTCTTGCCTTTCTTGATCCTTTCCAAGGCTTCGGCTGCGGCCGCGCGAACTTTGTCATCGTGGTCCGCCAGTAATTCCGTGAGGGCTGGGACGGCGACCTTCGCCTCGGGACCTATCTTCCCCAATGCCCCGGCGGCCTTGGACCGAACGCGCTCGTTATCGTCCTTGAGCGATACCGTGAGAGGAAAGACGGCGGTCTTCGCCGCGGGTCCTATCTGTCCCAATGCGGAAGCGGCGAGCCATCGAATCGGCGCATCCTCCTCCCTGAGCAATTCCGCGATGGCTGGAACGGCGGCTCTGGCCTCGGGACCGATGTCTCCCAAAGCCTGAACGGCGGTCGTCCGGCTGCCCAACTCCTTGTCCTTGAGCAATTCCGCGAGGGCCGGGACCGTGATCTTGGCCTCGGCCCCAATCCGGGGCAATATGTATTCGATCTTCGCCTTCGGGTTAAGCGCTAATTTCCTGGCCTGAGCGATCGTATACACCGTGACGTGGAGCTGATTTGACGTGCCGTTCTTGCCTGCGAGATGGTACATCTCCGGGAGCTTCGCCGGTCCTCCCGCCGGTCCGAAAAACACGACATCAAATGGCTCTGGCCCCGAAATCACGAGTGTGAATGCCCCGTCATGTCCCGAAGACACCGGCTGCCCAAGAATGGGACTGCCCCGGCGAAATACTTGAATCTGCACGTTGGGAAGCACCGTGTAATTGACGCCTTGGAATTCATACGTGTATCCTGACACGACGATCTGTCCGAATGTCCTCGCCGGGCTTGCGACAAGTCCCAATCCACACGCTATCACAACTGCGGCACTAGTAGGCGAGAATTTCATCAGGGCTCTCCTGTAATGCATTTGCTGCCTCTTTCGAGAAGGGGAACACAAAGACAACCACGAAACACTCCCGGCCAAGTTCAGTATTCGCCCCTAACCTGACCTGGGTGTACCTCGTGTCAAAGCCCAGTACGTCCTTAATCGTCCAGTCCGAGAAGACGTAGATCCCAATCGTTGCTCTTAGTGAAGGGTCCTTCAACGCAATGGACCGGGGAACCCGGTTCGGGGGCATCTTCGTTGAAGCAAAGACGACCCACTGTTCATAGTCGTTTGGAGCAGCACGCCATCGTCGAACTTTGTCTTGAAAAGTGCTCCCGCCCGGATAATCCTCGCCCCACAGAATTGGCTGGATGATGTTGAACGGGGGCGGCACCGCCTGCCCTTTTCTGGCCAGAGCAATCATGTCAATCCTATTCCACCTGGCCTTGGGCGGGATGAGCCAGTAAAGTGAGATTGAGAAAACGACCGTGATGATGAGGACGAGCAGAGCAATCCAGCGCTTGCTTGGCAGCCATCTACACAGCCCCATAGTGGCGATGCCTCCGCCTGCAAGAGTAAAGAATCCCCATACTAGATAGATAACCCCAATGGGCAGCCATCCCAAGAGGGGCCAAAGGACAAGGCCCAGGAATCCGTAGGTGACAATGCCATAATTCAGGACTTTGCCAGGTATCTCCAGGACGTCGATGGCCCTTGTGAGTAAACTCAGCCCTCGCGCGATCCTGGACGGCTGCGGTTCGGAAGTGTTTAGGCTAGTACTCATCGGCGCATTCCGCTTACCGTGCGAGAAGTGGTTGCCGTTCCCGATGAACGCAGGGTGCTTTACTCGTGATTGCCTTGCGACTGGGCCTTCAGGATGGCAATCTCCGCTTCGGCCAGCCGAATCTTGGCCTCCTCGAAATCCAGGCTAACCTTATCGAGTTCCTCCGGTGCAGCGGCCTTATGTTGCAGCAGAGTCTTAACCCTCTGGTACATTCTCTCTCGGGCGTCACACATCGAAGATCTGGATTGTCTGATTGCTTGCAGGAACTGGATCACCTTCGAGTTTGCCGGTGTGTCCTTTTCTTTTTCTCTCTTCGCCATTGCTCACTCCTTTGCGCCTTTTGGATCCGACAGGCATTATGTTCCCTGAGCAAGACCGTGTGCGCTAGACTCACCGTTTACATACGGCTGCATGGCCTCTTTGCGGGCATTCTGCCAAGCGAGCACTGCCCCAAAGCGGGGCCTGATCCTATTCGCTACATTTCGGAACTGCGTTCTTGGCCGAGAGGTTTCGGCACCGACATCTATCAGCAGTGCCCTCTCGGGGCCGATGATGAGTGAGAGTCCGCCTGCCCCACGTTGAACACGTGGATTTGAAAGTCTGCCTCTTCAGCCGCCCACGCGATGAAGCCGCCAAGCCGGGTGGCTAGTAGGGCGGCAACAGCCAGTATCCACCGACTCCACTTCACCGCACGACTCCCTTAACGGTTGGGGACGCACGTGAATGGTCGTTTCGGGCATTCTCTCCCAGGCATACTGCTTCCGCTCTGGGTTGTCAATAACCCCCGCCGCAAAATCGTGGAATCGCTGAGGATTTGTGGGAATCTGACCGGTCCTCAACTTCATGCCCTCCTGGCGATGCAATCCGGAACCCCACCGCAGAGATTGCCTTGCTGAAGCTACAACCGTGACGATCCGTTTCGCCCCTGCCGGGCGTACCTGACCAGCAGGCTGCCGGGGGCTTGACGGATCTCGACGCGGATGGAGGCCAATGGCCGCCCGCTCACGAGACGCCTTTCCTTCACTTGATACGTCTCGGCGAGAGTCAGCTCGTAGCGGGCGCTGGGATCGACAGCCCGCAGATGCGCCTCGCAGACCGCGTCGAGGCTGGCGGGGCGACGAAAGAACATGGCAAAGCCCTGGCCGAGGTCCGGGCGGTCGAACTGCCAACCGCACCAGTGCCGTTCGTCCAGGTCCACGACGGTCAAGGGGTAATAATCGCCCAGGTACAGCGGGCGGAGCGCGCGGATCTCCTCGCTGGCCTGCTTCATCTCTTGGCGCGCGAAGCCCACCGGGCGCGTATCGTACGCGATGCTCGTGCCGAAGCGGGCAACACTCCGAACCGTGTAAGGATCGGTTCCCCACAGCAGCGAGGCGTGAATCGGCACGTAAAGGCTCAAACCGGCCAGTTGTGCCTGGTTGTAGACCCGGTTCTCGCCGCCCCGAGCGGCCTCGCTGCAGGTCCAGGAACCGGCAGATCGCATCAGCATTTCCAGGTCGGGGCCCGTGCCGCGCCAATTTGCATTGTCGATGATCAAGCCCGGATGGCGCCGCAGCAGCTCGTCCCACAACGCGTACAGGCCCTCGACGTGGCGAATCTCCGTGATCCCCTGACGATCCGGCGCGTCGCTGTCCCGCCAGAATCGGAACGGATAACGGTCGATGCGACCACCCTGGGCTTCTGGGCATCGGTAGGCATCCGTAAGGGCAAGCCGTTCGCCCCGGACGCGCGGATGAAAAAGATCCTCACCGAAGCTGCCGCGGTGGGTGACGCCACCGGGCGGGCTATGGCATATCGGGTACGGGAGAAATCCGCCTACTACTTCGAGGACCGGCAATGGAAAAAACCGTTTATCGGCGGCTACAAATTCCAGTGGCAGCCAGGCGTTCCGAATTTGAGCGCCGCAGCCATGTACTTTTTCGCCGCCACCGGCGTGACCCCGGCGATGGACACCCAGATTGTCGGCGAAGGCTCCACTTATCCCTGGACGGCCGTGGACGCCGACAAGCATCCCTTGGACGGCGGCAAGAACTACCGGCTGCACCTGCCGCCGAAAATCCCGGTCAGGACTTTCTAGTCGGTGATCGTGTATGACACTCAGACCCGTTCGATGTTGCAGAGCGACCAGCAGTACCCAAGCGTGAGCAGCCAGAACAAGGCGACGCAGGCGAACGATGACGGCTCGGTGGATGTGTATTTTGGTCCCAAGGCGCCGGCGGGTAAGGAAGGTAATTGGGTGCAGACCGTCCCGGGCAAGGGCTGGTTTACGATCCTGCGCCTCTACGGTCCGTTAGAGCCGTGGTTTAAGAAGACATGGCGGCCAGGAGATATCGAATTGCAACCTTGACGATGCCCTTGCCGCCGAAGACGTAAGACGCCAGTCTCGTAACCTCATTCGTATTCTGGGAATCGCCAAAAAACCACACTATTCTCGGAGCGACGTCAGCCCAGCTTGCGTGCGGCGGTCACCCCCTCCTCCGCAGCGAAGGTCAATTCTTGCACGCGTCGGCGTGCCCCTCCTCCGCAGGCAAGCCGTCGCGAAATGCTTCGGATGCGGCTAGCGGTCAGGCTGTGGGGTGATCGTCGACGAGGGGCGGGCCAACTGGCCGGCAGCGGTACGATTACCTTGACGTCTGACGGTCTCTATTACAACAGCACCGTAAGCAGCACGTTCGCCGGTACGTTGCAGGGCGTCGGCGCGGGCCTGGAGGTCGATAGCGGCACTCTAAGTCTTGAGCAGCACGAACACCATGACTGGCGGCATGAACGTCTACGGCGGCACGCTGGTCCTGGCTTCCCCCAACGCTTTCGCCGACGGGTCGACCTTGACCGTCGGCGACCCCTCGGCCTTTGCCCCGGTGGTGCCGACCTCGATCGTCAGCAGCCAGTCGTTTGCCGCATCGCCGTCGATCACGCCCGTGCCCGAACCGGGAACGCTGGCCCTGTTTGCAGGGGCGGGACTGGTCGTGGGACTCAGCGTTTGGCGGAGGAGGAAGAGGATGGAGTAGCGCGGGCGGCTGTCGCGGCAGCCGGTTCTTTTGTGTAGAATGGCATTCGTTCCGTTTGCCGAAAAGAGAAGTTTCTCTGCGGCAACCCCGCCGCGATAAACTCCCGCCCACCCCCCAAGGGATTCTCGCATCATGAACAGTCGGTTCTATTGTGTCCTGGTGTTGTTTTTGTCTGCTTCCGCCGCGGCGGAAGCGCGGTCCGAGCAGCAGATATTTGTTGCAATCACCGGGAGCGATACGAATCCGGGTACGCTGGAAAAGCCCTTAGCGACGTTGCAGCGGGCACAGCAAGTTGCGCGGAAAACGGCTGGCCGCGAAGCGGTCGCGGTCTTCGTCAGGGAGGGGACCTACTATCTGCCCGAGACCTTGATCCTTACCGCCGAGGATTCCGGCACCCAGGCCGCTCCGGTGGTTTATCAGGCCTATGCGAAGGAGCAGGCGGTGATCAGCGGCGGCATCCGGCTGAAAGACCTCAAGTGGGGGCCGTACAAGGACGGCATTCTGCAGGCCAAGGTGCCCGCGGGCTTTGCCACGGACCAGCTTTTCGTCAACGGCGCGCGCCAGCCGATGGCGCGGTATCCGAACTTCGACGCCAAGGAGCATCACTTCAACGGCTGGGCGAAGGATGCCTTCAGTCCTGAACGCGCGGCACGATGGAAAGACCCTGCCGGCGGGTTCATCCATGCCCTGCATGGCGCCGAGTGGGGGGGCATGCACTACGTCATCACCGGCAAGGGCCCGGACAACAAGATCACCTATGAAGGAGGTTGGCAGAACAACCGCCCGATGGGCATGCACGACATCCGTTTCGTGGAAAACATCTTCGAGGAGCTCGATGCACCGGGCGAGTGGTTCCTCGACCGCAAGACCAACACCCTGTACTACTATCCGCCCACCGGCGCGGAGCTGGGCAAGGCGAACATCGAAGCCGTCCGCCTGCGGCATCTGATCGAGTTCCGCGGCACGGAGCAGTCGCCGGTGCGGTTCGTCAGATTCAGAGGCTTGACGTTCCGCCACGCCGCGCGGACCTTCATGGAGAACAAGGAACCTCTGGTGCGCAGCGACTGGACCACGTACCGCGGCGGCGCATTGTTCCTGAACGGCACGGAAGACTGCACGATCGAGGATTGCTTCGTCGACCAAGTGGGCGGCAACGCGGTCTTCGTGAACACCTACAACCGCCGGGTCACGGTCCGCGGCTGTCACATCGCCCGGGCGGGCGGCAACGGCGTGGCGTTTGTCGGGGATCGCGACGCTGGCCGGGTCCCGCGCGATTGGAACGATCATTCCCAATCGCTCGCGACGCTCGACCGCACGCCCGGTCCCAAGACGGCCAACTACCCGGCGGACTGCCTCGTGGACGATTGCCTGATCTACCTCTCGGGCCGCGTCGAGAAGCAGACCTCGCCGGTACAGATCGAGTTGGCGCAGGGCATCACCGTGCGCCACTGCTCGCTCTACGACGTGCCGCGGGCCGGCATCAATATCGGCGACGGGTGCTGGGGCGGCCACGTGATCGAATTCTGCGACATCTTCGACACGGTCAAGGAAACCGGCGACCACGGTTCCTTCAATTCCTGGGGCCGCGACCGCTACTGGGGACTGGCCGGCCTGAATCTGAACGACGATCGGGCATGGGAGGCCAACAAGGATGTCGTGCTGCTGGACGCGGTGAAGACGACGATCCTGCGCAACAATCGTTGGCGGTGCGACCACGGCTGGGACGTCGATCTGGACGACGGCTCCAGTAACTACCACATTTACAACAACCTCTGCCTGAACGGCGGCCTGAAGAATCGGGAAGGCTTTTACCGCGTGGTGGAAAATAACATCATCATCAACGGTTTTCACCCCCATTGTTGGTACAAGCACAGCGAGGACATTGTCCGCCGCAATATCATGTTCAGCGATCACTATCTGCCGGCTGGCGGCATGCCAGATACGCCTTGGGGCAAGGAAATGGACAACAACCTCGTCCATCGTGCGGGCGTGAAAACCCCGCAACCCGCCACGCAACTTGCCGAACACTCCAAACGCGATGGACATTCGATCGTGGCCGATGCGATGTTCGTCAATCCGGACCAAGGCGATTTCCGCGTGAAGGAAGGCTCGCCGGCACTGAAGCTGGGGTTCGTGAATTTCGCCATGGACCAATTCGGCGTGCAGAAGCCGGAGTTGAAGGCCATCGCGCGCACTCCGGAAATGCCTAAACTCATGAGCGCCGGCAGGCCCGCCAAACAGGAGCCGGCTGCCAAGCGGGCAAGTTACGTTTTTCAGGCTCGGGTTCGCGACATCGCGGGCCTGGGCGATCGCTCGGCCTATGGATTGCCCGATGAATCCGGGGTCCTGATCCTGGCCGTTTCCGCCGCCGGCCCTGCCGCCAAGGCCGGACTGCAGAAGGACGATGTGATTCGCACCTGCAACGGTCAGCCGGTCCGGACCGTGAACGACTTGCAGAAGCTGCGCGACAAGGCCGCCGGCAAGAAGCTGACTCTCTTGATCCATCGCAAGCAGAATCGGGTAAGCATAGAGGTGAACGACTATGATTACGTTGTCATCGAGCCTTCTGGAACTTCCAACTTCAAGACTGTCGCCCTGGCTCCGGCCGCGGCCGTGTTGCCGGCGAAAGTAGTCGCTGGGGGAGCTTCCACGAACAACGATCCGATCGAGTGTCTTACCGATGGCAAAGTCGCCAGTGGCTATGGTCCGATCTTTGCCAACGGGGTGGATTGCGGCATGTACAAGCTCGATCTGGCCGCAGTGAAGAGCATCGCCCGGGTTAATACGTTCGCGGCCCTCGGAAGGCGTGCCCGGCAGAGCTTCGTCCTCTATGGAAGTAATGCCGCCTCGGACCCGGGCTGGAAAGTCGCCGATGCGAGGAGGTTCACGCCGATCATTTCAGTCGATACGAGTCAGGGCATTCCAGCCGACTTCGAGGCCACCAGCATTCGCCGCAGTGACGACAAGCCGCTGGGCAACTACCGCTGGCTCGTCTGGGTGGTTTCACCGGTGACCAGCGATGGTGGTGGAGAGAACACGGCCTTCCAGGAGCTACAGGCGATTCCCGCAGCCGATCCGAGTACGAAGCCGTGAATGGAAAAAAGAAACTTACCGAGAAATCCCACAACAAGGAGAAATATCGTGAGACGACAATCGCGTCTTGCAGTCAGATTCACCATGATGGCGCTGGCTGCGCTGATCAGCTTTCCCGTTCCGGCAGCGGACAGTCTGCCGGATCTGACCAAGAGTGACATCAGCGGAATTGACCGCACGCGGACCTACAATTTCGGCGCCACGGGGCTTCGCGGCTGGATCTATACCAAACCCGCCGACTTTTTCGAGAGCTGCCAGGGGCGGACCACGACGGCCAGCCGACAGATTCTGGTCACGCATGCCGGGGCAAAGTCGCCGGCCGACGGCGTGATGAAAGTGGATGACGTCATCCTCGGCGCTGGCGGCAAACGGTTCACCGACGACGCACGCAAGAGCATCGCCGTGGCGATTCAGGAGGCCGAAAAGGAGGTCAACGGAGGCATCCTGAAACTGACCCGCTGGCGGGCGGGCAAGACCGAAGAGGTGCAGCTCAAGCTGAGAGTCATGGGGACCTACAGCAACACCGCGCCCTACGATTGCCCCAAGTCAAAGCGGATCTTCGACGACGCCTGCAAGGTGCTGGAGAAGGAACCGCTCGAAGAAAATCTATGGGGAGCGGTGAACGGCCTGGCTTTGTTGGCGACCGGCAAGCCCGAGTACCTGCCCCGTGTGCAGGAGTTTGCACGGAAGATGGCCCCCAAGACGCTGAAGTTGGAGTTGAGAGACGGGATGGTAACCTGGGATTGGGGATACCGAAACCTCTTCCTCAGCGAATATTACCTTCTCACCGGCGACAAGGAAGTTCTGCACGCAATCCGCGAGTACACGGTCGCTCTCGCCAAGGGGCAGAGCATGTATGGCACGTTCGGGCATGGCCTTGCGGACCGGAATCCCGATGGCACGCTGCACGGATCGATCCCTCCCTACGGCCCGGTGAACGCAACGGGGCTCATCGCCAATCTGGCGATCGTCATGGGCAAGAAGTGCGGCGTGGCGGATCCGGAAGTGGACGCGGCCATCGACAGGGGGGCCAAGTTCTTCGGCTACTATGTGGACAAGGGAGCGATACCATACGGCGAGCACATGCCGTGGCCCTATCACGACAACAACGGCAAGAACGCCATGACCGCCGTGCTGTTTGCCATGCAAGGCAACCGGACCACGGAAACGCGATTCTTCGCGAAAATGGTCACCGCTTCCTACAAGAACCGTGAGTACGGCCACACCGGCCAGGGATTCAGTTATCTGTGGGGCGCTCTGGGCGCCAATACCGGCGGCCCTGGCGCGGCGGCGGCCTTTGTCAAAGAAGCCTCATGGCACCTCGACCTTGTGCGGCGATGCGATGGTTCGTTCACCTACGACGGGGGCGAGCAATACGGTCCCGGCCAGACGGAAGACAACACCTACTACGGCAAGAGCAGCTACTATGGGCTGAGCCCGACGGCCACGTATGTTCTGACCTACTCCCTGCCGCTGAAGAAACTCTGCATTACCGGCCGCGACGCGAATCCGTCGAACTGGCTCGGCAAGAAGGACGTCGCCGAGGCAATCGCTTCCGGTCGCTTCGACCTAGACCGTAAGAAGATGAGCACGACGGAGATCGTCGCGGCGTTTGGCGATTGGTCGCCGATCGTCCGGGGCTGGGCGGCAGAGGAACTGGCCAAGCGTCCGGAAGCGAAGGCGATGGTGCCCCAATTGATCGCCTTGGCGGAAGGCCCCGATGCGCATGTCCGCCAGGGAGCCTGCGAAGCACTCGGCTACATCAAGAGCCGGGACGCCTTGCCGGTGTTGGTTCGACTGCTTACCCATGAAGACCGCTGGTTGCGGGTCAAGGCGGCCAATGCCCTCAGGAATATGGGCGACGTGGCGAAACCAGTCGTCTTCGACATGCTCAAGGCGGTCGCCCAAACTGCGGAGCCCCTGCAGCCGATCGCATGGGCCGATCCCATCCAGCTCACCCATGGCGAGTTGGCTGCGGCCTTGTTCCATGGATTGTTGCGATCTTCCGTCAAAGATGTCGATCCCGAACTGCTCTACCCGGCGGTTCGGGCGATTTCAAGGAACGCCGACGGAATGGCGCGGGCCACGCTGCGGGACCTTTTTGAGAACCGGCTGACCGTGGAGGATGTTCAGTCGCTGGCGCCGGACATCTTGGCCGCTGTCAAAACGCGGTGCCCGGCGGACACGATGTTTGGCAATGAAATCCGCATGGGAGGATTCAAAGCATTGACCAAGTATCACTTCAAAGAGGGCATCGAAGTGGGGGTCATCTTCGCAAGAACCCAGGGCGGCCATGGCAGCGAAAGCCGAACCGGGGTGATCATGAAAGAGTTGGTGAGCTATGGCACAGCCGCCCGCGAAGCGGTGCCGGCGTTGAAGGAATTGATCGTGGCCCTGAACGAGCAATGCAGGAAGGGGGAATTCCCTGCCGGCGAACTCAACAATAGGAGAGTTTCCGCGGTTGAGGAAGCCATCAAAGCGATCGAAGCGGCAACAACGCAACCCGAGTTGCGGAGCATTGCGCCTGCGCGGCCAAACGTTCTTCACGAACACACACAGGACAGACCTCATGATTAAGACCCTGGTTCTCGGAGTTGCACTGCTGTTTCTGCCCCTTGAAACGGCCCTCGCCCAGTACGGCGACTGGGCGCACTCGGGCTCCCTCTGGATTCTCACCACGCCGGAAGGCGCGGACCTGCCTGCCACGTGCTCGGAATCCAACTTCCCCCTGCTGTTGCGACTCAAGCGAGATACCTTCGATTTCAGGCAGGCGAAGCCCAACGGCGAAGACATCCGCTTCAGCGACAGCCGTGGGACACCGCTCGCCTATCAGATCGAGGAATGGGACGCTACAAAGGCTGTGGCCAGCATCTGGGTGAAAATCCCGGTGATCAGGGGCAATTCGCGCCAGTCGATCACCATGTTCTGGAGAAAGGCCGATGCATCCTCGGAATCCAACGGTTCCGCGGTGTTCAACACCGGCAACGGCTACGCCAGCGTGCTGCACCTGGATGAGAAGCTCAACGATGAAGTCGGCACGGTCGCACCGGTGGACGTCGGCACGACTGTGGTCACGGGAGTCATCGGCAAAGGCCGACACTTCGTGCCGGGCAAGGGGATCAATGGCGGCGACCATATCACGAACTATCCCTACAGCGACATGCCTTTCACCTCTGAAGCCTGGTTCCGGCCTGCAGCAGCAGGCGCAGCGGCCCTTGGGTGGGGGCGGTATGCGACGCGCTACAACGGCAGAACCGGCGATGGCAATGAAGTGGTGATCAACTTTGGATCCCCGCCCGGCATTGCATGGACGTCTGATGGTCCAGGCGGTGTGGCGGCAGCCGCCACGCCGGTGATGGGCCGCTGGTACCACGTCGCCGCGACGTATTCCAACGGGACCAGCCGGATCTATGTGAATGGCAAGCTCGAGGGAAGCAACTATCATAAGGCGGCGATGTCGCTGATGAACGACATTGGCATGACGGTCGGCGGTCTAAGGGGTACGTTCCAGTTCAGCGGCGACATCGATGAAGTGCGCGTCTCGCAAATCGCCCGTTCGGCCGACTGGATCAAGCTGGAATACGAGAACCAGAAAACCCAGCAAACCTTGGTCGGCTCTTTGGTGGCACCGGGCAATGCGTTCTCGGTCTCCCCTGGGAAGATCGAGGTCTTGGAGGGCAAGAGCCAAACCCTTACCGCCCAGGCCGGCGGCGCCCAGAAAGTCTATTGGGTTCTCAAACGCGACGGCGAGAACACCACCGTCGCCGCGGATCAGCTTTCGTACACTCTGGACGCCGGCCGCGTGACGGCCGATACGGCGTTCGTTTTGCAGTTCCAAGCCGTGTACGCCAACGAGGTCAAGAGCCGAGATATTCCCGTAACGATCAAGGAAGATATTCCCGAACCGGTCTTCAGCCTGAAAGCGCCCGCGGCATGGAACGGCCGCGACACCATCGAGGTAGTGCCCGTGGTCCGTAACCTCGCGGCAATGCAGGCGAAAGGTGCGGGAGAACTCCATTACGCCTGGACCGTGTCCGGCGGGGCCGTGATCAAGGAAGTCGCTCCCGACAAACTGATGCTCAAGCGGTCGCAATGCAGCGGCAAGATCACCGTCAGCTTGGCGCTCAATAACGGCGGCGCGGATATCGTCGGTGCGACGTCGATCCTGGTGATGGAGCCGAAGAGCGATCCCTGGGTGGAGCGAACTCCTGCAAAGGACGAGAAACCCGAGGACAACCAGTTCTACGCCCGCAACGACAAGAACGAGGGTACGCTCTATTACAACGGCAGCCTGGATCAAGCGGCCGACTCCGTGTTTCTCAAGGTATATGCCGACGACAGACTCTTCAGGGCCGAACGACAGAAGCTCTCTGCAGACAAGGCCTACGCGTTCACGATGAAACTCAAGCCGGGGTTGATCCAGTACAAGGTCGAATTCGGCACCGTGGCCGGCGGCCGCGAAACCGTAACGCACACCGTAAACAATATCGTGTGTGGCGACGCCTACATTATTGACGGGCAATCCAATGCCGAAGCCACGGGACCGAATAATGGTCCGACCGAAGATCCCGTTACGCCCATCAACCATTGGATCCGCAGCTACGGCAACCAGCTTGAGGGAACGACCCGCGGAGGATGGGGCAACGCAGTCCGCACCCATATCTGGGGAAAACCCAACTACGGATGCCACCAGATCGGCGCGTGGGGCATGGTGCTCGCCAAGAACCTGGTCGAGAAGTACAGGATTCCCATTTGCATCATCAACGGCGCCTATGGCGGCACCCCCATTTTCCAACACCAGCCGAATCCGGCCAACCACTTCGACACGAGCGGCGGCTTTTACCAGAATCCGTACAAGATTTACGGCTGCCTACTGACGCGCGTGACGGCGGCCAAGCTGACGCATGGCATTCGCGGCGTGCTATGGCACCAGGGCGAGAACGATAGCGGTTCGGGGGCGCCCACCGGCGACTGGAACTACAAGTCGTACCAGCAGTACTTTGTGGGCATGTCGGCCGCTTGGAAACACGATTATCCGAACATTCAGCATTACTACGTTTTTCAAGTCTGGCCGCTGCCCTGCGGCATGGGCCCCAAGGACGACCAGATCCGCGAGGCGCAGCGAACGCTGCCAACTCTCTATTCCAATCTGCGGACCATGTCGACCATAGGCGCCGCCTCCGAGCATGCCGGCCGCGGGGCGTGCCATTTTGATCTGGAAGGCTACGCGCAGTTCGCACGGTTCATGAGTCCCCTGGTGGAACAGGACAACTACGGGCTGGTCCCGCGACAGGACGTCACTGCGCCGAACCTCCGCCGGGCGTGGTTCACCGGCGCCGCTAAGGATGAGATCGCGCTGGACTTCGGCCAGCCCATGACATGGAAGGACGACGTGAAACGGTCTATCTATCTCGATGACGTCGTGGCGCCGATCGTCGCCGGCTCGGCGTCTGGAAACGTCATTAGGCTGAAGCTGACGGCGCCTTCAAGCGCGAAAACCATCACTTATTTGACCGGACGGGACTGGGACGGGAAGCCCTCGCAGCTGATCTTTGGCGCCAACGGCATCGCCGCGCTGACGTTCTGCGAAGTGTCGATCGTGTCCTCGGCAGCGGCGAAGTAGTATTATAATAACGTGGAAACGGCGTTTCCGATGAAAAGAAGGAGTGTGCAGATGAAGAACGGGGTGTTGATTGTGGGTCTATTGCCGGTGTGTGCGGTCGCGCGGGCAGCGGATGACGGCACTCGCGCATTCCAGGCGAGCGCCGCGACGGCGCAGAACTTGAAGTTGTGGTACGATAAGCCGGCCGGCCAGTGGGTCGAGGCCCTGCCCGTGGGGAACGGACGGCTCGGCGCCATGGTGTTTGGGGGAGTGGATCACGAACGATTGCAACTCAACGAAGGCACGCTGTGGGCAGGCGGGCCCTATGACCCAAGCAGTCCGGAAGCCCTAAAAGCACTGCCCGAGGCACGCCGACTGATTTTCGAAGGCAAGTATGGCGAGGCGCACGGTCTGATCGGCGGGAAGATGATGGCGCGTCCGCTGCAGCAAATGCCCTACGAGCCGGTGGGCGACCTGAAGCTGAGCTTTCCCCGACACGGCGACGTGGTCAAGTATCGGCGCGAACTCGATCTCGACATGGCCATCGCCCGAGTGAGTTACACCGTCGCCGGCGTGCGATTCGTCCGTGAAGTCTTCGCCAGCCCGGTGGACCAGGTGATTGTCGTCCGCCTTGCCGCCGACAAGCCGGGCCGGATCGACTTTACGGCGGCGATGGCCACGCCCCAAAAAGCCACGATCGAGTCGGAGGCGCCGGCCACGCTCGTCATGCGCGGCGTGAACGCCGAAGCCCGAGGCATCCCGGGGGCGCTGAAGTTCCAGGCCCGCGTCCGCGTCCTCGCGCAAGGCGGCCGGACGACCGCCGGAAAAGACAGCGCTTCCGTCAGCGGCGCCGATTCGGCCACATTGCTGATTGCCGCCGCCACGAGCTACAAGAGTTTCAAGGATGTCAGTGGCGACCCCGCGGCGCTGACCCAAGCGTACCTCGCCAAAGCGACCCGAAAACCGTTCGACATCCTGCGGCAAAACCACGTCGCGGAACATCAACGGCTCTTCCGGCGCGTGTCGCTTGATCTCGGCGTGACCGACAAGGCGAAACTGCCGACCGACCAGCGCATCGCCCGATTCGCCGAGGGCAACGACCCGCAGTTGGCGGCGCTCTACTTCCAATTCGGCCGGTACCTGTTGATTTCCTGCTCGCGTGCGGGCGGTCAGCCGGCAACCTTGCAGGGGCTTTGGAACGAGAGCATGAATCCGCCGTGGGACAGCAAGTACACGATCAACATCAATACCGAGATGAACTACTGGCCCGCGGAACCGACCAATCTCGGCGAGTGCACCGCCCCGCTGATCCAGATGGTCACCGAGTTGGTCGAGCCGGGCAGCCGCACGGCAAAGGTGAATTGGGGCGCGGGGGGCTGGGTGTGCCATCACAACACCGACTTGTGGCGGGCCACCGCGCCGATCGACGGCCCGACCTGGGGCTTCTGGCCGACCGGTGGCGCGTGGCTCTGCAAAAACCTTTGGGATCGCTACGAATTCGGCGGCGACAAGCAGTACCTGGCGAAAGTCTATCCGGTCATGAAGGGCGCTGCGCGGTTCTTCCTCGATACGCTCGTGGAGGAGCCGAAACACAAGTGCCTGGTGACCTGTCCTTCGCTCTCGCCGGAAAACACGCATCCTGGCGGCGCCAGCGTCTGTGCCGGCCCGACGATGGACAGCCAGATCATCCGCGACTTGTTCACGAACTGTATCCATGCGGCGGAGATTCTGGGCGTGGACGCCGACTTCCGCGCCAAGCTTGCTGCCACACGCGCGCGGCTGGCGCCCAATCAGATCGGCAAGGCGGGCCAACTCCAGGAATGGCTCGACGACTGGGACATGCAAGCGCCGGAGATTCATCATCGCCACGTCTCGCATCTGTACGGCCTGTATCCCAGTGGCCAGATTTCGCCCCGTGGCACGCCCGAGCTGGCGGCTGCGGTGCGCAAATCACTCGAGATCCGCGGTGACGACGCCACCGGCTGGGGTGTGGGCTGGCGGATCAACCTCTGGGCCAGGTTGCTCGACGGCGATCACGCCTACCGGCTGCTGACGATGTTGATGACGCCGCCCCGCACGCTGCCCAACATGTTCGACAGTTGCCCGCCGTTCCAGATCGACGGCAACTTCGGCGGCTGTGCAGGTATCGCCGAGATGCTCTTGCAAAGCGGCGACGGCGAGATTGAGCTGCTGCCGGCACTGCCCAAGGCGTGGCCCACGGGCAGTGTCAAGGGGCTCCGTGCCCGCGGCGGCTTCGAGGTGGACATGGCATGGAAGGACGGCAAGGTTGCGTCCTACCGCATCGCATCTGCCGAGCCGCGTGAAGTCAAGGTTCGCATCCAGGGCGAGAGCAAGGTCATGCAATCCGAAAAGTTGTGAGGAAAGTACTCGATGCATAAGAAATGGACATGCGTTCTGGCGATTCTGGGTTGTCATCTTTTTGCCGGCCCGGCAGCGGCGGCTGACCCCCTGGACAGCTACAATGTCGTGTGGGACAGTCCAAGCGAGAATGCGCACGGCTCGATGCCGCTGGGCAATGGCGACGTCGGCATCAATGCCTGGGTGGAGCCGTCCGGCGACCTGGTGTTCTACGTCAGCAAGACCGACGCCTGGGATGAGAACGCGGGCCTGTGCAAGATTGGCCGGGTGCGGGTGAAGTTCGATCCGCCACTGGCGCCGAAGGACGGCTTCCGGCAGGCACTGAAGCTCCGCGACGGCGTCATTCAGATAGAATCCAAAGTCCGGAATCAACCGGCCAAGATCCTGATTTGGGTGGGCACCGGCCAGTCGGTGGTCCGCGTAGAGGCGGAATCGGCGGTGCCGGTCAGTTGTCGAGCGGAGGTGGAATTGTGGCGCCTGCGCGAGTTGCCCATGAGTTCCATGGATGACTACGGTTACGGCGGCGGCAAGGATCCCAAGGCCAAAGCCTACCAGAAAATGACGATGTTGCCGGACGTGGTCGCGACCTCCGTCGCGCCGCAGGTGGTCTGGTATCACCGCAACACGCGGTCCCTGTACCCGGTGTGCCTGGAGGTTCAGCATCTCGAAACGCTCAAAGGCCAATTCGCCGATCCGCTCTTGAATCGTACATTCGGCGCGAGTTTGCGGGGCGGCGATATGGTCCAGGATGGGGCCAGGGCCCTCAAATCGTCCCAGCCGGCCAAACGGCATGAACTGTCGGTGTGCGTGCTGGCGGAGCGTGCCGAGACGCCCGACGCCTGGATGAAGGACCTGGATCGCGTCGAGCGGGCCGCGTTGCAACCCGGTTTCGACCAGGGTCGCCTGACCACCGCGAAGTGGTGGCAGGCATTCTGGAACCGGAGTTGGGTGTTCGTGGACGGAAAAGCGGGGGCTGGTAATGGCGATGCCGCGGCACCGCCGCTGGAACTGACCCAGGGATACGTGCTGCAGCGCTTCATGAATGCCTGTTCCGGCCGCGGTGGTTCGCCGATCAAATTCAACGGCTCGATCTTCACTGTGGAGAAGCAGCCGGGGGCATCGCCGGAAACGCCGGAAGGGAACCCAGATTGGCGGTGCTGGGGTGGCAGCTACTGGTTCCAGAATACGAGGTTGTCCTACTGGCCGATGCTGGCCTCGGGTGATTTTGAGATGACCGAACCGTGGTTCCGCATGTATCGCGAGGCGCTGCCGCTTAGCAAGGCCCGCATGCAGGCCATCTATAAATTCACGGATGCCGCCTCGTTTCAGGAAACGATGAATTTCTGGGGCATGCCGAACAACCGGGATTATGGCTGGACCAACAACGGACCCGAACCGGGCAACGTCTGCATCCATCGCTATTGGAGCGGCGGCATGGAACTGACAGCCTTTATGCTTGACCGTTACGACTTCACCCAGGACGAGCAGTTTGCGCGCGACACGCTCGTGCCGCTGGCTGATCCGATCATCTCCTTCTTCGACCAATACTGGCTGAAGCGCGACACCAACAGGAAAATCATCTTCGATCCGGCCCAGTCGCTGGAGGCCCTGCCATGGACGGTCAATCCCATGCCGGAGATCGCGGGCTTGCACTTCATCTTGCCGCGCCTGCTTGCCCTGCCGAAGAACTTCACCACCGAGGCGCAACGTGTGCGTTGGACGCGGATCCTTCAGGAACTCCCCCCGCTGCCTGTCGCCGAGGTCAATGGCGTGAAACTCCTGCGCCCGTCCGGGACGTATCGTCCCGGCTCAGGCACCTTTTCCGAGAACCCCGAGTTGTATGCAGTGTTTCCCTACCGGGTCTTTGGGGGGGGCAAGCCCGATCTCGACATGGCCCGCGCCACCTACGACAAGCGCGTCAACCGCACAAACTTCGGTTGGTGCCAGGACAGTATCCAGGCCGCCTGCCTCGGGCTCGGCGATGAGGCGGGTAGACAGGTGGTCGCGCGTGCCACGAGCCACAGGGCTTATCGCTTTCCCGCAATGTGGTCGGGCTTTGACTGGATACCCGACCAGGACCACGGCGCCAACATCCTGACCACGCTGCAATTCATGCTGCTCCAGTCCGACGGCAGGAAACTCTACGTCCTGCCGGCCTGGCCCAAGAACTGGACCGTGTCGTTCAAACTGCACGCACCTTACAACACCACGGTGGAAGGCGTTTTCAAGGCGGGCAAATTGGTGCAACTGAAGGTCACGCCGGAATCGCGGGCGAAGGACGTTCAGAACACGCTACAGAAGTGAATCGCAGTGAACCTGCTTGGAACGAATTGGCAAGAGGAAACGAAGCTATGAAGCAGATGAAGATCAATATGAGTCTGGCTGGTTTGGCGGCAATGGTCGTGGTCGGCGCGACGTGGGCGCTCAGTTCATCCGCAGCGGTGCCGCGCCCGGAGCATCCGCGGCCGGATCTTTGCCGCGACAACTGGGTGTCGCTCAACGGCCCGTGGCAATTTGAGATCGACGAGGATGCCGAAGGCGACTCCCGGGGGTTGACTTACGGAAGGGATCTCAATTCGAAGATCATCGTCCCCTTCTGTCCGGAGAGCAAGTTGTCAGGGCTGGCGGTGCCCACCACCCAGCACATGAAAAACGTCTGGTACCGCCGTGTGTTCGAATTGCCAAAGGCCATGAAAGGCAAAAGGGTGAGGATCCATTTCGGCGGGGTTGACTACAGGGCATGGGTCTATGTCAACGGCCAGTTTGCCGGAATGCATATCGGCGGAAATGTTGAATTCACGTTCGAGATCACGACGTTGCTCAAGGAGGGGCCTAATGAAGTGGTCGTCAAAGTGCTGGATGACCTCTGGTCAGGCCTCCAGCCGGGCGGAAAGCAGTCGGGGGCCGACCAGAGCGCCGGTTGTTTCTACACCCGCACCACCGGAATCTGGCAGCCGGTGTGGCTCGAGGCCGTTGGCTCGTCATTCGTCGAAAGCATCTCGATCGTTCCCGATCCCGACAACTTGCGCGTGCTGATCGAAGCGAAGATCAATGGTGCCGACGACGATCTCTCGCTCAAAGCCGAAGCCCTCGCCGACGGCGAGCCCGTAGGGTCGGACGCCACCGCGGCCGGTAGGCAAGCCCGCCTCGTGGTGGACCTTTCCAAGAAAAGACTCTGGGAACCCGGCGCCCCGTTCCTGTACGATCTGAAGCTCACGCTTTCGAGCGGGCAGACGAAGATCGACGAGTTGAAGAGCTACTTCGGCCTGCGCAAGATAGAGATCCAGGGACGGAAGATCCTCATCAACGGCAAGCCGGTCTTCCAGCGGCTGATCCTCGACCAGGGATTCTATCCCGACGGCATCTGGACCGCCCCGTCCGACGAAGCGCTCAAGCACGATATCGAGATGTCGATGGCCTGCGGGTACAACGGAGCACGCCTGCACCAGAAGGTCTTCGAGCCGCGGTTTCTCTACTGGGCCGATCGGTTCGGCTACATGGTTTGGGGCGAATTCCCCAACGCCGGCTACAACAACAGCCCTGAGGGCTACGCGCCCTACGTCAACGAATGGACGGAGCTGCTGTTGCGGGATAGGAACCATCCGTCGATCGTCGGCTGGTGCGCGTTTAACGAGAACTTCGAGGACAAGGGGACGCTCCAGCAGATGATCTGGAATGTCACCAAGGCGGTCGATCCCACGCGACCCGCGCTGGAGACGAGCGGCTGGATCCACACGCTGCCGCATCCCGAGGTCCGCGACGCCCACGACTATACCGGAGAGCCGCAGCACCTGCGCAAGCGATGGCTGGATTACTTCTCTGCTCCGCCCGAAGGACCGTTTCCTCCGGCCCGCTACTACAATCCTTCCGCCTCGCAGTCCGACCGCGGAGTACCATTTATGATCAGCGAGATCGGTGGGATCGGCTGGGCGACCGAGGGCGGCTGGAGCTACGGGTCGGGCCCGAAGACGCTCGACGAGTTTTACGCCCGCTACAAGGGCACCATCGACGCCATGCTAGACAACCCGAACCTGTTCGGCTTCTGCTATACGCAGTTGACGGACATAGAGCAGGAGCGCAACGGCCTTTACTTCTACGATCGCCGGCCCAAGTTCGACACCAAGAAGCTACACGCCATCACTGCTCGCCAGTCGGCCTATGAGCGCGGCGAGCCGACGGCGCCGCCGCCTTTTGTCAACACGCTCGACGCCAAGTGGAAGGTACTGGTCGGCGCCCAGCAGGACGGCAAGTTGAGCCGGCCCTGGAAGTACTTCACGGGAAATCCGGCCAATGGGTGGATGGATAGAGATTGTGACGGCGGCGGCTGGAACTCCGGCCTGGCACCGTTTGGCGTCTACGGCGATGCCCGCACTTCCTGGAAGACGCCGGAGATCTATTTCCGCCAGACCTTCCAGTTCGACGGCCACGCGTTGAAGCACGGCGCCGTGGTGATCCACCACAACGACAACACGGAGGTCTACGTCAACGGCCGGAAGATCCTCGCCGTGAGAGGGTCCAAGGGCTATTACATGATTGTTGTCACCGACGACCTGAAGCGGGCGCTGAAGAAAGGCGACAACACCATCGCCGTTCACTCCCACGAGGGCGGGCAAGGCCAATGCATCGACCTGGCCTTGCTCGTGGACTAAGGCCGTTTTGAAGAACAACGTTTCCGGTCTTGCCTTAGGATGGGCTTTTGCTTGTCCTGATTTGGGACGGACGGACTAAAGCCCATCCTACAGTTTGTCTAGCCTACTTCTGGATGAGTTCCCAAACACATATCTGAACATGAAAACGACAATTTTCGCAATCGTTCTCTGTGTGCTTCTCAACGCAGCCGCCGGCTGGGCCGACCCGGCCGGCGTCCTGCGAAAGCCGATCCCCGACAAGCTCGTGGTGCTCACGTTTGACGACAGCCCTGCGAGTCATGCGACGATTGTGGCTCCGATCTTGAAGTCGCTGGGGTTCGGAGGCTCGTTCTATGTCTGCGACTTCGATTCGTTCAGGACTCGCAAGGACTGGTACATGACCTTCCGGCAGATGAAGGCGCTGGCCAACGACGGGTTCGAGATCGGCAACCATACCCGAGGCCATTATGGAGCCCTGAACGCCTTCCTCGAGATGGAGGACGAGTTGGCCGCGCACGACGTGCCCAAGCCAACGACTGTCTGTTGGCCGGTCTACGCGGTGAACTGGGGTGCTTGCCCCGAGCTGACCAAGGGCGGGTACACGTTCGGCCGCGGCGGCCACGAGCGTCCTTACCGGCCGACGGTGGACAACCCCTTTGACGTTCCGTCGTTCACGATCCGCGACGGGGTTTCCGGCGAGACGTTCGTCAATCAGGCCCGGCAGGCGTGCGGAGGCAAAGTGGTGGTCTACACCTTCCACGGCGTGCCCGACATAGAGCATTCGGCCGTCAGCACCGAGCCCGAGACCTTCAAGGCGATGATGCAGTACTTGAAGGACAACCACTACAAGGTCATCGCGATGCGCGACCTGGCCCAATATGTCGATCCGGCCAAGGCCGTGAAGCTGCCGCCGGCGGGCGGCGAGGTCAAAGAATCGGGCCCCTCGCGGCTGGCCAGCGAGGAGAAGCCCTACGTCGCCCCGGCCGCCGCGAAGAGCACTCGGAAGGCTCCAGCGGCCAGGCCGCCCGCCCGCGCGGCCAAGGACAACGTGTCGGCCGCCGAGCCCCAGACGCCGGCCAAGAGCGGCCGGCCGAGCGTGTTCACCTGGGGCAAGGCTGACGACGGCCGTTGGAGCGACAACTCAAAATGGTCGAACAACTTGGCCGACTGCTCGGCGTTCCGGGCAGCCGGCCAATCAGACTATGTCCTGCACTTCAAGATCCCTGGTAACCACACAATCACCAACGATCTGCAGGCCGGTTTCCTGCTCAACCGCCTTGACTTGACTCCCGTCCAAGGTCAAGGCATCACGCTGGCCGGCAAGGCGATAGCCCTGACCGCCAATCGAGCCACCGGCGCGCTGCCGAGTATCCACGAGCATGCCATTTTTGCCCACGACAAGATCGAGAACCCCCTGACCCTCGCGTCCGACGCGGCCATCGACGTTGTGGACGCCGGCCATCTCGTGCTGGAAGGCCCGATTTCCGGCACGGGCAAGCTGATCAAGAACGGTGGCGGCACGCTTCAGATCAACAACCGCACGAACACCTACGGCGGCGGCACCGTGATCAACGGCGGCAAGCTCTACGTGTTCGTCGCCAACCAGGGGCTCGGCACAGGACCAGTTACCCTGAACCCGGAGGGCAACCTGTGCCTCGAGCACGTCGACGTTACCGGCACGCCCCTGATCTTGAACGGCGGCACGATCGACGCCGACAACGGATTCGGCGACAGTTGGGATGGCCCGATCGTGTTGAACGGCAATCCCGAGATCGCCGCCTACAGCGGCTTCCAGCTGAACAAGACCAGCGGCGGGATCAGCGGACCGGGCGGCTTCACGAAGATCGGCCCCCAAGGCGGGTTCGGCCGGGTCAACAGCGGCGGCGTCTCTCTCTACGGCGTCAACACCTACGCCGGTCCGACCGTCGTGCGACAAGGCTGGCTGTTCGTCAAGAAGGCCGTGTCGCTCTACAACGCGGACCGTGCGAAGTGGACCGCGGCCAACATCACGGTCCACCCGGCGGCCACGTTGGTAATCAGCGCGGGCGGCGCGGACGAGTTTACGGGTGAGCAGGCCGGCTGCTTGCTCGGCAATCTCGCGGCCGCGGTCGACAACAACGGCCTGATGACCCGCGCGATCTTCGGAATCGACACGGCCAGCGCCAAGGAGCCTGTCACCGTCTCGGCCATCATCGCCGACTCGAAAGGCCCGGGCGGCGGAGCGTTTACGCTCAGGAAAATCGGCGCGGGCACGCTGCGGCTGACGGGAGAAAACACCTACTCCGGGCCGACGATCGTCGAAAGCGGGGCGCTCAGCGTGGCTTCGATCAATGGCGCGGCCGGCAGGCAGGCGGGCTCCCTGCCTGCCAGCGGGCTCGGCGCGCCAAGCTGCCTGGAGAACGGAATCGTCGAGTTCCAGGGGGATTGCACGCTGACCTACACCGGCAACGGCGAGGTCACCGATCGGATCATCGATCTGGCCGGCCAGCAGCAAACCGTAACCTTCGACCAGTCCGGCAGCGGCTTGTTGAAGTTCACCAGCCCCTTCGACATCTCCGGTTACGGCTTCAGCAAGAAGATCGTGCTGACAGGCTCCACCGCCGGCGCCGGCGAACTGGCCGCCAACATCAGGGACCCCTATGACCGCAAGCGCGCGGCGACAACCTCGCTCACCAAGACGGGCTCCGGCGCCTGGACGCTCTCGGGCAGCAACAGCTACACCGGCCCGACGACGGTCAGCGGGGGCAGGCTGCGTCTCGCTGGCGTGCGCAGCCTGGGCGCGAAGACCGAAATCTCGGTCGCCCGAGGAGCGATGCTGGACCTCAATTTCAAGGGAGAACTCAAGGTCCGAAAGCTCACACTCGGCGGGGTAGTTCAGCCCACTGGCGTTTATGGCGCGGAGGATGCTCGCAAGTTCATCGAGGGAGCGGGGGTTCTAAAGGTCCAGCCATAGTTTTGTCGCTTTGGCGGTGATTGGCGAAATCGGCAGGGCCGCCTGCTGCGCAAGACTTGACAATTGCCTCAAAAACTTGTGCGGTGTGGGACGTCCCGAGGACCGATTTCTCGGAGCGACGGCAGGCCGACGAACCTGCGGCGGTCACCCCTCCTCCGCAGCGAACATCATTTCCAGCACGCGTCGGCGTGCCCCTCCTCCGTAGGCAAGCAGTCACGAAATGCTTCGGACGCGATACGGCCATCGCCAGACTGTGGGGTGGTCGTCAACTCCTGGCTGCCCGACCTCCGCGGCCTGAGGTTGGCATGGCACGTTGAATACGCCGCAGTGCATCAGGGCGGGGCGGCTCTTGCCTAGCCATTCCCATAGGTATCTGTGCGTTCGTTGTTGGAAACCTCACATTTTACGGCTTTCCAGCGATTTGAATTGCGAGATGGCACTCTGGGATTTACTTTGGCGGGAAAAGGGGGCACGACGGCGAATGACTGGTAGGTTGTCGAAAAACCAAGGTATCTTGAGTTGCTATCGGCTTGACTTCCCTGGACCGCCAGGTCAAAATCATGGCAGTGCCGTTGGGCTAACCGTTCGACGCGGCCCGGCCATAAACGGCTGCTATTGGACAAACTCCATTGCAGGGGAACGGAATGTCTAGCCCACACCCGAAACGCGAAATCCCGCCAACGATCAGCCGGCGCAATGTGTTGGGCGCAGCTCTGGCCGCCGGGGCCGGCACAATGCTGCCGCTGGCCGGCCTGCCCGCGGGCGCATCGGCGGCGGAAGTTGCGTTGCGCCCCCCGGCTGCGCTGTTGGACCCCGAGGTGGCCAAGTATCTTGCCGGGCCCGGCGGCACGCGGGATTATTTCCAGAATTGCAGTCCAGACCAGCGCGGCAAGACAGGATCATGGGAGCGGACGCCTAAGGAGTTGGCCGCCGCCGGATTGGATGCTTGGACTCTGGATGTGACCACCGATGCACGCAGTCAAAATTTGCTGAAAGAGCCGCGCACCAAAGCCACCCACAATGCCATCACCTATGTCGATCTTCTGCGCATGGCTAACCAGCACCCGGTGCGAATCTTGAAAAGTCTGGTTTGCCTGGGTATGCCCTCCATGGCCGCCTACGGCTTGTTCGAGGGCGTTGCGTTGCGTGACGTTCTCTGGCTGGCCAAGCCCAATCCCAAAGGAGTGATCCGTCGCATTGCAATGCATGCCTTTGACCCCAAGGACCCAGCAAAACAGCAGTGGTGTAGCACGCTGCCGCCAGCACGGGTGTTCGAGGATCCGATGGGCATGGCGCCGGTGATACTCTGCCTGAAATTCAACGGCGATTGGCTCGCTCATGGCGGCCCCATGCGCGTGATTGTGCATGAACACTACGGTTTCATGAACGTCAAGGATGTGCGCCGTATCATGCTTACCAACGACAACACCGAGACCGACAATTACGCCAAGAGCGGCAGAGACGTCAACAGCCCGATGAAGTCCTTTGCTGAGAAACCGGCCGTTGTCTCGAAGCAACCGTTGATGTTCGGCGGGCGGGCATGGGCGGGCATGTCCGGCCTGAAACTCGTCCAATACGCCGTTGCGCCGGCCGACACGAAGACGACTGACGACGACGTATATTTGCAGTGGCTCCCATGGAAAGACGGCGTCATCCTGCCGGCTCCGGCCAACTTTGCGTCCCTGATTCCCGGTGGCCCGAAAAATGTCTTTGGGCTGTCGGAAGATGGCGCCCCGTTGCAATGGCCCATACCCAGCTTCTTGGCCTATTGGGTATCTCCGCCGGTGAGAGATCTGAAGCCGGGCAAATACCGGCTCTTTTGCCGGGCCGTCAATAACTATGGCGACGCGCAGCCCATGCCTCGTCCCTACGGGCCCCATGAGGGCGTCAGCGATCTGCAATCAACGGACTTTGAGTTCACCGGCAGTTAGCACAGCATCGCTATCACGATGCGTGCGCAGCGTGGCTCGTGCCGGCGAGTGGACTTTACAAATCAAGTCCGCCATTAACGATTCCCATTGATCAGCCGCCTTTCGCAGTCGGGCCGGCCCGCAGGGCAAGAGCAAGAACTTTGTGAACGGCTGCGTATTCGCTTGGTACGGATGAATTCTCCAGAAAGTCATCCGTTTTCCCGGACGCTTCCTCAAACCACCGTTTTCTCGGAACGCCGTCAGCGCAGCTTGCTTGCGGCGGTCACCCCCACCTCCGCGCGCAAACACCATCAGAAGGGGTTCAGCCAGAAACCCTTCCTTTTCTGACGCCCGGCCGATTGGTCCACTATACGGCTGACTCTCCATCCAGAACAGTCCGAGATTGCCATCTCGGAATTCAAAATGCCGAGAAGTCGTGAAAAGCCAGGTTTTCGAGATATGCCGTCTCGCTCGCCGTTCCCCCTACGGTCGCCCACCCGCCCCGGCGCGCTACGTGGTCCGTCAGACGCTTACGATTTGTGGCAACGGACTCCCGGCGGTCTTTCCCAGCTCACTATCCCTTGCTTTGCCGCCCTTGTCCCCAAGCATCGCAGTGCCCCAGACCTCGGCTTGATCGTCGTGACCACGACTGCTTGCCCCAGGCACCGCTTCGGCGGGTAACTCCGAGGTCATCCGAGTGGTTCTTGTCTATTTCCAGCGTCAGAATTGTTCCGATAATGTCGGGCGATAAGTGCCATCAGCCCAGTAAGGCGTGCTCGGCGTCAGATTGGTGTCCAATTTGTGTAAACAAGGCGGCAAGAATTGGGGCGATAATGTTTTTAGCGGCGAGTCCGAGCCTTGCGAGGACGAAGCCGCCGCCCAGGACAAGTCGCCGACTCCTCGGCTGCCGAAGCCTCGTCGGGGCTGCGAACAAGATCGTCCGGTTCGAGCAGATGGGTACCGACCCCGGCTCCGATCCACTCGCCCACCGGCTCGTGGATCGTCGCTACTCGTTGGCGTTCCAGACGCACCAGGACGCTCTGGGAATGAGTCGTTTTTTCACGACCACCAACAACCACTCGGCCTTCTTTCGCTTTCCCTGTGCGGTCTTGGCGTTTTCGCCGTGCTGGCGGCACTACTGTGCCAGTAAGAACCGCTTTTGCTACGGCGTTGCGGTCCATGCAACTGGCGTTCGAGGGCAGCCTCGGACGTACGCAACAGCATGGGCTCTCTGGGTACATCTAGGGGCAGCGGCTCCGATCCGCCATCGGATCAAGGTGACCAGGGACAGAAGAGACTGAGAAACCGAGCAGTACTGTGGAATGGTTTGAGGAATGGAATTCGTCCATTTTCGTGCGTTGGAATGGAAAATTTGGAAGGTATTGGGTTTCGGTTAGCGCAATGAAAAAGCCGTAACTCATTACTGGGTCACGGCTTACTGAGTGCCCCCTGAAGGACTCGAACCTTCGACTTTCTGATTAAGAGTCCCTTCTAAGCCTTCGGTTACCATTCCGTTGATCTCCTATCACCTGAAATGGCAATAACTTGCGACATCGATCCCGTATCGGAAAATCGCCTACGAGGCGCGATTTAGGTAACACTTTAGGTAACAGCGCCGAGGCGTATCTCGCTGACTTCAACCCGCCGTGCCCCGCCCAACACGTTCCTTTGCTGCCGGGGCAGAGGTTGCCTAGAGCGCCGCCTCACGTACGCTGATCTTACCACTCTTGGACGCTTGCGTACATCATCTTGATCGCAGGCAGGCCCGGTAACTTTATTCTCGGTTCTTCTCTCGTCTTCCTCCGGTTTTCCCAGGGTGTTCGGGTGCGGCATTGTTGCCACACCGTTTGGGACTCTGCAATTGGAGAAGTGATATGGAGAAGGAGCCAGTGACTGGTGGCAAAAGTTTCGATTCGCAACTTTTGCCCACAGGCGAGCCTAACTCGGAGTGGGGGTTAGGGCAACTCGGTGTGTATGCGCAGTTACAGTACCGCCAGATCATGGATGGAGAGAAATCCTTGACTACCCGCTACTGGCGGCTCGGACTGGCATTGGTCCTTGCCAGGAGCATCTTCAAGCACGGCCTGTGGAGCCAGCACTTGAAAGACCTGGGGATCGATAAGACCAGGGCGTCGAAAGCGAGGGCCATCTACCGGGCATTCGCGAAGGCGGGCGACGTCGCGGGCCTCCGCGTGGACGAGGCGTACGCCCGCCGGAAGCGAAAGCTGGCCAAGAGCCCGATCGAAAACACCAACAAGGAATCCGCTGCGACGAAGGATGCCAAGATGCTGCGGGCGTCCATCGGCCGGATCGCCAAGAAAACGGGATCGGTAATCCATACCGCTGCCTATGCCGAACCGAAGGATGCCAAGCTCTTGATCCCCGCCGTCCGCAAAGCTATCCAGCAACTCGAAGAACTCCTGCGCTTCCTGGAGGAGCAGGCTGCAAAGGCTCCGGCGGATGGGCAACTCGAAGCCGGCGCGGTAACATTGCCGACTTTGGTCCCCCAAACAGGCGCCGTCAGCTAAATAGTACCAGAAATGCTGTCATAATTAAGTGAGTGCGACCAGTTAGCTGTGGACCTTTGGGACTCCAACCCCTTACTTGCAAAGGAGAAACAGCTCACGAAGCTGATGGTACTACTGTCGGGCATGGCCCCCAACCGTGCCCGAACCTCTCTTC
>JBEKTY010000025.1:0-69369 GCA_049515555.1 Thermoguttaceae bacterium
TCGCTGGCCCCTCCCTGGTCCCTCCAAACGGCCCGGCTCTCCTGCGCCCGGCCGAAACGTCAACATTAGACCCCAAAACCCCCATTTTTCCAACGCCATTTGAGAGTTTGCAAAAGTCCAGTCCTAACTTCTAACTCCTAACTTCTAACTCCTAACTTCCGGCCCTATATCCCGTACTTCTTCCGCTTGCGGTACAGCGTGCTGGGGTCGATGCCCAGCTTGGCGGCGGCGTCGTCGATGGTGGCCGTGGCGGCCAGCATCCGCCGGATGTGCCGGGCCTCGACTTGCTCCAGGGTCAGTTCCTCGTTGGCGGCCGGGGGGGGCGGCGGGCTGACGATCTGCGCCGGCAGGCTCTGGGGCTCGATCCGCGGACCGGCGGCCAGGATCACGCTCCGCTCGATGGCGTTACGCAGCTCGCGGACGTTGCCCGGCCAGCCGTAGCGGACCAGGGCCTCCCGCGCCGGCTCGGAAAAGCCGGCGATCGTCTTGCCGTTCTGCCGGGCGAAGAAGCCCAGCAGGTGCTCGGCCAGGGGCAGGATGTCGGCGGGCCGCCGGGCCAGCGGGGGCAGCGTCACCTCGATCACGTTCAGGCGGTAGAAGAGGTCCTCGCGGAAGCGGCCGGCCGCAAGCTCGGCCTCCAGGTTGCGGTTGGTGGCGGCCAGGATGCGGACGTTGCTGGCCCGCGTGCGCGTCTCGCCCAGCCGCTCGTAGCACCGCTCCTGCAAGAGCCGCAAGAGCTTGGGCTGCAAGGCCAGCGGCAGGTCGCCGATCTCGTCCAGGAAGAGCGTGCCCGACTCGGCCGCCGCCACCTTGCCCACCGTATCGCGCACCGCGCCGGTAAAGGCCCCTTGCACGTGGCCGAACAACTCGCTCTGGAGCAGCTCGGCCGACAGGCTGGGGCAGGGGACGGTAACGAAGGGAGCGGCGGCCCGCGGGCTGCGGGCGTGGATCGCGCGGGCCAGCACGCCTTTGCCCGTCCCGCTCTCGCCGCGGATCATGATCGTGGCTTCGCTGGCGGCCGTCTTGAAGGCCAGCTCCAGGGCCTCGCGCATCTTCGGCTCGCTGGTGCGCAGGTCCACCTCCGGCAGGATCGAGTGGACCTGCTCCTCCAATTCCTCGACGTGCGATTGCAGCCGCCGCATGCGCGCGATGCGCTCCAGCACCATGCGGAGCTGATCGGGCGTAAAGGGCTTGGGCAGGTAATCGAAGGCCCCCCGCCGCATGGCCTCGACCGCCGTCTCGATCGTGGCGTAGGCCGTTACGACCACCACGTGCAGCCCGGGGGCCAGGCCCAGCAGCCGCGGCAGCAGATCCAGCCCCTCCTCGCGGGCCAGATGCAGATCGAGCAAGGCCGTGTCGAAAGGGCGGCGCGCCAGCAGATCGAGGGCCTCCTGGCCATCGCGGGCCTCGGCCGCCTGATGCCCCAGCACCTCCAGCGCCGTCCGCAGGGTCCGCCGCAGGCTCGCGTCGTCGTCAATAACAAGTACGTTCATAAGCGCTTGGCAGTTGGCAGACGAAAACACGTTCATAAGCGCCACTGCCCAAGGGTTTCCCTCACCGGGCATCCATCGTGCATTTTGCACGGCCGATCGGGCAACTTGCAATCCCGGGCGCGGCTACCCGATAACCGCCGTTTTCCACAACCACCTGGAATTATAGCACTTGTGTCTACTGGCTTCGGCCTGGCACGCCATGTGCATCTGTCGGGGACAGACTGAATTCCGTACTGGGTGCCACTGCTGGCTTGCCCAGCAGTGTGAGAAGCACTGCTGGACGAGCCAGCAGTGGCACCCGGCGATGCAAGATTCTATCGCGGCCCGACGCCCGCTGATAGCTCTCCGCGAAAACAGGGCCTTGACTACGAAGGAAATCATGCCATGACCGGGCAACTTAGAAACCGGGCTCTTGTGGGCAGCCTGGCCCTGTTTACGGGTGGAGCGATGGCCTGCGCCGCCGCGGTCCTCGATGCCTTCCTGCCCAATCGCTCGTGGGTGGTATTTCTGACCGTGTTGGGGGGGCTGGGATTGGTCGTGGCGGCACTGGTGGCCGGCTTCGCCTGGGCTTGCGAAAAGTGGGAGGGCAGCGGCGAGGCACGCATCGACGGGCTGCTGGCCAGGGGCAAACGAGCCAACCCGACCCCGGCTGGCCCGCGGGTGCCACGAGAGGAAGTGGTGCGGGGTGGCAGCGGCGTCTCGCCGCTGCTGGGGCGCGGCACGGGCGAGACGCCCCCACCACCCGGCCAGGGAGTTTGGACGCTGCGGGGTCCGGCCGGGCCTGGCAGCTCGCCCCCCGCCACAAGCACGCAGCGTTACTGGCACGGCCAATGAGCAACAGGCTTTAATATCACAGCGCTACGTCGGTCCGGGATGCGGTGAAAAATGACCAATGACCAAGCACCAATGACTAAGAAACTCCCCGCGATCGGTCGTCCGTTGTCGTTGGTCAATAGTCATTGGGATTTGGTCATTTACATCACGTTTTGTTTGCCGACCTAGCGTTGTAGTGCAAGGGAGTCCCACTCATGGATCTAATGACCTGGCTGCCGGCGATGTTCGTCTTGGGCTTCGTCGGGTTCGCCCTGATGTTCGCCTGCATTTCCGCCTGCGACAAAGTATGAAAGGGCCGATGATATGGAGATGCTCACCTGGTTTACCGCCCTGGTGACGGTCTTGCTGTTGGTCTACCTGTTCGCCGCGCTGGTGCGGCCGGAGTGGTTTTAAGGTTGATGGTGGGGCTCGCTGCGCTCGACCCACCCTACAAACTCGACCCACCTCAAACCTCCGACGTTCTGAAACAGAAACGAATTCGTTATGTTCCACCAATTCCAAGTCTGGTTCCTTCCGCTTCTGATCCTGGCGACCACCACGTTGCTGGCGATCCCCTTCAGCCGTTACCTGGCATGGATCATGAATGGCCGCTACCGTGCGCCGCGGCCGCTGCGCTGGATCGAGTCGCGCCTGGACACGGGCCCGCAAAATTGGAAGCAGTACGCGGTCTCCATGCTGCTGTTCAACCTGCTGATGTTTGTTTTCGGGTTCTGCGTGCTGGCTTTGCAGCCCATGCTGGATTTCGGGCTGAATCCGGAACACAAGGGAATGCTGGCCCCCACCACGATCTTCAACTCGGTGATCTCCTTCCTGACGAACACCAATTTGCAGCACTATTCGGGCGAGCAGCATCTTTCCTATTTCAGCCAGATCTTCTTCGTCATTTGGAACATGTTCCTGTCGGCGAGCGTGGGCTTCTGCGGGCTGGTGGCGATCATCCGGGCCCTGCGGAGCGATCCGCACATGGGCAATTACTACCTGGACATGTGGCGCGTCTGCGCTTACACCTTCGTGCCCGCCAGCCTGGTGATGGGCGTGCTGCTGCTGGCCGACGGCGTGCCCATGACGCTCGAGCCGGCCGCGGCGGTGGCCACGCTCGAGCCCCTGGCGATGGGCCCGGACAAGGACGGCCAGCCGCAGCCTGAGCAGCACATATCCCGCGGGCCGGTGGCCGCCGTCATCCCCATCAAGCACCTGGGGACCAACGGGGGCGGGTTCTTCGGCGCCAATTCGGCCCACCCCTTCGAGAACCCCAGCGCCTGGAGCAACTTCCTCACCGTGATGAACCTTTGCCTCTTTCCCTTCGCCCTGGTGCTGATGTTCGGCCGCATGCTGCGGCAGATGCGGCACGCCTGGGTGATCTTCAGCGTCATGATGACGATGTTCATCTGCCTGATCGGGTGGGCCGTTTACTGGGACACGCTGCACGCCAACCCCGGCCTGGCCGGCCTGCCGGTCGACCAGCGCCTGGGCAATCTGGAGGGCAAGGAGCTGCGCTTCGGCACCTCGGCCGGCCCGACCTTCGCCGCCGCGACCACCTCGATCTCCTGCGGCTCGGTGGATTGCTCCCACGACAGCCTCAATCCCCTGGCCGGCCTGACGCCGCTCACCGGAATGTGGCTCAACTGCGTCTACGGCGGCAAGGGCGTGGGCATGATCAACCTCCTGTTGTACCTCATCGTCGGCGTGTTCATCGCCGGTCTGATGGTCGGCCGCACCCCGGAATACCTGGGCAAGAAGGTCGAGGCCCGCGAAATGAAGCTCGCCATGCTGGCCTTGCTGGTGCATCCCATTTTGATCCTCATGCCCGCCGGCTGTTTCGCCGCTACCGACTGGGGCCTGAAATCGACGAACAATCCCGGTGCGCACGGCCTGTCGGAAATGGTCTATGAGTTCAGCTCGGCCTCGGCCAACAACGGCTCGGAGTTCGGCGGGCTGAACACCGGTTGGGGGGCCAACGACAACAAGGACCACGCCCCCTTCAGCCGGCCGTGGGACATTGCCACGGGCCTGGTAATGCTCTTCAGCCGGTTCATCCCGGTGATTGCGCCTTTGGCGATGGCCGCCAGCCTGGCCCGCAAGAAGCCCACGCCCTTTACGGTGGGCACCATGCGGACCGATACCGTCACCTTCGGATTCCTGCTGTTGGGGACGATCCTGCTCATCGGCGCGCTGCTGTTCCTGCCGGTGGCGGCGCTGGGCCCAGTGGCCGAGCACCTCGGCCCCATCCCGTTTGGAGGCTAAATGAGTACGTCCATGCTAAGCCCTTTGAAACCGCCCGCAGAGGGCCCTTCGCCCGAGAACCTGAAGCTTGTCCGCCGCGCCAGCCGGCGCTACGGCCTGTTCGAGCCGCAGTTGCTCAAGGCGGCCTTCTGGCAATCGCTGGTCATGCTCCGCCCCGACATCCAGTGGAAGAACCCGGTGATGTTCACGGTGGAAGTGGGCACGGTGCTGACGCTGATCTACACCGTGGCCAAGTTCTTCGGCATGCAAAGCGTGGCGGGCATCTGGTATCTCTTGGCCCTGGATCTGTGGCTCATCCTGACCCTGCTGTTCGCCAATTTCGCTTCGGCGATTGCCGAGGCGCGGGGCAAGGCCCAGGCCGACGCCCTGCGGAAGACCCGCCGCGAGACGCCCGCCTGGCGAGTGCCGCATTACCACCGCGGCAACGGCTCGCCCGCCGGCGGACCCGACGATTGGGAGCTGGAAGAGTCCCGCTCTTCTATCTTGCAGGCCGGCGACATCATCCTGGTGCGGGCCGGGGAGGTGATCCCCAGCGACGGCGAGATCATCCAGGGCGTGGCCTCGATCGACGAGTCGGCGATTACCGGCGAGTCGGCCCCGGTGATTCGCGAGGCCGGCGGCGACCGTTCGGGCGTGACCGGCGGCACCCGCGTGCTTTCCGATTGGATCGTGGTCGAGATCACCGCCTCGGCCGGCAAGACCTTCCTGGACCGGATGATAGCCCTGGTCGAAGGGGCGATCCGCCAGCGGACTCCCAACGAGATCGCGCTGTCGCTGGTCCTGGCCGCCTTCACCTTGATCTTCCTCATCGTCACGGCCACGCTCTGGCCTATGGCCCTGAATGCCGAGCAGTACATGTCGGCCTTCAAAGGCGAGCCGATCAAGAGCCTGGGCACCGACGTGCCGACCCTGGTGGCCCTGCTGGTGTGCCTGATTCCCACCACCATCGGCGCGCTGCTGGCCGCCATCGGCATCGCCGGCATGGACCGGGCCCTGCGGGCCAACCTGCTGGCCAAAAGCGGCAAGGCGGTGGAAGTGGCCGGCGACGTGGATACTCTATTGTTGGACAAGACGGGCACGATCACGGTGGGCAATCGCCACGCCACGCAGTTCGTGCCCTTCGGCGATTACACGGCGGCCGACCTGGGCCGGCTGGCGGCCCAGGCCTCGGCCGCCGACGAAACGCCCGAAGGCAGAAGCATCGTGCTGTTGTTCTGCGGCGTGAAGGGATCGGCCGACAGTGCCGCCGCGCGGGGCCTCAGTGCCCTCGTGCCGGCCGGATCGCGATTCATTCCCTTTACCGCCCAGACGCGGATGAGCGGCCTGGACCTGCCCGACGGCCGCCCGATCCGCAAGGGGGCGACCGATGCCATCCTGCGGCACGTCCGCGATGGCGGCGGCTCGGCCCCGGCCACGATCAACGGCGCCGTGGCCGACGTGGCCGACAAGGGGGCTACGCCGCTCTTGGTCAGCGAGGGCAACCGCGTGGCCGGAATGGTCGTGCTGGAGGACATCCTCAAGCCGGGCATCACCGAGCGCTTCGATCGCCTGCGGCGCATGGGCCTGCGGACCGTGATGGTCACGGGCGACAACCCGCTGACGGCCAAGGCCATCGCCCAGGCGGCGGGCGTGGACGACTTCATCGCCCAGGCCACGCCCGAGGCCAAGCTGGCCTACATCCGCAAGGAGCAGGCCGGCGGCAAGCTGGTGGCCATGATGGGCGACGGCACCAACGACGCACCCGCCCTGGCCCAGGCCGACGTCGGCGTGGCCATGAACTCCGGCACCCAGGCCGCCAAAGAGGCCGGAAACATGGTCGATCTGGACAGCGACCCCACCAAGCTCATCGAGGTCGTCGAGATCGGCAAGCAACTGCTCATGACCCGCGGGGCCCTGACCACCTTTTCCATCGCCAACGACGTGGCCAAGTACTTCGCCATCATCCCGGCCTTGTTCGCCGGCACATTAAAGAATCCGCTTCTGCCCTGGCTGAAGGCAATCGACATAATGAACCTGCACTCGCCCACTTCGGCCATCCTGTCGGCCGTGATCTTCAACGCGATCATCATTCCGCTGTTGATCCCCATCGCCCTGAAGGGCGTCAAGTATCGGCCCGTGGGGGCCGACGCCCTGCTGCGCCGCAACCTGCTCATCTGGGGCCTGGGCGGCGTCATCGCCCCCTTCGTGGGCATCAAGCTCATCGACGCGGTTATGGTGGCGTGCAATTTGCTGGCGTAAGAACAATCGGAGTTTTAACATGCTTGCTCACTTGCGTGCCAACCTGTGGCTGCTGCTGCTTAGCGTGCTGGTGTGCTCAATCCTGTATCCGCTGGTGCTGTGGGGCATCGGGCAGGCGGTGTTCCACGAGCAGGCCCAAGGCAGCCTGCTCCTGGACGCGGGAGGCAAGCCGGTGGGCTCGGGGCTGATCGCCCAGCCGTTCACGCAAGACGAGTATTTTCAGCCCCGGCCGTCGGCGGCTTCGTACGACGCCACGGCCTCTGCGTGCTCGAACTGGGCGGCCAACAACTATCTGCTCCGCGACCGCGTGGCCCGGCAGCTTGGCCCCATCGTGAAGTATCGTGCGGGATCGAAGAAAGGCCAGCCGGTCGGCCTGGACATCGAAACATGGTTCCAAAAGGACCAACTTAACGGGAAACCGGGGATTGTGGCCCAGTGGGCCACAAAGTACCCCGCGGTGGCCCAGAACTGGGTCAAGGCCGACAAGCTCAACGCCGCCTACGTGGCCGATTGGCAGAAGACCCACCCGGCCGAAGTCGCCCAGTGGATCAAGGATAATCCCGACACGCCGGAGCCCAAGCCTGAGGACCTGGCCGGCCCCTTCTTCAGCAGCTACTCGACCGAGCATCCGGGCACGCTGCCCAGCATCGTCGAGCATAAGACGGCCGACGGGAGAACGGAAAAGAAGATCGAGCCGGTCAAGGAGGGGACTGACATTCAGGCCGGCTTCTTCGACCTGTGGCTGGCGGCCCATCCGGAGGCCCAACTCGAGCCGGTCCCGGCCGACATGGTCACCAGCTCCGGGTCGGGGCTGGATCCGCACATTACGCTGGATAACGCCCTTTGGCAGTTAGAGCGCGTGGCCGCCGCCTGGGCCAAGAAGAGCGGCAAGGACGAGCCCCAGGTCCACCGGACCATCGACGGGCTGCTCCGCCGGAAGAGCTTCTCGCCGTTGGGCGGCCTGGTGGGCGAGCCCCTGGTCAACGTGCTGGAGATCAACCTGGCCCTTGGCCAGGTTTACGCGCCACGCGCCGCGGGAAAGAACCCCTAGTCGCCGAGGGCGCGCCCATAAGAGGGCCGAACCGCGTTGCGGCGCCAACCGTACGTGCCGAGGATTTCGCCCGGCAGGACGCGGCCGTAATCAGAAGATGATCTGGAACCGCGTATATAAGGCGTCTTCCTTCGTGAACGGGTTCGCGACGTTTCCGATCTTCACGGGGCTTGCCAGCGTGGCGTGCTCCCAGTTGAGTTGTGCCCGGACCCACTTGTTCAAATACCAGTTGAGGCCCAGGGTCGTCTCCGCGGCTTCGGGGCTCGATCGGTTGGAAGTGCCCGCCGTCTTGGTGGCGAGTCCCGCGCTGAATGCCTGCTGGCCGACTTCCAGCCTTTCGACGCGGAATGCCAGCTCCCAGGCCCCCGGCGAAGCCATCGGCGCGCAGGGGTTGAAGGGACGGATCGGATCGATCTGCTGGGTGTAGTCGGTCCGTTGCTCTCCCGTCAGGAGATAAGTCACCAAGACGTAATAACCGCCGATGGACACGTCCACTATGGGCTTCGTGGCCGAGAGTTGAAGCATCTGGTTCTGCTGATAGTATTGCGAAGCCACGCCCAACGAGTGGTAGAAGTAAACCAATTCCGGGCTGATGCGATCGCGAACGCCGTTGGCCAACACGCCGGAATGGTAGGCGAACCAAGTCACGGTAGCGGGCGTGGTTATAATGGGAGGGCTCGTTGTGGTGCCGAGCGCCTCATTCTCGACGCCCACGCCGCCGGATATCCCGACCTGCAAACCGCGGGCAATGTCCCACCCTTCCGGATCGTTGAACGGACGGAAGTCGATGCGACCGTTGAAGTCTTTGTGGTCATTCAGATCGATGGTGCTGTCGTTTGGGTCGCCATTCGAAACGGCGACCGCATAATCGAAGCGGTCGCCGAACAGCTTATGGCCGTGGATCATGACCCCTTCATCCCGTTGCGGCACCAGTTGATCCATCATCGAGCGTTCCAAGGTCGGCACGTAACGGTCCTGGATCAGTTGTTCGTAGCTGAACGGCTGCTTGAACTTGCCGCTCTCGAATTGAAATTCATCCCAATAGTGGACGTTCAGGTAGGCGTCGGTGATCGATCTGGATACCGTAATCCCGGCGAAATCCGGCAACAATCGAAACTCGTAGTGATCCATCATCGTGGCCTCGATACCAAGCCGTGCACGGCGGATGAGGAACGTATCCGGACTGCCCGTGATGGGGCTGCCCGCGACGGCCCCATTGTCGGTTGTGGACGTGTCGACGGGGGTCAGAAATCCCCGGAAATCCGCCTGGATTTGGCCCGTGATGCGCAACTGGAACGATTTATCGGCGGACTGAATAAAGAAGCCCTCATTCCAGCCGGCGAAATTTGAAACGGAGGGGATTGCCTCGCTGCCGAATGGCGGGGCGGGAGCGGCCGGGGGCCGGGTGCTTTCCGCCAGCCGCCGCTCCAACTCCGCCACGCGCTGGGCCAAGTCCGGCGGGGGCGGCGGCAGGCCCGTTCCGGCCGCCGCCGGCTCGTCGTAGGTCGCCAACCGATTCTCGGCCGCAGAATCGGGCCGCGGCGGAGCGGCCGGCGGCAGACGATACACGGTGGTAATACCGCCGGTAATACCGCCGGCATTACCGCCGGCCGTGCCGGCATTACCGGCGGCGGCCGGGGCCTGACCGGTGGTGGGCCACGCCGCACTGCCCCAGCCCGGCGGCGCCGGCCACACGCCCGCCGCGGGCCCGCCCGGCCCGGCGCCCTGCTGACCCATTACGCTCGTTGCAGCCGATGCAAACGTCAAAACCAGCAGACATGCCCATCCCTTGGAAACTGTTCCGGACATGCTGCTCTTCGGCAAGAAACCCGCCGCCTCAACCGTCGTCGCCCGTATTACCGGCCGCATCGGGCCGCTACATTTGCCAGTATCCTCAGTAACGGCGCCTTCCTTCATTACCTTTGATTTGATCGAATCGGCAGAAGCGAGAATTTCACTCGTCTTGGGATAAAACGGGCATTTGGCATAGGCCGCCGGCCGCACGGCTGATACCCGCGGAACGACCGCCAGAAGCGCTTTTGCCGGCGCGATGCGGATTTCCGACCCAGGCCGCTAGTGCTCTGTCAACAGTGGTTTGATGGATGGGTGGCACGCCCCGAAAGGGCGTGGTGAGCCGCCCACCCACGCCCTTTCAGGACGTGCCACCCACCAATTGAAGACCGACAGAGCACTAGCCTGCCAAGCTATGATTATGTTGTATGAACATCATCCTGCTGGCCTTGCGGCGCCCCCTGACCGTGATGATTGCCCTGGTGGGCGTGGCCTTGGGATGCGCCGTGGCCCTCTGGCGGATGCCGGTGGACATCTTTCCCGCCCTCAACTTGCCGGTCATTTATGTCTGCCAGCCGTACGGCGGCATGGACCCGGCGCAGATGGAAGGCTTCCTGGCCAATTACTACGAGTACCATTTTCTGTACATCACCGGCATTCACCACGTGGAATCGCGGAACATCCAGGGCCTGTCTCTGATGAAATTATTCTTCCATCCCGGCACCGACATGGCCCAGGCCATGGCGGAGACGGTGAATTACGTCAATCGTGCGCGGGCCTTCATGCCCCCCGGCACCGTCAGTCCGTTCGTGGTGCGTTTCGATACGGGGAGCGTGCCGGTGGGCTATCTCGTGCTGTCGAGCGAGAGCCGCAGCATCGGCGAGATCCAGGACCTGGCCCTGTTCCGCGTGCGGCCGATGTTCGCCGGCCTGCCGGGCGTTTCCGCCCCGCCGCCGCTGGGCGGCAACCAGCGGACGGTGGTCGTCACCGTCGATCCCGAGCGGCTGCGGGCCTACGGCATGACCCCCGCCGAGGTCGTCCAGGCCCTGGCCGAAGGAAACGCAATCAGCCCCTCCGGCAACCTGCCGCTGGATGGGAAGTATCCCTTCGTGCCGGTCAACTCGGTGGTCCGCGAGGTGCGCGATCTGGAGACGATCCCCTTGCGGGCCGGCCCCACCGCGCCCGTCTATATCCGCGACGTGGGATACGTGCAGGACAGCACCGACGCGCCCTGCGGCTACGCCCTGGTCAACGGCCGCCGCTCGGTGTACCTGCTGGTGACCAAGCGGGCCGACGCCTCGACCCTCAGCGTGGTCCGCCAGGTGAAGGCCGCCCTGCCCGACATGCAGGCCGCGGTGCCGCCGGACATTCACGTCGGCTACCAGTTCGACCAGTCGCCCTACGTGACGCGGGCCATTTGGGGCGTCGCCGTGGAAGGGACGCTGGGGGCGATGCTGGTCGGCCTGATGATCCTGCTGTTCCTCCGCGATTGGCGGAGTGCGATCATCGTGCTGCTGAATATCCCGCTGGCCATCATGACGGCCGTCGTGGCCCTGTGGCTGGCCGGCCAGACGATCAACCTGATGACCCTGGGCGGGCTGGCCCTGGCCATCGGCATCCTGGTGGACGAAGCCACCGTCGAGATCGAGAACATTCACACGCAGATGGAGCACACCCCCTCGATCGCCCGCGCCGTGCGGCTGGGGAACGCCCAGACCGCGCGGCCGCGGCTGTTGGCCATGGTCTGCATCCTGGCGGTCTTCATTTCCTCGTTCTTCATGCAGGGTGCGCCGCGCTCGATGTTCGTGCCCCTGTCGCTGGCCGTGGGGTTCTCGATGGTGGCTTCCTACCTCTTGTCGAGCACGCTGGTGCCGGTGCTCTCGGTGTGGCTGTTGCGGCGCGCTGCGCTCGTCGGCCCGGAAGCCGGTGCGGCGCCCGCCGCCGATTGTGCGCCCGGCCGTCGGCCGGCCGTCTGGGGCTGGCTGCGGCGGGGCTCCTTCGAGCGCTTCCGCCGCGGGTACCAGCGGCTGCTGGCCGCCGTGGTCCGTTTCCGCCCGGGCCTGGTGGCCGCGTATCTGGCGGTGTGTGCGGCAATAATCGGCGGCCTGGGCCCCCGGCTGGGCACGGAGATCTTCCCGAGCGTCGACACCGGCCAATTCCGCCTGCGTCTGCGGGCCCCCGACGGAACCGACATCGATCGCACCGAGCAGGTCGTCCTGGCGACGCTCGAGGTGATTCGCCAGTCGGCCGGGGCGGAGAACGTCGAGATGACCCTGGGATACCTGGGCACGATCCCCTCGGCCTACCCCATCGACGCCGTGTTTCAATGGATGCGCGGGCCGGAGGATGCCGTGCTGTGGGTGGCCCTGAAGAAGGACAGCCGGCTGGGCATCGAGCCGCTGAAAGAGGAACTCCGCCGGCGGTTGGCCGCGCGCCTGCCCGAGGTGCAGTTCTCCTTCGAGCCGGCCGACATCGTCAACGAGGTGATGAGTTTCGGCTCGCCCACGCCGGTCGAGGTGGCCGTCAACGGGCCGGACTTCGCCCAGACCCGCCCCTACGCGGCGAAAATCAAGGGCGAGCTGGCGAAGATTTCCGGGCTGTGCGACCTGCAAGTCGTGCAGTCGCTGGATTACCCGACGGTCCGCGTCGACGTGGACCGCAAGCGGGCGGGCAGCGTGTACGTGACGCCGGCCGACGTGGCCCGCTCGCTGGCCGAGGCCACCTCCTCCAGCCGTTTCACCGTGCCCAACTTCTGGGCCGATCCCCAGACCGGCATCGGCTACCAGGTGCAGGTCGAGGCGCCGCGTCCGATCGTCCGCACGCCGCGGGGCATCCGGCCCATCGGCTCGATCGACGACTTGAAGATGCTCCCGGTGAAGCGCAACGCGGCGGGCACAGTGCTGGTTCGCGACGTGGCCGCGGTTTCCAGCGCCGTCATGCCCGGTGAAATCGACCGCTATAACATGCGGCGGCAGGTGAGCATGACGGCCAACCTGGCCGGCATGGACCTGGGCCGCGCCTCGCGGGCGGTGGCCGGGGCGATTGACAGCGCGGGCGAGCCGCCCCGCGGCGTGAAGGTCGAAGCCCGCGGCCAGATCCCCGTCATGCGCGAGATGCTGGGCGGCCTAGCCCTGGGGCTGGCCTCGGCGGTGGTCGTCATCTTTCTCCTGCTGGCCGCCAATTTCCAGTCGCTGCGGTTGGCGCTGGCCGCCGTCTCGACCGCCCCCGCCGCCGTCGCCGGCGTAGTGGTCATGCTCTATCTGACCCGCACTACGCTCAATATCCAATCGCTGATCGGCGCGATCATGGCCGTCGGCGTGGCCATGGCCAACGCCATCCTGCTGGTAACGATGGCCGAGAGCCGCCGCCGGCAAGGAGCGGCCGCGACCGCCGCGGCCGTCGAGGGCGCGGGCAGCCGGCTCCGCCCGATCCTCATGACCACCTGCGCCATGATGGTCGGCATGCTGCCCCTGGCCCTGGCCGTCGGCGAGTCGGGCCAGCAGAACGCACCCTTGGGCCGGGCCGTCATCGGCGGACTGGCCGCGGCTACCGCCGCCACGCTGCTGGTGCTGCCCGCCGTCTTCGCCTTGATCCAGCGGCGGGCCAGCATCCGCTCGGCCTCGCTCGACCCCGACGACCCGGCCAGCGTTTACTATCTGCCCGCGGCGGATCGAGGAGCGCCGTAAGATGATTTCCAAGAAATGTAGGGTGGGTCGAGCGCAGCGAGCCCCACCATCTTCGACGGACGACGGGAGACGGACGACGGGCCGTAGTGCTGCCGTCCGTCGTCCGTCGCCCGTCCTCCGTCGCGGTTCTACAGCCCTCACCCTAACCCTCTCCCGGAGGGAGAGGGGACCGGGCATCCGTTGGGCGCTGGCCGCGGCCCTGCTGGGCGCCCTGGCCGGCTGCCGGCAGTCATCGAGCGATCCGCAGCCGGCCGGCCCGCCGACGGCCACTGCGGCGGTGCAGGTCGCCGCCGCCCGGCCGGTCCGCAAGACGCTCCGCCTGGAGAGCGTCCAGCCAGGCCAGATCGAGGCCTTCGAGGAGACGCCGCTTTTCGTCAAGCTGCCCGCCTACGTCGAAAAGCTGCACGTGGACATCGGCGACCGCGTCGAGGCCGATCAGCTTCTCGTGGAGTTGTTCCTTCCCGAGTTGAAAGCCGAGGTGCGGCAGAAGGAGGCGGCGGAAGCGCAGGCCGGGGCCGAGATCGAGCTGGCCACGGCCGCCCTCCGCGCCGCCGAGGCCGCCGTGGCCACCGCCCAGGCCAACCAGCGCCTGATGGCGGCCGGCAACATCCGCGCCGAGGCGGATGTCACCCGCTGGCAATCGCAGTACGCGCGGATCAGCCAACTGGTGAGCGGCGGCTCGTTGGACCGCAAACTCGAAGACGAAACCCGCGAGTCGCTGAAGGCCGCCGAAGCGGCGCGGGCCGAGGCCCAGGCCAAGGTCGAGGCCGCCCGGGCGGCCGTGCTGCAAAGCCAGGCCGACGTGGCCAAGGCCCAGGCCAATCAGTCCGTGGCCCGCGCCCGACAGGGAAACGCCGAAGCCGACCTTTCACGCGTAAAGACCCTTCTCCAGTACACGCGAATCCGCGCCCCGTATGCCGGCGTGGTAACCGAGCGGAACGTCAATCGCGGCGATTTCGTGCAGCCGGCCGGCACTATGACCGCCAGGCCGCTTCTAAGCGTCGCCCGCACCGACGTGGTTCGCATCTTCGTGGCCGTGCCGGAAATGGAGTCGCCATGGGTCGAAGCCGGCCAGCCCGGCTACGTCCACGTGCAGGCCCTTCCCGACCGGGTCGCAGAAGGAAAAGTGGCGCGGACGAGTTGGGTCTTGGGCCCTAATCGGACGCTGCGCACGGAGCTGGACCTGCCCAATCCCCAGGGCCTGCTGCGGCCGGGAATGTACGCCACCGCCCACCTCCGGCTCCAAGAGCGCGCCGGGGCGTGCGTCCTGCCGCTCTCGGCCGTACTCCGCGAGGGCAAACAGGCCTTCTGCTGGATCGCCGCCGGCGGCCACGCGGTCCGCACTCCGATCCGCCTGGGCCTCCAGGTGGGCGACGAGGTGGAGGTCGTCTCCGGCCTCGGCGGCGAGGAGTGGGTTGTGCGGTCGCAAATCGGCTCGCTGCGGGAAGGCCAGCCCGTCGAGCTGGCCCAGCCCTAGCTTCCGACTTTCCGCAACAGAAACTAGCCCATCAGCACCGCGTCCCGGATCAGGTCCTAGGCATCCTTGGTTCGTGACCATCTGCAATCGCAGGAAGATCGTACGCGAGCGCGGACTGGGCTGCGTGTCTTCTGACCGCATCCACCATTCGCTTCCAGTGCGGCGCGAGGAATGGAGGATTCGTCAATCCACGTCGCGCGTAGATCCCTGTGGCTTTCGACAGATCCAAGTTCGCCACGATGACCGCTTCGCTGCGATTGTCGGCCAGGCCGAGTACCCGCTCGTCCGGCCCAACGATCTTCGAGTCACCGGCGGACCACTTGTCGTCTCCCTGGGGGCCCACCGAGTTGGCAAAGACGTAATAGATGGCGTTCTCGAAGGCCCGCGCGGCAATCCCGTCTCGTCCACCGCGCTTGTGACGCGACACAGCCAGCGAATCCATCCCGGCATTGGGGTGGAAGAGAATCCGCGCCCCGGCCATGACCGCCAACCGGACCAACTCGGGATAACGGCGCTCGTGGCAGATCACCGCTGTCGCGCAGACGCCGTCGATCTCGAACAGCGCCACGGCATTGCCGGGCGCAAAATGGTCGCGGTCCATCTCCGTGAGGTGGCACTTCGCGTAGCAATGCACCACGGCCCCCTGTCGATCAAAGACCACCAGGCAGTTGTACAGCTTGCCACGACGGAGAACCGGTGAGCCTGCTAAGACGTTCATCCGAAAGCGGGCAGCCATCCGGCTCAGGGCTGCAAGGGCGCCGGCGATCTCGGCGGGCTTCAGCCGAGAGAAATCATAGGCATAGCCTGTGGTTGCAAACTCGGGCAGCAGCACGGCATCGGCTCGGCGACGGGCGGCCGCGCCCAGCAGTTGCTCGATCTTCGCCAGATTCTCGTCAATCGTCGGGGCGAACGTCATTTGGACGGCAGCCACCCGTAATCGGTCACGGACGCTGCCGAGGGCGCCGTTTTGCGCGGTCGTGAGAGCCATAGTCATTCGGCCCAGTGTCCCTTGACCACCGCGTCGCGGATCAGATACTCGACATACTACCCCGGCAGCGGCGCACCGTCAACCACCGGGCGGTTGCTCGAATGGATTTGAGCAGATGAAAAGGCCGGTTGCCCAAGTCGCCAGCCAGTGACCCCGTGGTCGCGAGGGAAGTGACCCTGTAATCCCAGGCTTCACATCCCGACCATCCCGGGCCATCCTCCGGCCATCGGAACGGCAAACACCAGCGACAGAATCAAGACGAGGGAGAAAAGGACAATCGCCAGGCTGATCGGAACAGCGGCCAGCCAATAGACGGCGGAAGAGAGCGTTGTGGCAAGACCGTTCTCCGACTCCCGCGAAGCCCAACCTCCCAGAACGATCAAGAGGGCAATGCTGGCCGCCAGGGCACCGATCAGGAAAGGGCCGTTTCCAACTTCAAGAGCAGGAAGAAACACGGGAACCCCCATGCTGCTGTTGCAGCGTGCCGTTGCGTGCGGCAGAGCTTCCCAGTCCCTTGGAAAGGCCACTGCCGCGTACCGAGTGGCAGGCAGTCCGACCGCTCAGAACACCGTCTGACGATCAAGTATAACTCACGATTCGACGACGGTGTGATCCAATCACACAGTTGCTCTGAAGGGCTGGTGCGTGGCTTGGCTTGTCGCCCTCCGGCTTACGCCAACCTTTGCCGGGGAATGCATAATGGTAAAGTTCCCGAACCACCCCCAGGAGAAATACCGACCAACCACGCACCGCTGACCGCTCACGGTATTCGGTCATGGCAGAACCCCTCGCCGGGCATTGCCCGGTGAGGGGTCTTGTTGTAGGCTTCTTCCGCCGTTCCCAGGCCAGCTCGTTCATCATCTGGGCGAGGAACTGTGACGACCGTACCCGGACCGCATCGGACACTCTGGCCGGGAATCCCGATCCGTTAGGGGGCCTTGTGATCGCCGCTACCGCGAGGGCTGCATCCGGTCACTCTTGCCCACGCAGTACAACCTCCGCGTGGTGCGGATGAACAACTGGCCGTGCGCGGCGATGATCGACGCCCGGACCATTTCATTATCGGCGGGCTCATCCATGGCGACCACCTGGAGGACTTCGCCCTTGGCCGCGCTGACGACGGAGACCTGCCCCCCAATATTGATTAGGTAGACCTTTCCATCCCCAACCAGCGGCGAGGCTTCGTATTTGGCCCGCCCCGGCGTTGGGACGGTCCATTTCACTTTTCCCGTGCGCGAATCCACGCGCGACAAACAGTTCCGCGAGTCGCTGAGCACGAAAAAATCACCATCGTAGCAGGCGGGCGTGGGCACTTCCGACGTTACTTGCCGGGCCTGGCGGCTGGTCCATGGGACGGCCCGATGGTCGAGCGCGCCGCACCCGCCCAGCTTGACAGCGTACACGGGTTGGCCCTTGGGAACGCAGACCAAGGCGACCCCTTCGCTCGCGACCGGCGAGGCGATGAGCGGCCAGTTCCCGGCACGCGACGGGTTCCAATGGCCCCACCGCCACAGCTCCTTGCCGGTGGCCGCGTCATGGCCGCTCAGCGCGTCGCCCCCGGCAATCAACAACTGCTTCTGACCGGCGTAGAGCAGCGGGATGGGCGTGGTGTGCGATTCCTGTGATTCGTCTACAGCCTGGCTTGGCCGGACTTGCCGCCATAGCTTCCGGCCCGTGCGCGGATCGAGGGCCAGCAGATAGGCCTCGTTCTGCCGATCCTTCAGGCCGCGCCCCTCGACGGCCACGTTGCGCTGCAACACTTGCAGATACAGCTTCCCGTCGAAGAGCAAGGGGCTGCTGCCGAAGGTCCAGAAGAAGGCCAGCGGCCCGTAATCCTGCTGGATGTTGCGGGCCCAGCGGCGCTCGCCTGTCGCGTCGAAGCACACCAGGTCCCCGTTGCCGTAGAGGAAGATCACCTGCTTGCCGTCAGTCACCGGCGACGGGTTGGCGTAATTGCTCCGCGTGTCCTGGCGGACTGCCTTGGCCACGTCGCGGCTCCAGAGCAGTCTGCCGTTGGTACGGTCGAAACACATGGCCTGGAGCGTGCTGCGGGACAGGTCGACGCCCGACAGGAAGACCCGGTTGTCCCAGACGATGGGAGTGGAGGCGGCTGTGCCCGGCAAGTCAGCGCTCCAGGCGAGGTTCTCCGTCTTGCTCCATTTCGAGGGCAGGTTCTTCTCATTGGTCGAGCCGTTGAAGGAGGGGCCACGCCATTGCGGCCAATTCCCGGCCTGGGCTGAAGACGTGGCTGTGAGCGCCAACGCCAGAAAGGCAACGCTCTTGCGAACGGCGGTCACAAGCTCGGCGGCTAATCGAGACGCTGGAACCATTCAAGGGTCGCGAGTTCGACTTCGGATTCGTTCAGCACTTTGGCTGATCCTCACGCCCCGCAAATAGATTACGCAGGGCACTTCGCCGGAACATCGCGAGGAATAGGCTGGAATGCTTCATCGCTACAGGGTTGGAATCCTGAAGGCCAGCAGGCTCGCATTCGACACAATAAACGTTGCTGCCACGGCGCGTCGCGATTCACTCGGTCCACAATCAACCGAATGAACTGGGGGTTGCATTCACCGAGCAACCTGCCCACGTCGCTCGCCAGATAGCGGGGAACGTACCCAATCATCGTCGGCTCGTAACCGGTGCGCACCGCCGCCGCCTTCGGATCGCACACATTGCACGAATCGAGCATCACGTAAAGTTCTTCTTCCTCTCGCAAACGGCTGATCCGCTCTCTTGCGGCGGGTGGCATCCACTGAATTCCGTGCAAGAAGAATTTGTTCAAGTAACATCCTTCCGCGTCGGGAATCGGGCAGGGAAACACTTCGATGGAATCGGTTTGACGAATCCCCTCAGTAACACCCAAGATCGCGATGGGATCGGGCGGATGCTGGGGGTCGAACCCGCCCCAACGCAGGTAGGCTTCATATTCGGGCCGCGAGGGAGACAGCAGACGATTCGCAAACACCGGGAACAGGTCTTCCGACCGATATACTTGCTCCAGATCGTCCATTTGAGGAAAGGGCCGAAAGCCGCTCGAAGGCTTCGCGCCTCGCGTATAGCAAAACCGATAGAGTTCACCGTCGTAGTCCAACCTGCCGATTGGACCCCAGACGCCGTGCTCAGTGTCGCCCCCACGGAAGGCTACAAATAATGCATTCATGATGGGATCGTTTGCGTTAGCAGATGTTCTCGATTCAACCCTAGCAATTCTAACGTAAAGTCCTTTGCGATTCTAGACATGCGCTTATTCGGCACTTCATCCAGAACACTCCGGATAGACATCTGGTCAATCGCGCCTAGCCGCTGAAGCCAGCGACGAGCCGCTTGGGGGGCGAAGGCTGCGAACGCCGAGCACGCGTCGAACGTCGTCAAGGGGCGTGGTTCAGTTGGCCTCCTGTAGAACGCCGATTTCGCCCGACTCGCAAAGTGGGCAACCGTCCGGTTCCGATCCTTCGTTGTCAAGCGTTCCAATCGCTCATCATCCGAGATATTTCGCGCCAGCGAGGCTCCATGATCGAACGTCGGAGCAAGCCGCAGGTCATTGCCCGGCAGCGCAGCCCAGTTCTCGTGGTGGCGATCCTGATTGGCAATCCAACCATCGAGCATGACGTAGCCCACAAAAACGTCCAATGCCGTTTCTATCCCTACTGGCACATCTCGCATCCAGTTCTCGCTGGGGGGTGCGAGGTTCTGAAGAACCTGAGCCACGGCGTCTACGGTGTGTTCACGAACCTTGTACTTTTGGCTCACGTCAGCCGGATACGCGGGGTCGCGTTCCAACAGCAGTTCATTTCCCAAGACCAGAGACAAAGGCGCGGGTGCGCAGTTTTCGCAAACGACCCCCGGTCTAAGATACGTGTCCCCATCGTACTCTTCGGCCAACTCGTAATGAACGTGCGGCAGCCCGAGGAGTCCACCAAGATGGCACGACACTTTCTCCGCCCAATCCTCCCCCGTGCCCCGTTCCTCAGCCTTGAAGAGCATACGTCGGTCGCCGTCGGAGAACCAAAACTTCGGTTTGGAGCCCAACGTCTCCACAGCTTCGGCCATCCGCCGATCAACGTGATGAATCGGGAACATGATGAAGTCTACGCCCTCTTTATAGCAGGTCGGCTGGCGGCGTTGTGAAGCGTCGTGTCTCGTTGCTCCACTTGCTTGATCCCCGTCTGCGCCCGGCGCTATGCCGATGTCCGGCCATCAACGCCTGAAGTGGCCAGGGAAAGCCCCGATTCTACCCCCGCCAGATTGTGGCTTCAAGGATCCCCAGTACCACAAGTTGGTTTCCTTTTGGCTGGTAGACGCCATCGCCGAGAGTAAAATGGGTGCGTTATGCCGTCCGTTGCTCCCCAGCTCGGAACCCGCATCGGCCTTGCCACAGGCGATGCGCCGGGTGCCGCCGTCTAGCCGAGAAACGTATTATGAAAACAATGCCGTTACGGTTGTTCCTGATACTTGTAACCAGTGTGGTTACGAGCACGGCGGCTCAGGAAACCAGCAGGGCCGTGCCCGGCTCGGCTGTTGTCCTGCCGCGCTGGGACATGGACACCCTTGCGAAGGCACCCAAGGTTTATCCGGCCGATGCGCCGTTGGCCAAGGACGTGGTGTCGGTGTTCTACGAAGGGTTGCCCTGGCGCAAGAGGGCCACACGGGTGTTCGCCTACTACGGCTTGCCAAAGGTTGCACCTGGCATGAAAGTACCGGGGATGGTGCTGGTGCATGGGGGTGGTGGATCGGCTTTCGATGCCTGGGTCCGGCTTTGGAACTCCCGCGGCTATGCCGCCATCGCCATGGATACTTGCGGATGCGTGCCCATCGGCTCGTACGGCAAGTGGCAGCGGCATAACGCCGGCGGACCGCCCGGTTGGGGCGGCTTCGATCAGGTCGATGAACCGGCTGAAGATCATTGGACCTATCATGCCGTCGCCGACGTGATTCTGGCCCATTCGCTCTTGCGGTCCCTGCCCGGGGTCGATCCGGAGCGGATCGGGGTAACCGGGATCTCTTGGGGCGGCTACTTGACGTGCATTGTCGCGGGCGTTGATTCGCGGTTTCGCTTGGCCGTTCCCGTGTACGGCTGCGGTTTCCTTGGCGACAATTCGGTTTGGCTCCCCGAGTTCCAGAAGATGGGACGGGAGAAAGCGGCGCGATGGCTCGGCCGGTGGGACCCTTCAGTCTGGTTGCGGCAGAGCAAGATGCCCATGCTCTGGGTAACAGGGACCAATGATTTCGCCTATCCCCTGGACTCGCTCCAGAAGTCGTATCGCCTGGCGCAGGGGCCGCATACGCTCTCGATCCGCCCGCGCATGCCACACGGGCATGGTGGTCCCGGCGAGAATCCGGCCGAGATTCTGGCGCTGGCCGAGAGTCAACTCAATGGCGGGCAACCGCTGGCCAAGATCCACGGGCAGGGGCGCGACGGCGACCGGGTCTGGATCGTGTTTGAGGCGGCCTCGCCGATCCAGCGAGCTGAGCTGAACTACACATGCCAGACCGGCCAATGGCAGACCCGCCAGTGGGAAACCACTGCCGCCGAGATCGACGCGGCCGCGCACAAGGCGACCGCTCGACTGCCGCAAGGGGTCAAGGTCTATTACCTGAGTCTGATCGACCAGCGCAACTTAGTCGTGAGCGCAGAACACCACGAGATCCCATAACTGCTGGGAAGCGGCGCTGCGGGCCGTGAACTTGGGCGACGACGCCGACACCACGGGGGCCGTCTGCGGGCAGCTTGCCGGGGCGTACTCGGCCAAGATACGTCCTTTTTATGCAAGCCCGCCCATCGCCAAATCAACTCGCGACCTTCCGCAACAGAAACAATTTAGGCCGGACAAGGTCCAGGATAACCTGCAACCGCCCTGCCGCCATGTTACAATGGGCAGCAGTGGTCTCCCATTTTGATCCATTAGACTGACGGAGAGAGCTTGAATGAACCGCGACGTGAAGATCAGGAAGTGCCTCGCCCTGGCTAGCCTTCTGGCCACAATCCTCTTGAGCGCCAACGCGGCAGTTGTTGCCGACAAGCTCGGCCCCACGGCCAATCTGCCCATCGCCTCTGGGCCGTTCAAGCCCACGTGGGAAGCGCTGAAACAGTACGAGTGTCCCGAGTGGTTCCGCGATGCCAAGTTCGGTATCTGGGCCCACTGGAGCGCCCAATGCCTGCCGGAAGACGGCGATTGGTACGCTCGTGGCATGTACGAACAGGGCAGCGGCCACTACAAGTACCACGTCGAGCACTACGGTCACCCGTCCAAGGTCGGCTTCAAGGACATCTGCAACCTATGGAAGGCCGAGAAGTGGGAGCCGAAAGAGCTGATCCAACTCTACAAGCGGGCCGGGGCCAAGTATTTCGTGGCCCTAGCCAATCATCACTGCAACTTCGACTGCTGGGACTCGAAGTACCAGCCGTGGAACTCGGTCAATATCGGTCCGAAGAAGGACATCGTCGGTACGTGGGCCAAGGCCGCACGCCAGAGCGGCCTGCGGTTTGGCGTCACGGTCCACTGTGCTCGTTCCTGGGACTGGTACGACGTGGCCCACGGCTCCGACAAGAGCGGCCCCTTGAAGGGCGTGCCTTACGACGGCATCTTGCTGAAGGCGGCCGGCCGGGGCAAATGGTGGGAAGGCTACGATCCGGCCGAACTCTACGGCCCGCATGGCGCCGCGCGCACGGCGGAGGCCCGGCAGGCTTACATCGACAAGTGGTTCAACCGCACCCGCGACCTGATCGACAAGTACGATCCCGACTTGCTTTACTTCGACGACGGCATGAATCCTTTGGGCGAGGCGGGCATGAACATCTTCGCCCACTTCTACAACGCCAACATCCAGCGGCACGACGGAAAGCTCGAAGCCGTGCTGAATACCAAGGGCATGCCCAATCACCTCTTGAAGTGCCTCGTCCACGACTTCGAGCGGGGCCGCAGCAGCCGCGTCGAAAAGTATCCCTGGCAAACCGACACCTGCATCGGTGAATGGCACTATCATCGGGGCATCGGCTATCGGAGCGTGAGGGAAGTGGTTACGGAACTGGTCGAGATCGTGAGCAAGAATGGCAATCTGCTGCTGAATATCCCCGTGCGGGGCGATGGCACCATCGACGACCGGGAAATGAAATTCCTCGAAGGGATGACGCAATGGATGGACATCAACGGCGAGGGCATCTTCAGCACCCGGCCGTTCACGATCTACGGTGAGACGAACGTCCGCTTCACCGCTAAGGGCGATACCCTTTACGCTTTCTTCCTCGGTTGGCCGGACAAGTCGCTGACGATCCGTGCCCTGGCCAAGGGCTCGCCGCTGGTCACAGGCGAAGTCACCGAGGTGCGTCTTCTGGGGCACGACGCCAAGCTGGACTCCTCCCGTACGGAGGAGGGCCTGACGATCACGGTGCCGGAGAAGAAGCCGTGCGATTACGCCGTGGCCTTCAAGATCACCGGACTCAAGGCAGTACCCGGTGCTGAGCCCAATGTTTTCAACGAAGCGATCAAACCGGCGGCCAAAGGTTCGTTGCAGCTTGATGCCGAAGTGGCCGAGTTGCACGGTTCACTCCAGGTGGAATCCAAGGGCGACGTGCCGAACATCGGTTTCTGGGACAACCCGCAGGACACGGCCTCATGGAACAAGGTGAAGTTCGTGAAGCCCGGCACCTACGATGTTGAGATCCTGGTGGCTTCGCCGCACGAAGGGGCAGAACTTGCCGTAGTGATCGGCGATCAAGAAAGGTCCGGCACTGTGCCGCAGACGGGCGACTTCGCCAATTTCCAGACGGCCACCCTGGGCAAGATAACCGTCAAGCAAGCGGGCGAGTTCGTGGTAACGGCCCGCCCGCACGACGCCAAGACCTGGAAGGCGATCAACCTTTCTCGGATTACCCTGAAGCCGACGAAGTGAGCGGCAGTTCCGGGGACAGCAGGGGCACAGTTCCGGGGACAGCATACAGAATTACTAAACAGTCCATTGAGCTACGTATGCTGTCCCCGGAATTCCCTGTCCCTGGAATTCCCCTAGGGCGGACCTAACCGCGGATCCAGCGGGTGGATCGTCCCGTCGGGCGCGAATTCGACGCGCAGGAGGCCGGGCTGTTCTTTCAGCGGCCCGGCGACCTCCGGCGTATCGCCGCCGAAGAGCGTACTCCACCAGTGGCCTTCCTTGTCCTGGAAGAACACGTTGTGCCCGCCGTGCGGCACGGCGATATGCACCTTGCCATACGGACCATACACGCTCTGCGACATGCCGACCATGCAGTCGTAGGTCTTGTAGGGCATCTTGCAGTCGGTGACCGAGAGATAGTACGTGCCGTTGCGCTTGAACAGCGAGATGCCTTCAAAGCCCACCGTGCCGCCGCCTTCCGTGCCCACGCGGCGCACCTTCTCCGCGATGCCGCTCATGTCGTCCTTCATGCGCGCGATGCTGCTGCCGCCGCTGAGGAAGTAGACCGTGCCGTCGTCGTCCTCGAACAGCGAGGCGTCCAGCTCGCCGGGGGTGATCGGCCCGGCGGTGTTGACCAGCTCGTACGGCCCTTCGACTTTGCGCGTGCTGCTTCTCAGGAAGCCCGTTCCGGACACGCCGCCTTCCCGCGCCCAGTCGGTGCAGAACGTCAACCAGTAATTGCCTTTGATGTAATGCAGCTCGGGGGCCCAGATGGATACGGTCTTGCGGTCCTTGAGCAGCCAGGTGCCTTTGAACTGATCGCGCCAGACGATGATTTTCACAAGCTGCCAGGTCTTCAGATCGGCCGACTTGTACAGCGGAATGCCGTCGCATTTCCAGGCGGCGGTCGTGCCCGTGCCGACGAGATAGTAGATGCCGTCGGGGCCCAGGCACACGCACGTGTCGCGCATCCAGGTGTCGACGATGGGCTTGATGCCCGGCGGCAGACGCATGTCGCGTTGCGGCTCGAGGTCGAAGAGGCCCACGTCGAGCCAGCCTTTGCCGGCCTCGGCGTGAGCATGAACGGCCAGGACGTTCCGCCCCACAAGGCCATTGGCGCAGGCGAGCAGCTCGCAGCCGCCGGCAGCTCCGCGGCGCTCTGCCACCGGGGCGTCGTTCAGGAAGACGCGCGCATCGCCCGCGCGCCGCAAGACCACCCACGGCTCGTACAGTTTTGCGGTGTCCAGCGTGAACTCGCGGCGGAGCCAGACGTCGGCGCCGGTCCACGACGTCCGTGCGGCGGCGGGCGGGTGCGTCTTAGTATGGGCCGACAAATAACTTCCGTACTCATCACGCTCCGCGTGATGCCCTTCCTCTCGCGGAGCGAGAGGAGTACGGGAAATTCGGGACTCATTGTTCGACCGGTCCTTATCGCCGAAGGCCGCCGGTCCCTTGTTCCATGCCGAGTCATCGAACGACGGTTTGTGCCAGTCGCCCTTGGGCTCTGTCGTTGTGTACTGCCATTGGCCGCTATCGGCGCCCGCCGTTCCCTCGCCCCGCTCCGGCAGATGTGAAGACGCCCACCCTGACGGCACGACCCGCGTGAGCCGCGGAGCGGCGAAGAACCGCGGATCGATCAGGGCCGCTTGTTCCAGGTCCAGCTTTATCCCCTGACGGTCGCCGGCGATCAGGCCGCTATGGTCGTCGGCGGCGTCGGCGAGCTGCTTGTAGATGAACCCGCCGAGGCCCGCCTTCGTCCGCCAGACGGCCATCTTCCGCGCGAGCGCCAGGTAGTTCGCAGTCAGGTTCACCGGCGAGGAAACCGCGCCGGCGGTCCAGGCGTGCCCGGGCAGCGGGGCCTGAATGCCGCCGATGGGCGAGAGAATGGTGGCCTGCCTCGACGGGCCGGCTTGCTCAACGTCGGCCAGCGCAATCTCGCGGATATCGCCGTCGGGACCGCCAAGGACCAACCGCGTCGGGTCGGCCTTGCGGATCGCAGCAGTCAACTTCCTCGCCGCCTCCGCGCTTATGCCCGCCGGCAAGACCCACGCCACAACCGACGGATGGTTGAACAGCTCGGCGATGATCCGCGGATACTGCCGGAGCAACTGCGGCGCGTCGCCTGAAGGCAACTCCTGCAAGACCATCACGCCCAGGCGGTCGGCCCAGAAGTACCACTGCGGCTGGTCCGTGCGAAACGCCTTGCGGACCGTGTTGAAGCCGAGCTGCTTGACCTTCTCGATGTCGCGCCTGAGGGCTTCGACGTATGGCGCCGTGGCGCCGCCGTCCGGCCACCAGCCGGCGTCCAGCACGCCGCTCAGGAACAGCGGCGCGTTGTTGAGCGACACTGCGGCGGCGCTGCCGGCTTTGCCCAGCGACACCTTGCGTACGGCCAGCGGGCCGAAAACCGAATCCAGGCTCTGTTTGCCGCGCGTGAGCGTGGCGCGGTATTCGTAGTTGAACGGCCGGTCGGGCGTCCAGGCTTTGAGTTTCTCGATCCGGAGCGTCAGTTCCTGGCCCATCTTCCCCCTGCCGCGGGCGACCTCGAAGCTGCGGTCGTAGGCGATCACCTCGACGGCATCCTCTGCCGTCGCCGGCCCGGTGGGCGTGACGCGGACGGCCGATGCGTCCAGGTCGGGCACGAACCTGAGCGACTCGATGTGGCTGCTGCGGACAGCCTCGATCCACGCGGGTTTGCAGATGCCGGTCGCGGCCTCGGCGCCCGCCGGCCTGTCAGCCGGCGTTGCCGACACGACGATCTCGATCGTGTGCTTGCCCTTGGCCGTGACCAGGTCCGTCAGGTCGAAGCTGAAACCGTCGTTGCTTCCCTCGTGCAAACCGAGCGGCTTGCCGTTGACGAAGACCGAGGCCGTGCCGCTCACGCCGTCGAAGCGCAGCATCAGCCGGTCGTCCATGCCTTTGAGCCAGTCGGCGCCCCAGGGGACTTCCAGCGCCAGGCGATACCAGAGCTTCTGGTTCGCCGCGACGCTGCGCTTGACGCCCGACAGGGCCGACTCGATGGGAAACGGCGTCATGATCCGGCCCTGGTACACGGCCGGCGGTTGCGCCACGGCCGCATCGGTCAGCGCGAAATCCCACAAGCCGGCCAGGTTCCTGGCGTCGTTATTCCGCGCCATCATCGGCCGCGGGTAGAACTCGTATATCGGGACCTCCCGCGGCGAGACACGCTCCGCATATCTCGTCGTGAGCGGCGACGGCGCGGGCTGCCACTGTTCCTCGCCCGCAATCGGCGCCGCGCACAATAGCGCAAGGCCGAACGCACGGACGACGCAAAAACTCATTCGCATGGTTGCACTCCTTAATTGTAGCCGTTCACCGGCGGCGCCAAGGTAGCAGGCACACTCCGTGTGCCGTCCGCTGAAACGGGAAAAGGTGTGGCGGACGGCACACGGAGTGTGCCTGCTACCTTCGGATCCGGTAGGTTATTGTTCGGTAGCGCTTTAGCGAGTTTGCCTGTGCGGCCGTCAGCGGCACAGCATGGCGGCGGGGATCGGCTGCTTTTCGAGGCCCGGGCCGGAAACGAGCAGTCCCGGTTTCGCCCCCGGCCAGTAATAGTCTTTCCAGTTTTCGAGGTCGCCCATCAGCCGCACGTTCTGCTGGTTGATGTAGACGACCTTGAGCGCGTGCTTTCCGGCCGCCAGCGGCACCGACCACGTGCCGAAGTTGTGGACCTGGGTAGCCGGATACCACTCGCGGTCGTCCACGAAAAGGCGCAGGTCGTAACCGGCGTGAACCGAGGGCGTGATGAATTCCCGCGGCGCGTGGAACGAATAGACGCCGCGCGTGGCGATATCCAGGTAGCCCGCGTAGATGAACGCGAAGCCGCCGCGGTTCATCTTCGTGGCGCTACAGTCGAACAGTTCCCTACACGTGCCGCTACGCACGGGCTGCATGGCTGGGAGGCTGAAGGCCGAGATCGGCCACGTGCCGTCGTCTTCATAGCAGGTGAAGGCGAGGCCGGGCTTCGTGTCGCCGGCCTTGGCGGGCTCCCAGGGCCTCTCCTTGCTGAACACGGCCCGCGCAACCGCAGAGGCTTTGGTTCCATCCGAGGTGGCCGGCAGCGTGACCTCCAGACGCCCCAGGGCGTCGCGGAACTTCCGCAGGGCGCGGGCCTTGAGCACCGTCGTCTCCCGGAGCCGAATCGGCCTGCCATATAAGGGCGAATCGCCGAGCGGATCGGTGCCATCGAGGGTGTAGCGCAATTCCACCGCCGGATCGTCGTGCGTCAGGGTTACCTTCAGCTCGTCACTGAAGCGATCTTCAACGGGGCCGATTACCGGCAGGGGCAGGGGGCGGTAGATGGGCTCGAACCTTTGGAAGGGACCTTCGGCAAGGGACTCGAAGTCGGCCGGCACGGCCCGCCTAACACCGCCCAGGGCCATCCGTTTGCACCCCAAGGCCACGATGCCCCGTCGGCCGTCCGGCAGGCTGACCAGCAACAGCGCTTCGCCCTCGAACGCGACATCCTCCAAGGTCATTGTGCCGCTGACAGGCGCGGCCTGGAACATGACCTTCCCGCCGCCGGGGATCGTCGCGCTGAAGCCGCACTGGCCGCCAGCGCACTTCAGGGGCTTCAGATCGGCCAGCTCCGGCCCGACCGCGCCGTGCTCGAACTTGCGCGGGTAGAGCACCGTGACGACCATCCAGCCGCCCCTCTTTTCGGTTTTGAAACCGGAGCCGGTCTTCTCCATCGGTTCCGGGCTGAAACTGTACAGCGACAGGTTCGGCCCGGCGGGATTATCGGTCTTGATGCTCTGCGTCCGGGCGTCGGCCTTGATCTGGCTCCATTCGAAACCGGGATAGCGCCGGGCTTCGTCGCCCGCCGGGCAGTAGAAGGGCCACACCCATTCGTAGCTGTGCCGGGTAGGGCTTTTCAGCCGGTCGGTGACAATCCACAGTCCCAGCTTGCGGGCGAAAAGAATTTGGCGCTCGTGCGACACGTCGTCAATAAACACGTTGGGCACCGTGCGCGCAAACGGCCCCCCGTAGTCGCCTTCCAGCACGTCGAAGAACTCGGAAGTGTGCCAGCGCCGCGCCAGCGGTGTGCGGTAGGCGTTGGCCGAGCCGGCGCGGCCGTAGACCGCCCGGAAGATGTCGTGGCGGTAACTTTCCGGCGCAGCGCGGTAGCTGCCGTCGCTGATCTGCGAGCAGCCGTCGACGGTGACGGGCGTCGCGGTGCCCGTGTTGGCCAGCAAGTGCCGACCGTAGGCGTACAGACTGATGCCGTTGTTGTCGGGATGCGTGACCGACGATACCGGCCGCGTGCTGGGCATATAAAGCCACTGGTCCTGTTTGCTCCAGCCGCTGCGCACGCAGTAGAAACCCGCGTAGGGGAAGGCGTCGGACTTGAAACGGGGCGCGCCGCCTTGGCCCTCGCCGAATATGTTGCAGATGATCTTCGCGTTGTCCGGATCGGCGAACGCCGCGGGCACGTAGCGCCTTAGATACGGGCTGGGGCCGATGAACACGCCGCTTTCCGGGTGCAGCAATCCCCAGTGCGGATAGCCGCCCGTGACCCACAACTCGCGGATGATAAAACTGGCCTGCTGCTCCATGTATTGGAACTGGTCGTCGAGCCACTGCTGGCCGACCCACTGCGGCGCCGCTGGGGCGTGGTGCACCATCGTGTAAATCTTCTGGACGTATTCCGGCGTGCCCTTGTTGTAGTTCCGCGAGTCGTGAACGTCGCAGCCGTCGGGCATCAGCGAGAGCATGGGCAGCGATTCGACCGTGCGCACCGTTTCGCGAATGCAGTACCGCGAGCCTTTGAACTCGGGAAAGCTTACCGCGATGCGCAGATTGTGGAAGTTGTCGAACATGATCCGCCGGGCGGTCGACATGTTGCGGCCGTACTGTAGTGCATCCGACATATACTCCAGCCACATGCGGTTGAGCAGACGGACGAGCGTGGGCGCCGGGATGTCCTTGACCATCTCCGGCGACGTGCGCATCAGGAACGACAAGTTCGCCCAAACGCCGTCGCTGAAGAACTCGATGTTGTTGATATTGTGGGAAGGGTTCATTCCGGCGCGCATCGTGTCGCGGCGCCAATGGATGCAGATATCGTCGGTGAAGGCCAGCCACTGCTCCCAGTACTTTGCATCCTTCGTTTCGATGTACTTCACCAAGAGCGGCGTGAAGAAGTGCGGCCGCCCGACCGCCGCGGACGTGAAAGACTTGTCGAACGGCAGATGCGGGAAGCCCAACGGTACGAACTGTTCCGGCTGCCAGGTCCAGTTGGCCCGGCCCGGTGGCCCGAACTTGATGCGGACGTTGCCTTTTAGCTTCTGGTTCTCGCTGCTGTTGCAGATGTCGTAGTAATCCTGGGGAGTCTTCGCTTCGGGCGGCAGGGGCATGTCGATCATGCCGAAGACCGCCGTGTTGTGCAGCAGGTCGTCGGCCGTGTGGAGGTAGGCTTTCTCGAAGGGCAGCGGCGGCTGGCGCGGCCGGATGCCGGGATTGGTCTGCTCATCGGCGCCGAAGGTGGCCAGGCGCTGCATGAAGAAATCGCGGTAGGCGTTAAGCGCGGCCGCGCAGTCGCCTCGCGCCAGCGCCGCGCCAACCGCATCCGGCACCTGGCGCAGATCGACCAGCGTGAAGAACTCCTGCGCCAGCTTCTCGAGGTTGGCCTTGGAGTTCCGCTGGGCGAAGGCTTCTGCGCGGGCGGCGGCGCAGGGCGGCGGCGGCGCTTGGAACGACCGCTCGAAGTTCGGCCTCCAGGCGGCCGGGTCGCCGACGTTGGCCGGGACTTCGGCGGCCAAACCCGCAAGCAGGCCCGCGGCAAGACCGACTGAGAGCACGCGGCGCACGGGCTTGGCCATCAGGATCTTCCCCGCCTGCTACGGCTTGAACTCGATCTCGCCCCAATTCCGGGGCGTCATTTTCAACTCGAAGACGGCGTCGTCGACGATGCCCGTCTCCTGGTTGTTCCAATAGGTTCGCAGGCGGGTCCGCTGGTTGTCCGGGCCGCCGTGGGTAACGCCGAAATCGGCCTTGAGGACAAGCCCCTCCCGGGGCCTCAGCCCGAGCACCGCCAGCGGGATCGTCGCGGTCACGCCGTAACCGGAGCCGGGCCGCACGCCGACCTTGATCCGGGCGTCGGCCACAACGTCGACATAGTCCATAGGGTAGTCCTTGGTGATGCCGGAGCTGAAGTGTTTCGGCTTCTTGACGTCCGACACGCGGCGATACAGAACTGCCGTGGGCTGGCCGTGGAAACTGCCGATCGAGAGCCGCAGATCGCCGCGGGCCGCCTCGTCGCGATTCTTGTCGGCCGCCGGATCGGTGCCTAACTGGAAATCGACCGTGTCGCCGCAGAGATACATCTGCTCGGGCAGCGTGGCCGCGTTGAGCCAGGGCGTGGCGTCGCGGACGTCCCACGACAGGTACAGGCACCGCTCGTCCCAAGCGGCCTTGGCGCGGACTTCGGCGCTGGGCTGTTTGGCGAAGGCGATGACTTCCGCATCGGGAATGTCGGCGTCGAAATTGCCGCTGATCTGGGCCGTTCTCTTGCGGACCGCGAGCTTCTTGACGCCGACCGCTTGTTGCATGATCTGCCCGCGGAGGCGTTCCGCTTCGCGGACGTCCTGGGCCGAGAGCGAGACGGCCGAGCCCGCCAGCGGCCGCACCGTATCCAGGCCGACGACTTCCAGGTTCCAGAAGCCGGTCTTGCCGGCCTGGAGGAACAGGCGGCCGTCGGCCGTGGCGCAGATCGAGCCGCCGAAATCCTCGCCGCCCATCCCCGGCGGCGTGTCGTCCATGACGGCGCCGGCAGCGGCCTTCTCCGGCCACCGGACTTGCATCGGGTCGCCTTGGAAGAGGCGGGTCAGGTACAAACCGTCTTCGGTAATGATATGCCATTCTCCCACGTTGGTGGCCAGTACCCACACGTTGCCCACCGGCGGCGGCAGCTTCGCCGTGCCGCACGGCCCGAACGACCCGCGGACCATTCCTTCAGCCGGCGGGCAGGCCTTGTGCGAGCCGTGCACGCCCACGAAATTGTCGGGATAGCTCCACAGCTTGCGCTCGCTGGCGATGTCGTAGCAGATCATCCAGGCAGAATCTTCGCCGTAGGCCCCGGTGGTGAGCAGGCGCCGGCCGTCGGCCGAGCCGAGCCCGGCCTCGGGCATTTGGACCGGATGGGCCAGGTCGTACTTCGGCGCGCCGCAGGCCGTGAAACCCACGGTCCGCAATTGGCGCTTCCCGGCGTAGATCGTCAGGTCCGGCGCAAGCTGCATGTACCAGCCGCTGAAGTGCAGATCGGCGTTGACCGCGGTAACCTCGCCCGGCTGTCGGCGGCCGTCGCCGTTCTCGTCGGCCCAATACGTGGTGCGGCAGGCCTGATCTCGGCCCTGGAACTGGAACATGGCCCGCAATTTGTACTGGCCGTCGGGCAAGCGCTCGAAGATCCGCACGTCGGAGGCATCGTAAGCCCAGCCGGGGGCGACGGCCAGGTACAGCCGCCCGTTGGAGCCCAGCGCGAAGCGCGAGTTCTGCATGCCGTCGCGAGTTATGACGCTGCTGCACGCCGCGCGGCCGGTGTGCGGGTCGAGTCGCCACTCGCAGCCCATGCCGGCCATTATGCCGGGGTCCAACGGATCGATCGCGCCGCCCACGGCGCCGTAGGTGGTGGGCCCGAAGAACTCGCGGGCGAACTTGCCCGTGCCGGCGTCCCATACGCTGATCCGCTTGGGAAACCAGTCGGCTTCCGTGACCCACACTTTCCCGGCCGGGTCCACGGCGATTCCCTGGGCGAAGGCCATGCCGTCGGCTTGCCAGGGCCCCAGCAGGCGGCGCCCGCCGCGGCGGCCGATGGTTCGCAGCGCCTGCCCGCCGGGCGTAAAGACCTTGACCTGGTTGTCGGGCTCGCGGACGGCCACGTAGATGCTGCCCTCGGCGTCGACGGCGATGCCCGTCGCATTGCGCAGCCCGGCGACGAGCGTTCGGCTCCGGCCGGTGACGGTATCGAGGGCCACGACCGACGTGCCGCCCGAAACGACATACACCCACGGCCTGGCGGCGACGCACAGTTGACCCGGCTGCGGGATGGGCCAGCAGTGCAATAGCTTGCGGGCGGCGGCGTCGACAACGGCCACCGCGTCGGCCTGGAGCTTGACGATCTCGGCCGGGAAGGCGGCCTCCAGGCGGCGGCGGTTGGCCGCGGCCGGCGATTCAGGCGACGTGCCGCCGGCACCGTGGGGCGACCCGCCTTGAAGCGCGTCGTTCATGGCGCCGATAACCGCGTCGCGAACGTCGGGCGTGTAGTAATTCGGCGCCTTGAGCCCCTCCTCCTCCGGCCCCTGGCCGTCGAGCCAGCGTTGGGCCCGCTCGCGGGTTCCCGCGTCGAGCTTGTCCCACAGGCGGAAGCCGGCGTCGTCGCCGCGCTTCAGGCGTTCCAGGACCGCCCGCCAATGCGTCACCTGTTCGCGTCGGAGCCGCTTCGAGCTGAGGCTCAGATACAATTCTCCGTGGCCGGCCGCCAGGCCGTCGATGCGATTGGGCCGGCCGGCGGCGTCGGGCAGCAGGTCGCCGAGCGTCAGGTCGGGCGTGCCGCCGGCCCATTGGGCGTAGGCCCCGGTGGCCGCGTCGAGGCGATACAGGTAGTTGCCTTGCTCGGTGCCCCAATTGGCGGCATAGACCTTGTCGCCGTCGACGGCGACCAGCTCGGCGCCGGCCATGCCTTGCCGGCTGTTCTTCCACAGGACGTTCCCCTCGAGGTCGCAGGCCAGGAGGGCCTTGCCCGCCTCGGCCCCGCTCCAGCCGAGGAAGACCCGTTCGCCGGCCGCGGCGGCGGTCACGGGCACGCCGTGGTCGCCGCCCCAGTTGGCCGTCGGGCCGCTGTCCCACGGCGCGCTGCCGGCGTTGGCCGCCCAACCCTTCAGACGCAGGCCGATCCCGCGGTGCCACAGGCCGCGCGTGGTGTACGTGCCGGGCGGCACGGGCTGGCCCGGCGTGCGCCAGTTCATCGTGCCGAGGCCGTCCCAGGTGATTTCCTGTCGCCCCTTCCTGCGGAACGAGCCGCCCAGAAGCTGGCTGACCACCGCGCCCCCGGCGTCGAGCACTTGCAGCGAGACGTAACCGTCTTCCGGCATCGTGAAGGTGATGTCCTTCAGGCCCCTGCGCTTCGTGGTCTTCGCCAAGCCGCTCCAGTCGATCGACGGCACGCCCTGGACCATGCGGACGGGCAGCTCGCGGGCGTCGGCCAGTCGCAGCGGGCGCGGCGTCACGTTCCCCTTCGGCTCCAGCGTGGCAATGCCCCAGCACGACGCCGCCATGAACGTGAAGACGCGATCCGGCACCACCCCCGCTTTGAACAGGTCCTTGATCGTCGCCCGGCCCTCGCTGCCGACGGTGAAATTAGGCTCGACCGTCATGACCAGCTTGCCGCCCGGCGCGGGCGGCCGCCCGTCCGCCGTCAGAAGGCCCCAAGGGATGGCGATCTCCTGCACGTAGCCCTTGCCGTCGGCATTTTTCAGAAAGGCCTGCCGGGCGCCGACATTCTTGGCGTCTTTGATCGTGCCGGCCTTGAAGTCGGTGCCCCGCTCGACGAAGATCACGTCGTGGCCGTCGCGGTCGCGCCAGCAGGTGAAATGGTTCCCGCGCTCCTGCGGCGCCCCGGCCGCGGTGATCGTGCGGAACTGCAGGCAATCGCCCTGGAAGCCGTACGAGCCGGCCACCTGGCCCGGATTGTTCATCGGCGTCTCGTCGATCCAGCGGGCCAACACGTAGAAGAACCGGGCATCGTACATGGCGTGGACCCACACGGCGAGCTTGTCGCGCTGATGCTCGACGTCGCCGCAGCAAAAGATGCCGCCGGATAAGTCCCAGTCGTCGCACTTGCCGTCTACGGCGACCGGGCCCGGGGCCGGCAACACCGAAAGCCCCAGGTTCTCGGTTTCGGTCGCCCGGGCGGCCGGCGTCAAAACCAGAAGAAGCAACACGGCGGTGAGGTATCGTAGCATGGCAGGCTCCGGGAGGAATGGTGGGAGGCATGGTGGGAGGGACACGCGGCCGGCGCTGCGGCATCGCCCCGTTTCTCCAGGGTACTGTCCACGCCGGCGAAATCAAGGGGCAAAGGGTCGAAAACCGAGACTTTAGCTCGTCGCGCGGGCGCTGTTGACCTTGCCGATTACGCCCGGCCGGGGCTTAACATGAGGGGGACCAAGGGTTACATTCAAGGGAATGAGCGAAAAGTCCGAATTCGGAAGGGGTTTCGACCGCACCAACCTCCAGCAGATGCGGGCCTTCTATCTTGCCTACCCGATTTTGGACGCAGTGCGTCCAGAATTGTCTTGGACCCACTATCGGCTCCTCCTTCGGGTGGAAAAGCTTGAGGCGCGAAAAAGGGGAACGCCCATGATTGATATTGAGGTCGCAAAACGATATGCCGGGAGAATAACGTTCCCGACGAACGGGCCCCCGACCACCGGTGGGTGCCCGTTTGTAGCGCGGCGAGCCTTTGGAGCGATTGCTATGCCTGGTATTCCTAAAACGTGTTCGGCGTCCTTCCGAGCGGGCCGAATTCGCATCTGGCTGTTGATCGCGGGTGCTTTAATGGTCTGCGTGCTCGCCGCGCTACTGGCGGTAGCCTGCCAGCGCCGGCTGGCCGACAGCAACGCCCACGCCTGCTATGCCAACCTGTTCCAGATCGATTGGTGCTTAAATACCTACTATTTGAAGCATTCAACCTACCCGCCGCCCCCTGGCGAACCCGCAACCGCCCCGGCGGCAAGTTGGCGGGCTCTGGCGGTCGGCGCGGTTGACGCCGGCTTTACTTACAACGTCCGCGAAGCGTGGGATGGCCCTCACAACCGACGACTGATACGCTCTGGCGACGGCAGTATTTTCTGGTGCCCTAGAGCCCTCGGTACCGTGAATCGCACCGGAAAGACGCCCTACTTGGCCGTTGTGGGCGCCGGTACGGTCTGGTCCGAGGTCCGTTTAGGGCACATCCGCGATCCCGAAACGGCCGTGCCAGACAAGATCATCGTCATCGAGGTCCCGCATTCCGACGTTTATTGGACCGAGCCCCGCGATCTTTCGATGGATGAAGCGATCGAGCTCTACCGGCGCGAAAACGGATTCAAAGACGGCCGCCATCCGCACGGACTCCATTACCTCACCGCAGGCGGGCAGGTGCACAGCTTCGACGAGATCAGCAGCGTCGAAGAATTTGCGAGCCTCCTAAAAGCCGCCCAGTAGCGGCTGAACAGGAGAAGCCGCGGGTTAGAACCCAAGGCCGCCATCACGGCATCGCTACGCGACGGGGGGCTGGAGTTCCGGGCTGACTTCCGGGATAATCTCCCGGGGTGGCAAGGCCGGCGTTTCAGGCGATTGCGGCAGAGAAAAGACGTGCCGCCGCCATCCGCCCCCCGTTGTGGCCGGTCTGCGACCGAGCCACACCGCCGATTTGAAGGTCTCCCGAGCCCGGAGGCCTCCGGTCGGGCCACGGCGGTCTCCCGAGCCCGGAGACCTGCGGTCGGGACACGGCGGGGTCGGGAGACCCGCGCCGAACTGTGGTCCGAGCGCTTGTATAATCGGTCGATCAACGGAAAAGTAAAGCGAGGAGAGATCAATGAATAAGCGATTGGCGGCCGCGGCGCTGCTGTTCTGTCTGGCTATTGCCTGGCCGCTGGAGGCCCAAGATCTGCCCGCGGCAACCTCGATCACGTCGCTGGACGGGCAGTGGCTGCTGGCCATAGATCCGCAGGACGTGGGCCGCGAGCAGAAGTGGTTCGCCAAGGAGCCCGTCGCCGCGGCGAAGCCGGCCCGGGTGCCGTGGATCATGCAGGGGACCTTTCCCGGCTATCATGGGGTCGCCTGGTATTGGCGCGATTTCACGGCCCCCAAGCTTACGGGCGAGGCGGTCCGCTACCTGTTGCGATTCTGGGCCGTGGATTACAAGGCCGACGTCTGGCTCAACGGCGCGGCGCTCGGCGGTCACGAAGGCGGTGAAACCCCGTTCGTGCTGGACGCCTCGCAGGCCATCCGCCCCGGGCAGAGCAATCGGCTGGCCGTGCGAGTGCTCAATCCCACGCATCAGGCCATCGACGGAATCGTACTCAACGAAACGCCCCATCGCAACAAGGTGCTTCCCTACGGTCCGGGCAGCGCCTGGGACCAGGGCGGGATCATGGATTCGGTGGAACTGATGGTGACGCCCACCGTGCGGATCGGCGACCTGCTGGTGCGGCCGGACTGGAAGACGGGCGTCATCGCCGTGCAGGCCACGATCGACAATGCAACCGGCGATGCCACGGCCGGCCGCCTGGAGCTGACCGCTGGCCCGGCGTCTGCGGGCCAGACCCTGGCCGCCGCCCGACTCGACTGCCCGTTGCCGCCGGGGCCAAGCGTGGTCCAGTCGCAGTTGCGCCTGGACAAACCGAAGCTGTGGGAGCTGAGCGACCCGTTCCTGTACCGCGTCACGGCGCGGATCAGCCGGCCGGGATCGGGCCTGTTCGACGAGCAGAGCGTGCGCTGCGGCTTTCGCGATTTCCGGTTCGAGAAGGGGGCCTTCCGGCTCAACGGCCGGCGGATCTACCTGCGATGCTCGCACACGGGCAACTGCTGCCCCATCGGCCTGGAGATGCCGCACGACCCCGATTTCCTCCGCCGCGACCTGATCAACGCCAAGGCCATGCGCTTCAACGCCATCCGCTTCATTTCCGGCGTTGCCAAACGTTACCAGTTGGACCTCTGCGACGAGATCGGCCTGATGGTCTACGAGGAGCCTTATGCCGCGTGGTGCATGTCCGATTCACCGCAGTTCGCCCGGCGCTACGACGAATCGGTGCTGGGCATGGTGCTCCGCGACCGCAACCACGCCAGCGTCACCATGTGGGGCTTGCTCAACGAAACCGGCGACGGACCCGTCTTTCGCCACGCCCTAAGCCTGCTGCCGCGCCTGCGCGAGCGGGACGACTCGCGGATAGTCATGCTCAACAGCGGGCGATTTGACAACCAGGGCGGCACAGTGGCGGGAATCGCTACCGGCTCGCTCAGCAATCCGGGCTCGACAACGTGGGAAGACGTGTTGGGCGATAAACATCCATATCAAGCGGTGCCCCATACGGCGGGCGTCATCCAGACGCTGCGGACGCTGGGCGACAACGGCAAACCGCTGTTCATATCCGAGTACGGCATCGGCAGCGCCGTGGACCTGCTGCGCGTCGTCCGGCTTTACGAGCAGGCCGGCCACGGCGACGCCGAGGACGCGCAGTTTTATCGCCACCAGAGAGACCGCTTTGCGGCCGACTGGCAGCGGTGGAAAATGTCGGAGGTCTTCGATCGACCGGAAGACTTTTTCGCCCAGAGCAACGCGCGGATGGCGGCCCAGCGGCTGCTGGGCTTGAATGCGATCCGCGCCAATCCCAAGGTGGTCGGCCATAGCCTTACCGGCACCGTGGACCAGGGCATGACGGGCGAAGGGCTGTGGACGACCTTTCGCGAATTGAAGCCGGGCACGGCCGACGCCCTCTTCGACGGCTGGGCGCCGCTCCGCTGGTGCTTGTTCGTCGAGCCCGCCAACGCCTATCGCCGCACGCCCCTGCGGCTGGAAGCCTGCCTGGCCAACGAAGACGTCCTGCGGCCGGGCCAATACCCGGTGCGGCTTGAGGTGGTCGGGCCCGACACGGCCCGCGCCTGGCAGAAAACGCTCACGCTGACCATCCCCGAAACCAAGGGCCAGAGCGAGCCGCCGATGGTGCTGCCGGTGCTCGATGAGCCGCTGGCGATCGACGGCCCGGCGGGAAAGTACCGCTTCTCGGCAACTTTCCAGCAGGGCGCCGCGGCGGCGGGCGAGACGATCGAGTTCTACGTCGCCGATCCGGCCCCGGCGGCCAGCATCGACACGGAAGTCGTCGTGTGGGGCGACGATGCCGGACTACGGCAATGGCTTGCCGGACACGGCATTCGCAGCCGGTCCTTATCGGCGACGGCCCCGACCGGGCGAGAGCTGATACTGGCCACGGCCAGCCCGCCGGCCCCGGGTGGGGCCGTCGTCTTCCGCGAATTGGCGCGGCGCATCGCCCGGGGCGCCACGGTCGTCTTTCTCTCGCCGGCCGTCTTCGGCCAGGGCAACCACCGGACCGCCTGGCTGCCGCTGGCCAGGAAAGGCGACTTCGCCGAGCTGCCTTCGTGGTTGTATCATAAAGACGAGTGGGCCAAGCGACATCCGATCTTCGAGGGCCTGCCGGCCGGAGGCTTGATGGACTACACGTTCTACCGCGAGCTGATCCCCAACGCCGCCTTTACCGATCTCGATCCGCCGGCCGAAGCCGTGGCCGCGGGGATCAATGCCGCTTGCGGTTATTCCTCGGGATTGCTGGTGGCGGTGTATCCGCTGGGCGCCGGCCAGTTCGTCTTGAACAGTCTGCGAATCCGCGAGCACCTCTCGCGGCACCCGGCCGCCGATCGCCTGCTCCTGAACATGCTTCGCTATGCCGCCGGCAAGACGCGGGGGCCCCTGGCCGAGCTGCCCCCGGACTTCGACGCCCAGTTACAATCCCTGGGATACAAGGAATGACGTAACCTAGCGGCCCCTGAGCCCGAGGACCTTAATCACAAAGGACAGACTTGTAGGGTGGGTCGAGCGTTAGCGAGCCCCACCAAGATCCGCGAACAACTAATCACAAAGGACAGATCAATGAAAAAGCAGACGCCGTGGGTTGTGGCCATGTCAATGTTGATCGTGGGCGGGACGCTAAGGGCCCAGGAGACCAGGAAGGAGGTGGTATTCGACGGCGCTCAGAAGGGCGAGACGCCCAACATGGGTTGGACCAATGCCCCCTCGGGCAAGGCCACGATCGCCGCCCAGGAGAAGGAAGTCCGCCGGCCCGGCCGGAAGACAGTGGAGTTCCACGCCGCGGGCCGGGAATACATGGGCAGCGGCTGGAACTGGTTCGGCTGGTATCCGGCTGACGCCGGCACCGACATCTCCGGCTACAAGAACCTGAGTTTCTGGGCGAAAGTAACCGGCGACAAGAAGCCCAGCCAGCTTTCGGCGGCGCTGAAGTCCAATGACGGTAAGTTGAGCGAGGCCGACGATCTGCTGCAGCGCTGTCCCGACCTGCTGGACGGCAAGTGGCACGAGATCGTGATCCCCATCAAGGACCTCGACAGCAAGAACGTTTTGAACAAGGCCAAGGTATGGGAGATCCAGTTCAACACCTGGTCGCAGGACGAGATCAACTTCAGTCTGTTCGTCGACCAGATCGGGTTCGAGGGCGCGAGCGAGAAGGCAAGCCAGCCGGCTGCCAGCCAGCCGGCCACGCCGGCGGCCCAAGTCGCCGGGCGGGTGGGCATCAAGAAGGAGGTGGTGTTCGACGGCGATCAGAAGGGCGAGACGCCCAACATGGGTTGGACCAACGCCCCGTCGGGCAAAGCCACCATCGCCGCCCAGGAGAAGCAAGTCCGCCGGCCCGGCCGGAAGACGGTGGAGTTCCACGCCGCGGGCCGAGAGTACATGGGCAGCGGCTGGAACTGGTTCGGCTGGTACCCGGCCGATTCCGGTACCGACATTTCCGGCTACAAGAACCTGAGCTTCTGGGCGAGAGTGACCGGCGACAAGAAGCCCAGCCAGCTTTCGGCGGCGCTGAAGTCCAATGACAATAAGCTGAGCGAGGCCGACGATCTGCTGCAGCGCTGTCCCGACCTGCTGGACGGCAAGTGGCACGAGATCGTGATCCCCATCAAGGACCTTGACAGCAAGAACGCTTTGAACAAGGCCAAGGTATGGGAGATCCAGTTCAACACCTGGTCGCAGGACGACATCAACTTCAGCCTGTTCGTGGATGAGATCGGCTTCGACGGCGCGAGCGAGAAGGCCAGCCAGCCTGCCGCCAGCCAGCCTGAGGCCAGCCGGGCGGCCGAGCCGGCCGCACAGATTTCCGAGCCGGTTCAAGTGGCCGAGCCGCTTCAGGTTGCGGCAGCGGCCCGCAAGCCTGTCGCCGCCGGATCGTCTGCGGCCATCAGCGAGCAGATCATGGTTGACCAGTTCGGCTTCCGGCCGCAAAGCGCGAAGATCGTCATTTTCGCCAGCCCGCAGCGGGGGCAGAATGCCGGCACGAAGTATACGCCGCCCGCCAAAGCGAGCGTTTGCCGCGAGCGGGGCGGGGCAACGGTTCTCACGGTCGATCTCCAGCCGTGGGGCGGCGGCAAGACCGACCAGACCTCCGGCGACAAGGTGTGGTATGCCGACATCACGGCCTTGCAGGCGCCGGGGGCCTACTACGTCTACGATGCCCAGAATCGCGTGCGCTCTTACGGTTTCCGCATCGCCGACAACGTGTACCTGCCGGTGCTGAAGGCGGCCGTGCGGGCCTACTTCTACCAGCGTTGCGGCGGCGACGTTCCCCAAGCCAACGGCGGCACCTGGCATCACCCGGCGTGCCACCTTGCGGCGGGGCAAGACAGGGCCGCGCAGCTCTATATCGACGGCCGGACCAGGGGCCAACCCCGCGACGTCCACGGCGGCTGGCACGACGCCGGCGACTACAACAAGTACGTGCCCTTCACCATGGACGTGGTGGTCCCGCTGCTGATGGCCTACGAGCTCAACCCGTCGGCCTTCGGCGACGACTGGAACATCCCCGAGTCGGGCAACGCGGTCCCCGATATCCTCGACGAAGTGCGCTGGGAGTGCGACTGGCTGCTGCGGATGCAAATGCCCGACGGATCGGTCTGCAACCGCGTCACCGAGCGCACGAGCAAGTCGGGTGTCACGCCCGACAAAGACTCGCAGCACGAGCGGTACTACACGCAGCCGACGAGCTGGGCCACGGCCACCTGCGCCGCGAACCTGGCCTGTTTCTCGCGGGTGATCGGCAAGTTTCCCAGCCAGGCGGCGTATGCCCGCACCTGCCGCGCCGCGGCCGAGAAGGCCTGGGCCTGGCTCGAGCAGCATCCGGACATGATGCCGGCCGACGGCACGGACCACGGGCGGCCCAGCGAGGCGGCCGACGCTGCTTGCGACAACGGCCGCCCGGGCGACGTCGAGCGCCGCGTGGCCGCCGCCCTCCAACTGTGGCTCCTGGACCCGCAGCCCAAGTACGAAACCTTCTTCAAGCGGTGGCGCAAGGACGTGCTCCTGCCCAGTTTCGTGGACTACGCCCTCTCCCGCAAGGCCGATCCGGCACTGGTCGGCGAGGTCCGCACGGCGCTTCAGAAGTTCCTCAACGACCTGGTGACCGGCCCCTACAAGTCGCACGCCGACGCCTACCTGGCGTACCTTCCGGGCTACTGGTGGGGCTGCAACCAGACGAAGTCGGAATACGGCTACCGGGCCATGTTCGCCGTGAAACTCGGCGTGAATCCGGCCGAAGACGGCCTGTGCCGCGCCGCCGCCGAAGACTACCTGCACTACCTGCACGGCCGCAATCCGCTGTGCCAGGTGTATCTGACCAACATGGGCCCCAAGGGCGCGGCGGCCGGCGCGGGCAAGAGCATCATGCGGCCCTTCCACACCTGGTTCGCCGAGAAGAGCCCCTGGTCTGGCCCCAACTCGCTGGGCCCGGCGCCGGGCCTGCTGGCGGGCGGGCCCAACTCCGCCATCGGCGACGCGGGGGCCCCGGGCTGGCTCTCTCCGCCCGCCCACGAGCCGCCCTCGAAGGCCTTCAAGGACTGGGCCACCGCCTGGAACCAGGCCCATCAGGCGAACGAGAATTCCTGGGCCTTTACCGAGCCGGCCATTTACTACCAGGCCCGCTACGTGCTCTTGCTCTCGCACTTCGTGGGCCGCGAGAAGCCCGCCGCCCGCACCGCGGGTGCTCGAAGCTAATAGCCGACCTTCTGGAAAGCAGCCACCACTTGGCGGCAGGAGACGACCGGCAGCTTGCTCACAAATTCACCTCGATCAACTCTTCGGTGATCGCAGGGGGAATCGGTTCGTCATGCTTGCGCAGGCTGGCCAGATAGCCGGCGATCGCGTCGGCAATGTTGAGACGTGCCTCCTCCCGGGTCTTGCCCTCGGAAATGCAGCCGGGAAGCGCGGGACAGGTCGCCACGAATTGGCCGTCTTCATCTTGTTCCAAGTGGATGCGGAATTTCATGATTGAACCTTGGCCGTGCCGAACTTATTCTTCTCTATCAAGGATAACAGGCCGACGGAATCGGGGCAAGTTCGCGGCCAGACTATTCCCCCGGCGACCCGACGGTTTTTCCCCGCAGTTTCGCCTTTCTTCGCCAAGCTGTACCACTACCCAGCGGCCGGCGAGTTGACCGGGCGGGCTGCGGCAAGTACCATTGGGCTTGTTCAGAACTGTTTCTGGCGCCGGTTTCGTAAATTGTCTTGCTTCAGCAATCGCTTGTGAGGTCTTGCCATGTCCGCCATGCGCTTTCTGGTTGTTATCGCCGGTGTGGCACTGTGTGCCGCCGCCGGTGCGTGGGCCGATGATCTGGGCTATGACGACACGCCGCGGCTGCCCGACTCGCCGTGGCGGGTTCACGACCGCCAGCGGCCGCAGCCGCCGGTGATCGAGCCGGGCTGTGGCCCCGCCGCGCCGCCCAGCGACGCGATCGTACTGTTCGACGGCAAAGATCTGTCGCAATGGGAGGGCGGCAATCCCCGGGGCATCGAGGACCACGTGATCAATATCCTCAAGACCGGGCAGCTTCAGACCAAGCGTAGTTTCGGCGATTGCCAGCTCCACGTGGAGTGGGCCACGCCCGCCAAGGCCGACGGCGGGGCCATGATCTGGGGCAACAGCGGCATCCTCTTCTTCGGCAAGTACGAATTGCAAATCATCGAATCGCACGACAGCCGCATTTACGCCGACGGCATCGCCGGGGCCGTCTATGGCCAAACGCCGCCCTTGGTCAACGTCTCTCGCAAGCCGGGCGAGTGGCAGACCTACGACATCATCTTCACCGCCCCGCAATTCGCGGGCGGAAAAGTCGTCCAGCCCGCCCGCTTCACGGCCTTCTGGAACGGTGTCCTCGTGCAGTACCACACCCCATCGCTGGGCCCCACCAGGCATCGGGCGGTGGCAACCTACGATTCGCAAGAGACGACCGGGCCGATCATGCTGCAGCTCCACGGCTCGGCCGTCCGCTTCCGCAACATTTGGGTCCGCCCGCTGAAATTGAAGTAAGCCAGTGTATCCGGCACACTCCGTGTGCCGCGTGTTTGCCATCGGCACACGGAGTGTGCCGGATACAATTCGCATGACCCCTTTTTCTGCCCGAATGCGGATCAAGCCGCTGGCCGCCTTCTGCCGGCGGCTGGCCACGGCCCTGACGGCCGGCCTCGACCTGCGGACGGTTTGGGCCCGCGAAGCCCGGCAGGCCCGCGGCCACGCGGCGCGGCAACGGCTGGCCATCGTGGGCCGGGCGGTGAACCAGGGCGAAAGCCTGGCCGACGCCCTGGCCGCCAGCGGCGACTTCTTTCCGCCCCTGTTCCGCGAGTTGGCCAAGGTCGGCGATGAGTCGGGGCATTTGGGCGAGGTCTTTGCCCAGTTGGCCGAGCACTACGAGACTCAGGTCCAGTTGCGGCGGGCTTTCCTGGGCGCTATCGCCTGGCCCGTGTTCCAATTGACCGCGGCCGTGGCCATCGTCGGCTTCCTCATCTGGATCACCGGAGTGATCGGCCAGATGACCGGCACGCCGGTGGACATTCTGGGCTTCGGTCTGGTCGGCGACCGCGGCCTGGCCATCTACCTGGCGGTGGTGGCCACGGCGGCGGGACTGCTGGCGGCGGCGATCCGGGCGGCCAACCGGGGGCTGCTGTGGGTGGCCCCCCTGCAGCGCTTCGTACTGCGAGTGCCAATGCTCGGTCCCGCCCTGCGGACCCTGGCCCTGGCACGCCTGGCCTGGTCGATGTCGGTGACCATGACGGCGGGCATGGAACTGCGGCGGGCCCTGCGGCTGAGCCTGAATAGCACGCACAGCGCCCGCTTCCGCGATCAGATCGGGCCCATCGACGCCAGCATCGCCGACGGGAACTCGATCTACGAAGCGTTCCTGCACACCGGCTGCTTTCCCCAGGATTTTCTCGACTGCCTGCACGTCGGCGAGCAGAGCGGCGAGCTGGTCGAATCGATGGCCCTCTTGTCGCGGCAGTATCAGGAGCAGGCCCGGGCCGCCTGCGCCACGCTGACCATGCTGGCCGGCTGGGCCGTGTGGGCCCTGGTGGCCCTGGTGATCATCGCCTTGATCTTCCGCCTGTTCATGTTCTACCTGGGCGCGATCAACGCGGCCTTGCCGGGGTAGCCATGTATTAGGCACACTCCGTGTGCCGCAAGCCACGGACGGCACACGGCGTGTGCCTGCTACATTGAGCTTACCAGGCGAAGTGGGCGAAGGCCTTGTTGGCCTCGGCCATGCGATGCACGTTTTCGCGCTTGGTATAGGCGGTGCCTTCGCGATTGAAGGCGGCCAGCAGCTCGGCGGCCAGCTTCTCGTGCATTGCCCGGCCCTTCTTTTCGCGGCAGGCGCCCAGGATCCAGCGAATGGCCAGCGACTGCTGGCGGGTCTTGTTGACCTGCATCGGCACCTGGTACGAGGCGCCGCCGACGCGCTTCGAGCGAACCTCGATGTTCGGCTTCACGTTCTCGACGGCCTGCGTGAAGACCTCCATCGGGTCGAGGTCCTTCATCTTCCCGTGCACGATCTCCAGGGCCCCGTAGAAGACCCGCTGGGCGTTGCTCTTCTTTCCGTTCCACATCATCGAGTTGATGAACTTGCTGGCCAGGATCGAACCGTGCTGCGGGTCCCCGACAAGCTGTTTGCGGCTGGCTGTAATGCGGCCCATGGCGGAGTAGGGATTTGGGGATTTAGGGATTTGGGGACTGGCGGAACCGCGAGGGATATTCTCTCCGCGATCTTTCTTCTTACGACTTCTTCGCTCCGTAGCGGCTGCGAGACTGTTTGCGGCCCTCGACGCCCAGCGTGTCCAGGGCGCCGCGGACGACTTGGTACCGGACGCCCGGCAGGTCGCGGATCCGGCCGCCGCGCACCAGTACGATCGAGTGCTCCTGCAGGCTGTGGCCCTCGCCCGGAATGTAAACCGTGACCTCTTTCCCGTTGGACAGGCGTACGCGGGTGATCTTCCGCAGGGCGGAGTTAGGCTTCTTGGGGGTCATGGTCTTGACCGCCAGGCATACCCCGCGCTTTTGGGGGCAATGCTCCAGCACCGGGGCCTTGCTGAACCGCCGCTGGGTTCTCCGCTTCTTCCGGACCAATTGGTTGATGGTGGGCATGTGGGGCTCAAGTTCTCTCGGAAACAACCGTAAACAGCCGCAAACCCTTTATTCTCCCGATTTCCGGCGGCGTGTCAACCGGGGGCCAGACCTCACGGGCACGGCCCCAGAGCTAATACGTCCCATAGGTCCTATGGGTCCCATCCGTCGCCACCAAAGGCACGGGCCCGGAAAGTTATTGTTCCTCGGCCTGCTCTTCCTCCGGGGACTGGGCACCGCCCAGCAGGGCGTCCAGGGTAGTGGGGATCGGTTCGGCGGCGGCGGGCTCGGCGGCCGGGTGGCCGTCGCCCGTTTTGGCCGGGGTTTCCTTGGCGGCCCCTTCCAGGAGCGGGAAGTGCCGGGCCAGCACGTCTTCCCGTTCGGGGACAATGCCTTCCAGGGCCTGCGGCCGGATGCGGACCTCCGAGTCCTGGTAGGTGCGGAAGCCGGTGCCGGCGGGGATCAGGTGGCCCAGGATCACGTTTTCCTTCAGGCCCACCAGGCGGTCGATCTTGCCGGCCAGGGCGGCCTCGGTGAGCACCTTGGTGGTCTCCTGGAAGCTGGCGGCGGAGATGAAGCTCGAGCTTTGCACGGCGGCCTTGGTGATGCCCAGCAACTGGGTGCTGGCGGTAGCGGCCTTGGGCTTGGTGCCCTTGGCCGCCTCGCCGCCGAGGGCCTCGATCTGGGCGTTGCTCTGATCGAGGGCCTCGACGGGGACGATCGCCCCCTCGGCGTAGTCGCTGTCGCCCTTGTGGCTGATCTTCTGGCAGTGCACCAGCTCCTGGTTGACGCCGCGAAACTCGAAGCGGTCCATGATCGAGCCGGGCAGCAGGCTGGTGTCGCCGGTGCTCTCGACGCGGACTTTGCGCAGCATTTGGGCCACGATGATCTCGATGTGCTTGTCGTTGATCTCGACGCGCTGGCTGCGGTAGACGTTCTGGATCTCGCGGACGAGATACTGCTGCACGGCCTCCTCGCCGGAGATGCGGAGGATGTCGTGGGGCACCAGGGGGCCGTCGACCAGGGCTTCGCCGGCGCGGACGAAGCTCCCGGCGTGGATGCGGAGGTGCTTGCCGTGCGAGACGAGGTGTTCGCGCTCGATGCCGCTTTCGCTGCGGACGATGATCGTCCGCTTGCCGCGGCGCTTCTCGCCCAGCAGCTCGACCGTGCCGTCGATCTCGGCGATCACGGCGGGGTCCTTGGGCTTGCGGGCCTCGAAGATCTCGGTCACGCGGGGCAGGCCGCCGGTGATGTCCTGCGTGCCGGAGACCTCGCGGGGGGTCTTGGCCAGCAGGGTGCCGGCCGAGACCCGGCCGCCCTCGGGGACCTCGATGTGCGCCCGTTCCGGCAGGTAGTAGAAATCGAGGATCTTGCCGCTCTCGTCTTCGAGCACAATTTGCGGGTGCAGGTCGCCCTTGTGCTCCATGATGAGCTGGCGGACGTGGCCGCTGGGGTCCTTCTCCATCCGCATCGTGTCGCCCTCGATGATGTCCTCGAAGCGGACCTTGCCGCTGACTTCGGCCAGGATGGGGATGGCGTGGGGGTCCCACTGGCAGAGGATCTGGCCGGGCTGCACTTCCTGGTTCTCGCTGATCGACAGGTTGGCCCCGGCGGGGACTTCGTACTTTTCCAGCTCGCGGCCCTTGGGGTCGAGGAGCAGGATTTCGCCGTTGCGGGTGAGCACCACCTGCTGGCCGGCGTCGTTGCGGACGACCTTCATGCGGGTGAACTTGACGACGCCCTGCTTCTTGGCGCGGATCTCGCTTTCCTCGACGTGGCGGGCGGCGGTGCCGCCGATGTGGAAGGTCCGCATGGTCAACTGCGTGCCCGGCTCGCCGATGCTCTGCGCGGCGATGATCCCCACGGCCATCCCCTGCTCGACCAGGGCCCCCGTGGAAAGGTCCATGCCGTAGCACAGGGCGCACACGCCCAGCGAGGCGTCGCAGGTCATCGGGCTGCGGACCTGGATCTTCTCCAGGCCCATCTCCTCGATGCGGCGGGCCACGTCGGCGGTGATCAGGTCGTTCTCGCGGACGATCACCTCGTCGGTGATGGGGTTGACGATGTTGGCCCGGCTGACCCGTCCGCGGATCGAGTCGGCCAGGCTCACCTCGACCTTCTCGCCGCGGTAGATCACGCCCTTGGTGATGCCCTGCGTGGTGCCGCAGTCGTCCAGGGTGACCACGACGTTCTGGGCCACGTCGGCCAGCTTGCGGGTCAGGTAGCCGGAGTCGGCCGTTTTGAGGGCCGTGTCGGCCAGTCCCTTGCGGGCCCCGTGGGTCGAGCTGAAGTATTCCAGCACGCTCAGGCCCTCGCGGAAGTTGGCCTTGATGGGGGTCTCGATGATCTTGCCCGAAGGCTTGGCCATCAGCCCGCGCATGCCGGCCAACTGGCGGATCTGCTCGACGCCGCCGCGGGCGCCGGAGTGGGCCATGAGGTAGATGGGGTTGATGTAGTTGGGGAAGCGGTGGTCGTTCTCCAGCTCGAGCATCATTTCGGTGGTGATCTGCTCGCGGGCGTGAGTCCAGGCGTCGAGGATCTGGTTGTAGCGCTCGCCCTCGGTGATGATGCCCCGCTGGTAGAGCTTGTGGATCCGCAGCACGGCCTTCTCGGCGTTGGAGATGATCTTGGCCTTGCTGGGGGGCGTGATCAGGTCGTCGGTGGCGAAGCTCAGCCCGCTGAGCGTGCACTGGCGGAAGCCGATGCGGTTGAGCGTGTCCAGCAGGTCGATGGTGCGGCGGCGGCCGAGGACCTCGTAGCAGTCGGAGATCACGCCCGCCAGGTCGGAGGAGCGCAGGGCGGTGTTGTAGAAGGGCATGCCGTCGGGCAGCCAGGAGTTGAAGATCACGCGGCCCACGGTGGTCTTGACGGTCGAGCCGGAGGTAAGGGCGGCCTCGCCCTTGACGCGGCGGCCGGCCGGCAAGCGCACCTCGATCGCGGCGTGCGTGGAGACCTTGCCCAGCGAATAGGCCAGTTGCATCTCGTCGATCGAGGAGAAGCGCATGCCGTCGCCCTTGGAGGGCGCCAGCGCGGCAGTCATGTAGTAGCAGCCCATCACCACGTCCTGCGAGGGACTGATGATCGGCGCGCCGTTGGCCGGGCTGAAAATGTTGTTGGTGGCCATCAGCAGGGTGTGGGCCTCGACCTGGGCCTCGATCGACAGCGGCAGGTGCACGGCCATCTGGTCGCCGTCGAAGTCCGCGTTGAAGCCCTTGCACACCAGGGGGTGCAGCTTGATGGCGTTGCCCTCGACCAGCACCGGCTCGAAGCCCTGGATGCCCATGCGGTGCAGGGTGGGGGCGCGGTTCAGCAGCACGGGATGGTTCTGGATCACCTCTTCCAGGATGTCCCACACCTCCTCGTCCTTCCGCTCCAGCATCTTCTTGGCGCTCTTGATCGTGTCGGCGTGGCCCAGCTCCTTCAGCCGGCGGATGATGAACGGCTGGTACAGCTCCAGGGCGATCTTCTTGGGCAACCCGCACTGGTGCAGCCGCAGCGCCGGCCCGACCACGATCACGCTGCGGGCCGAGTAGTCCACGCGCTTGCCCAGCAGATTCTCGCGGAAGCGGCCCTGCTTGCCCTTGATCATGTCGGTCAGCGATTTCAGCGGACGGTTGCTGGAGCCCAGCACCGGCCGCTTGCAGCGGTTGTTGTCGAACAGGGCGTCTACCGACTGCTGCAGCATCCGCTTCTCGTTGCGGATGATCACCTCCGGGGCGTTCAGGTCCACCAGCTTCTTCAGCCGGTTGTTGCGGTTGATGATGCGGCGGTACAGGTCGTTCAGGTCGCTGGTGGCGAAGTTGCCCGAGTCCAGCAGCACCAGCGGCCGCAGGTCGGGCGGAATCACCGGGATCACGTCCAGCACCATCCACTCCGGCCGGTTGTCGCTGTCGCGGATCGATTCCACGATCTTCAGCCGGTTGATGAGGTCCTTCTTCTTCTGCTTCGAGGCGGTCTCGACCAGCTCGGCGCGGAGCTGCTGCGAGAGCTGCACCAGGTCCAGCTCGGTCAGCAGCTTGCGGACCGCCTCGGCGCCCATGTCGGCGTCGAAGGTGCTGTCGCCGTACTGCTTGCGGGCCTCGCGGTACTCTTCCTCGGTCAGCAATTGCTGGGGCTTGAGCGGCGTGTCGCCGGGCCGGGTGACCACGTAATCCTGGAAGTAGATGACCTTTTCCAGGCTGGTGGTCTTCATGGCCAGCAGGGCCCCCAGACGGCTGGGCATGGCCTTGAAGAACCAGATGTGCACCACCGGGGCGGCCAGCTCGATGTGCCCCATCCGCTTGCGGCGGACGCGGCTGTGCGTGATCTTCACCCCGCAGCGGTCGCAGATCATCCCCTTGTACTTCATGCCGCGGTACTTGCCGCAGGAGCACTCCCAGTCCTTTTCCGGTCCGAAAATCCGCTCGCAGAACAGGCCGTCCTTCTCCGGCCGGTAAGTGCGGTAGTTGATCGTCTCCGGCTTCTTCACCTCGCCGAACGACCAACTGCGGATGTCATGCGGGCGGGCCAGGCTGATCTTGACCGCCGTGTAATCGTTGATCCGGTCGTATGTGCTTTCGCCGATACTCACTGGAATCACTCCTTGGGTTCGGAGTTCCCTTCGAGGAAATGTTCAAATGTCGAAATGTTCAATGCTCAATGTCCAACGCTCAATACCGGGTCTTCCGCTGATTGAACATTGAACATTGGATCATTGAACCTTTTCTAAACCCGCGCCTTTTCCAGTTGCATGTTCAGTCCCAGGCCGCGGATTTCGTTGGTCAGCACGTCGAAGCTGGCGGGGGTGCCGGCCTCGAGGGTGTTCTCGCCCTTGACCATCGATTCGTAGATCTTGGTGCGGCCTTCCACGTCGTCGCTCTTGACGGTCAGCAACTCCTGCAGGATGTAGGCGGCGCCGTAGGCCTCCAGGGCCCACACCTCCATTTCGCCGAAGCGCTGGCCACCGAAGCGGGCCTTGCCGCCCAGCGGCTGCTGCGTAATCAGCGAGTAGGGGCCGGTCGAGCGGGCGTGCACCTTGTCGTCCACCAGGTGGTGCAGCTTGAGCATGTAGATGAAGCCCACGGTCGATAGCTGCTCGAAGGGCTGGCCGGTGCGGCCGTCGTAGAGCTGGGTCTTGCCGCTGGTGGGCAGGCCAGCCTCGGCCAGCACCTTGCGGATGGCCGACTCGTCGGCGCCGTCGAAGACGGGGGTCACGGCCTGGAAGCCCAGTTGTGCCCCGGCCCAGCCCAGGTGCGTCTCCAGAATCTGGCCCACGTTCATGCGGCTCGGCACGCCCAGCGGGTTGAGCAGGATCTGGATCGGCGTGCCGTCGGCCAGGAAGGGCATGTCCTCTTGGGGGAGGACCTTCGAGATGACCCCCTTGTTGCCGTGCCGGCCGGCCATCTTGTCGCCCACCGAGATCACCCGCTTGGCGGCGATGTACACCTTGACCATTTGCAGCACGCCGCTGCGGAGCTCGTCGCCGCGTTTCATGGAGTTGAGTTTCCGATCGCGGGCGTCGATGGCCGCCTCGACCGCCGGCCACTGCTGGCGGTAGGCCTTTTCCACTTCGGCCCGCCGCTGCGGGCTGCGGACGTCCAGGCCGTCGATCTGGAACTGCTGGGCCAGCTCGGCCACGCTGCGGTAGTCGCGGCCCTCGACCAGGGGCTTGCCGTCCTCGTCGCTGAGCTTGCGGCGGAGCACGTCCTCGAAGTGCGTCACCAGGGCCCCGAAGGCGGCGGCGATTTGGGCATTGCCCTCAGACTCGGCCTCCTTCAGGGCGTTCTCGAAGGCCTTCCGCTCGTCTTCCGAGAGGCTCATCCGCCGCGAGAACTTCTGCGTGTCGATGACGATCCCTTCCACGCCCGAAGGCACCTCCAGCGAGTCGTTCTTCACGTCCTCGCCGGCGCGGCCGAAGATGGCGTGCAGCAGCTTCTCCTCCGGCGTCAGCTCGGTCTTGGACTTGGGCGAGACCTTGCCCACCAGCACGTCGCCCGGCCGCACGTAGGTCCCCACGTGGACGATGCCGTTCTCGTCCAGGTTCCGCAGCATCTTCTCGCTGACGTTGGGGATGTCGCGGGTGAACTCCTCGCGGCCCAGCTTCGTCTCGCGGATCTCGATGTCGAACTCCTCGATGTGCAGCGAGGTGTAGACGTCGTTCTGCACCAGCTCCTCGCTGATGATGATGGCGTCCTCGAAGTTGAACCCGTCCCAGGCCATGAAGGCCACCAGCACGTTGCGCCCCAGGGCCAACTGGCCGTGATGCGTGGCGGCGCCGTCGGCGATGACCTGCCCCTTCTCGATCTTGTCGCCGGTGCACACGATGGGCTTCTGGTTCTGGCAGGTCCGCTCGTTGAGGCCCACGAATTTCCGCAGGGGATAGACTTCGCCGCCGATCTCGATCCGCCGGGCGTCGGCGTAGGTGACGCTGCCCTTGTTGCGCGCGCGGACGATCATGCTCGAGTTCTGGGCGGCCTCGACTTCCAGGCCCGTGGCCACCAGGGGCGGCTCGGTCACCAGCAGGGGCACGGCCTGCCGCTGCATGTTCGAGCCCATCAGGGCCCGGTTGGCGTCGTCGTGCTCCAGGAAGGGGATCAGACCGGCGGAGACGCCCACCATCTGGCTGGGCGCCACGTCGATGTACTGGATCTGATCGACGGGCACGAGCTGGAAGTCGCCGTGGTAGCGGGCGATGATCGTGTCGCCCGCCAGCCGGCCGTTGTCGACGGCGGTGTCGGCGGGGGCCAGGCGCGCCTCGTGCTCCTGGTCCGCCCGCAGCCACTCGATCTCCTCGCTCAGCTTGCCGTGCTTGACCTTCTGGTAGGGCGTGACCAGGAACCCGTAATCGTCCACGCCGGCGTAGATCGCCAGGCTCGAGATGAGGCCGATGTTCGTGCCTTCGGGGGTTTCGATGGGGCAGATGCGGCCGTAGTGCGAGATGTGCACGTCGCGGACCTCGAAGCCCGCCCGCTTGCGGTTCAGGCCCCCGGGGCCCAAGGCCGACAGCCGCCGCTCGTGCGTGAGCATCGACAGGGGGTTGGTCTGGTCCACCACCTGCGACAGCTCGCCGCGGCCGAAGAAGTATTCGATCGCCGCCGAGATGCTCTTGGGATTTACCAGGCTGCGGGGGGTCATGTCCTCGAGGTCCTTCAGGCTCATCCGCTCCTGCACCGTGCGGCGGAGCTTCAGGAAGCCCTTCCGCAGCTCGTCGCTGGCCAGCTCGTCGATGGTCCGCAGCCGCCGGTTGCCCAGGTGATCGATGTCGTCGATTTCGACCGCGGGATCGTTGGCCCGCAGCTTGCTGAGATACTGGATGGCGGCGATCAGGTCGTCGGGCCGCAGCGTCATCTCCTCTTCGGCGATGTTCAGCCCCAGCTTGCGGTTGATGCGGAAGCGGCCCACGCGCCCCAGGCGGTAGCGGTTGGTGTCATAGAACTTCTCGCCGAAGAGGGCCTTGGCCTTGTCGAGGTTGGGCGGGTTGCCCGGCCGCAGCCGCTGGTAGATCCGCAGCAGGGCCTCCTCGTGGCTGCCGGTGGCGTCCTCGGCCAGCGAGTTCAACAGCAGCGGGTTCTTCGGATCGGCCATGACCTCGACTTCCGTCAGGCCCGAGGTGCACACCTGCTCGGCGGCGTTCTTGGTGATCTTCTGCCCGCTCTCGATGAGGACCTCGCCGGCGCGGGAGCTGTCGGCGGGATAGATCACGTCGCCCACGGCCAGCTTGCCCTCGATTTTCGGGGCGCTGCGGCCGTCGCTGATCTTCACGCACTCGGTGGGATAGAAGACCCGCAGCAGCGCGGCGTCGTCGCCGTACTTGGGGTCCATCGCCCGCAGCAGGGTCATGATCGAGAACTTGCCGCTCTGGTCGATGCGGACGGCCAGGCTTTCCTTGCGGGTCACGTTCAGCTCGATCCAACTGCCGCGCTCGGGGATGATGCGGCAGCTATGCAGCCGCCGCTCGCCGCCGCCTTCGATCTCGCTGACGAAATCCACGCCCGGGCTGCGGTGCAACTGGTTGACCACCACCCGCTCCGCCCCGTTGATGATGAACTCGCCGCCGCCGAGCATGATCGGCACGTCGCCCAGGTACACTTCCTCCTCGACCGGCTGCTCCTTGGTCAGGCGCAGCCAGACCTTGAACGGCCGGCCGTAGGTCAGCCGCAACTGGCGGCATTCGTCGGGCTCGTAGCGGGGCTTGCCCAGCTCGTAGCGGACATACTCCAGCCGCAGCGTCTTGTCGTAGCTCTCGATGGGGAAGATCTCCCGCAGCACGGCCTCGATCCCCTGGTCCATGCGGGATTGCCAGGGCACCTCGTGCTGCAGGAACGCCCCGTAGCCCCGCGTCTGGATCTGCGTCAGATCGGGGATCGGGTAAGGGCCGCGCTGCGTGCCGAAGCGGCGGATTTCCTTGGGCTGCAGGCGTCGTTGGGCGGCAGTAGCCATAAGCGCTCACCTTTGCTGGGATAGGTTTCCAGTGTTCGGTGTTCAGTGTTCAGCCATACACTGAGCACCGTACCCCGAACACTGAGCCGGCGGGTTGTTCTCCGCCTTTGGTGGAATAGGTTTTCAGTATTCGGGCTGCGGCGCCCAGCCAAGCACTGAACGCTGAACACCGAACACCGAACACTGAGCCGGCGGATTTTTCTCTGACCGCGCAAAACACTCGGCTCCCCGCGCGGGGGAGTCCATGGGCAGAATACCTTCGTGCGCTGCGTGCGTCGGACGCTACTTGATGGAGACCGTAGCCCCGGCCTCTTCCAATTCCTTCTTGAGCTTCTCGGCATCCTCTTTCGACAGCTTTTCCTTGACTTTGGCGGGGATGGCCTCGACCAGGTCCTTGGCCTCTTTCAGGCCCAGGCTCGTGGCCGCACGGACCACCTTGATCACGCCGATCTTCTTGCCGTCGCCGTAGCCCTCGACGATCACGTCGAATTCGGTCTTCTCGGCGGCGGCCGCGGGCGCGGCCGACTCGCTGGGAGCGGCCATCATCACCGCCCCACCCGCCGCCGGCTTGATCCCGTGTACCTGCTCCAGGTAATCGCTCAACTCCTTGGCCTCTTTCAACGTCAGCCCGACAATCTTCTCCCCCAGCTCCTGGCTCAACGAAGAAAAAGTGCGGGTCACTTCAGCAGTCGCCATCGCTCTTCGGTCCTTTCTCACTTGGCGTCGCGGTCACGGTGCCCCGAGCTACCGGCCGGCGACGAAATTCGATATGGGTTACTACGTTGATTTCTGTTGCGCGCCGGCCGCCGGCTCCTGGGCCGCAGCCGATTCATCTTGCGCCGCGGCCACCGGTTCCTGGATCGCGGCCGATTCTTCAAGACCTTCGCCCGACTCGCCCTTGGCACGCTCGGCAATCTGGCTGGCCAGCGCGCCGCCGGCCGAGAGGAGCTGGCTGACGAGGTTGGCCCCCGGGCTGAGGATCTGCCCGAGCAGCAGGCTGAGCTGCTCGGCGCGGCTGGGCCACTTGGCCACCTGCGCCACCTGCTCTGCGGCCAACTGCTGGCCGTCCATCACGCCGCCGCGGGGCTGGAAGGCGGGGTATTGATCGCCGCGGAGGATCCGCGTGATCTCCTTAGCCAGGCTGACGATGTCCTCGCTGCCCCAGCAGACGGCCGCCGTACCGCTCAGGCCGTCGAACATCGGCCCCAGGGGCGTGCCCGCCGTGGCCCGCGCCGCCAAAGAGTTCTTCACCACCAGCACGTGCACGTTCTTGGCCCGCAGCTCCGCCCGCAACCGGTGGCTGGCGTTGGCGCTGAGGCCCACCATGTTCACCAGCAGGGCGTCCTGCACGTCGGCCAGACGCCGGCGAATGTCATCGGCCACCAGGTTCTTGACGTACTTGCTCATCGGTCGGACACTTGCTCTTGCAAAAGTTACCGCAGGCCGGATTCTTTATTAGCCCGTGACTCGCATGGGCCACCGGCCGGACTTTCTTGTTCGCCCGTGGCTCGCGTGGGCCAGAGGGCGGACTTGTTGATCTTGCTACGCCGCCTGCACGCGGACGGCGGGGCTCATGGTCCCCTTGATCGAGATCCCCTTGACGTACTGCCCGCGAACCGAGGCGGGCTTCATGTTCAACACGTGATGCATGAAGGCGGCGATGTTATCGACGAGCTTGGCGGCGTCGAAACTGAGCTTGCCGACCACGGCGTGCACGTTGCCGCCGGCATCGTTGCGGAACTCGACCTTGCCCGCCTTGTACTCGCGGATGACCTTGGCCACGTCGGGCGTCACGGTGCCGGCCCGCGGCGAGGGCATCAGACCGCGGGGGCCCAGCACCTTGCCCAACGGGCCCACCACACCCATCATGTCCGGGGCGGCGATGCACACGTCGAACTCGGTCCAGCCGCCCTTGATCCGCTCGGCCAGCTCCGGCCCGCCCACCTCGTCCGCCCCCGCCTGCCGCGCCTCGTCCATCTTGTCGCCCTTGGCAAACACCACCACCCGCAGCGTCTTGCCGATCCCGTGCGGCAGGACGATCGAGCCGCGGACGATCTGGTCCGCCTGCTTGGCGTCGACGCCCAACCGCATCACGATCTCCACCGTCTGGTCGAACTTGGTGGTGTTGAACGTTTTCAACAGGCTCACCGCTTCGGCCAGCGGGAGGGCCGTATCGGCCGGCACCTTCGCCGCGAGGGTCTTCATACGTTTGGACAACTTCGGCATGGCTTCCCCTTTTCGTAGTCCCAGCGGCGGCCGCGGCCGCCTCCTACTCCAATCTTAGGCGCCCTTAGTCGATAACTTCCAGTCCCATACTGCGGGCGGTGCCGGCAATCAGCCGTCGCGCGTGTTCGGCGTCCCGCGCATTCAGGTCCGCCATCTTGGTCTTGCAGATCTCGTCGATCTGGGCCATCGTTACCTTGCCCACCTTATCCTTGTTCGGCACGCCGGAGCCCTTGGCGATCCCCGCCGCCTGCTTCAACAGCGCGGCGGCGGGCGGACTCTTCGTCACGAACTCGAAGGAGCGGTCGTTGTACACCTTGACCACCACCGGAATGGGCATCCCCCCGGCGTCCTTCGTCCGGTCGTTGAACTGCGACACGAACTGCCCCAGGTTGATCCCGTAGCGGCCCAAGGCGGTACCCACCGGCGGGGCCGGCGTGGCCTGCCCCCCGGGCACCTGAAACTTCACTTCATTTACTAACTGCTTCGCCATGTCAAAAGAGCTTTCAGCGTTCAGCTTTCAGCGTTCAACTATCGACTTTCAGCCGCTGGAGCTGACTGCTGATAGCTGACCGCTGGCCGCTATTCCCCTACACCGCTTCAATCTGCCAGTATTCCAACTCCACCGGCGTCGAGCGGCCGAAGATGTTGATCATCACGGTCACCCGGCCGTTGGTCTCGTCGATGCTCTCTACCTCGCCCTCGAAGTTCTCGAAGGTCCCCTCGTTGATCTTCACCCGCTCGCCGGCCGCAAAGCCGATCTTCAGCTTGGGGGCCTTTTCGCTCTTCTCTTCCTGTTTGGAGACGATCCGCGCCACTTCGTGCGGGAGCATGGGCGTCGGATGCCCGGAGCCACCCGTAAAATCGCCGATCCCCGGCGTCTCGCGGACCAGGAACCACGTGTCCTCGTTGATCTCCATCTGCACGACCAGGTAGCCGGGATACAGCTTCCGCTTGATGACCCGCTTCTTGCCCCCCTTGAACTCCGTGACCTTCTCGGTGGGCACAATCGCCTCGCCGAAGAAGCGGCCCAGCCCGGCGATCGCCACCCGCCGCAACAGCCCCTCGCGAATCGACTCCTCGCGATTGCTCTGCACCTTGAGGATATACCAGTCCATTTGATCGGACTTGGCCTCGGCCACGGGCTCAACCACCGCTGGCGGCTTCGCCTCGACTTCGGGCACCGACTCGACCACCGCTGGCGGCTTCGCCTCGGCCTCGGGCACCGGCTCGACCACCGCTGGCGGCTTCGCCTCGACTTCGGCCACGGGCTCGACCACCGCTGGCGGCTTCGCCTCGACTTCGGGCACCGGCTCGACCACCGCTGGCGGCTTCGCCTCGACTTCGGCCACGGGCTCGACCACTGCTGGCGGCTTCGCCTCGACTTCGGCCACGGGCTCGACTACCGCTGGCGGCTTCGCCTCGACTTCGGCCACGGGCTCGGCCACCGCTGGCGGCTTCGCCTCGGCCTCGGCCACGGGCGGCGGCGGAGCGGCAGACTCGCCCGCCCCGTCCGCGACGAAATCCGGGGCCGCTGCGATCGGCTCCGCGGGCCCTGGAGCAGGACTTGCTCCGGGCAGCCCGTGCAGAACGTCGGTGCCTTCAAGGGGCTGCTCGCTCACGCCTTCGGTTCCCCTAACAGTCGCCTAGGAACTAAAAAAATGCAGGAAGTGGAACATCCAGATCCATAAAAAGTCGTACCCGGCCAGGATGAATCCCAAGAACAAGATCGAGGCCATGACGACCATCGAGGCCCGCATCAGCTCGGACCGGCTGGGCCAGGAGACCTTGTTCATTTCCGCCTCGACGGCGATCAGGAAATCGGCGAAGGCGGGCAGGTTGACGGCCCGGTAGGCCGTCCACCAGCCGACCAGCAGCAGGATCGCCGGCAGGCAGTAATACACGACCGCCGGCCGCACGGGCAGGTAATACCAGGCGGTGTAAGGGACGTGGAGCAGGTACGCCCACTCGCCCGCTCCGAGGGCGGCGCGCAGCGTGAGGCTCATCCGCCACACGCCCAACAGCACGGTCACGGCCAGTGCGCCGAACGTGACCTGCCGGGTGATGCGGCCTTGGCTCCGCTTGTACGCGGTGGCCCGCAACAGTTCTTTGAAAAATTCGCCCACCGGAGCGGTCGTCCCCTCGTAGGGTGGGTCGAGTGCAGCGAGCCCCACCATCAGTTTCTTGCGGATACTGGTGGGGCTCTTCTGCGCTCGACCCACCCTACGGTTTCTGTTCGGCCAGGAACTCCAATCCCTGATCGCTAATTCCTTGTCGTCTGCGGCCGCAGGCCGCCATCGGATTCAATGGCAGGGGCGGGGGGACTTGAACTCCCAACACCTGGTTTTGGAGACCAGTGCTCTACCATTTGAGCTACGCCCCTATGTATCGGCCGGGCTGGCGCGGGCCGGGAGGCCCGCTACATTACTCACGCCCCTACTTCAGCACCTTGGTGACTACGCCCGAGCCCACCGTCCGGCCGCCTTCGCGAATGGCAAACCGCACGTTGGCGTCCATGGCGATGGGCGAGATGAGCTCGATCTGCAGTCGCACGTTGTCGCCGGGCATGCACATCTCGACGTCTCCCAGCAGCGTCGCCGTGCCGGTGACGTCCGTCGTGCGGAAGTAGAACTGCGGGCGGTAGCCGCTGAAAAACGGCGTGTGCCGGCCGCCTTCCTCCTTGGACAGGACGTAGACTTCGGCCTCGAAGTTGGTGTGCGGCGTGATGGAGCCGGGCTTGGCCAGCACCTGGCCGCGCTCGATATCTTCCCGCTTGACGCCCCGCAGCAGGCAGCCCACGTTGTCGCCCGCCTGCCCCGAATCGAGCGTCTTGTTGAACATTTCCACGCCGGTGCACACCGTCTTGCGGCTATCGGGCGAGAAGCCGACGATCTCGACTTCGTCGCCCACCTTGACCAGCCCCCGCTCGATGCGGCCCGTGGCCACATCAGGAAGGGCTTGTCGACCTCCCGCTGCGGCTGCGGAATGTAGCGGTCGACCGCGTCCAGCAGCTCCTGGATACACTGCGTCGCCTTGGGGTCCTTCGGGTTCTGATAGGCCCCCAGCGAGTCGCCGCGGACGATCGGAATCTCGTCGCCCGGAAAACCGTAGTGGTTCAACAGCTCCCGCAGCTCCAACTCGACCAACTCCAGCAGTTCCGGGTCGTCCACCAGGTCGACCTTGTTGAGGAACACGACCAGGGCGGGGACGTTCACCTGGCGGGCCAGCAGCACGTGCTCGCGGGTCTGGGGCATCGGCCCGTCGGCGGCCGACACCACCAGGATCGCCCCGTCCATCTGGGCCGCCCCGGTGATCATGTTCTTGATGAAGTCGGCATGGCCCGGACAGTCGATGTGGGCATAGTGCCGGGTCTGCGTCTCGTACTCGACGTGGGCCACCGCAATGGTCACGGTCTTGGTGGCGTCGCGCACCGTACCGCCCTTGGCGATATCGGCGTACGACTTGAACTTCGCCATTCCCTTGGCCGACTGGGTGGCCAAAATGGCCCCCGTCAGCGTCGTCTTCCCATGGTCAATGTGGCCGATGGTGCCGACGTTGACGTGCGGTTTGGTTCGTTGGAAAACTTCCTTCGCCATTCTATCTCCCTGCTTTTGCTAGCGGGTAAGGATCAACTCGGACCGAGAGGAACGACTCCGGCCGCCCAAGAGCTGCTGAGGGGGTTTGAACCCTTGACCTCGTCCTTACCAAGGACGCGCTCTACCAACTGAGCTACAGCAGCCTATCGGCGACGTGATCTGCGTAAATCTCCGTGCTGGGGTGCCTCAAGCGGGTGAAGGGAGTCGAACCCTCGTAAGCAGCTTGGAAGGCTGCAGCTCTACCGTTGAGCTACACCCGCAGTGACCGTGCTTCGTTTTTCACCAATGGGGGGTGAAGGATTTGAACCTTCGAAGGCATTGCCATCAGATTTACAGTCTGACCCCTTTGACCACTCGGGAAACCCCCCGCTGCGGGCTTGCCGTTCTCGCCAGGCTCGGCGCCTGCTCGGCCGCCACCCCGGGGCCGCTGCCGGGCCGTCCGGACTGGCTCGCCGCCGAGCCACTGGGCCCCTGCCGGATCGTCTGCCGGATCGTCTGCCGGATCGTCCGGCCTCGCTCCCCGCCGGCCCCGCCTCAAAAAATCTCTCGTGGGGTTTCCTTGTACGAGCTAGCGGAGGGACTTGAACCCACAACCTGCTGATTACAAATCAGCCGCTCTACCGGTTGAGCTACGCTAGCCGGTCGAGCCGACACGCGAATCTATTAGTATACCGAACCTCCCCCGCCGTGCAAGGCGGACAAGGCATGAAATTACCGCCGAAAGCGAAAGACCGCCGGATCGGAGACATGGCCGCCCGACCCGCCGGTCTCTGGCCCCCCTCGTGTGCCACCGCTATTGCACCGCACGGGGATCAACCGGGGAAGTCAATCCGCTCTTCCTCGACCGCCTTGCGCAACTTACCAAGCGCCCGGGCCTCAATCTGCCGGATTCGCTCCTTGGTTACGCCCAGCTCCGCACCCACCTGTTTGAGCGTAAGCGGCTCGTGCCCCCGCTGCAGGCCGAAACGCCTAATGATAATCTTCTGCTCCCGCTCGTCAAGCCGCCCCAGGATTTTTTCCACCTGCGACTCCCGCTGCGTTTGCGACGACTCCTGCTGCAACTGGTCCGACCGCCCATCCTCCGTCGTGCCGAACATCTCCGCGTGGCTGGTGCGGAACCGGTCGCGGTAACGCCGCTCGTCGGGTATGGTGCGGGCGAAATTCTTCATGATCGCCCAACTGGCGTAGGTACTGAACTTGTACCCCCGGGCATAATCGAACTTCTCCACTGCCCGCATCAACGACATGTTCCCGTCGCTGACCAGCTCGAAGAAGTTCTCCACCGGGCCGACGTGCCGCTTGGCGATCGACACCACCAGCCGCAGATTCGCCCGAATGACCTGGTTCTTCGTGAGCACCGCCTCTTCGTACAGCCGCTCGATCTGGTCCATCAGGCTGCTCTTCGGCTGGTTGCGGTCCAGCTTTTGGCGGAGCCGGGCGGCCTTGCACTTGAGGAAGTTCATCTTGCGGAACAGGTGCGCCTCCTGGACGCGGCTCAACAGCGGCACCTCGTACAGGCTGGCCAGGTAGGGCGGCAACCCCGCCGGGAGCCGCGACTTCCTCACCGCCTCCTCGCTGGCCGGCATGGGCTTGAGGATCCGTCTCTCGCGCTTCGCGTCCCGCAGGGCCCGGCCGAATTCCGCGTTGGGAATGAAATCCAGCGGCAGTTCGGCAATGCCCTGGGCCCGCATCTCCGCAATGATCCGGTAGATGCTGGCCCGCGTGCGGCGAAACTGCCGCGACAGGGCCTCCGCCGACTCGCCCCGATGGTACTCCTGATAGATCTTCCGCTTGGTCTCCAGGCGGATGGGGCCCTGGTTGTCGGGGAAGATCGCCAGGTCCGCGTGTTCCTGGTCGAATTGTTTCAATGTGCAGCGGATGGTTTCCGGGCTGCGGCCTGTTTTGCGGGCCAGCCGCCGGACGACCTCCGCCGCCGAGCCGCCGGCTTGCGCCAGCCGCCGGGCCCGGCGGATGATCGCGTCGCGCTCCTCATCGTTCAGTTGGCTGAATTGGCTGCCGCGCCGCACGCGGTCCGAATTCTGGGCCACGAAGCGGTCCACGGAGCTCTCCAAGAACCCCACCCGCTTGCGGCCGTCCATCACGAACCGGCGGCTGATCAGCCCCAATCCACGCCAGCGGGAAATCGTCTTGGTCGAGACGCTGAACCGCCCGGCCAGCTCCTCGACGGTCAACACCCGCTCCCCGGCCGTCTCGGCCGGCACGTCGGCCGAATCGGACAGGTCTTCCACGAACAGCCGCAGATCGTGCCCCGCATCACCCCCCGAGAACTTCACCCCCCGATACGCCAGAGGCCGGAAACGCGTGATCCGGTAGCACAGGTATTCGTAGGTGTAGGTCCGCTCGCCGTCGATCTCCGCCAGCAGCCGCTCGGCCTGGCTGACCTGCTCGAGCTTCTTCTCCCGGGGCGCAAAACGAACCTGCTGGTCCCGCAACTCTCGCATGGCCGGGATCACGTAATCCGTATGCATCGGATGCGCCTTTCACCACTCCCTAGGACGGAGCTTGCCCTAAATTGCTCATCCCAGGCCCACGTATTCTCCTGCAGATTGCACCGCCTCAACAACTTCCCGGATATCCGGCTTTCCAAATGGCCTTGTCTTGTACGCTCGACCGATGGCCAAAGGTCCAAAAACTGCCAACCCCAACCGGCCGCGTTCCCATGATAACAGCACCAAGAACCCAACCACGGGGTTAAATAGTTCTCCCCCGATACAAAAACCGACCCATAGGGTGGAATAACACCAGACCGCTGCGCAAAGACCCTTTCAACTGCCACAAGTCTGGCGGGCGGCGCTCCATAACTGCTTCTGCGAAAGCGGCTTTGTTTTAGACTACTCATCTTGTCAAAAAGTTTCAAGGGGGGGTATTGATATTTTTTCCCGCAGCCGATACCCTATCAGAGGTACTGGCGCTCATCGGCCTTTCGGGCACGAAATGGAATGATCATGCGATACGCCGTGGCTTCGTTATGGATAATGACCGCTTCCCTGCTGGCCGTGGAATTTGCTGTTGCCGCTGAGGGCGACTCGCAGACCTACCGGCTCCGCAGTGCCCGGCAGGTCGGCCGCATCGACCGGGTTACTACCGTTCTGGAGGTCCAGGGCGATGAGATCGGGAAACTCGACCCACAGGAAAAAAGTCGGGAGCGAATCGCGGTAAGCGTCTCCTGCCGCCGCGAGTATGACGAGAAGACGCTGGAACTGCCCCGCCAGTCACCACTGGGGCGCAGCCCCAAATCCCCAAATCCCCAAATCCCCAAATCCCCGTTGGAATTGCCCGGCCAGTCGCCCGGCTGGCGCGCGGTGCGTTATTACCACGAGGCGGCGGCCACCGTTCAGGAAGGGCAAACGGTGCAGAAACCGCTGCTGCGGTCTGACCGGCACCTGATATGCCTGGAGATCGCCGCTTTGCAGGTCACACCGTTCTGTCCGCAGGGACCGTTGAACCTCGATGAACTGGAGTTGGTCAGTGCGCCGGGCAACAGCCTGGCCCTGGACGAGCTGCTGCCGGCCGGCCCCGTGGCCGTGGGCCAGAAATGGCAGGCCTCCGACCAGGTCATGGGCGTGCTGTTGGACCTGGAGGCGGTGACGGCCAACAGCGTGGAAATCGTCCTGAAAGAAGTCACGCCGGAAATTGCGCGGCTGGAGCTCGAAGGCCGGGTCGAGGGCACGCTCTACGGGGCCGCCCACCAGATCGACCTGAAGGCCAAGTGCCGCTTCGACCGCCGCACCGAGCGCATCGATTGGTTCGCCATGCGGGTCAAGCAGACGCAAGACGTGGGGCTGGTCGAGCGCGGCATGGACGTGACGGTCCTGGTGCAGATCAAGATCGCGCCTCAGGAGGCATCGGAGCCGCTGGCCGACGCGGCCCTGGCGGGCCTGCCGCTGCGGCCCACCCGCGCCTTGCGCATGCTGCAATACGAGTCGCCCGCCGGCGGCTGGCGGATGCTCCACGACCGCTCATGGTTCCTCATCGAGCACTACCGCGACCTGGACGTCTTCCGCCGCGTCGACGCCGGCCGGGACCTGGCCCTGTGCCGCATCTCGCTGCTGCCTAACGTCGAGCCCGGCCGCCGCATCTCGCTGGAGCGCTTCCAGGCCGACGTGCAAGAGGCCCTGGGGAAGAATTTCGGCCAGTTCCTCCAGGCCGACGAGCGCGTGGATAGCGGGGGCAAACGCATCCTGCGGCTCGTCGTCAAGGGGACCGACGGCGACGTGCCCGCCCGCTGGCACTACTATCACCTCTCCGACGAGCGGGGCCATCAGGCGGCGCTGGCCTTCCGCATCGAGCAAAAGCGGCTGGAGGCCTTCGGCGCCGCCGACGAGCCGCTGGTCGCCTCGCTACGTTTCGTAGGGAAAGACTAGCCCAGTGAGGGCGTCTGGGGTTACTGCTCCTCGAACGGCTTCGGTCGGACCTCGATACGCCGCTGTAACTCGCCGAGCAGGTCGTTGAAATGGATCGGCTTGGTCAGGTATCTCGATGCCCCGATCCTTTCGAGATCGCGTTGCAGCCCGGGCTCGTGCCGGGCGGTCAGCACGATGATGGGGATGGCGGCGGTCTGCCTGTTCCGCTTGAGGCACTCGATGACCGTAGCGCCGTCCCCTTGGGGCATGCGCAGGTCGGTAATGATAACGTCGGGCTTCTGCGTGACCGCCATCCAGATGCCTTGCGTGCCGAAGAACGCCCGCAGCAGTTTCACCTCATAGGCCTCCAGCCAATCCTGGATGACCTCGGAGACATGCGGGTCGTCGTCTATGCACAGTACGGTCGGCGTGCGAAGGGGGGCGGGGTGTTCGAGAACGGCATTATCGGGTTCTTTGCTGCAACTCATGGCGATTACTCCTGATGTCGATCAAGGTACAGTCTTCGTGCTCCCTAGAACGCCAGGGCCGGCACTTGGTCGGCCATCAGCCGGGTCGCCAGTTCGGTCAGGGCCACGGCGGCGGTGCTCTCGGGGTGGGAGAGGACCAAAGGCTGCCCGGCCTTCATCGCGGCCAGAGACAGGTCCGGCTCCGGCGGGATCACGCCGATGACGCTGCATCCCAGGTACGTGCGGGCGTAGCCCACGGTGATCGACGAGCTGGCCGCCCGGTGATGGAGCAGCACCACGCCCACGGAGTTGCCCCCAACTCCCCAAGAGTTGAGCCCCTTGAGCACCGCCTGGGCTGAAGCCAGGCAGGTAGCCTCCAACTCGACCGCCAGGACGACGAAATTGCAGCAGTGCAGGCCGGCCCTGACCGCCCGCGTGGGCTGGCAAGGGAAATCGACAATCACGTACTCCGCCATGCTGGCGAGTCCTTTGAGGATCTCTTCAGCCTGTTGCGCCGTGATTTCCCGCTGATCGTCGAAGCTGGGCGGGGCCAGCAGCAGTTGCAGGCCCGTCGGGTGGGGCGTCAGGCAACTGCTCAAGGTCCGCGCGTTGATGTCGCCGGAGTTCTGGCAGTCCAGCAGGGGCTCGACGTTCAGCGACGCCACAACACCGAGTTGCTGGGCCACGCTGCCCATGGAGGGCCGCATCTCGACGACCGTGACGGGTCTTTCCGGCGCGACCAGGGCCAGGGCTACATTCAGGGCCATGGTGGTCGTGCCTACGCCCCCTTTAGCGCCGATGAAGCCCAGCAACTTGCCGCGATGGGCGGCCTGTTTCCCGGCCGCGGCGACACGGTTGCGGAGGGCCGCCCGCACCCGCGCCCGCACCACCAGCCCCGAAAACGGCTTGGCGATGTGGTCGATGGCCCCTCCGTCCAGGCATAGGGAAATCTGGGAGTCCATGTTCAGGGCGGTGACCATGATCACCGGGATGTGGCGGGTCTTTTCCTGCGCCTTGAGCTGGTGCAGGGTGGCAAGGCCGTCCATACCCGGCATGAGCACGTCCAGCAGGATCAGGTCGGGCAATTCCTTGTTGGCGATGTCCAGGGCCTGCTGGCCGCTGGCGGCCTCCAGAAGCCTATACGCTTCACCACCCAACGCGTCGCAAAGCACGCTGCGGTTGTTGTCGTCGTCGTCGACAATCACGATTGCTGGCTGGTTCACGTCAGTACCGTTCGTCGTTCCAGACGGCGCAAAAAGGTGCGGAGCCGGTTGGCCAGCTCCATGGCGCGCACGGGTTTGGTGATGTACTCGCAGCAGCCGGCCGCCCGCGCACGCTCCTCGTCTCCGTTCATGGCGTAGGCGGTGATGGCCCAGACCGGGATATCCTTGGTCAGCGGGTTGTGTTTGAGGATCTGGGTGGTTTCCAGGCCGTCGATCCCCGGCAGGCGCAGGTCCATGAGGATCAGGACCGGCTGGAGCTCGATCGCCCGGTTCAGCGCCTCCTCGCCGGTTTCCACGCTCGCGAGCCGGGCGGGGATGTCGTCGAACAGAAAGATATCCTCCAGCAACGAGAAGTTGCTGAAGTTGTCTTCAATCAGCAGGATCGTGTTCATGGGTCTGTCCCACGCTTTGGTGTACGAGATTCAGAATGTCCTCACTCGCAAACACCCGCAGTTGCTCGGCCAGATGCTTCGGATTGATTGGCTTGGTGAAGTAGCCGTCGCAGCCGGCGGCGAGGGCCTCGTCGATATCGGTGCGGGCGTTGCGGGCGGTGATCGCCCAGACCCGGATGCCCTTGGTCGCCGGATCGCCCTTGATGAGCTTGGTGGCCTCGATGCCGCTCATCCCCGGCAACACCAGATCCATCAGCACCACCAGCGGATCGAGCGATGGCAGAATCCGCAGCGCCTCCTCGGCGCTGCCCGCGCAGACCAGCTCGCCGGGCAGATTGTCGTAACGGAAAAGGTCTTTGACGACGGTTTGGTTCAGGGGGTTGTCTTCGACCAAGAGAACGTGTCTCATGTGCGGACTCCTATGGTTCTGCGAATTTCCGGGGCTGCTGCTCCACAACGTTGCGGCGATCGACGCCCTTGCGCCGATCGAAAATCAACGGGACGGTCAACGTGAAGGTGCTGCCTTGCCCCTCGACGCTCTCGACCGTCAGCGTGCCGCCCAGGAGAGCGGCGAAGGCCTTCGAGATCGCCAACCCCAAGCCCGTCCCCTTCAGCGCGCGATGTTTTTTCGGCTCCCCCTGATAGAACCGTTCGAACAGCCGGTCCAGACACTCCGCGGGGATTCCCGCGCCGGTGTCCTCCACGCTCAAGAGGAGCGAGCCGTTCTTGCGGCGGGCCCGCAGCGCGATCGATCCTCGTTCCGTGAACTTGATCGCGTTGCTGAGCAGGTTGGCCAGAATCTGCCGGATCTTGTCGCGGTCGGAAGTGATCGGCGGCAGATGCTCTTCCAGATCGAGGCTGAAGTGGACCGCGGACTTGTCCTTGACGAGCGATTCGGCCATTGCGACGACCTCCCGCACGACCGGTTCGACGTCGAACGTCGTGATTTGGAGATCGATCTTTCCCGACTCGGCCTTGGCGATGTCCAGCATTCCGTTGATAAGTTGCAGGAGGTGCTCGCCGCTGGTCTTGATCTTTTCGAGGCGGTCCTTCTGGTGCTCGTTCAAGGGATGGATATCGGTGCGTTCCAAGAGCCCCTCGGAGAAACCGATGACGGCGTTCAGCGGAGTGCGGAGCTCGTGACTCATGTTGGCCAGGAAGTCGCTCTTAGCCACGTTAGCCGCCTCGGCCCGCACGGCCATCTCGTTGGCGAGTGCCGTGGCATCTTCCTGGCGGCGGTTCATCTCAAGCAGCTTTGCCTCCGCCCGCTTGCGATTGGTGATGTCGTGACCTTGCGCGATGGTCGCCACCACTGTGTTCCCGTCAGGGCCGAAGATCGCGGCTGAGTTCCAAAGGACGGTCCGTACGGACCCGTCGATATGAAGGATACTGATCTCGACGCTCTCCCAGCGATTGCCCGACAGCGTTTCCTTGATGCGTTCCATCGAGCTTTCAACAAGCGTGGGCGGGAAGAGAATCTCCAGGCACTCTCCAATGACCTCGTCAGCGCTTCTGCCGCTCAAGAACTCGAAGGCGGGGTTGAAGCGGGTGATTCTGAATTGCGGATCCCAAACGATGATGGGCACGTTCGCATAGTTGAACAAGCTACTGAGGTACTGACGGGTTGTGCGTTCCGCCTCCTCCGCCCGCTTGCGCGCGGTGATGTCGCGGATGTTGCACTGGATCACCTTGTGGTCGTTTACCAGATAGACGTTGCTGACGAACTCCACGTCGATCTGCCGCCCAGCGGCGGTTTGCAACGGCATGTTGTCGTAGCGGATGTACCCCTTCCGCTGCAATTCCGTGAAGTTGGCGTGGTTGGCGACGGTGTCCTTGAAGCATCCGATTTCCCAGATCTTCTTTCCGACGAATGCCTCGTGCGAGAAACCCAACATGTCGACCAAGAACGGATTTGCATCCACGATCAGCCCCGTCTCGGCATCGAGGATTAGAATACCGTCCTGGGCCGTCTCAAAGAGCCGGCGATAGCGAAGCTCCGAAGCGATTAGCGCCTCGCTCGCCTCATCCCGGTCTCCGATCTTCGCCATGTCGTTCCCAGCCTGGTCTGGCATGGCCGTTCCTTTCGAACAATCACTGGTTTGGGAGGGGGCCGTTGTGCCCGCATCCTCGATATCAATAGATTACGGTTTTTCGCGCTGCAAATCGCGGCAGCGAGATTTTCTGCATCGTGTCAGCATGGCACATTGTCGCGCGCGCGCTCTGTGCCAAACTGGCACAAGCCAAGGAGACCGACGGCGACGTGCCCGCCCGCTGGCACTACTATCACGTCTCCGACGAGCCGGGCCACCAAGCGGCGCTGGCCTTCCGCATCGGGCAGAGGCGGCTGGAGGCCTTCGGCGCCGCCGACGAGCAGTTTGTCGGCTCGCTCCGCTTCAAGGAGTGAGCGATCAGCTTTCAGCGATCAGCTAGCGGCTCTATAAGCTATCGCCCTCCAACCCGCTGATGGCTGAGAGGCTGTGAATCCTTCCTGTGTTGTGGCCGGTCTCCGACCGAGCCGTGCCGAACCGTGCTCGCTGACCGCTGATCGCTGACTGCTGACCGCTTTCCTCTGATCGCTTGCGCAAAAAAATTGCCGCCACACCCCCTTCACGGAAGCGCGGCGGCGTTGGAATGAACCTCCGCCGATTGCGACTGGATGCGTCGCTGCGAGACGAGCACGTGGTCAGGCGTGCTGCGCACTAGTGCCGCAAATCACAATTGTTAGACCACCAAGGCTGAACTTTCTCCAGATTGCCGGCAGCTTGCCCAATTTTCCCTCCAGGTCGCCGGTCGCTGCACGGTGGCGGCCGTCACGGGAC
>JBEKTY010000026.1:0-78476 GCA_049515555.1 Thermoguttaceae bacterium
TGCTGGACAAGCCAGCAGTGGCACGCAATTAGGGCACAGGGAACCGGGGAATTCGGATTCCGCGCCGCGTGGCCGAGTTTTCAGCTACCCAAGGACCGCTCCCTTCGGCCGCCGATGCGAAACCGGAGAAACCCTAGCGGAGGTTCTGGTTTTACCAGATATCTCGATTTTTCCAATTCTTCTGCCGATAACGACTGGTAGTGACGAACGCCGGCCCTAAAGTTGGGCGGGCATGCGGCTGGGGGGCTGCCCCGGAGGACTGCGCAGCTTGATGTGGGTTTGCGTATAAGGAGGACCATAGCAATGACCCGACGGATGATCCTGTTTAGCCTCGCCTGCGGCCTGTTGGTCGTAACGGCTGGCTGCTGCGGTATGTGTCGCGGACCGCTCTTCGGTTGCCCGTGTGCGGTGGGCGATTGTGTGATCGGCGAGCCGGATTGCGGGCCGGGATGTGGCCCGGCGTGCGGGCGGGCGTGTGGCCCGGCGTGTGGGCAGGTGTGCGGGCCGATCCGCCGGCCGGTTTGCGGCCGAATGTGTGCCGCCGACTGCTGCGAGTGCGAGCCCGGGTGCGGGCCGGCGTGTGGGCCGATGCGGCGGCCGATTTGCGGCCGTCCGTGTGCGGCCGACTGCTGCGAGTTTGAGCCCGGCTGTGGCCCGTGCTGCGGCGACTGCCAGTGCGGCCCGCCCTGCGGCGGCTGTGGCTGTGGACCCTGCGGCTGTTTCCACCCCCTGCGGTGGGTCGCCCGGCTGTTCTGCTGCCCGACGTGGTGCGGCGGACCCTGCTGCGGCAACGCCTACTGGGGCGAGTGCGGCGGGTGTGGTCCAAGCTGCGGGTGTGGCTCAGGCTGCTCATATAGCCCGGGCTGTCAGTGTGCCCCGGGGCAGGACCGCGTGGTGCCCGCCTCGCCACGGGCCGGCTATCGACCAAACGGCCAGGGCTCGACCAGCGCCCCGCAACTGATTCCCGACGACGCCGATACCCCGGCTGCCCAACCCGCTAGGCAGCCGCACAAGGCCACGCGCTCGTCATACAACTATAACAACAGCTACTCCTACTACTACCGCTAGTATCTAGCCGGGCAGAGTGGGAGTACACCCGGCGGGAAATCGGCGGGCGAAGACTTCAACGGGGGACGGCCCCGGTTTCCGTGCCGCGGAAACGGGACCGTCCCCTTTGCGTTTGCCAATGTAGCACGCCACACTCCGTGTGCCGTCCGATATGCCTTCTTCCGATTCAGTGGACGGCACACGGAGTGTGCCTGATACATTACACGCCGTGAACGGTTACCCGCAACCGCTATTTCACGGCCGGCTCGCACTTGCCGAAGACCATCCGTCCGGCGCTGGTCTGCAGGACGCTGGTGACGGTGATGTTGACCTGGCGGCCGATGTACTCGCGGCCCGACTCGACGACGACCATCGTGCCGTCTTCCAGATATCCGACGCCCTGGCCGGGCTCCTCGCCCGCCTTGACGACCCGCACCGCCACCTGCTCGCCGGGCAGGAAGATGGGCTTGAGGGCGTTGGCCAGGTCGTTCAGGTTGACCACTTCCACGCCTTGCAGGCGGGCCACCTTGTTCAGGTTGTAATCGTTGGTGACCAGCTTGCCCTTGAGGTGCTTGGCCAGAACCACGAGCTTCAGATCGACCGGCTGGCCGGCCAGCTCGGGCAGGTCGCGATCGAAGATCTGCACGTCGGCCTTGGCGTTGGTCCGCAAGCGATTGAGGATATCCAGCCCGCGGCGGCCGCGGCTGCGGCGGAGGCGGTCCGAGCTGTCGGCGATGGCCTGCAGCTCGCTGATGACGAACTGGGGCATGATCAGCGGCCCGTCGATGATCCGCGTCTCCACCACGTCGGCGATCCGCCCGTCGATGACCACGCTCGTGTCCAGCACGCAGGGCTTGATGCCCTTGATCTCGCGGGCGAACTCGACGTAGGGAATGATGAAGCGGAAATCGCCCTTGGTTTGCAGCAGCAGGCTGATGCAGGCGTAACACAGCACCAGGCCCAGCACCAGCACGGCCGCGTTGTGCAGGCGATCGGGGATCACCGTGGGGGCCAAGGGTTTGAGGACCAGCCCCACGATATAGGCCAGGAACATTCCCACCACCAGGCCGAAGTACACCGAGGAGATCACGTCCAGCGGCTTGCGGCGGATGGCCACGTCCAGCGCGATCACGCTGCAGGCCAACAGCAGCAGGCCGCCCAGCACGACCCAGGAGAGCCACTCCGGGTCGCGGGGAAAGGCGCTCGAGTTGATGAACGACACCGCCAGCCCGGCGGTCGCCAGGATGAAGGTCGAGCGCAAGATGATCAAGGGCATCACTGCAAGGCTCCCAGCCGTGGGCCGAATGGCACTAGCGGCTTGCCGGGCATGGCGTCCGTGGGGACCGTCCCCGCCCGGCTGGCCCTATTGTAATCCCCCGCCGCGGAAAGCGGAAGGCTACTCACTTTTCGGCCGGCTTCTGCGAGTCGCCGGGCTTGGCCCCTGCCTTCCGCTCGATTTCCTCGCGGAGTTGCTGCACCGCCTGCGACTGGCTTGCCGGGTCGGCGGCCGTGTCCACGGCAATCGGCCGGCCCAAGATCGCGGTCAGCCGCCGGACGGCCTTGCGGCGAGTGGCCTCTTCCGGCCGCGATAGCAGCGCCAGCCAGGCCAGCGGGTCTTCCAGCAAGGCGGCGGCCACCGGGCCGGCCGCGTCCTCCGCCGCCCGCTGCGACAGGCTGGCGACGATCCGCCGCAAGCGGAACTGCTGCTCCGCGTCGAGCTGCCGCGGATCCAGCCCTTTCAGGTAGCCCAGCCCGGCCGGGCCGGAGGCCCGCAACTGCTCGTCGGCCGCCTCGCGACGCATGAAGCGGGCATCGCCAAGCTGCTCGACCCATCGGACCCATTGCTGCCGCTCCGAGTCTGGCACGCCCGAGCCGGCCAGCTTGAGCAACTCGCTCTCGATGGCGGCCGCCTGCTGGGCGAGCTGCCACCGCGGCTGCAACGCCTGGAGTATGGGGATCAAATGCTCGCGGCTCTCGCCGGGATAGGCCAACAGGAAGTGCCAGAGGGTCGGCGCGCGGTAGACCTTGCGACGGCCTTGCGGCCCCACGCCCAGCGACAGCCAATCGCCCGGCGTTTGCAGCAGCTCGACGGGCACGAACTTCGCGTCGCCGGCGCTCCCCTTGACGCGGCGGAAGCGGAACTCGCCCTGCGAGTTCAACTCCAGCAAGAACTCCTCCTGCGGGCTCTTCCGCTCGTAGTGGAACGACCCGGAGTCGTTGCTCCCCTGATAGACGGCCTGTTCGGTGACGTCGCCGCTGGTGGTGGACGAAGTGCTGGAGCCGAAGCGCCACCCTCCGGCGTTGACCACTCGGCCCGAAACCACAGACAATCTCGCGGGGGGCAAGTAAGCGGCGCACATGGCGCCCAGTAACTGCGGCGTGGCCGGCTGCGGCGGCTCCGCACAGGCCAAGCTGCCGCCCAGCAAGGCGATGGCCAAGGCGACGAGTTGGATTCTGGTCCTGGGCATGGAGTTCATGCGCTTTCGACTGCTGCCCTGCTTATGTCTTGGGCATGGCCTTCATTCTAACGTGTGCTCGGCAGACCAGGGAGCGGGCTGTGTGGCGTGGATTTCCAATCCGCCGCCCCCGCGGCCCGGGCAGACGATCACGGCGGCCAGTTCGGGCTGCTCGCGGCAGTAGGCCAGGGCGGCCTGCGGGCCGAGGACATAGCAGGCGGTGGAAAGGGCATCGGCCAGGGCCGCCGTCGGGGCGAGCACCGTCGCCGAGAGCACTCCTTCGGCCGGCCAGCCGGTCCGCGGGTCGAGGATGTGGCCGTAACGCCGCCCGCGATGCCGAAAGGACTGGAACTGGGCCCCGGAGGTGCCCAGGGCCCGATCCTTGAGCCAAATCTCGCCCAGCCGCCGGTCCATCGAGAGCGGGTCGCGGAGCCCGACCGACCAGCCCGCTCCGATCGTGGGCGCCACTGCTGGCTGGCCCGGGGACTGTCCCAATTTTCGTCCGCCTGTCCCTCCGGACAGGCCGAAAATGGGACTGTCCCGCACAGCGGTCTACGGCATAGCCCTTGCCGATGCTGCCCAGGTTGAGTTGCACGCCCGGCCGCAGGAAGCGGACGGTGCGGTTTGCCGGATCGATCTGGACGAGGTGGCCGCCCACGCGGCTGCGGGCCTCGGCGATCTCGTCGGCCGAAGGGACTGCCCCCGCCCGGCGGGCGAAGCCCCAGGCCTGCCACAGCGGGCCGGCCGTAATGTCGTAGGCCCCACGCGTTTCGCGACCCAACTGCAGGGCCCGCTCCAGAAGCTCGAACAGCCCGGGCTCGACCTGGACCGGCCCGTCGGCCGCGGTCTGGTTCACCCGCCACAGCTCGCCGCCGGAGCGGAAGACCGACATCTGCCCGTCTAGTTGCTCGACCAAGTCGAGGGCGGCCAAGGCCGTTTCGACCCCTTCGGCATACTGAGCGGCCGGCAGACAGATCTCGAACTCGCACGCCATGGCCCGGCGGCCGATGCGGACGAGCAAGTCGTCGGCCGGGCTGCTGTAACGCACTGGCGGGACGCCAGTGCCACCCTCGTTGGCACTCATTGCTTCCTGCGGAGTTGGGCGGCGCCCAAGGGCTTCAGTTCGACCAGCTCGGCCAGCCCCGCTTCGGCCAGCTCCGGGCCGGTCACGTATCGACCCGATCGGGCCCACACGCTCAAGCGCTCGGGCGGCACGCCGAACAAGCGGGCCAGCAGGGCGTCCATATCGGTTTCCAGTTGGGCGAAATGCCGGGCCCATTCGGCCGCCTCCGGCAGGCCCACGTTCTCCTCGCTCTGCCACTTCATGGTGTGAAACAGCAGCACGCTGAAGGGCGTGACCAGGCGGCGGCGGCAGGCGGCAAACGGCCACAATGCGGCCGACGAGCATTCCCCCGCCACGATGCCCGTGGCCGCTAGGCCCCGCAGCACGATCAGCGAGGTCAAGGCGATGCCGCAGTACGGGCTGCCGCCCAGCGAATCGAAATACAGAATGCACTCGCCCCCGGGCTCGACCCCCAGCAGCTTGTCGTACAAGTCCGCCTGGTTCTCGGTCAAGTCGCCGGCCAGGGCGATTTCGATCGGCCCTTCGGGGTTGTCGTTGCTCTGCTTCATTAGTCCAAGGTAATGGCCTGGGAGGGGCAGGCGTCGACACACGTCCCGCAATCACCGCAGGTTTCCGCGTCGACGACGGCCAGGCCGTCTTTCATCGCGATCGCCGCCAGGGGGCAACTATCAACGCACGTTTCACAACCGTCGCACTTCTCCGCACTGACTGACACTGCCATGAACTATTTCTCCTGTGAGCAAAACTGAGCAAAACAACACGGCCCGGCTACAACCGTGCAACCCATAAGTTGGGGAAGGGGCCGGGGCGAGACCGGATGAAACTCCATCACAACCTCCCCACCATTCTGCTGCAAAACGGCCCTTGGCGTCAACCGCTTGCGGCGGGATTTCCAGCCGGCGAAGGCCGGGCACCACGTTTCCTTGCCTTTTCGCAGGTTTGATTAACAGGCTTTGAGGGGTGAAGGCGGAATCCTGGCGTTATAATGCGATCTGCACTGTCCGGCGGGACCCGCCGGGGCCTTGCCCGAGCGCCGAGGGGTCTATGAACCACGTTGAACGATTCCGAGCGGTGATGAACTTTCAAAGCGTTGATCGGCTGCCACGTTGGGAATGGGCCATGTGGTGGGACCAGACGATCGCGCGGTGGAAGAGCGAAGGCCTGCCGTGCCGGCTCAACGAAGTGTTCGACATCGCCCAATACTTCGGCCTCGATCCTTACCGGCAGTTCTGGTTCTCGACGACCGACTCGACGATCGAAGCCGTGCAGCATCACGTCGAGGGGATCGTCGCGAACATGGACGACTACCTGAAGGTCCGTCCGCGCTTGTTTCCGGATCATTCGCGAGCGATCGCGTCGATGCGTCCCTGGGCGGGGCGGCAGGCCGAGGGCGAGGCGGTCGTGTGGATCACCCTGGAAGGCTATTTCTGGTTCCCGCGCACCCTGATGGGTTTCACGAAGATCAGCCTCGCCTTCTACGATCAGCCGGAGCTGATCCACAAGATCAACGAGGATCTGACCGAGTTCAACTTGAAGCTACTCGCCCGGGTCGAGCGTGCGTGCGTGCCCACCTTCGCCACGATCGCCGAGGACGTTTCGTACAACAACGGCCCGATGATCTCCGAGCGGCATTTCGACGAGTTCATTGCGCCGTACTACCGCCGCGTCGTACCCCGGCTGCAGGAGATGGGCGCCGTGATCCTCGTCGACACGGACGGCGACGTGACCCGCATGGTGCCCTGGCTCTTGCGCGAGGGAATCCACGGCGTGTTGCCGCTGGAACGGCAGGCGGGCGTCGATGGGACGGCTTTAAGGGAGCAATTCCCGAAATTGTGCCTGGTGGGGCACTTCGACAAGATGACCATGAACAAGGGCGAAAAGGCCATGCGCCGCGAGTTCGAGCGGCTGCGCCCGCTCATGGCCAGCGGCGGATTCATTCCCAGCGTCGACCATCAGACGCCGCCGGGCGTGTCGCTCGACGAATACCGGATCTTCCGCCGATTGCTGGACGAGTACACCGCGGCAGGAGTCAAGTGAGTTTCCGCCGCTCGCCCGACCGGTCACGAGTACCAGGGCCGCTTGCACAGTTCGGCGCGGGTCTCCCGACCCCGCCGCGGCCCGACACAGTTCGGCGCGGGGCTCCCGACCCCGCCGCCGCGTGGACCGAAGGTCTCCGCGGATAAGGAGACCTTCGGTCGACGGCGTGGCTCGGTCGGAGACCGGCCACAACACAGGTTTCCGCCGCTCGCCCGATCGGTCACGAGTACCAGGGCCGTTTGCGTTGCGGCCTGGTCATTTCGACGATGCGCGTGGCCAGTTCGCAATCTTCCTTGATCTGGAAGTCGAACATGCCGACGGCGATGAAATCGGCGCCGTTTCGGAAGGCGTGGGCGAAGCCTTGCCGCGGCAGGATCGCCCCGGCCGCCAGGACCTTGAAGGCGATCCAGGGCTTGGCCACCGAGGCCATGAATTCGGCCGTCTCCTGGGGGTCGATGCACCACATGTTGTCGAAGAAGCCCGGGCCCTGGAACCACTCCTTCCGCAGCGCCTTGGGCGTGGCCGTGGGATAGTCGTCGTTGTGGAAGGTCTTGACGTAGAAGTCGCAGGGGACCTTGGCCTGCTCGCAGGCCTTGGGGACCAGGAGCGAATGCCCGCCCACGCCGACCGGGATGTTGAACTTCTTGGCCAGCTCGACGGCCTTGGCAATCACGTCGACCCGGCCCACGCGGACCAGGTCGTCGCTGCGCGCGCCCCAGACGTACAGGGCGGGCACGCCCGCATCCACGTTCCGCTTGATCTCGTCGTTGATCTCGGCGTCGCTCTGGCTGAGTTCGGGATGGATACTGGGGATGATCTGCATGTGGCCGCCGAACTCCTTGTTGTAGCGATGCACGAATTGCGCCCCGCTCTCGAACACGGCGTTGATGCCGTGTTGCTCGGCCAGCTTGAAAGTCTGCATGATCTTGTCCTCGGTGACGTAGGCCCGAAACAGCTCGCCCACGTACTTCAGGTCGCGGCAGTGCATGCAGCCGGTGACCAGGTTGCCGCCCAGCAGCAAGCGGCTGAGGCGGACCTTTCCCAACATGCCGTAGGGCATGCCGTTGGGGCCGGGCTGGGCGTGGGGGACCGCCGGCGTGGCCTGGGTCGAGACCGTCGGGGGCGTCGTGCCTCCTTCAGCGGTCAAGGCCGCGCTGCCTACGGCCAGTGCCGCCGCCGATGTGCCGAGAAAACCGCGCCGGTTGACTTGCTTCGATTCGGACATCACTGATCTCCCTGATTAGAGCTGTGAGCTGTGAGCTATGAGCCTTGAGCTTGGAAATTTCGGGTACCCGTCCCGAACCCGGCCCTCAGCTATTGTGATCCAAACCGAACTGGAACACAATAGCTGATATGGCTCGTAGCGATCGCCGTTTAACGCTTTACGAGGTCCTTCAGAATCCAGCCCAACGGAGTTTCCATGTCGCTCTCTCAGCTCGCCTTCAGCCTGGGGCTGACGCTCCTGGCCGTGTCTATCGGTCCCGCGCTGGCCGCCGATACGTTGCAGGAAGACAACGACGCCCGGGCCCGCCGCTTCATCAAGTCGTATGAAGAAGCCATCCGGCCCATGGAGATCGAGGTCAGCCGCCGGTGGTGGGACGCCAACGTATCGGGCAAGGACGCAGACTACCAGCGGAAGGCAGAGGCCGAGGCACGGTTGGAAGTGCGGCTTTCCGAGCCCGGCCCCTTCGCCGAGTTAAAGGCCATCCGCCGGCGGCCGATCGGCGATGGGCTGGCGGCCCGGCAAATCGCCGTCCTGTACCTGGAGTATCTGCCGCGGCAGGTCGATCCGGAGCTGCTCAAGCGGATCATCGCCCTGTCGAACCAGGCGGAGCAGCAGTTTTCGGTCTTCCGGGCGGTGGTCGAGGGCCGCGAGCTGACCGACAACGAGATCCGCCGCGTGTTGCGGGAGTCGAAGGACTCGGCGCGGCGCCGCGCGGTGTGGGAGGCGAGCAAGCAGGTGGGCCGCCTGCTGGAGCCCAAGCTCCGCCGCCTGGTGAAGCTGCGCAACGAGGCCGCCCGGCGGCTGGGCTTCAAGGACTACCACGTCATGCAGCTTGCCGTCGGCGAACAGAGCCAGGAACAGGTGCTGAAGCTGTTCGACGAGCTGGACGGGCTGACCCGCGAGCCGTTCCGGGCGGCCAAGGCCGAGATCGACGCGATCCTGGCCCGCGACTACGGCATCCCCACCGCCGCCCTGCGCCCCTGGCATTATCACGATCCGTTCTTTCAGGAGTCGCCCGAGGTGTTCGGCCGCCGCGGCGACGACCTGTACGCCGCGCTCGACATCCAGAAGCTGTGCCGGGAGTTCTACGCCGGCATCGGGCTGCCGATCGACGACGTGCTGCAGCGGAGCGATCTTTACGAGCGGAAGGGCAAGAACCCGCACGCCTTCTGCACTGATATCGATCGCCAGGGCGACGTCCGCGTGCTGGCCAACATCGTGCCCGACAAGATGTGGCTGGGCACGATGCTCCATGAGCTGGGCCACGCCACCTATTCCAGCAAGAACATCCCGGCCAGGCTGCCCTACGCCTTGCGGGCCGAAGCCCATATCCTCTCGACCGAAGCCGTGGCCATGATGTTCGAGAAGCTGGCCGACGACGCCGGCTGGCTCCGCGCGATGGGCGTGGCGGTGCCCGACCCGCAGGGCTTCAGAAAATCGACCGTCCGCGTGCGGCGCAACCGGTTGTTGATCTTCTCGCGGTGGTGCCAGGTGATGTTCCGCTTCGAGAAGGAGCTGTACGCCAACCCGGACCAGGAGCTGGGCCGGCTGTGGTGGGACCTGGTCGAGCGTTACCAGGAGGTCCGGCGGCCGGAGGGCCGCAACGAGCCCGACTACGCCAGCAAGATCCACCTCGTCATGTCGCCCGCCTATTATCACAATTACATGCTGGGCGAGCTGTTCGCCGCGCAGATGCACCACAGCATCGCGCGGGAGGTGCTCGGTGGGGTAGCCCCGGCCGAGGCGGTTTACGTCGGCCATCCCGCGGTTGGGCGCTACATGCGGGAGCGGGTCTATGTGCCCGGCCGGACCCTCGACTGGCAGCAACTCTCCCGCCACGCCACCGGCGCGGATCTCAACGCCCAGGCGTTTGCCGAAGACATCCGGGAGGAATGACGGAATTCCTTCGTGTCCTTTGTGGTTAGTTCAGTGATTGAACCACAAAGGACACAAAGGGCACACCCGAGCGCTTGACAACGCCGGCTCGGCCGATCAAGATCACAGTCGTCGGCCTGCCGCGGAGGGGTTGCGGCAGGCGTGACAAGGGCAAGAACCCCGTCCACGATCACTGGAAAGCACATCTATGAAAGCGACGTTTTGGCTAACGAGAGCGATGAGGGCCGCGGCTTTGGCGGGCCTGGCCCTGGCGGCCTTCAGCAGCGGCCTTGCCGTGTCAGCCGCCCCCAAGCCAGACCAGGAACCGCCGGTGATCGACCCCGGTCCCGTGGGCGGGCCGCCGTCGGATGCCGTCGTGCTGTTCGACGGCAAAGACCTGTCCAAGTTCCGCGGCGAGCGCAGTGCCGAGCCGAAATGGAACCTGGCCAACGGCGTGATGGAAACCACGCCCCACGGCGGCATTCTCTCGAAGCAGGAGTTCGCCGATTGCCAGGTGCACGTGGAGTGGGCCGAGCCTTCGGTCGTGAGAGGCGACGGGCAGGGCCGCGGCAACAGCGGCGTCTATCTCATGGGCCGCTACGAAATCCAGGTGCTCGACTCTTACAACAACAAGACCTACTTCAACGGCCAGTGCGGGGCGTTCTATGGCCATAACGCGCCGCTGGTCAACTGCTGCCGTAAGCCGGGCGAGTGGCAGACTTACGACATCATCTTCCACGCGCCGAAGAAGCTCGCGGACGGCAAGGTCCGGCCCGGCTCGTTCACCGTGCTGCAAAACGGCGTGCTCATTCAGGACCATATCCCGGTCGGAGGCGATCCCACGGTGGCGGCCCCGCTCAGCGGTATCGCCGAAAAGGGGCCGCTATATCTCCAGGACCACGGCAACCCGGTGCGCTTCCGCAACGTTTGGGTTCGCCCACTGTAGAGGTTGCACATGCAGCAAACGTCCCCGTCCGGCCTTGTGCCGGCGGAACGCTGATTTACCACTACCGGGGGATCGCTCCGATAATACTCTTCCGGTGGCTTCCGCCCGGCCCGCCGGGCCGGGCGGAAGCCACCGGAAGACGAGTAAGTCGCTTTGTTGCGGCGTTGTAGTGAAGAATCAGCGCTCCGGGGGGGCAAGCCCTCCGGGGGCGTTTACAGTTTGTAGAGGTTGCACATGCAGCCAGCAGGCTGCGTTTACCGACTGTGCTGTCTTGCGGGCATGCTGCTGTGTGCCTGCCGCGCGGCAGCACTGTTGGCGGGCGATGCGGCGCCCACGCAACGCGAGATCGTCAAGAGGGCCATGGCCGGCCGCAGCGACGATCCGTGGCCGCGCGGCGCGGCGCACGTCGTGCTCGCCGTTCCCGGCAGCCAACAGCCTGAAAAAGGATACCATGAGCCGGGCGGCAGCTTCAGCCCCGCCGTGGGCAGCTTCGGCGTCTCGATCTGGGTCAGAGACTCTGCCGGCAACCTGAGGGCGACCAGCGACGGGCTGCCGCTGGAACAAATTCGGCAGCGATTCTGCTGGCCCGACCCGAAAGGCGTTCCCGTCATTACGACCGTCTCGCCGCATTACGAGGCGACCTGGGCCTGCACGGCTATCGGGACGGCGACGCTCGATCTCCGCGAGCGCGGCGACCCTGGCGAGCGGCTGGAGCTGGTCGTCCGCAGCATCGGGCCGGCCGGTGGTCCGATCGGGCGGCTCGATTGGGACGGCAAGCGATTGAGGATCAACGACCGCTGGTCCGCGAGCGCCGAGCCCGAACCCGAGGCCGTCCTGGTAGGCCACGAGGGCGATCGCGGCTGGAAGACGGAGCGGCCCCAGGCACACCAGTGGCGGGGCGAGGACGGATGGGGCTACGCCCGGATCGAATTGGCGGCCGGCCAGGCGACCAGGCTCACGTTACGCGACTCGGGGCCTGCCAAGCCGATCCCGCTGGACTACCCCGCCGTGCGCTCCACCCTGACCTTGGATCTGCCGGACCAGCGTTTCGTAGACTGTCTCGACGCGCAGGTCGCCCACCTGATGATGGGACTCCTGGATCGGCGCACTCCGCCCGGCGAGCCCACCAACTATCCGCTGGCCTGGCAGCGCGACGGGGTAGCGGTTGTGGCGGGACTCGTGCGGGCCGGCCAACTGCAGGTGGCCAGGGAACTTTGCAGCTACTTTGCCGAGAACGACTTCTTCGGCGGCTTCGGCGCCGAGGGAGACGCGCCGGGCCAAGGCCTGCGGACCATGGAAGACGTCGCCGTGCGATTGCAAGACCCGGCGCTGGACGAGTGGCTTTGGCCCCATGCCCGGCGCAAAGCCGATCTCATCTTGAAAATGGCCTCGGCCGAGCGGCAACTGCGGCTGCCCTACATGGGACCGATCGTTCCGGAGCATCGCCGGCGGAGCGACTTGGACCTGGTCTGCGATCCGGCCCGCAACGGGCTCATCGCCGGACGGATGGATTTCGGGCGGCCGGCATCGTACATCACCGCGGTCAGTTACCAGGGGCTGCGCGCGGCGGCCGCGCTGGCCAAGCGCTTGAAACACCAGGAACAAGGAGAGCGTTGGCTGGCGGCCGCCGGCCGCTTGCGGAAGGCGTGGCTCAAGGCTCCGCAGTGGAACGAACAGCGGACCTACATCTCAGGTCTGTGGCCGACCTGGGTCGCCGCCGCGGAGATGCCGGCGTATCGTGAGCACCTGGAGCGGAACTCCGACCCGCGGTCGTATCTGCCTTGGACGTACTTCAGCGCGGCGATGACCCATCAGTGGCTCCTGCTGGACCGCCCCGACCGCGTGTGGCAGAACTTCGAGTGGTTTTGCGGTGTACAAACATCGCCCGGTCTGTATACCTGGTGGGAAGGCACGCGTGAGGAGAACACGTTCCATTTGTGGGAGAACGTCCGCGGCTGGGTAAGCCCGCCGCACGTCACGCCGCACTACTGGACGGCCGGCGAGATCCTGGCCCTGCAGGTCGACATGCTGGCCTACGTCGACGAGTCAGGCAGCGAACCAGTGCTGGTAATCGGCGGCGGGGTGCCCAAGCCGTGGGTCGGCCGGCCGATGCGCGTCGGCGGACTGCCGACGAGTGTGGGCCTGGTGGATTGGCGTTGGCGGGACGGGAAAATGCAGGTTACGGTTCGCGGCCGCCGGCCCAAGATGCGCGTCGGCCCGGCCTTCGGCGGGACGGTGCCGGTTGAACCGGCAATCGGCGCCGCAGGCCGCTAACGCGGATTATTCACCAATCGTTCGTAGTGACCGCATTCATGCGGTCCTTGACCCGTTTGCACTCCCCCGACCCGATAAATCGGGTCACTGCGAGCCCCGGTGAATAATCCCGGCTAACGCGGATCCCGTTCTGCAAGGATCGCAGAAGCGCTGCGGCGATGCACCGCTTCGCAGCCGCCTATCCTTTTGCCTTGGCCGGCCAGAGTTTGAGGAGGCTGCCCAGGCCGGAGCGCTTGACGGCGGCCTCGGCGGCGGGGGCCTTTTCCTCGCTGAACAACGCGGCGGCCAGGGCGGCGATCGACTGCGTGACGGCCGCCTTCGGCGATTGCTCGACCAGCGGCACGCCGTTATTGCGGGCGTCGATCATCGTCCGGTAATCGTTGGGAAGCTGCCAGAAGACTTCCTTGCCGATGGTCTCTTCGGCCTTCTTGAGCGTGATGTGGCCGCTTTCCAGGCCCGCACGGTTGACCACGATCTTCACCTTGTCGGCGATGCCGTCCATTTCGTTGAAGGAGGACATCAGGCGGACCACGTTCCGCAGGCAGGGCAGGTCGAGCTGCGTGACCAGGAGGATATGGCTGGCCATTTCCAGGGCCACCAGGTCGATGGGGCTATAGCCCTTGGAGAGGTCCAGCACGAGGTGCGTGAAGGTGGCCTTCAGCAGGCCGATCACCCGCCGCAGGTCGTCGGCGGTGATCAGCGCCATGTCTTCCAATTGCACGGGGCGGGGCAGCAGGTAGACCCCCGAGGAGTGCTTGGTGAGCGAGCGTTTCAAGAGGCTGAAGTCCAACCGGGTGACGTTCTGGGCCACGTCGACGAGGGTGTAATCGGGAATGGCGTCGAGGAAGACGTCGGCGTCGCCCAGGCAGAGGTCGAGATCGACCAGGGCCACGGAGTTCTTCGGGTTCTGGGCGAGGATGCAGGCGAGGTTGACGGCCAGGCTGGTGGTGCCCACTCCGCCCAGCGAGCCGGCGATGGCGAGCACCTGGCTGCCGCGGGGGCGGTTGTCGCCGGGCCCGGCGCGGCGCTCGGCGATGCGGCCCAAGGCCCCCAGCAGGTCGTCGATCCGCACGGGGTGCGTGAGGAACTCCTTGGCCCCGGAGCGCATGGCGCGGAGGATCAACTGCCCATCGCTGACCGAGCTGGTGACCAGCACCGCGCACAGCGGCGAGTTCTCGCTCAGCCGTGCCACCAGCTCCAACGCCTTGTCCGGGTCGGAGTCCAGCGCCACCAGGCCGATGTCGGGATTGGTCTGGGCCACCACGTCGGCGAAGAACTCGTAGCGCGAGCATTCGGCCTCGAGCCAGATCATGTCCATGCCCAAGAGCATGTTCTTGAGCGTCTCGCGCTTCGAGTCGTCGGGATCGACGATGGCGAGTCGAAGGACGTTGGTCATGGGCAGCCCATGGTTCAGAGGCAAGGGCGCAAACTGCGAGCGCCCAATCTACTTTACTACGTCGTAGCCGATCGGGCCGACAAAGGGCGGCTCGATCTCCCGGGAAGCGGGCGGCGCGGCGGGGGGTGCGGCCGGCCCGGCCAATGAGTTGGGGTTCTGAGCGGCCTGCGGCCGGCCACTGTCCGGCCGGGCGGCTACCAGGTACGACGCTTGGGGGCCTCCGCCAGCGGCAGTGGGCTGGCCGGCCGGCGCGGCCGGTGCGGCGCCTGCCGCTGTGGCCGCCGTCTCCGGCCCAGCCGCGGGGCCCGGGCAGCAGACCGGCACCTCCAAGTGTCCCTTGAAGAACAGCTCCCAGTCGCTGGGACTGGTCGTTTCCAGGCCCGGCCCGCAGGGCGGCACCTGATGCGCGTCCATGCCGTCGACCAGCTCGGGCGTAACCATAATGAGCAATTCCACCTCGTTTGTTGTTTCTTCGACCGTCCGGAAGGCCGCTCCCAAATAGGGCACCTCGCTGATCCAGGGCAGGCCCTTGTTGCTGGCCTCGATCCGCTGCTCGATCAGCCCGCCGATGGCCAGGGTCTGCCCGGCCAGCAGTTCGACCCCCGTTTCGGCCTCGCGGGTCTTTATCGCCGGAATGCCGTCGATGCTGTTGGCCTGGTCGGGCTCGCTGACGCTGGGCCGGAGGTCCAGGTGGATGCGGCCGTTTCCCAGCACGATGGGGACGAAGTCCAGCCGCGTGCCGTACTGCTTCCACCCGACCTGCGGCGTGCCGGCTAGACCGTTGCTGATGACATAGCCTATTTCGCCGCCGACGAGGATGTAGCTGGGCCGGCCGCTGACGGCCGAAATGTTCGGCTCGGAAAGGATTTTCGACAGGTTGTCTTCCCGCATCGCGGCCAGGACCCCGAAAAACGCGGTGCTGCTGCCGCCGTTGGTGAGCACGCTGAACTTGAGCGTGTTGTCCGGGGCCCCGCCGGGCGGACCGAACGGCGTCCCCGTGGCCGTCGTGATCAGGCCGCTGACCCCCGACATCAGCAAGTTGCCGTTGGTGATTTTGGAGAAGTCGAAGCCCAGGTTCCGCAGCTTGGTTCGCGACACCTCCATGACCTTCACGTGCAGCAGCACCAGTTGCACGCCGCTGACGGTCATGTTGTTGATGACCTTGGGATAATATTCCTGGGCGATCTGGATGATCCGCGGAACAAGATCCTGCTGACCGACGAAGCCCGAAATCAGCACCGCGCTACCGACGGGGCTCACGTCCAGGGCCGTTTTGGGGAACTTGGAGCGGAGCACGAGGGCCAACTCGCGGGCATCGCCGAAGACGACCACGTCGATGGTGTAAATCCGCTTGTCTTCGCCCCACAAGTTGACCTGGGTCACGCCGGGCCGCTTGGCCGAGATCTGCACCTGCGTCGGCGAGAGGGGGACCAGATCCAATATGTCCGGATTGTTGACCTGCGCCTGGGGGATCTTCTGGTCCAGCGTCAGAATGCGACTGGTGCTGACGATCAGCTCGACGCGGTCGTTGGCCCCCTGAATCTTGTACACGAACGGCGCGGGCGGAGCGAGATTGAGCACACCCGGCGGGGGCACGGCGAGATTGATCAGACCCGACGGGGGCAGGGACGGTTGCTGGGCGTGGGCCGCAGTGATGCCTCCAACGGCGGACACTGCCAGGACCAGAACGGTCCCTAGCGCTCGCCGGCATCGGGGGAACAAGTCCTGAGTCATCCTTGACTTCCTTTTCCGCCAGGCCCGACGCGCCGCCACCCGCTCAGGCTTCCGGACGGAGCTACAGTTGGCCGACCCTCGGCTGGTCCTGTCCGGGCTTCGGCCCCTCCTGGGCGGGCTTCACCGGTTGCCGGCCCACCTCGGGCTCGGCGGGCACGACCGGCCGCTTCGCGTCGTGCGGCTCCGGGCGACCCTTCAACTCCGGCAGGCCGTTGACCATCCGCCACCCGCCGCCCGTATCGGACGGGCCGGCCGAGGCATTCTCTTCCAACTCCACCTCGCTCACCTCCGAACCCCGGAGCACCCGCATCGACCAACGGGCCGCATCGGGCGCGGCTGGTGGGGGTACGACCGGGTCGGGCTTGGCCGCCGCCGACTTGCCCGGCAGCGAACCCAAGTAATCGCCGAAACTCTTTCCCGCGCTTGACGCAGCCGGCGGCTCCTTGGGCGGCTCGGGGTCCGCCACGAGCTTCTCCTTCTCCCGGTGCGACCCTTCGCTATGCCCCCCGAACAGCCCCGTCGGCGTCTCGCCCCGCGTTGGGGCCTGGATGTCGTCGTCCGGGCTCCGCATAATCAGCCGGATCGTGCCCATCTCGCCGGCCAAAGTGATCTTCTCCGCCTGGTTAGGGGTCACCAAGAGCGAGACCGTCCGGCCCGGAATCGACTTGCTCTCCCCCGAGTTGTCCAGACTCACCACGTCGTTGACGGCAAAGACCTTGATGTCCTGGAGGATCGTGTGGGTGGCCGTCTCGGTGATCCCGTTGGCCGGATCGCAGTGCACGTAGACTTGGATGTCGACGCGGCTGCCCGGCATCACCAAGCCCCCGTGGATCGTCACCGGATCGACGCGGACCGAGACCACCCGCAGGCCCTTCGGGATCAGGCCGCCGATGCCGGGGTCGCCGGCGCCCTTGCCGAAGAGCTTCTGCTCGAGGATCGGCTCGCCGGGAAAGAACTTCGCCTTGGTCCGCCGCCCCTCGACTTCCTCCTGCTTGCCCAGGGCGCCGGTGGGGACCCGATCCTTCGGCCATTCTTCAGCCTTAATAGAATCAGCGGCGATGATGGCCCCCAACGGGATTTCCTTGACGGCGACGGACACAGGTTGTGTATCAGGGGGAGCGGCTTCAGAGCCCCGCTTGGAAATCACCTGCGTAATCCCCAGCGAAGCTACCAGCCCGCAACCCAACGCCAATACCAGCAGGGCAAGTGGTTTGGCTCGCATGGACTGCCTCGTTCGATACTGCCTACTGAATCGTTGCGCAAGGCATATTTGTTTTTGCCGTCAATTGCGGGCTTCCGCATAAAATCATTGGCGACGGAAGCCTCGTAACTTGACACAAAGCCATTGGCACCGTACCAGGCACAGGGTCGCCAAACCCGACGCTCAACGGATTACTCACGCAAGTCTACGCAGACTAGCCCGACTCGTCGTCTTATTCGGCAAAGTCGGGCTGTGTTCTCCAGTTTAACTTAGCTGTTTAGAGCAACATCCCACTCCAAGCGAAGTATCCGATGGAACCCATTGCGATGGGAATTCCATAGGGCAGCAGCAGCATGGAACCTTTCCGCTCGGCGGCGATGGCCGAGAGGGCCGTGGGCCGGCGAACGACCAGGATCTCGTTGATAATGACCAGCAACTGCGCAAGATGATGGTGCCATCCGCGGCGGAGCAGGATCATTAGCAGGGCCAGGACCCCGCCCACGACCGCGGAAACGCAAAATGCGTATACGGTGGCAGTTCCCCAGACCCAGGCCCCGACGCCGGCCAGGAGCTTGACGTCGCCGGCGCCCATTCCGCCGATGGCGTAGGCCGGCAGGAGCAAAGCCAGGCCGACGGCAGTCCCCGCCAGGCTCCAGCCCAGGCCGGCCCAACCGAAACAGGCGGCGCTGAAGGCCCAGCCGCCGGCCATCAAGGGGAAGGTCAGCCAATTAGGGACTCGCAGTTGCCAGCCGTCAATGACCGCCGCGAGCACCAGCACGCCGCTCAGGAGCCAGACATGCCAGTGACCGGCCAGGCCGTGCAATAACCAGTTCGCTCCCGTCATCGCGGCTTCCTGTCCTTTCATCTCAGGTTCAGCATCAGGCTAACGAGCACGCCGACGGCCGCCGTCAGGCACACGAGCGATTCGGCCGCCAGGGGCGTCATTTCCAGGGGGAGGAGCGGATACATAGCCGACTCTCTCGATTAAGGAAACTCCCTCTCGGTATCGCTCGCGACGCCGAGAGGGAGTTCCGGTGTTCCGCCATGCGGCGCCGTCGGAGCCGAACCGCCCCGCCGGCGCTGCGCTCGCCTCGATCCGACTAGTGGCTGATCGAGTTGGCGATTCTCGAGAACGCGGTGCTGGCGTTGTTGCCGATCGACGTGATGGCCGTGAGGCACACGATCACGATCAGCGAGAGCATCACCGCGTACTCGACGGCGGTTGGCCCATCCTCGGAGGCAATGAACCGGTGCAGCTTCGTCAGAAGCGACTTCATAGAGATATTCCTCCATTCCAGCGCCTGTCCCGTAAGCCGGGACGACCCGGAACAAAAACCGAACTTGGACCCCTTCGGATACGACGCCGATCGACGTCGAGCGGCGCGGCCTGTAAGTATCCTCCGAAGCCCTTCTAGTAAAAGCGTCCCCCTCGTGTACCCAACCGACTTCCCATCATCCTTTCGGCAACCAGGCGCCCGGCACCCAAACGGTGCGCCGGCCCTTGGCTTTGCGTCCCAGCCTTGTGGCTGGTTTGCCCTTGTCGAGGACGAAGAGGAGGTAACAGGCCGACCTCCATGCGCCCGGCATCCTGCCTCTACCTGAAACCTAGGTCGGATTCCACGAATGTCAAGCTGCCGGTGGACCTGCTCTGGCAGCACGAACCACGGGGTTCCCCGGTCCGTAGTGCCCCGACCGTCCTCGGTTGACACGTTGGGTGCCACTGCTGGCTTGTCCAGCAGTGCCGAGAACACGGTTGGGCAAGCCAACCGTGGCACCCGTCATTTCACGTCGGTCGAGTCCGTAGGGTGGCTCCAGCCCGAGCGAGCCCCCCTGATAGGCTCACAAGAACAGCCAGGCACTTCATACGTCCGCGCAGCGACTTCTTCTGCTTGAGGTTTGCGGAGATCACAGCCCCGGCCGCGACAGCCGTTGGTCCAGTTCCCCCAGCCGCCGCAGGTCATCCAGGGCTGCGGCAATCGCTTTCATCGCCTCATCGTCCACGCCGCGATCCGGGACTTCGCGGTTGGCCGCCAGCGTCAGCTTCACTTCCGGCCCCAGCTCGAAACGCGGCTTCGTATCGTACCAGAAATGACCGGCGAGGATCAGACGTACGGGCCGCGTTCCCTTGGACACGAACCGCGGCTCCTTGGGCTCCGTGTAGAACTGGCTCTGGCCGTAGTAGATCCGCCCCGCATAGTCGCGGATGTCGAACACCGGCTCCTGGGTGAACATGTGCATCTTGGGGCCTTGGATCGTCACGGTTCCCGTGGGCTGCCCCGCGGCGCCCTCGAACACCATGTGCTGGTCGCTTTGCTCGTTGTAGAAGTCGCTCATCACTACCGAGCGATTGTCGCGGACCCGCAAGGTGGGCTTCGATTGGGTCGCCAGCCGCGTGAGAAACCCGACGATGCCTTCCCGTGAGGCGGCCGGCCCGTGGATCGTGACCGTGCCTTCGTAGGAAGTGCGGAACAAGAACAGGGCGCGGTCGCTGCCGGTAATCCGGAGATTGCCTTGGACGTGGATGGCCTCTACGACGCTGCCCGGCGGCAACTGGTCGAAGTGCAGGCCATGCGTGTCCGGCGCCTTCTGGTACATGCCGAATCCGGAGACTTCGTCCAGGGTCAGACGGCACGGCGTACCGGACGTGGAGGTGACGTGAACGTCGTTGCCGTGGGTCATCGGTCCGAAATCGTGACTGCCTGCCGCCAGGTTCGCCAGGGTCACGTTCCGGACGCCGGAGACCTCGATCAAGGGCCGGCCCGCCGCGCCCCGCCAAACCAGGCCGCAGCGGTATCCGCTCCCGCCGACCGTATAGTCGCGGCCGGTCACCAAGAGCGTTTTGGACACCACGTAGCGGCCGGTCGGCAGGTAGGTCATCGCCCCCTGGCCCGCCTGTCGCGCGGCATCGATCGCGGCCTGGATTGCCGCCGTGTCGTCGCTCTTCCCATCCGCCTTGGCGCCAAAGTCGCGCACGGCGTCGAAGACCCTGCCCGGCTCCGGGGCCGAATCACGCAGGAACCGTTGTTCGGCCGAGGCAATCACGCCGCCCAGCCGGCCGGGCGGGATCAGGTAGAGTTTCGCCGCCGGCATGATTTGGACCAGGCTCTCGACTGCCGTCGGCCGGTTGTTGCTGACCATCAGTTTCTGCGCCGGGTTGGCCAGGCGGACGGGTGGGCGATCGGAGGGCGGCCGGGTGAACGAGCAATCGAACATCAGCACCGGGCTGCCGCTGAGTTGCACCGCCCCCTCCGGGTCGGTCCAGGCGGCGACGTGGCAGTCCTGGACCGTCAGCGGGGCGATGGTCCCCCGCTCCTCGATGAACCGCCGGGAACCGACCGAAGTGCAGCGGCGAATCGAACTGCCGTGCTCGCTGCCGACGACGAAGTCGGCCTGGCGACTGCTGGCGAAGTGGCAGTTGCGGGCGTAGAAGTTGCCCTTGTTGTCCAACACGCCCGTGCCGCAGTTGCGAAACTCGCAGCCGTCGATCGTATTGTCGTAGTCGTTGAAGGTGAGGAAGGCCAGGGCCGTGCCGCAGTTCTCGAACAGGCAGTTGTGATACAGGATCTCGGCCGAGGCCACCTTTTGCTCATGCCCGACACGAATACCGAACCCGGTGAAATTGCGGAACGCCTCATGCTCGTGGCGGACCTCGGTCTCGAACCGCTGCTGGGCGGCGTGGTCGAACCCTACGGCCGCCTTTCCCCGGCCGTCCCAACTCAGGCCCACGTACCGGCTATAGGCCACGCCGTTGCTCCAGAACATGCGGCCACCCGCCGGCCCGTCCCACACGAGCCGCGTGTCGCGACCGTGGCCGACAACCAGGCAGCCGTGCCTCGGCCCCTGGAAGAGCAGCGTCTTCGTGATGCGGTAGGTGCCCGACGGCAAGTACACCGTCTTCCCATCCCCCTTGCAATCCAATGCGGCCTGGATCGCCGCCGTGTCGTCCGCCTGGCCGTCGCCCACGGCTGGGGGAGTCACATGCTTCCGGACATTGATCCAGTCCGAGCGCTCTTGCCACGGCAGTCGCGGAATGTCCGGCAACACGGCCTGCCCATGAGCAGGGCCGGGGCTAACGCCGGCCGCCGCTCGCGCATCTCCCGCGGACAGCGCTACCAACACGGCCCACAGACAATGCAGTCTGATCGTCATCGTGGCTCCTCCAGCAGAAAAGACACTCTTGGGGAAACTTATGGTCGATACTTGGCGAGTGATTTGGGGAGCTATGCTTCCCGAAGTGGATATTCTTCCCGGTGACTCGGGAGAAGGCTTTGCCAGAGGCGGCGTGACGCAGGCAGGAAGGAACGGATTTCTTAGCCATTGCGGCCCCCTCCGTACGAATCGAGTGTTGTTAGACCCGACGACGGTGAGTGGTAGTGAAAGTGGTAGTCCCACCAATTTCACACCGCAACATGGCTTACTGGCCAGCAGTCTAAGTTGTTTTACAACGACTACTTACATCAAGTCGGGGCGACTGGATTTGAACCAGCGACCTCTTGGTCCCGAACATTAGGGTTGAAATTGTAAGTATTGACTTTATAACGACTTACAATATGATGGAGATACCTATTTTCTCCTTTTCGTGACAGAAAAGGTATCTCCGAAGGTATCTCCAAGGGTATCTCGGGTCCAAGGTGAGAGAGGTCTACGATGCCCCGCAGCGTCAAACTTACGTGGGTGCCGGGAGCCAAGGACAGCGGACGTGCTGGCCGGTGGCGGAAGAAGTACAAGGGCGAGTATTACTACTTTTCTGGGGGGCGAGGAAAGACCGACCGAGAAGCCTACGATGCCGCCGTGGCCGCCTGGGAAGAAGAGAAGATCAAGATCGACCGCGATGCTCCCCGCCCCCATCAACGGGACCATGAGAAGGCTATCGACCAGTGGGAGCAAGTCCTGGCCTGGTGCAACCGACACGGGGATCGGGAGCACGCCGAGATTGCCGCTAGGAAGCTGGAGAGCCTGCGGAAGCGGCTTGCCGCCCCCATCCTCAGCAAGCTCGACCGCGAGGACTGGTTCGAGGCACTGTTTGACATGCCCCAGGCGGCAGATCCAGAGTGGCTCTCCATCTTGGAGATAATGGTTGCGGAGCATGACCAATCACTGGCAACGTCGGACGTATTGGTTTCAGTCCCAAGGCTTCCGGGACCATCAGTGCTGGCATCGCCCTTGCCGGATTCCGTCCTAGTGATCAACCCCGAAGAGGAACTGAACGGCACCGCACCTCACATCCGGAAAGAGGTCTGGCGCGATCGGATTGAAATTCAGCAACGAAGAGCGGTATCGGACGACCAATCCTTGCGGGCCTACGTAGAGCGATACCTCAAGGACAAGGAGCATCAAGCCGCTGCTGGTGAGGTCACGGTGGGACGCCACTACGCATTGAAACTGCACCTCACACATTTTCAAGACTGGCTTGGCAAGGACACGGCAGTCGGTGAGATCGACGGCGACTCGCTGATGAAGTACCGTGCTGGCTTGCTCGACAAGGTTGTATCGAACGAGTGGGGACGAACCACGGCAGCGCACTATATGACCAGCGTGAAATCTTTCGTCCGCTGGCTCTGGCAGATCGAGGCAATTCCGACCCTACCCCGTATCCTGGACGGCAGGTCCACGGTTCTCACGATCAGTAGGCCGTCAACTGCGGTTGTTACTTTCACCAAGGATGAAATCAAGACCCTGCTGGGCAAGGCGTCCGATAGGACCAAGCTCTACATCCTGTTGATGCTCAACTGCGGCATGACCCAGAAGGACATATCCGATCTGCTGATCTCAGAGGTCGATTGGGAAGATGGGCGCATTGTTCGGAAGCGCTCGAAGACTTCTGACGAAGAAAACGTCCCGGTGGTGAATTACCTGCTATGGCCAGAGACGATTCGGTTGCTTCGGCAGGAGCGATCTGCTGACTCAGAGGGCCTCGTGCTGCTCAACTTCAACGGTAGCCCACTCTTGTTCGAGGAGTTGACGGGCGAAGGGAGATATAAGAAGACCGATAACGTGAAGAACGCCTTCTTCCGCTTGTGCAAGGAAGCAGGGATCACCAAGCCGCTGAAGTCGCTCAAGAAAACATCTTCTACCCTCCTACGCGATAACGAGAAGTTCACTGGCCTTGAGGGCCTCTTCCTCGGCCACGCACCGCAGAGCATGTCCGATAAACACTACTCGAAGGTGCCGCAGACGCTACTCGATCAGGCCGTGACCTGGCTCGGACAGGAGTACGGCCTCATCGAATGCCCCACTCCCACGACGCCCGAGAAGCCGGAGGCCCAGCCCAGCGATCCCTCGCCTGCGCCGGAGCCCGACGCCGCTCAACCAGCTGTGAATCAGGGCCCATCCCGTGCTGGCCGCCCCTCCAAGACTGCGAAAGTTCGGCCAGCGGCCTCTCGCCGCAGCAAGGCCAAGTCCGTGCCGGGGCCGTAGGACGCTTGGGTGCCCGGCCCATCGTACCGGCGTGCCGCTGATCTTCTGGCCGGGCATGTCCTGCTGCCGTTGACGCGGGCCTTCCATGCACCCTCTTGGACTCCCGGCAGACACTGGGCCCACAGCCAGGGACGGCATGGAGGACATGCCTTGGAGCGGTTCGGGCGCAGCGTTCGGATCGACATTTTCTCGGTATTGGCACCGCGATCACCTGCACGGCCACCGGCGTGGCCGTCTTCAGCATGGCCGTCGCTATCGCGACCACGATGCCCGACGTGGGCACTATGGGCGTGTCAGTCTTGGCCGCTTCGCCAGGACAAGAGCCTCGCGGCCACTACGGGCGGCACGGGCATGGCGGCGGCGACCACGACCTACGGCGCTCGCTGGGCTCCTGGATGCCATCGGCAACACCAGCTTGACCATCGTAGGCAAGGTGCTGGGCCCGCAAGCCATAGCCATCTACGCCCGGCTGTCGATGGACCCGCAGCGGCAAGCGATGGACGCGGCCAGCACGGGGGTGCCCCCGTTAGGCAAGCAGACGGCGTTGTTGGCCCCCGTGGCTCTCGACGCGAAAAACGAGCCCGTGACGACTTGACAAGTAAAACAATCTATAAGAAAATGAAGGCATCTTGATTCCCGATCACTGCGCTTGGTGGTGCAGAGTCGTGGCGAACGACCCTGCACCTTTTTCGTTTCTTGGAGTCAACACAGTGAAAGTCACCAAGCAGCTTCTCACACGGGAACAAGCGGCGGCTCGGCTCGGGCTGAAGCCCTCGACGCTCGCCATCTGGAAGAGCGTAGGCATGCACGAGGACGAGATACCTTGTGGACGGATCGGTAAGCGCGTGTATTACCGCTGCGCAGACCTTGACCGTTTTGTCGCCCGTCGCATCCCCGCAGCCGCCACGTCGGCAAAGTAGTCGCAAGCCCCTCCGATTCTTGTTGGGGGGCTGCGCGATGATCTCCGTCCGGGAGGCCACGGCACAACGGCACGCGCCGTCGCGAGAACATCATTTTCGACTCGTTTGTTACTGAAATCTTTCACCATTTAGGAGAGCATTACGATGATCAAAGAGAAAGCAAAGAAATCGACTGCCCTGGTCCCTGCCGGGGCCAATGGGGATGGCGACCACGAGGAATTGCCGACCGCCTTGCATCCCGTCCTCGACGAGATGGTCAAGGGCTTCGAGAAGATCGACAGTCTGACACACAAGACGTGTCGTGAGCTGGTGCAGGCGTGGTACGGGATGGGCCTGCTCACGGCGAAGGCGCAGAAGAACCACGAGAACATTTACGGCCAGCGCGTCACGGCCCGACTGGCGGCGGAGCTAAGCGCGCGCCGTGGTCGGACGGTGCATCCCGACGAGTTGAACCAGGCCAAGGCCATCACCGACATCTACACCTGGGGCGACATCAAGAAGCTCTTCGCCAGCGCCGAGAAGCGCAACGCGCAACTCTCGTGGAGTCACTTCTCTAGGGGTCTCAGTCTGCTGAAGAAATCCAAGGATACTGCATTTCGCAAGAAGTGCGAAGCACAGCTTATCGCGGAGGACTTGACCGTCGAGGATCTCCTCCAGATCATCCGTGATCGTCGCAAGGAGACAGGCGCTCCACGCAGCGTCCGCAGGCCAGTCCCGCCCAAGAGCCCCGGCGCTGCCTGTCGGCAGATCCAGAAGTACAAGACCGAGGTCTCCAACAGGCTGGACGGCTGGGACCACTCGCTGTTCGACTGGGTCACCGGCGAGGCAGCCCCCGAGCAGCTGACCGACGAGTTGTTGGAGCAACTGGAAGACACGCAGGCCGACATTTCTGAGCTTGACGAGACCTTCAAGAAGGTCGGCGGCAAGCTGGAGGAGGCCATCGAGCGCATCAAGAAGGTCTCGGCCCGTCGCAAGGCGCGTAAGGAAGAGGCGGGCGGCAAGCGAAAGAAGGGTGTGCATGAGGACGAGGACGTCGAGGCCGAGTGGGACGAAGTCGATCAAGATACCGGGATCGAGGTCGAGGCCGACGAGAGCGACGACGCCGACGTTGAGGTCGAAGACGAGGGCGCGAGGGCCGGTGGCAACGGAAAACCGCTGGGCGTCAAGGAGAAGATCGCCCGCGCCAAGGCGAAGGCGGCCAGGTAGCGCGGCTTGCTCGCGCTGTGGCTTGCAGGAGCATTACCGCCATCGTCGGGTTGCCAACCTTGCCCCCACGACAGAGATATAGTCACGACAAGCACATGCTTGTCGTGCGAGACCTTTCGACGCTGGAACCACGAGAGATTTACGCCAATGCCCAACCGCAACGCCAGGAACTTATTGCAGGCCCTGATTGTCCGAAGACGAGCCTTGGAATTTCGTCCGCCGCGTCTTGAGCTACAAGCATGAAAGCGGCCTGCAACGGAGTACCAATCCGCCAGGCCGCGTGAGTCGCAACAACCCTTTTGCCAAGGACGACTGACATGAAGGATAACATGTCCGCCCATGCTGGGCAAGCCACGAAGAAACTCCCTCCCGACCGTCGCTACGTGGTCGTCTACAACTGGATAGTGCGGGCCTTCGGACCCAAGCAGCTCGCCGCCGCCGTACTGGCGTGCTACTTCCTCGCCAAGCTGTTGCCCGTCACGCAACGGGTGCGGCGGAGGAGGGCGGACGGGGCGTGGGCGGAGACCGCCGTGCGGCAGGCCCCCGCCGCCAAGGGCAAGCGGGGAGACGGCGGGCGGTGCTGGGAGTTCTTCTCCGTGGCCAGCCTCGCCAAGCAGCTTTGCTGGACATACCAGCGGACGGAGCGGGCCCTCACCGCATTGGATGATGCCAAGCACAAGGCGTTCGTTTTCGACTGGTTGGGCATGAGCGTCTCCGTGGACCCGCTGGCCCTCCTGGCCATGAAGGAGGAGTCCAGTAAGAAGGAGCACGAGCACGTCCGTGATCGAACCATGATACGGCTGGATAGCTTCGAGGACTCCACCGCCGCGTACAAGCCAGGGCTGGAGTCGCTACCGGAGTTGGTGTCGCTCATCACGCGGAAGACGAACTGCTCGCGGTTGTACGGCATGGACAGCAAGCGCTGCGGGCGTCACCTGGCGGCGGCGTTGCTGCTGGGTTACTTGCGGGGCCGGATACGCCATCATCGCCAGCGGAAGCAACTGGGGAAGAACGAGTGCTACACGCGCAGCGATGAGCAAATCAGTGGCGACACGGGGCTGGGCGTGGACCGGGTGTACGAGATGCGGAAGCAACTCGTGAAGCTCAAGTTGATCCAGGTGGAGCGGGTGAAATCGCGCGGTTTGACGTGGCCCATCAACGGCTACACGCTCCTGCGCAAACGCTGAAAACAGCTTTCCGTAAGCCCGAGAGGTATTTTCCGTAATCCCGAACTTATAGTAGATGGGTATAGGAGCTATTCGTTACGTCTCACTTCGTTCGTGAATACGTAGTACGTATTCACTTCACTCCGCTCGCCTCTGATTGTTCTCTTACGAGAACATCTACCTCGCCGTGGCGGAGTACCGCCACTGGCTCGGAAGATTCTCTTCTCAATACAATCAACTCAGCAACTGCTTAACCAACGATGGGATGCGATTGAAGAAAGAAAAGACTTCAGGCTGGAAAGCAACTGCACGCACGACGACTGGAAGCGACTATCCAGTGTGCCGAGCGCAGCGAGGCCGACTGGAAAAGTAATTCACGGGGCGCGCGACTGCGCTATCCTCGCGAGGCGCGCTGGGCCACACTTCACGAGAGCGAACACTTCCCGGCTGGAAAAGAACATCATGGGGCAGAAATTTCAGATCTACGTTCACCTCCTGGATTCCTCCGCACCTCTGGAGATGGATTCCCCGAGGTCCGAGAGCGCGCGGCTCTGTGATGCGCTCGACTCCGCCTTCGACCTGGTCCGACAGAACCGGACTACGCTGGTCCACTACGCTTCCCCGGCGCACGATGTCTACTTGCTCCCCGATCACCTGGTCCAAGCGAGCCTGGAACGCGAGGAACGGGAACTCGCCCGCGCGCTGCTGGACGCCCCGAGTAAGGGACGGAGCAGCGAGTTGGGGCCATATCATACGGCTGATGGCTGCAAGAGATTCGCTGGGGGCCGTGGGGCTGTCTGGGCGGGCTTCAGGCTTCTGGTGGGGCCACCAACCTCCACCATGCCCGGCAAGTGGCGGTGCAAATGGCAAACAGAAGTTGGCGACAATCCCACCCGCCACACGGCTCGCCGCTGGCTGGGACGCAGCCGTGCTCCCCTCGAAACGACGGTTTCTGGCCTGAAAAGGTCGCGGAACACCCCTTTGCAGGCACCGAGGTCGCAACAAGGCCGCGACACGCTCCGGGCCGAATCCTGGCGGCTGCTTAACGCGGTAAGCCCTTTGCTGCTCAATGCCGCACTGATCACTCACCGCACTGGCCCACGCCCACTGCCACTGCGCTGCCTGGTTGATTGCCCAGCGTATCGGTTGGATAATACGGAGAACGCCATGCACCTCGGAGCCTCAGCCGAAGAACGATGGTCGGCAGACGCCGATGCGGGGGCATCCGATCTTCGTGGCCCAACACGCCACGGCCACCTGCTGCCGTGGATGCTTGGCCAAGTGGCACCGTATTCCCCAAGGCCAGCCCCTGACGCCGAAACAGATCGACTACATCGTTGCCGTGTTGGCGCGGTGGCTGGAAAAGCAGAGAGAGTTGTCGTGATGGCCGACGAACAGTATCACCTGCGGCGGATCGAGCGAGACATGCCCGACCGGGCGGATCAACTGGCAGTCCTCCGCAGCCAGAAGTACTTGTCGCTGGCGATGGCCTGCGACAACCAGCCCTATCTGGTCTCCTTGAACTATGCCTTCAGTGAGGAGGAGAACTGCTTCTACGTCCACAGCGCGCCGCAGGGGCGGAAGATCGAGATGCTGCTGGCCAATCCGCGCGTCTGGGGCCAGGTGATCGAGGATCGAGGTTACCTGCCCGGCCAATGTTCCCACGCCTACCGCTCGGTGATGTTCGAGGCACGGGCCGAGTTCGTCGCGGACCTGGAAGAGAAGCGGCGGGTGCTGGCGCTTATGATTGTGCATGCCGACCCGGATGCCGCCGAGGCGCTCCAGCAGCGATTGGTGGCAACGTCCGATCTGGTGCAGGTGACCGTGATTCGGTTGGCGGTGGTCTCGCTGGGCGGAAAGCAGGGACATTGAGGATCGCGGTTGGCACTGTCTCCACCGGCAAGCACCAGTCCCCGATTCCCAGGCCGCGAGAACCGCCAGTTGGCCGAGTGCAGGGCGGGATGCTGCCCGCGTCGGCCTGGCCGCCGCCCGCCGTAGGCCAGATTTATCCCTGTTCCGACCTGAAATCATCTGCGCAGCATCTCGCCACGCAATCTTTGGGGGCCACTTGCGAACCCCTGACAGGCGGGACTAGAATTAAAGGCTGTCTCGGCCTGCAAGCCGGGTTTACGAAACAGTTTACGACCAAAGCAAGAAACCTATGCTGTGATGAACGAGGCCGCTGGACGGCCAAGATAGACATATTTTGATCGACGCGCGAGCGTCAAGTTGTGCTTCCCAAGAAATTGCGACCCTGAGCCCTTGGCTCTTGTATCCCACAGAAGCAGCAACTTGGACCCGCGCTCCGCAAGGAGCGTCGGGGCCAGGTGCTGTTCTGTGGTGCCCTGTCGCAAGGGCCTTGGGAGCGGGCCTGGTTTCCGGCGCTCCTTTTTTTTTTGTTTTGCGCCACACCGCCCGCCGTCAAGATTTCGTAAGCCGGATGCACGAAGCATAGCCCGGTCACTCGCAGTACACGTTTCGGAATGACCTGCAATCTGGAATAGCAGGAAGAGAATGGGCGGAACATCGCTACTTCTCAACCACAATCATTCGAGTCCTATAGAAGGAGATCCAACATGGCTTCAAGCGGAGGTAGCAATCAGTTTTTTCGGACGGCTGGTCGCGTCGTGCGGTTCCTCGTGATGGAGCTATTGGCCGTCTGTGCAGCAACCGCCGCACAGACGGTGAAGTTCATCAAGTACGTGATCGGCCTCGTCAGGGCACGGAGGGAGAAAATCGCAGTCCCAGCCGAACTAAGACAGGGATTGTTGCCGAGCAACGGTGCGGAGTGGCGTAGGATTGTCATCGGCTACGGCGCAGTCTTGGTCGCGTTGTTCTTCCTTCTCGCCGGACGCGATTCGGCTCCGAAGAAGACTAACAATAGCACAGCGAACACGGCCCCGAGTTCTTCCGGCAGTCGTGAGTACGATGTTGACCGTGCCCGCCGTGCCTTTTTTGAGGCCGAGCATGGCGACGAGCTTCGGTCCCAAATGGAGGCCATGCGGAAACTCCAGGAGGTAGCACAGCATTATCCAGAATGGCAACGTCAACAGCAGCAGCAGCAACAGCAGCCAGGAGGGTTTATGCGGTCACCACCGATTCAGTCGCCACCAAAGCAAGATCGGCGCACCGGCGAACCTTGCTGGAGCTGCGGCGGGCTAGGAAAGGTGATGCGAGACACGAGCTATAGCAGTCCCTCCGGCTCCGGCCCCGTGCAAAGGTACGCGCCGTGCCCGGTGTGCGGCGGGTCAGGCCAGTTGTAAGACACTCACGGAGGCCACTCGCAAGGACGTACAGCCACAGTTCGATGCACGTTGCATCGGACTGCGCGCGATACATCGACGAAGCACAGAGACAACAGCAGCAACGACCAGAAGAGTTGATCGAAAGGCAGGAAGAAACGTGCCATAGATAAAGAAAAATCGCTCCTGGCTCAAGCCGGTTGCGATTGTTGCGGGTCGCCAACGACAGGAAGAACCGAAGCTCTTCCTGCCTTGGGCCACTGTCGTTGGGTTGTCGTAATCGGAAACGCGACGGTATCACGCCTGCTGCGGCTCGCCGTAGACACGGACGAACGCCTGCTCGGCGGTCTCGCCGGGCGCGGGCCACACCTTGGGCTTGCTGAAGCCGCGCGACCCACCAACGTCGCCATACCGCCGCCAGTGAAGCCAGTCGCTGGTCGCCTTGACCGGCAAGGTCAGCAAACCGACGATGGCGCTCTTACTGCTGGTCACGGCGTGCTGCCGCATCTCCACGATGGTGTCGCAGACCGCCTTCTTCAGATCGTCGGCGCTCACCTGCACGACCACCGGCCCGGATTGGGCCGCAGGAGCCATCTGCGCGATGATCGCCTTGACCGCATCCTGCAAGTCGGTCGCACTCATCTGGACAATGGGAGCTTGATTGGCGACGGCGGGCGCGGCCTCCGTCGTGTTGCTATTCTGATTCGTTTCGGGCATGAAAATCTCCTTCTGCGAGGACTACAGAACTGAGGAACAACTCCCCTCGCCAACGTGACACAAGGGAAAACAAGGTAGACCGGCAACCACGCTGGTGGCTGCCGGTCAAGAATTGAATGAAAACCGTTCAGCCGTTCCAGTTCCGGCATTGCTCACGGTACGGACAGCCAGGGCAGTTCATCGCCGATGGGGCCGGGTAGAAGCAATCCGACTCGATTGCCCGCCACACGTTCTCGACCACCCGCTTCGTGCGAGTGACCTGCGCGGGATCGACCGGCGTCAAGTGCCGATCAACGACCGGCTCCTTCGCCTTGGTCAGAATGATGAACTCCAACTGGACCGGCTTGCCGGGGGCGAAGTCCTTCGCCAGTTCCGAGTACAGAATCAGTTGCTCGGCGGCGTCTTCGGCCTGTTCCTGGCTCCATCGCGATCGCGCGGTCTTCCAATCGCTGACGACCAACTCGCTGCCGGTGTCAACGATGAGATCGACGCGGCCCAGGATGTCGGGGCAGTCGGGGACGACGGGGCCGCGAAGCTCCTCCTCGACGGCAAGAATCTGGCCCGATGGCCGCGCCGCTTCACTTTCCTGGAACGTGGTCAGGATTCGTTCGGCCAGGAGCCCCAAGGACTCGCGGTCCTCGCCCTTGCCGAAACGCACTTGCTCCAGCTCCCGCGACTTCCACTCTTCCGAAAACTCGGCGAGGAGGGCGGCGTTGCTGGGCGGCGGATTGCCGCTGAGCAGCTCCCGGAAATGGAACTCGATGCTGCGATGCACTGCACCACCGAAGACGAGCGACGAGGAGACAAGTTCCTCCGGCAGGCCCAGCCGATACTTGAAGAAGAATTTCAAGGGGCAGGTCTGGTAGAGGCGAATGGCCGAGAACGATAGGTAATCGCGGGACGTGGGCGATTGGATGGCAGTGGGTTCGACCTGTGCAATCAAGGTTAGCGCCTCCCGTTGGAACTGCCGTTGGCCGATGCCTTCAGCTCGTCGATGGTTTGTGACGCCTCGGTGATGCTCAACTCCTCCGGCTCCTGGACGTCGAAGCGCCCCTGAAGCTCGGCGGCGAGGTCGATCCCGTGCCGTTCGGCAATGGAGCGGAGGGCACGGGCCTGGCTGGCCGTAGCGCGGCGACCACCGGAGCGCCGGGGAGCGGCGTGGCCGTTCCCGTTGCCGCCGTGAGTGCCGTTGCCGTTAGCCGACGCATGGCCGTTGGTCGCGACGTTCCCCGTCTGTTGCTGCCGCGTCAACTCTTCGTCAATGGACTGCTGGGCCAGTCGGAAGACCTGCCGGATGCGATCCTGGAAACGCTCAGGATCTTGGATCAGGCTGGAGTCGAGTTCGACTTCCAGATTGACGCTGGCCCCACGGGAGCCGTAGTTGTTGTCGGCAATCTTACGGCTGACGCCGACGTTGGTTTTGAGAGGCATGTGGGAAAACTCCTTGATTGGTTGGACGGTATGGCTGCCGGGGCGGAGACCCCCAACAAGAACAAGAACTCAAGAAAGGCCCCAGCAGGCCGCTGGCGCGGCGATGTCCAAGGGGCGGCCAAGACAGCCTGCCCGCCTGCCAAGAAGCGCAGCGGGCCTATGCGGGGCCGTAGGACGGCCACGGGCAGCCGGACGGGACGCACGAAACGCCGCCGTCCGGCAGCTTTAGGAAATAGGCAATCTGGGCGAGCAAGAAAAACACCTGCCCGGAGGGACCGTGGTGCGGCTGTTACTTTCATTGATCATGGTCGTCATGGACGGATTCCTTATGTATTGGGGGGTGAAAATGCGTGTGGGTTAGCGGCGGCCCTTTCCCTGGCCCGCGACAGCTACGAATGTGCCGCACGCAGCAAGGATGCCGAACAGGGGCCAGAGGCCCAAGACGGGACCGACGAGTATCCCGGTGCCGATCATGGCGAGTGCCAACTTGCCGGTCGATTCATCAATACCCTTCACACATAGTCCTTTCAGAAAGAGGGGGGACAATCAGACGACCGGCCTGCATGGCTGGGCCATTCGGCAGAGCCAGTACGAAGCCAGTCGATACGTTACGATGTTGCGGAGAAGAGGAGATGCAAGATTCGCCAGTGAACTACCCGCCGATGCGTCGGCACACGTCCTGGACGAACGCGAACTTGGCTCGCAGACTGGGCGTAGCATGACGTGGCAGGGGTGACTTGCCGTGAGAATTGCCGCGCCCGCCGCAGCTGCGAAGCCATCGTGCGAAGGTCTCGGCAAAGTCTTCGGCAGGACTCGTCATGGCGTACCGGCTCAAGAAGTCTTCGCGGTCGGTAGGGCGCTGAGGCCAGGACTCATCGTACCGGGCACCGAAGGCTTTCCGGAACGCCCGGCTCCGGCACACCGGGCCGGGGTGGTGATAGGCCAGAGCGTGGCCGAACTCGTGCCGCAGCACGTCACGGAGCGAACCTCGGTCCTGCCACGGTCCATGCAACAAGACCCACTTGGGGATGTAGACGTGGCCGGGGTCGAAACCGAACATTCGATAGAGGGCGCTCTCGCCCTCAACGAAGAAGCCCAGTGCGCCCCACAGGCTCGGCGGCGGCAGCCAACACCAGACGACCTGGGTCCGCATCAGCCGCGTGCGCCCGTACCACAGCCCGGCGCGGTCCAACTCACGCTGAACGTCGAGGTAGGCCGATTCCAGTTGTCGAAAGGTAACGGAGTGGCCGCGTTTCATAGTCGTAGTATAGCAGTCTCGGCAAAGGGAGGGATTGAGCGCCCGTGAACAGAATGAAGCCGGAACGGGTCGGACGAATGGATCATCGTCCGACCCATCCGGGCCATCGGCTACGCGGCGTTGTTGAAGTCGTTTTCGCCGGTGAACGTGCGCCACGACTCTTGCAATTCTCGCCGCAACTGGCTGACGCGGCCCGGCGACACGTCGAACTTGCGCGCGGCAGCGCCGGTGCCATTGCCGAGAGAGAGGAACCGTGCGACCTTGCGGTCACGCGGCTTGAGGGTCTTCATCCATGCGGGAAAGTCGATGCGGCTGGCGGCCAACTCGGCGGGGGTGCAGGTGTTGTCGGGGACGAGAACCTCCTCCCAGCACTCGTCTTCGGTGTCGTACTTGTCGAGGCGCTCGACGGTGACGTTCTTCGCCCGCTGGCAATAGCGGGAGGAGATGTCGTTGCAGTTGAGACTGCCTCCGGTCATGCGACCGTCCTTGACTTGGGCCACGCCGAAGCGGGCCAGGACGCTGGCGTAGGCGAGACTGAGCTTGTTCAACTCGGCCAGCCTGGCAACAGCGCAGCAGGCGTTGCAGATCGTGGCCTGAACGCACTCCTCGCGTGATTCGGGATCGAGGTGGCGGAAGGCGATGCGGGCGTGACGGCGGATGCGAGGGAGAAGTCGCAAGAACAGGGCTTGCCAATCGGGGGACGGAAATGCAGTGCAGATCATTCGGGGTGACCTCCTGATAGCTATGGCCACCCCGTGACCGGGGCGGCCACACGGGGGAATAGGGAAGTGGACCGCCCCGGCTGATTCGGGTCATGCCGGGGCAAACGATGAAACTGGTCTCGCTGCGAGGTGCATTGCGAACCAGAAACGCGAAAGCCCCGCCGACCGACCGGAAATGGGCGATAGGCGGGGCTTCAGCGTAAGAAATGGCGGGATGCCGTAGGTATGCGTCACCGCCAAGGCATTATGACCCGTTCCTGACCCGGATTTAGCATGGGCGGTTGGCCGCCGTCCGGCTGTCCGAACAAAATTTCGGTCGATTGGTCGGGATCTGACCATCCCCGCTAATAGACTGGGTGGTGGACTGGCTCGCCGAATCGCCCCTGGCCGTCCACAAATCCGGGGCCACACGGCCTACTTGCGGGCGGGTGCAGATGTTGGTAAGGTTTTAAGTATCTTGAAATGCTGAACATTTCCGCCCATTTGGGAGCCAAACCATGAAAACGAAGGACGACGAGTACGTCCGCATCAAGCAAGCGGCGACGATGTTGGGGCTTTCGCCCAACACGGTCAGGAAGTGGGGTGCTTTGGGCAAGATCCCCGAGTTCCGGCATCCGGTCAACTCATACCGGCTCTACAGACGGTCTGACCTGGAAAAGCTGATTGCCCAGGTCGAGAAGTCGCGGGTACAACCCTCCCCGAAACGCAAGCCACGCTGAACCCTATCAACGCCGAACCGGCGAGGAACGACCACACCATGACGACAAGCACGCTGGACCTGCTGCCTGGCACCGAAGTCCACGCTCGGGGGCTGCGCTGGGAAGTCGTATCCAGCCAGGGTCTCGGTCCACAGACCCTCTTCCGGCTGCGCGGGCTGGAGAACGCCGTCCTGGGGCACGAACTGGACGTGCTGCATCCCTTTGAGGTAATCGAGCCGATCCGTCACGACCTCCGCCCCGAGCGTGCGGCACCGCTGGTGAACTGGCTGGTCTACCACCAGGCGTTCCTCCTGGAGCAGGCCCTCGGCCCCGATGCCCTGCTGGCCGTCCAGCCTGGTCGCCTCCGCATCGAGCCCTATCAGCTCGTGCCGGTCCTGCGGGCAATCCGCATGGTCCGCGTGCGCCTGCTGCTGTGCGATGGCGTCGGCTTGGGCAAGACCTGCCAGACCGGCCTCGTCCTTACCGAACTCACGGCACGTCGGCTGGTGCATCGCATCCTCATCGTCTCGCCCGCTGGCCCGTTGCTGGAACAGTGGAAGGTCGAGATGTCGGAGCGGTTCGGCCTCCGCATGGAAGTGATCGACCGGGCCAAGCTGGAAGAGATCCGCCGCAGCACCGAGCTGGGCTCGAATCCCTTCGACCATATCCCGCTGGGCTTGGTGTCGGTCGATTTCCTCAAGCAGGAACGGGTGCTGGAGCAACTCGATCGCGCCAGCTACGACGCGGTGGTCATCGACGAAGCCCATCACTGCATGGACGTAGGCGGAATCCAGGACCGCGAGGACTCGCTACGGCGTCGGCTGGCTGAGGTCCTCGCCCGGCGCTCCGACTGCCTGATCCTGGCCACCGCCACGCCGCACGACGGCAACGACCGCTCCTTCGCCTCGCTCTGCGAATTACTCGACCCGTCGCTCGTCGATGGCCGTGGGCAGCTGCGGGCCGAACGCTACCGGCCCTATGTTGTCCGCCGACTGAAGAACCATATCGTCGATCCGGTAACGAAACTGCCTCTCTTCAAGGAGCGCAAGGTTCTGCCCATCGCCGTAAAGCCCGATCCCAAGCGGCATGCCAAGTTCATCGCAATGCAAAAGGGCCTCATGGAGCTGATCGCCCCCGAACTGCGCCGGGCGTTTCGCAACAAGAACTATGCCGACGTGCTCGCCTTCATCGCCCTGCTGAAGCGGAGCGTCTCCTCGGTCGAAGCCTGCAAGTCTACGCTCTCCGTCGTGGCCGACCGCTTCGAGGGCCTGCTGTCCGAGAAGGTCGAGACCGAAGAAAGCCGTCGCCAGCGCCGTCGCACGCTGCGGGAGTACCTTCGCAAGCAAGAACGCTTCGGCACGGTCAGCAAGGAAGAGGAAGACGAGCGGACGCTGTTGGAAGCCGAAGACCTGGCCCAGCAGCTGGCGCAGCTCGAACGCGAGATCCGCACCAGCGCCCGACATACGGCCAAGGTATCGAGCATCGTCGAAAAGCTGGAGGAAGTGATCGAGCTGGCCGGTGATGCCCTGGCCCAGGACCCCAAGCTCGATCAGCTCGTCCGCGAGATCACGGCGATCCGCCAGCAGGAGCCCAAGGCGAACGTCCTTGTCTATACGGAATACGTCGATACCCAGCGGGCGGCGGTCGCGGCACTCAAGGCCATGCCCTGCATCGGCACCATTCTAACCATGTCGGGCGACGACAACGACAAGACGCGGCAGGCCATCACCCAGCGGTTCCGTGAGCAGGAGGGCCTAATCCTGGTCAGCACCGACTCGGCTGCCGAGGGTCTCAACCTGCATCAACGCTGCCACCAGCTGATCCACATGGAATTGCCGTTCAACCCGAACCGGCTGGAGCAGCGCAATGGCCGTATCGACCGCTACGGCCAGCATCTGGACCCCATCGTCCGCTACTTCTTCCTGCGCGGCACATTCGAGGACCGCATCCTGTTGCGGCTGATCGCCAAGTACGAGAAGCAGCGGGCCCGGCTGACCTTCGTCCCCAACACGCTGGGGCTGACGACTTCCGGCGATGCCGCTCAGGCGCGGCTGTTGGCGGGCATCATGGACGAGGACACCAAGCTCTTCCGCGACGAGCCGACGCTGTTCGACTTCCAGGAGAGCGACGAGGCGGAAGGGGCCGATCCGGCGACCAAGGAACTCTTGGAGGAGATCGACCGCAGCCTGAAGGGGTTCGAGCAGGCGGCCCGCACCAACACCTGGTTGGGCGAGGCGGGACTGAACGCCGAAGAGAAGCTGCTCACCGAAGCCAATGCAGCCCGCGCCGCTGGCAACCGCGTCAATGCCGTGGACCTGGCAGCGTTCGTCTGCGATGCCGTGCAGCTCGATGGCGGCCAGCTTGTCGGCCATGTTGAAGACGATCACTTTCAGCTTCGCTTGCCCTCGGCTTGGCGCTACGGGTTGGAGTACCTTCCCGGCTACGACGCCGAGAAGAGCCTGGTGCGGCTGACGACTAAGCTGGAAATCACCACCGATGGGGACGAGAACCCTGTCGGCTTTCTCGGGCGTGCCCATCCGCTCGTGCGCCGGGCCTTGGATCGCGTTCGCAATCTATCCTTCGGCGGTGCCGCAGTCCAGTCACAGGACCCGCGCGCCAGCGCCGTCCGCGCCGACGTGCCGGAGCCACAGTTGCTCTATACCTTCCTGGGGCGCATATCCAGCCGGGCCGGGCGAGAATTGGAGCGGGTACTCGCGGTTCAGGTCAGTCCTTCCGGCAAGACCCAGGTCTATGAGAGCGCCGATCACTGGTCGCACCTGGCCGACCTGAAGAAGGCCATCCGCCCCACGGACCTCTGGAAGAAGCATTTCGCCGCCTGGGCTCCGGGTGCCGTCGATAGTGCTCAGCAGGCCGCCGCAGGCTGCTTCGGCCCTATTGCCAAGGATTTTGCCAGCGAGAGGAAGCTGACGCTCCAGGCCGAACAAGAGGCCCAGCAGCAGTGGCTGGCCAAGCGGGCGGAGGAGATTACGGGCAGGGCTGATGGCCAGGTTCAACTCGGACTGCTCGACCAGCCCGCCAGTCGATCCGGCGATGGCTCATCGTCGCCCGCATGGTGGTCGATCACCGATCCCGAGAAGCGGTTGGCGGCCTTCGGTTCCGATGGTGGCCAGGCCCCGGCCAAGCGCAGCGAGGCCGATGGCGTATTGCGCATCCATGAGAAGCGAAAAAAGATCCTTGATGCCCTATTGGACCTTGGCCAGCCGCAGATCGTGCCGCTGGGCGTCTTGATGCTGATGCCGGAGGTGAACCATGCCGTTTGACCTCAGCGACACCCAATTCACCGGACCGGCCTTGCCGGAGCCCTTCGTCAAGTTCGAGCTGGAGAACGAACTGACGAAGCTCAAGCTCCTGCCCAAGACCACCGGCAGCGAAGGCAAGCAGCTGAAGGACGACTGGGAAGCCTACCGCCGCCACCTGTCGCAGTTGGCCGTCCGGGGCGGTTCCTTGCGAGTCCGCAACCAGGCAATCGAACCGCTCCGCGAGCGGTTAGGCTACACCGGCGAGATCGAATCGGCCCCGGACGTGGAAACCCGCGAGGGCAGGGAGGACGGCGGATACCTGCTGAAGTCACCCGAAGGTGCCAAGCTCCGCGTCTGGACCACCGACCTGGACGAAGACATCGACGCCCCGGCCAAGCGCGGCCAGGCGTACCGCTTCAGCCACCTGCGTATCGCGCAGCGCGTGCTCCTGGCCAGCGGCGAGCGTGTGGGTATCCTGACCAACGGCATCGAGCTGCGGCTGTTGATCTCCGATCCGGCCCGGCCTGACTCGCAGGTGATCTTCACGCTCGATCCCGACTGGAAGCGCAGCCGGGAAGTGCCCGATTCGTTCCGGCTGCTCTTGGCGCTCGTCTGCCCGGCTGGGGTGCAGAAGATCCCCGAGCTGGTCGATAAGGCCCGCTTGCAGCAGGCCCGCGTGACCAAGGACCTGCGGGACCAGGCCCGGCAGGCGGTCCAGCGGTTCGTCCAGGAGGTACTCGATCATCCCGACAACCGCGAGTGGCTTGCCGGGCAAGAAGACCGTGCTGCGTTAGCCCGCGCCCTCTGGCACGAGGGTCTTGTCATCGTCTACCGCCTGCTCTTCGTCCTCAAGCTGGAATCGAGCGACGACCCGGCCCGGTCGTTCACCTTCGCCTCCACCAGCCTGTGGCGCAACACCTTCAGCCCCAGCATGGCCTTGGCCCGTTACGTCCAGGGCGTGCTTTTCGAGGGTGCGGAGACTGGCGGCCTGCTGGAGCAGGGTCTTCGGGGCCTGTTCCGCATGTTCCATGAGGGTGTCGAGTGTACCGAACTGAACGTCAAGCCGCTGGGCGGGGCATTGTTCGGTACCGAGGCCACGCCCGTACTGTCGAAGTTGCGGTGGGGCGAACGGGCGGTGGCTCACCTTCTCGATCAGCTGCTCTGGACCACGCCGAAGAAGAAGGGCGGCACGAGGGAACGGGTCCACTACGGTCCTCTCGACGTGGAAGACCTGGGTCGCGTCTACGAGGCCCTGTTGGAGTTGGAACCGGGCATCGCCACGGAGCCAATGTGCCGCCTCCGTCGCCAGAAGCTGGAAGTCGTCGTGCCCATGGCGCAGGGCGAGAAGTACCGCCCGGCCAGGCCGGTCGTCCTGGATAATGACGACGAGCAGGACGTGGAGGAGCCCGAAGAGGAGGACGAAGACGAGGACGACTCACCCAAGCGGGGTAAGAAGACCACGGTGCAGTGGATCGAGGAGATCCAGCCCCAGCGGTTCTATCTCCGCGTCGGCCTGGGCCGCAAGTCCACCGGCTCCTACTACACGCCGCACAGCTTCGTCCGCTTCCTGGTTCAAGAGACCCTCGGGCCGCAGGTGGCAGAGCGGTCGCCGCCAGACGATCCCCAGCCCGGCGAGATCCTCAAGCTCAAGGTCGTTGATCCGGCTTGCGGCAGCGGGCATTTCCTGGTCGAATCCTGCCGCTTCCTGGGCCAACACCTCTACGAAGCCGTCCGGCTGTGTGACGAGAAGGCCACCGCCGCCGAGCGTCGTGCGGAGTTGGCCAAGCGGAAGGAAGACCGTGACGCGGCCCTGGCCGAGGCGCAGAAGTACCGGCAGCGGGTGATCGACCTGCCCGATCCTGACGGCGAGTTGCTCCGTTACCTGCCCAGCCGGTCGGTCGAGGGCGAACAGACGGGCGTCTCGCAACGCCGGGCCGAGGCCATCTGCCGCCGCATGGTTGCCGTGCATTGCCTTTACGCCGTCGATAAGAACCCGCTGGCCGTCGAGCTGGCCAAGCTGGCCCTCTGGCTGGAGTCACATGCCGAGGGGATGCCGCTTACGTTCCTCGACCACCGGATTGTAGTGGGTGATTCGCTCACCGGCCCATTCTGGGAGCAGATGCTTTCCTGGCCGTCGAGGCCGAAGGAGAAGTTGAAGGAAGGCGTCTATCATCATCTGGAAACACACCTCCGGTCGGCCCTGTTCGACGCACTGCGACATGTTCGTCGCCTGGAAGCCACCGTGGGCGTCAGCCTGGCTGAGGTGAACGACAAGGCCCAGGCGAAGGCCGAGTTGGATGACGCCCTGTTGCCGTTCCGTGTTGCGGCGGCAGCCTGGAGCGGTGGGGTGATGCTGGGGCCCGAGCACTGCGACGACGCGGCCTACGTCGAACTGCTGGACCACATCGGCACGACACACGAACTGCCCGCCCTGATTGAGTCCGAAGCTCTCTGGGGCATGATCGCCCGTGGCCTTGGTTGTCTTCTCCCAATGGAGGAGAGCCGGGTTGAGGGGGGATTGCGTACGAGCGACCTATGCACCACGCTAACTTCAGGCCGATGCGCGCCCGCTCTCAGCTTCGATCTGACCTTCCCCGAGGTCTTCCACCCAAGCGGCGTGCCGTATGGCCGTCTTGGATTCGATGCCGTAATCGGCAACCCACCTTGGGATGCGATCCAATTCAAGTCGAAGGAGTTCTTTGCGGCGTTCGATTTCGAGATTCTCAATGCGCCGACGAAGCGCGAGCGTACTGCCATTGAGAAACGGCTGGCAGCCGATCCGAAGTGTGGCCCGCTCTTCGACTGGTACAAAGAAGACTTCGAGCAGCAAAAGAGGGTCAACGATTGCCTGTATCAGTACCAGAAGGTATTCATAGACGGAGACCTTGCCGGTCGGCAACTCGACGCCTTCCGCGTTTTCATGGAACGGAACTCGCAACTCCTGCATAACGCGGGTATCACGGGCATCGTCGTACCATCGGCCTTTCATGCCAACGAAGGAGCAACAGGTGTTCGGCAGCTATACCTGGAAAAGATGGTTCTTCGTTGCTGCTACTCGTTCGAGAATCGTCGAAGACTTTTCGAGATTCACCGCAGTTTCAAGTTCGCATTGGTCGTGGCGGCTGCGGGGGGAACGACCACAGAGTTTGCATGTGCGTTCTTCCTTCACGACGATGAGTGGCTATTTGGCCGCCGTGAGGGCCGGGGGCCGCTGTCCTATTCACTGGATTTTGTCAAGCGAACTACTGGCGATTATCTTATATTCCTGGAGCCGCGATCCGAGCAGGACTTAGAGGTCATCGAAGTGTGCTTCTCACATTGCCACCCGTTTGCCACCATTGCCTCCGACCTGAACATGGCCTTCGGTCGAGAGTGTGACATGGCTCTCGACTCATGGCGGTTCACTCCGGGCTCGTCAATTCTGGCACAGCAACAAGACGCTCGTGACCCACTGGTATTATCAGCTCTAGTTGAGAAACGCTTTCTGATGTTGCACGAGGGCAAGACGTTTCGCCAGTATGACGACCGCTGGGCAGCCGCTCCATCGTATCTCGTGTCGCTCGACCAACTCGCTGACAAGACCGATTGGCGCGAGGCATCGCGCTACTTCCGTCTAGCGCATCGCAGAATTGCTGGTCCGGGGGACGAGAATGTGTCCATCTGGGCGATTTTACCACCCGGCTGCATCTGTGGACACAATGCCCCAACCGAAAAATGGCCCGGAAAGCGTTGTGATGCCAGTGCCCTCGGCCTGTTGGGTATCGCTAACTCGATAACCTTTGACTGGCAGTTGTCGCAGCGAGTTCGCGCCACCGTAAATGCCTTCATTCGTGACGGGATACCGATGCCAAGAGCCTGCGTCGTCTTGCCAATGATCGCCCACACCTCCCTTCGCCTCACCTGCAACCACGCGGGCTACGCGCCGCTGTGGCGGGAGCAGGTCGGTGAGGCGTGGCGAGAGAATGGCAAGCCGCCGATGACTTGGCCGGTGCTTGCCGGGGACGACGAGCGCTGGGCGGTCCGGTCGGCCATCGACGCTGTGGCGGCTGACGCCTATGGCCTGTCCCGTGACGAGTACGCCCACGTCCTCTCGACCTTCAGCCACACCAGCTACCGCAAGGCCCCCGAGTTGTGCCTGGCCCGCTTCGACGAGTTGAAGAAGCTCGGCCTGGAAAAGTTCACCCGCAAGTACGATCCCTACTGGGACATCCCATTGAACAAGAACCTTCCCCAACCCGTCATCGACCTGCCGATCCCCACAGACGAGCCCCAGGAAGACAACGACGGCAGCTTCCGGCTGACGGGAGCGGCCAAGCCCGCAAGGCGCGGGCGGAGGACATAGTAACCGTTAGGAGCTTACCATGAAACTGACGCACATTCCGCTGTCGAAGATCATCCCAAACCCGGACAATCCTCGTGGGATTGACATTCAGACCGAGGACCCAAAGCTTGCCGACCTGAAGGACTCAATTCAACAGTTCGGCGTTCTGGTGCCTGTCGTTGTTTCCAAGAAAGACAGCAAGTTCCTTCTGATTGACGGTGAGCGACGTTACTGGGCCTGCAAGGCGCTCAATCTCGACGAAGTGCCCGCGTTCATCATAGATGAAGGGGGTGATCTGACCGACAGCGACATTCTTTACCGGATGTTTCAGATTCACCACAACCGCGAGCAATGGTTGCCCATTCAGCAATGCCATGCTCTCGAAGTCGTTTACCGCAAGGTTGTCAAGCAGGCCGCTATCCGCTCGCTCACTGATGAGCGTGCCAAGCTCAACGCGGTTGCCGAAGAGTTGGCGAACGCTACGGGCATCGAGATGCGAACCGCCCTGAGTCGCGTTTATTTCCTCCGATGGCCGACCCGAATCAAGCAGCGACTTTACAACAGCCCTGCCGAGCAAGGGGGCTATTGGTACATCTGCGAAATCGAAGAGAAGATCGTCATTCCCGCGATGACGAACTACCCAGAGTACTTCCAGACGGTGCCAGTCGATGAAGTGCGGGAAGCCCTTTTCGCCAAGTTGGAACAGCACTCGGCACTGGCGTCTACTGAAGTACGAAAAGTGGCACCGTTCTTTCGCGTGGCGATGCCGAAGGAGACCGACCGGAAGAAAGTCTGTAAGGTGCTGTCGGAGTTACAGACCAACGTCGAAATGACCTACGCTGAGGCCCAGGATGAGTTTCTCATGGCGTTTCCGAACTTTCGTAAGCGAGATCCGGTCTCGCCGCGTAAGCTCGAATCCATGCTGGCCCACCTCTGTCTTGCCATCGAAGATTTTGAGGTAACGTCCATCGACACGGCACAGCGACGTGCGAAGGCAAGCCGCCGAGAACTTCGGAAGGCCACAACGAAGCTGGCGGAAGTCTTGCAAAGCCTTCTGGATCAGTTGGGTGACACCAAGGAGTAACATCATGCCGGTTGCAGACCTTCTGAATGAAGCACTTCCAGGCCAAGAGATTGGCACCCGTGGGAAGAGGCCAGCCCGGAGCGGTGAACTCCCTGAAATGCCGTGGAAGTTTTGGCGCACAGCGGAGCACACTTGGGCGGTGTACCTCGCCGTTGGCAAGAAGTTATCACAGGCCGCTATTGACTCGCTGCATCAGGCTCCGACACTAGGTTTCCGTCCCGTGATCTTGGCCCAAGATGGGGATCAAATCCGAGTTGCTGCTCAGCACTTTCAATCCGTGCCCGTGGATGTTGTGTGCGAGGTAGCTGGCACGGGGAAGCTGATCAGCCCTACGACCCCTGTCGCAGCGACTGGCGCAAGGAGAACTTCAGCCTGGCGCATTGATCGGCGTCTGATCGGTAACTTGGTCCAACATGCCAATGCACCACGTTACCTTCGGACATACCTAGACACCCTGTGTAACTCATACCGAGACATCGCAGACATCCGACGAGATCGGGACGGACGAGAGTACGACCTGTTGCATGCGTATGGCGAAAAAGTGCTCAAGAAGATGGAGTTCACGGCTGATGTCCTGAGTGGCGCGGATATGATCCGCCGTATCGAGCAGATAGGATGGGGTGGAACACGCGATCATTTCTTTCATTCGTTTCAGAACTACTTTTTCGGGCTCTATGCAGTTCTCGAATTGGAAACACATTTCAACAACTACCGGAACGCGGCCCAGTTGGCGTGGCAGGTTGATCCATTTCATCTCTGGTTTCTGATCGCTCTTTGGCATGATGTCGGATATGGCATTGAGAAGTTCCCAACGATGACCGACGACATCTTCGGTGAAGATGAAGATGGGGAAAGTGCCAACCGGACTGTCGAGGACTTCCTCTATCGCCCAATCATTCAAGAGGCGCTGAGTAACATCAGTTGCCTCATGTGGCACTTGACGCAACCCGGCAGGGCACGTACCGCTTGGCTCCCACCGCGACCTGACTACCAGTTATCACGCAATGAACGAAGACTTCGTGAAGCACTGATTCATAACGTCCTTGGTGGCAGTCACGGGTCAGCCAGTGCGCTTCGCCTTTATGGCGAGTGTATGCCCAAACTTCGGCGGCGGGGACCAGCCCAACGACTGCTTCTGGAGCAGACTGTCTTACTCGCCTGTTGCTCAATGCCGTACCACGATTGGCATTTCCGCAAGTGCGTGCGAGAGGAGTGCGGCACTTGTCAAATTCCAGTGGCAACTTTGCCCTTCGCCGCACTCTTGACATTTGTAGACAGCATACAAGACGACCGGCGTGATCTTGCCGGGCTTCAGAATGAAATGTACTTCCTTGAGCGATTGCTTGTTGAAGCCCCCGCCACCGTCTCCGCAAGAGTGGATCGCAACGCGGTCCCCGACACATCGGTACTCTGGAAGTTGATCGAAGCCCGAGATGTCACGGCGTCACTACAGAATCATGCTAACGGCCTGACGTTCACCTACCCGGAATGGATGGCGGGGACTAACGTGTAATGATGAAGTGCGTCAAGGACATTGTCCGTGAAGGTCGCGAACTGTCACGAGCGTTGAAGATGGAGTGCAGCACCCATCTCCCAGCGGTCAGGGATGGCTCAGTTGGTGTCGTTGTACCGTCCTGGCGGTCCGCCGACAGCCGCGACGATCACAAGATCCATCGGATGATGTCCCGCGTTGGCGGATTTCCCCCGGCGTTGGCACGGTACTTCATAGCAAGGTTCTCCAAGGTGGGCGATGCGGTGCTTGATCCTTTCTGCGGCAAGGGCACAACGCTGTTTGAGGCGATGCAGATGGGGCGAAGAGCTATCGGCGGTGACATCGCGCCCGATGCGGTGTTGGTCTCTCGTGCCAAGTGCCATCCCGTGAAGATTGTTGATGTAGCAAACTACATCCAGAAGCTGAACGTGGAGGATGAGCACGACCCGTGCGAGGTTCCGAGTGACGTGTCGTTGTTCTTCAGTGAGAAGACACTGGCGGAGATCCTCACCATTCGCGCCCAGTTGCTTCAAGACATGAAAAGACAGAAGACACGGGATGTAGCGACCTTCGTGTGCGGCGTGATGCTCGGTCTACTACACGGCCATTCCAGGTTGTCGCTGTCCCTGCCCTGTAATCAGGCGTTCGCCATGTCTCCGGCCTATGTCCGCAAGTACGTCAAAGAACACGGCCTTCGTCGCCCTCGTCGTGACGTGCGGAAGTGCTTGCTGGAAAAGAGCCTGGAGATACTGCCCTTTCCTCGTTTCGAGTCCGTGTCGCACGTCGCTACGGCTCCGGCCAACAGTTGCCACGATTACGTGGTCGAAGTAGCTAGGCAGGCGGACCTCGTGTTGACCTCGCCACCTTACTTGGCGCGCCAGACCTACATCAAGGACTCGTGGCTGCGAACTTGGTTCCTTGGAGCCAAGCGAGAGGCTCAGGCCGCAGCTACGCTAGAAACGGGGAACGTCGTCAAGTTCGTGGAAGGGATGGAGCGTTCATTGCACAGCATGGCTAGGAGCGTCAAGAAGGGTGGCCGAATCGTCCTCGTCTGCGGGCGAGCGAAAGTCACGTTCGATGGCAAAGACCACTCTGTCGCCATTGCTGACCTCTGTCTTTATGCGGTCAGCAACTCTCCAGTGCTGTGCAACGCACTGACCGCAGAGCACCTCATAAGGGATCGGGTGATGATGAAGCGGGGGTCATATTTCGCCGTACATCATGGCAAGGTGGACAACGGGAACGGCGAGAAGACTCGTAGGTTCGGAGAGGATGAAATCCTTGTCGTCCGAAAAGACCAGAGCGTTAGGAAACCACCGGAGGCATAGGCAGGGATAATGACGAAATCACGTAAATCCACCACTGGAGAGCTGGCCGTGAGCAAATCCGCTCTGGCTCCAGCAGTTCCAACCGACCGGCTCTTGGCCGACATTCGTGCGCTGATCGAGGCGGCCCGGCAATATACCGCCCGCACGGTCAACGCTGCGATGGTCGTGCTGTATTGGAGCGTCGGCAGGCGCATCCGCGAGGACATACTCCACCAGCAGCGGGCTGAGTACGGCAAGCAGATCATTTCGACGCTGTCGAAAGAATTGACCGCAGAGTACGGTCGAGGCTATTCGGAACCCAACCTTTCCCGGATGATGCGATTGGCCGAAGCGTTCCCGGATGAGAAGATTCTTTCGGCACTGTCGAAAGAATTGAGCTGGAGCCATTTCGTCGAGATTATCGCGTTGGACGACCCGCTCAAGCGCGAGTTCTACGCCGAGATGTGCCGCGCGGAGCGGTGGAGCACGCGGACGCTCAGAGACCAGGTGACGAGGATGGTCTATGAACGCACGGCGGTCAGTAAGAAGCCGGAAGAGGTCATCCGTGTCGAGCTTGCGGCGCTGCGGGATGAGGACCGCCTGACGCCGGACCTCGTTTTCCGCGACCCGTACTTCTTCGATTTCCTGGGGTTGCCGCAGCGATACAGCGAGCGTGACCTGGAGCAGGCGATCCTGCGGGAACTGGAAGCGTTTCTCCTGGAACTGGGCACGGATTTCACCTTCGTTGCCCGGCAGAAACGGATCTCGGTCGATTACGAAGACTACTACCTGGACTTGCTGTTCTACCATCGGCGGCTCCGGCGACTGGTGGCCATCGACCTGAAGATCGGTCGCTTCCAGGCCGCCGACAAGGGGCAGATGGAGCTGTATCTTCGCTGGCTTGAGGAGCACGAGACCCACCCGGACGAAGAGCCGCCCATTGGCCTGATCCTCTGCGCCGGGAAGTCGGAGGAACAGGTCCGGCTGTTGCGACTGGAGGCCGCTGGCATCCGCGTGGCCGAGTATCTGACGGAGCTTCCGCCACGAGAGATGCTGGAGCGGAAATTGCACGATGCCATCCTCCTGGCCCGCGAGCAACTGGCCCGGCAAGCGGAAGCAGCCGACGCCACGCCGCAGATTGATCCGCCGTCGAAAAGCGCCAAGCAACGAAGGAAGCGTCGATGAGCCTTCACCCCATTAAGGCCCTCGATCACGTCATCGAGGAGTACGCCGACTACCTCCGCACTGAGTTCCGCGCCAAGGACCCGAACCTGCGAGACGCGCTGGAGAGGGAACTCGACGCCCGTGGATTCCTGGCCCAGGAGCCGTTCTACCAAGCCCACCGGCCCTTCAAGAGCGGTGCGGCATGGCGGCAGTTGCCGTTGGACGCGAAGTTGGCCCAGGTGATGGAGAACCGATCCAAGAGCAAGACGGCCTATCTGCACCAGGCCGAGGCCATCGCCGAGTTGCTCTCCCCGACAGCACGGCCCGTCGTGGTGACCACCGGCACGGGCAGCGGCAAGACCGAGGCGTTCCTGTTGCCGGTCATCGAGAACGCATGGCAGGACGTTACCAAGTTCAGCAAGTCGGGCCTGACGGCCATCCTCGTCTACCCGATGAACGCCCTGGCCAACGACCAGGAACTGCGAATCAAGCAGTACCTGGAAGAATCCGGCCTGGCAGGCACGATCAGCGTGGAGAAATACGACCGGGGCACGTCCCAGGCCGACCGCGAACGGCTCCGCAAGAGCCCGCCACACATCCTGCTGACCAACTACATGATGCTGGAGTACCTGCTGGTCCGGCCCGCCGACCGCGAGGCCATCTTCGCCAATCATCGCTGCCGGTTCCTGGTCCTGGACGAAGTCCACACGTACCGGGGCATCCTCGGCAGCAACATCGCCCTGCTGGTACGGCGGCTGAAGGTCCATCTGGCCCGAGCGAAGCAGGAATGGAAGGCCGATGTGTCGGATGAGGACCGGCCCCGGCGTTATCCGGCCATGGTGCCCGTGGGCACGTCGGCCACGATCAAGACGGTGGCCGAGGAGGGGCTTTCCCATGAGGAGCGCATCCGCCAGCGGGACCAGGCCGTGCAGGAGTTCTTCGGTACGCTCGTGGGCGTCGAACGGGACACGATCCGCGTGTTCGGGGAAGAATTGGAAGACATCACGATCCCCAGCGAGGCCGCGTATCCGAGGAAGCCCGGCATCGTGGACATCGACGCGCTCAACGTCTCCAGTGTCGAGGTCGTCCGCCAGGCACTCTGTCGCCTGGCCGGGCTGCCCGGCGACACGCAGCTGGATCAGGCCGTCCGGCGTTACCGGCTGCTGTGGGACTTGAACCGCTGGCTCATCGCTCGGCCCATGTCCACCAGCCAGATCGTCGCCCAGGTGAAGGCCGACGTGCCCGAGCGGAAGGACGCCTCTGAAAAGGACCTCCGCGCCGAGGTCGAGGCGACTCTGACCATCGGTGCCGCGTTGCCCGAGGACACGCCCGGTGGCCTGCGGCTCCGCGCCCATCGGTTCATCCGAGGCGGCTGGCAGTTCCACCGCTGCATCAACCCGGCCTGCGGCAAGCTGCACCCGATGGGCGAGGAGAAGTGCAGCGCCTGCCACCACGACACGGCACCGCTCTATCTCTGCCGCAACTGCGGGGCGGACTACCTGCGGCTGGTCGGCGATCCCGAAGCCGTCCTGAAGCCAAGCGCCCGACCGGACGAAGGGCCGGAATGGATGATCTACGAGCCGGGGCGTTTCGAGAGTGTTGGGGCGGATGAAGAGGACGACGAGGACGAAGGCGACAGCGGGGCGGGCAAGGGTCGCCGGGCTCGGCAAGTCCCCGAGCAGATCAAGAAGCGGCCTCTGCTGGACGGCTCGCTCGACCCGGCGAATCTCCGCTTCAGCACAAGGGAGGACGACTATGCGCTGCGGGTGACGCTCGTGCCTGCCCGGACCCGCTGCCTCTGCTGCGGCGGGACGGCAGGAAGCCGCAACGTCATCACGCCGGTGAGCCTGGGTACGTCGGCTGCCGTGAAGGTGGTCGGCGAGGGGCTGGTCGAGGCCCTCGCCGAGGCGAACAAGGACCGGACCGGCCACGACGGCAAGGAACGGCTGCTGGTCTTCAGCGACAGTCGCCAGGACGCCGCCCACCAGGCCCGCTTCATCATCTTCGCCAGCCGCTACGACCGTATGCGCAGCCGGATGGTGAAGATCCTCAACACGGAGCGGGTGCTGACGCTGCAACGGGCGGTGGAGATGCTCAGCGAGGCGGCGGTGCAGAACCGCGACAATCCCCATGTGCCCGAAGAGATCCGCTTCATCCCCACGCAGACCCGCGACCGGATTCGGGCCTGGGAAGAAGCACCGCTCTTGGACGAGATCGCCGTCAACGCGGGCTACCGGGGGACGCTGGTGAACCTGGGGTTGGCCTATGTCGGCTATGACCGGCTTGACGAGTACGTCGGGGCCTGCGGCTGCGAACTGGCCGCGAAGATGGGTATCCGGTTGGAGCAGTTCGAGCATCTCTGCCGGACGGTGCTCGACGAGATCCGCACCCGTGGCTGCCTGTCGCGCGAGATGTTGCGCTATCACCCGGCCAACGTGGTTTGCCCCGAGAGCATCCAGCAGGCCGAATGGGAACGCCGCATGAAGCAGCCCCAAGGCTACCCGGTGACGCCGGGCGGCGAGCCACTGGCGTTTCAGGAGAGTGAACGTGTCCCCTACGGCATCCGCTGCCACAACGCCTGGCGCAAGCCGAAGTCCGGTGGCCGAGGTCCAAGCCTGGAACGGCTCCTGAAGCAGATGCTCACGAAGTTCGGGGGCCATGAGCCCGACGCGGAGCTGATGGTCGATCTGCTCGCCTTCCTGAAGAAAGGCAGCTTCCTGGCGTCAGTCGAGCTGGCCGGTGCTCGGGACAAGACCCAACTGCTACAAGTCAACGAGGAGGTAGTCCGGTTGCAGCTGGCCACCGAGGACATCCGCATGCACTGCGACGTGTGCGGCGCGGTGCTTTCCGGCGCGAAGCCGGGGATGCCCTGCCCCCGCTGCCACGGCACGCTGGTCCGCTGGCTGGACCGGGAGGTCAACGCCAGCCGGTCGGTCAGGCGGATCAAGAAACCGCAGACGATCCCGCTCGTGGCCAAGGAGCACACGGCCCAGATCACCACGGACGACCGGCTGGACTACGAGGCGGCCTTCAAGGCCCCGGCATCGGAGTCGAAGGTCAACGTGCTGGCCTGCTCGCCGACGTTGGAAATGGGCATCGACGTGGGCGGCCTGGACGCCGTGGTGATGCGGAACATCCCGCCACGGCCCGACAACTACGCTCAGCGCGGCGGACGCGCCGGGCGGCGCTCGCGGGTCGGCCTGGTGCTTGGTTACGCCCGCAGTACGCCCCACGACCAGTATTTCTACGACAAGCCCCGCGAGATGATTGCGGGCGAAGTACCCGCCCCGGCAGTCTCGCTGGGCAACCGCGACGTGCTGGTCCGGCACCTCTACGCCATTGCCTTCGGGGCCGCCGAGCCGGGCCTGGCCGGTAGGATGGTGGAATACGTCAAGCCCAGCGGCGACATCAACCAGGAAGCCGTCGATGCCCTGATCGCCGCCGTCAAGGCCCAGGCCGGGCATGCCCTGGCGGTTGCACGTCAGGCGTGGGGCGACGACGTGCTGGCCAAGGCCGGGCTGGACGAGGCGAAGCTCATGGCCCTCCTGGAGAAGCTACCGGAGCGGATTCAGTACGTTGTGAATTGTACGGCCCGGCAAGTGTTGGAACTGCGGCAGCCGGTGGTCTCATTCGCCGAGGGGCTTCAGAAGGGCTTTGCGGCGGTGCGGGCCGGGACCCTCATCAACCGGCTGCTGGGCATCCCAGCGGATACCCAACCTGGCAGTCGGGACGCCGATGATCGCTCAGCTGGTTATCCGCTGCGGCGGCTGGCCGAGTTCGGCATCCTGCCCGGCTACGAGTTCCCCTCGCAACCAGCGGCGCTGCGACTGCTAGGCGACAGGCACGAGGAGGACCCTATCTCCGTCGTGCGCCGGTTCGGTATCGGTCAGTTCCAGCCGGAGGCCCACGTCTACGCCCGGTCGAAGCGTTGGAAGGTCATCGGCCTGGATATGGCATCGCCGTGGAACCCACGCAGCGAGGGACCGACTTGGTCGTACCGCGTCTGCAACGTGTGCGAACTGCGATACAACGCCGACGAGCCGAAGTGTCCGCGCTGCGGCACGGCCAGTCCGGGGCAGCCGTTGCCATCCTACGAGTTTGCGGGCTTTGTGGCCCTACCGGACGAGTCACCGATCCTCGACGAGGAAGAGCGTTATGCGGAGCGGAACCTGGTGCGGACCTATCCCCAATGGGGCGGCGACGTGGTGGGGCGGTGGACGGTCGGCAGCGGCTGGGCGCTGCGCCTGAGTCGTGGCGAAGAGGTCCGCTGGGTGAATGAGGGCAGACCGCCGACACCGAAGGACTTGGAAGAGGGCCTGGTCCTGCACGGGCGTGCCAAGGGCTACCTGATCTGCCCATCGTGCGGGCGGATGTTGCGTCAGCCAGAGCCGGAGAAGACTGCCGGTGGCCGCCGCAACGCCAAGGCCGGTAAGAAGCAGGACGACATCGGCCACACGGAAGGCTGCCCGCGCCGGGGGAGCAACCCCGTGCCGCTGGCGATCAGCACCGCCGAGCAGATCGAGGTTCTGCGGCTGCTCGTGCCGGTGCCCGCGCTCAGCGAGAAGGATCAATGGACGTCGTGGGGCATGTCACTCGGCTACTCGCTCCTGGCCGGGATACAGCATTTTTTCATGCTGGGTTCGGGCGAGTTGGACTTCGAGTTGGAGGGGCCGTGGCAGACCGGGGACGCCGAGGCCCGCTACTGCATGCTCTCGCTGGCCTTCATCGACCCCAGCCTGGGCGGCAGCGGCTACCTGGTGCGGATCGCGGAGCAGTTCCACAAGACTGCCGAGCAGGCCATCGACCATCTAATTCACCCGGACTGCGAGACGGCCTGTTACCGCTGCCTGAAGTCCTACTACAATCAGCGTTATCATCAAGAACTGCGATGGCCGCAGGTCATGCCTGCCTTGGAGGGATTGGCCGGGGCCGCGCCACAGCATAGGGCTCGCGAGACCGGCGACATCGACGATCCGCGTCCCTGGCTGGAAGCCTACGCTGCGGGTGTTGGTTCGCCGCTGGAGTTGGCCTTCCTGCGGTTGTTCGAGGCGCACGGCTTCCATCCTCAGAAGCAGGTGCCGGTGGCCCCCAGCCCCGGTGAACCGTCCATCTCCATTGCCGACTTCGCGGTGCCCGAGCAACGGCTGGCCATCTACATCGACGGTGCGGCCTTCCACGTCGGCCAGCGCCTGCGCCGGGATCGGTTCATCCGTGACCGGCTGCGCCACGGCAATCCGCCGTGGCGCGTGGAGGAGTTGAGGGCGGCGGATCTTGGGCAGGGAACGGCGCTGGTCGAGCGACTGAAACAATAGGAGCGGTTGTTGTGGCTGTCGTCTTGATTGCATCCGATCTGGAAGACGACTATGTTAAGACGACGTTGCCGGACCTGCTTAAACAGGCAGGGCATGTGTCGGAAGTCGTCCATCCTCTTGAACAAATGGCCAAGGTGATTCGCGAGACCTGCCTTGCCTGCGGGGGGATTGATCTCGGTATCTTGGTCCACTCGACGAACAGTTCCTCTGGCCAGGATAGCCCGTATCGGATCGCTAAGCACATCCGAGAAATCCCGGACAGTTTTTCATTCAGAAACGCGGTGAAGGGGAAGAGCTTGCCTCTATTGGTCATTGGAAAAGACCTGATGACATCCTTGAGCGCAATTGAATATGATGCGCTAAGCCAGTTGGATTGGGTATCAACGTATAGCTTGGAACCGTCGAAGGGCTCGCCGCTAGGGTCACTGGCCGCGATTGACTTGTTAGGCCAATTGAATGGTGGGTCAGCCTACCGTTTAGAACCATCGGACGAAGTGCCGCGACCGTCGCTGCCCAGCGCCGTCAATGACCTCATCTATAACTGGCGCACAGCTCTATTACATGAATTAGAGTGTGTCGGCTATGCGGTCATTCTTGCCGCTGACGGCAGTCTGACCGTGAATCCCACCTTCAAGAAGATGGAAGTTGAGGGGGAAATACTCGCGCCAAACACAAGTCTTGCTTGCCTCAGAGATTCTGGTTACCTGATCGTGTCCAGCGATGTTTGCCGAGCATCCCATTCATACGACGAGCTTGCGAACCTTATCAAGAATTTTCGCGTCATCGCCAAAGCACGGAAGACCAAACCCGAAGAGGTGTTTCAGACCTTCTTTTCGGAGAATCCAAGACTTCTCTTCCAGCAACCCTTTTCGCAAATCTGGACGAAGCCCCGGCTGCCAAGACCTGAAGACTTGTCAAAATGGCTTGAGCCGGACTTTGTGGTAAAGCCATCGGTCATGCCGCAGATCGGATCGAAATGGAGAGTGCTCGACATCAAGCTACCCGATGTGAGGCTGACCAAGAGTAGCAAGTTCCATCCGACGTTCTCCGCAAAACTGTTCCACGGCTTGCAACAGGTCTACAACTATCGACGGTACTTTGGTCGTGAGGATGCCGCGAGGTTCTTGCTCAAGGAGTTCGGCTACCAACCAAGGAACCCTCAACTAGCGATCTTGATCGGGCGTAGGCCCACGTCAAGAGAGACCCAGATCCTGGGCGAAACATTTGAGTCCACAGGAATGTATCGCGTGGAGATCATTACTTACGATGAGCTTCTTGACGCACAGTCACTATGGATTGAGACCCAGTTGGAATGGCTCAAAAGGCTCAACTGAACTAAGGAGCTGGTCAGAATCTCGGGGCATCGTGACTCTGCACCGCGTAGGGTTGGGTAGGCTGGCCGTCAAACCGTGAAGTGCCGCATCCAGGCGATGACGGCGGCCTCGGCCCGCTTGTGGAGCGGAATGCGCTCGGTCCTGGCCACGGTGCTGCTACTGACCGGCGTGGCGTGCATGGTTACGGCGTCGGCCAGCATCTCGGCCAAGGCGGTATAGGCCGGTGGAGACCAGGGACAACAGCAGCAAGGCGGCCCCGATCCCGTGTAGCAGCAACAGGACCAGCAGCGAGCACAGCAAGGGAGCGAACTGGCAGCCGCTCCCGTGCAGCCCGGCATGGCGAAACAAGCCCAACAAGCCAGTCACGATAGTTGGCAAGAATCGAAGCTCCCCGCACCCTGGACGCACTGCTGGGAGGCGCTCCGAGGGCCTTCATTCCAGCCTCGCAGCCTCGATTCCGTCAACTTGGGCGGGGTGCGGGGAGCGGGGGGCAACGAAAACAGTCCGCCGCACCACGGTCGAATCCCCCTACCTCACCTAACGCGGTGGCCGGTTTGCTGCTCAAGGCGGCACTGATCAGTTGCGACGGCAAGCATGCCCAAGATGACCGCGACGAGCGAGAGCGGCATTGTCGATGAGATCGAGGAGAAGCCCTGGAGCGTGTACGGCAACAAGGCACTACTCACCAGCGCCAGCCGCCCAGTGCGGCAGTAGGTTGTGGACTGTCCGGCTGACGCCGGTCGGTGTGGCACTGGCGCGGGCAGCACACGCAATCAGCCAAGGCATCGACGGCCTCGCGGGCGAAGCGGGCAAGCTCGCCGATGCTGAGCAGTTCAAGATAGCTGTTCCAGGTTGAAGGCATCGTGGTGTCTAGGCAGACATCTTGGCACGCTTCATATCCTGATGGCGAACGAAATCCTTACACGGGATTCGGAGGTCCTGCGGAAGAATCGCCTTGCTCGGTCTGCCTCGGCGATGTGTTGTCGGGCGGGGAAGGAACGGCAGGTGGGTTTCTTGGAGGTGACGGCCTTCGCCCGCGAATGATCATCATTCCACGAGAACTGACGGGCCATACAATGTTCTCAGGCACTACGGAAAGCGGTGCGGAGTCTTCTGTGGATGTGGCTGGGCCGGTCGGCTGAACACCTTCAACATCAGTCACAACACCCTCGTCGTCAGGCGGAGCTTCTTCGTCGTCAGGCACATCGGCTTCTTGATGATGCCAGCCCTGAGCCGCCAAGTCGGCTTCCATACGCTCCCGGAGATGCACGTAGGCCGTATCATCGTCCGGCAGCTGCCAGTAGTGGCGTCCCCCGCGACCGAAGCCGTCGCGATGTGAAACGATGCCAAGAGCTTCGCGGGCCCGTCTCAAGGTGCGCGGAGTGATGCCTTCCTGTCTTGCCGCAGTGTGGACTTCGCGCTGCAAGACGGGGCCGCCAGCAAGTGTTGCGAACAAGAAGTACATGGCCTCATCGAGTTCTGGGCGAGACCGTCCCCCCGCTGCTTCGAGGAGTGTAATGGCGGAATGTGGACTGGTCCCCAGCCACTCAACGGCCACGCCCTCGCCGATCTCCAGCGGCCTCAAGGAAAGGCTTTCCGAAATTGCGCCGAGGTTCGTCTTGGTCTGGGCCAGGACTCGACGTTCGTGATCGGCGGGATCGACTGCGAGAAGCAGTCCCGAGCGAACAGCCCCCATCACGCCGATGCTGCCCAGCCCACGGTAAAGCGGATTGCTTCCACCCGACTGGTTCAAGTGCCGAGCGAGCACCACCGCAACCCCCGTTTGCTCCGCCATTGAGACCAACGGCCCCAATGATCGCTGGACGGCCTGGTAGTTGTTCGCGCTTCCCCCCAGGAAATTCATCAAGGGGTCGATGGCGAGAAGCCGAACCTGATACTCACGTATCAGGGCCTCGATCCGCTGCACGTCGCGAGGCAACACTATATGCTCGCCGTGCCGGTCGTATGCCAGCACCCTTGTGAGATCCGCCCCACAGGCGGTCAGGCGGTTGTGGATGTCGTCCAGTGTGTCCTCAGCCTGAAGTAAGACGACGTTCGCAGCAGCATGCCTTTCGTCGCTGCCGTACATCGCCCGCCCTGTTGTGACTCGGGCGGCAATCTCGTATATGAGCGTGCTCTTGTTCGTCCCCGGATCGCCATCCAGGAGCGTGAGGCATCCCATCGGTATCCGACCTGGCCAGAGCCACTGGCGGGGAGCCGGAACGTGGTTGCTCATTCGGACGAAGCCTTCAGACATGATGCTGTCTCCGCGACATGGTTGGCCAAGGTCGTCATACTTGGCCACGATTTCGATGGTCAAGCATGGAGTTTGGCCAAGTATGGGATCGGCTTCTCGGGACCAATCCCTTTCGGTCACGAAGCTCCCGAAACCAGGTTTGGTAGTATGGTGAGTTTAGGAAGGATGCGCAATAAGCGCCCTTGCGAATCGACGAACCCTGCCTGCGCTTCTTGGGCTGCGTCTCGCGGCCTTGTCGAGAAGCTGGCCAAAGACACGTCCTTGTGGATCGCTCGCAGCTACGCGGCTCTGAAGGCCCTTCTTGGCCAAGCGGAAGGACAGAGTGGCCACACCCCGAAGTTCTCCCTTTCGTCACAGAAAAGGTATCTCCAAAGGTATCTCCGAACCCAAGAAACGAAAACAGCCGCACTCGGCGGCTGCTTCGTAAGTCCATTCGGGATAAGGACTTCCATCTAAGTCGGGGCGACTGGATTTGAACCAGCGACCTCTTGGTCCCGAACCAAGCGCTCTAGCCAGGCTGAGCTACGCCCCGTAATCTCTAAGTGCTTTTCTGGTAAGCCTTTGCGATCCTCCACTCGTCGTCGTCAAAGTCGTCCTATTCCACCCAAACTAACGTTCTTGCATCGGTTTGGATGGCCGTTATCAGACGAAATCAGACGGCAATCAGACGGAATCAACCGCCGCCGGGACCGCCCCAGCGACAACCAATAGGTAAAGGATACCAAGCGCCTGAGCATCGGTCAACCACAGGCCATGCGGTCGGTCTTGCGGTCGGGGCCGGCCAGCGGAGTCAAAGGTTGCCCCCCACCGTCCTGCTGGTGCTGGCTGGCTTGGTCGTAATCGTCCGGGCTGTGAACCCGCAGGACCCCGGCGACCAAGCTGCCTGACGCCAGCAGCGGCCGACCTGACAGGCGATCCCGACCACACGGGAAGCGGGCGGATTGTGGCCCCAATCGGCGACGGCAGCCGGCAACACGGCCGAGGCATGACGGCGGCCGATCCGCCGGGCTCCTCAGATGGCCGACCGTAGGCGCTGTCCACGTTGGCAAGAGGGTCGCCCTGCCTGGTTCGGCCAACATTGCGGCAGGGCACCATCGACCGTGGCGACCAACAGTGTCGCCACCCTGACGCCGCCGGCCAAGGTGACGGCATCGAAGTCTCTCCGCAGGACAGCGGAAGGTTCCTTCGGCTGGCCGATCTTGGACGATCGACGGCAAGCCCAGGTCAAACGACACCCACCGCCAGTGGCGATACGCCGTCTTTCCGGTTGTCCGGCTGCCGGAGTTGTCGCATCGCGTCGAAGGCCCACTGGTAACTCGCGGGTATTCTCTCAGAAAGCCTAAAGAACGCCCGTCAGAGAGCCGATAAACGGCAACACTCGTCGGTTTCTGATCGGCCGGCACCAAGGGGGGTGGCCGGCAAAACAAGAAACCATTGCATGGCCAGCGCACTGTACCCCCCATTTCTCAGTCGCTCAGTGGCCGCCTTTGCTCTTGCAAGGGCGCTCGCTGTAACGTTTACAGTCGCAATCGCCTTTGGTAGTTGCCCGGCTCTTGCCCAACTCGACGGTTCTGGCTCGTCGTCTCCGCGCCGTCTAAAGTGGATACCATACCAGCCGATCCTTGCGGAACCAGATCATGGCCAGGATGCCGAATCCCAAGGCGATGCGAAGGCCAACGGGCATACCGAATCGCCGTCAGCCAATTTGCCCGTTGCCGGGGCTAGTCGGTCTTCCCCCAGTTCCACGTCCCGTGTTGCACAGGCCGGGTTTCAGACTCCAGCAGATGAACGGGCACAAGGGGTTGTAGCAGCAAACAGCGACAGTACCCGGGCGTCGGCCAGTGCATCGGGGGGAACGTATCCTTGCCCTAATTCCGCGTCTCGCGCTGTGCCGGCCGGATTCCAAGCCGGGGTGGATCAAGAACCCCAGATGCCCGCCGGACACCAGCCTGGCCCTGAATACTCGGAAGAGTCCCCCGACTTCGTGCCGTATGATAGGGCCGGCAGCGGGTGTTGTCCTGCCGACTGCACGCCAGGACGGTGCGGTCCAGGGTGCTGCGGACCAGGATGGTGCGGTCCATGCGACCCGTGCTACTCGCCGCTGCATGGCTGTCTTTGGGTTCGCGGTGAATACTTGCTCTGGTGGACACGGGGGAGTGCTCTCCCGCCTCTGGTCACGACAAGTCCGGCGGGCACGACCCCGGACGTAGCCGGTGTGCTCGGTCAACCTGGCACGCGGGTCCTTTTTGGTGACCAGACTGTCAACACCGACGTTCACTCGGGCGAGCGCATCACGCTGGGCTACTGGTTCGAGCCTTGCCATTGCATCGGCATCGAGGCGAGCTACCTGGGAATGGGTCGGGAAGCAACGAGTTTTTTTGCCGCGAGCCCCGAGACCCCTATTGTCGCGCGGCCCTACTTCGATACTCAGACAGACACTCAGAGTGCGATGCTGATCGCCCACCCAGATTTTCTCCGCGGATCGGTGAACGTTGATGCCGCGACCGAGCTTCAGGCCGTCGAGGTGCTGTTGCGACCGAACTTATTTTGGCGACCTTGTGATCGGATGGATTTTCTGGTCGGCTGGCGCAATGCTCGGCTGGACGAAAGCCTGCGAATCAGTCAGTTCTCCGAGTGGACTGCTTCGCAGGGACAAATTGTGGCTGGCACGACCAAGAGCCTCTTCGACCTATTCGACACCGAGAATCAGTTCCAAGGGGCTGAATTAGGAGTCGTGTATCAACAGCACATAGGCCGTTGGTCTTTGGAAACGCTGATGAAACTCGGGCTGGGCAACACGCACTCTCGGGTGCTCATTGACGGCATGACGACCACGACAGTTCCGAATGGGGGCACCACGACCTTTACCGGCGGTCTATTGGCGCAACAGACAAACATCGGGCAGCACGACAAAAACCAGTTTTCCATGATCCCTGAATTGGGGGTGACAGCCGGCTGCGATCTCACCTGTCGGTTGCGGGCAACGTTCGGCTATACCTTTCTGTATTGGAGCCGAGTCGCGCGCTCGGCCGACCAGCTTGACCCGAACGTCTCGCAGTTGCCACCCGAAGCGCCCACCGGCGCTCACCGGCCGGCGTTCGCCTTCGTAACAAACGACTTCTGGGGGCAGGGCGTGAACTTCGGCCTTGAGTATCGCTTCTGAAGACGAGTCGGTCTGCGCTATACCTGGTCGCCCCAAATGCCCAACGCGAACACAGCGTCAATCTCAAGCGGGCCGGGAACACGGCGCAATCCTGTACCCAGGTGCGGACTCATCAAGCCGGAGGTGTCGGTGTTGGCATCCGGCAGGCCCGCAACGTGGCCCAACTCGTGCTCCACGACTGTCAGCAAGTCCATGTGAGCAAGCGCCCGCGGATCGACCGCCTGCAATTGCCCGGTGGCCTTTGCCGGCTGGAATTCCTCGTCTTGGGCGGGCGTAGGATCGACAAACCAGCCGTAGCCGGCTGCGTCCTGATCGAGGTACACGGTGTTGTGATCCGTCATGCCCAAGTACGACCCCGGCAGGTTGCTTACGACGAAGCTGGTGTTACGCAACGTGGCCAAGGTCTGCTGGTCCAATCCGGCGACAGCCCAACGAGCGATGGCCTCTGTGACAATCGGGCCGATGGTGTCTTGCGTGATTGTTGCCGCCTGTGCGGTTCGGGCCGGAGTCCCGCTGGCCTGCGGTGCGTTTGGGACGACTGTGGGAGGACTCACACTTCCCAAGTTGGAAGCTATGACATCAGGCGCGGCCGTTTCTGCCTGCGCGTTGAGGGCAGGTTGTGGGATCGTTGTGGCCTGCTGTGCCGCAACTGCGATCGGTTGAACACTCTGGTAGCCCGTTTGCTCGGCGCTGGCCACGGCTTGCCGCATGACCTGATTCCATTGCGCCGAACCAACAGGCAGGCTCGATGTCGCTAGCACGCGGTTCGGAATACAACCAGGGCGTAGGCCGCCATCCCAGAAGTCAACCCTGCTATCCTGGCCGTTCACCACGTTGGCCGCAATCGAATCCGGGCCGCCCGGCAGGCAAGCCTTCGGATGAGTCTCGCTTACCTGGTAAGTTCCGGCCGGGAGGCCCGAGAACTGATACCATCCGTTGTCATCAGTCGTAGTCGTCTTCTTGGCCGGGCCATCGAGCGAGATGGTCACACCGGGCAGGCACTCACCGGCGTCGATCTTGCCGTTCCGATTCGCGTCAACGTAAGCCCAGCCAGAAATGCTGCCACTTACCACCGTCTGGAAGTTGATGACAGCGGACTTCGCATCGAGGGTCCAACCGGACGCCGTGGAGCTTGCGGTGAAGTTCACCGAAGTTGAGCCGGACGCTGTTTGCGCTGCCGTGTAGTTGGCAGTAAACAGACGAATATCCAATTCTCCCGGCCAGTTGCTATTCAAATCCGCCCAGGAGATCAGCACGTACTTGTCTGTTAGTGGATCGCCGTCATAGTTTTCAGTATCGTCTACCGGCGTCTGCTCTTGGATAAAGCCGGTCCCAAGACGATCGGCAATCCCCCCGAACGTCAGCAGTGACGAGTTGTAGTGTATCCGCAGGCCAAGCCCCGTCACGTCCGCATTGGCCGGGTCCGTCGTGTAGTTGACATGGAGAACGACGGGAGAACCGGGGCTGACCGTTTGGGTCAGCGGATCGGGCGTAACGATTTGGCGATTCACCACCTGCGCGGCGACCGAAGCTGGCGCTGTGGCATCACTGGCCTGCAATCCTTGCACGGAGGCGGGTTGCGTGACCACCGCTGTGTCGTAGGTCGTGCCTGCCTGGAACGAACTGATGGTCGGCGCTGCCTGCTCGACGTTGATCGACGCGCTCTTGGTCGCTGTCGAAGCTGGCGATGGATTATCACTGGCCTGCAATCCTTGCGGAGGGTCGAGTTGCGTGGCACCCGCCGGGTCGTAGGTGGTACTCACCAGGTTGGACGAGGTGATCGTCGGCGTGGCCTGCTCGGCGTTGAGCGACATGCTCGGCGTCGCCGCCAAAGCTGGTGACGGGTCGTCACTGGCTTGCAATCCTTCCAGCGGCATGAAGCTGCCCAGGTATGTTACGATCGCGGCCGGGTCTGTTCGGGTGGCATTGGGGGCCAGGGCACCTGCCACCAGTTGTTGCCCCGTCCAGCCGGAGAGGTATCGGTCGATCAGGATGCCGTCTGTCAGGGCATCCACCGTGCCATTGCCGTCCACATCGAGCATCGTGCTGCGACCGCCATCAAGGAACGTTGCAATGGCGGTCGGATCGGTGCGTGTTGCATTCGGGGAGAGCACGCCGTCAACCAGCGCAGTATCGCGGAAACCAAACAGGTAACGAAGTATGAGAACGCCATCGTGCTGGGCATCCGGCGGCCCGCCGCTTCCGTCGATGTCAAGATTGACGGTCTGAGCGGTCACCGTGATTGATTGGCTCTGGAAGTTGTAGCCTGCGGCAGTGGAAGAAGCGGTGAATCGAATGGTGGTCTGGGTTCCTGCCGCCACGCCCGGTGCTAGAGTGAAACCCGATGTCAAGAGACTGACCGGCAACCCCTGGTTGGGCCACTTTCCATTGATGTCCGCCCAACTCACTAGCACATACTTGTCGGTGGCGGGATCATGGTCATAATCGGCGGTATCGGCAATCGGCCCCGACTGTTGAATAAAACCGGCCTGCAACACGTTGCTTAGCCCGCTGAACGTCAGTAGCGACGAATTGTAGTGAATCCGCAGACCAAGGCCAGTCAGCGTGTTGTCATTGTCGGAGGTGGTGTATTGCACGCCGACACTGAATCCATGCCCTGCGAGCACCGACAGACTGCTCGCAGTGCCGGAGACTGTCTGCGTCAGCGTTGTCTGTGGCACAATCGTGAGCGTGCCGGGGGTGAAGGTCGTGAAGTCGTAGTTCGTGGCGGTCAGCGTGCCCTGAGCCACGGTGATCGTGTACGTCCCCACCGGGCTGGCGGCCGTCGCCGTCGTGCCCAGGGCCGCAGTGCCGCTGACCACGCCCGACGTGTCGCCGTTGACGAAGCCGCTGATCGTGTCCGTGAACGCCGGGTTGGCATCGCCGTAGGTCTTGCTCTTGGCGTCGGCCGCCACCGTCAGGTGCGCCTTGTCCACCGTGAGAGTGCCGGGGGTGAAGGTCGTGAAGTCGTAGTTCGTGGCGGTCAGCGTGCCCTGAGCCACGGTGATTGTGTACGTCCCCACCGGGCTGGCGGCCGTCGCCGTCGTGCCCAGGGCCGCGGTGCCGCTGACCACGCCCGACGTGTCGCCGTTGACGAAGCCGCTGATCGTGTCCGTGAACGCCGGGTTGGCTCGGCTTGGACGGTTACCGTCCCTGTTCCGGTAATGGTCAGGTCCGATCCTGAGATGGTTGCCGGACCCGAGAATAATACCGTGAAGGTCACCAGCAGGCCCGACGTGGCCGTGGCGTGCAATGCCAAGGTGGGGTCGCCGTAGACATGATCGGGGATAGTGTCGAAGGATATCGTCTGCGCAAGTTTCTGGTTGGTCAGGGTGAAAGAGGGGGGCGATGCCTGGTCTGGAGTCGCTCCGCGGGCCGTGGCCGTGACCGTGTAGGTCCCGCCCGAGGCATTGGCCATCGCCGATGTTTGCGCCAGGCCGCCGATGATCGTTGCCGGATTAGGAGAAAAGCTGGCGAAGGGAAGTCCGACGATCAGGACCTGGACCTGTGGAAACGTCACTTGCCCCCCATTGACCGGCTCATTGAAATTACTGCTGGCGGAAACGACGAGTGGATTCGAGAAGGGGGCGTTGATTGTGGTTTGTTGGCCGTCGCCGCTGACCCGGGAGATCGTAAACCCACGGCTCTCGAAAGCGCCCATGTCAACAGCAGTGCCCACCACACGCGCCAGTCCGCGCTGGTCGGTGGTTACGCCCGAAGGAATCAGGCTACTGTCGCCCGCGCCGATGGCAGGGCTGCCGGGCAGGAGCGGGATCGTCTGCGTCGGGCCGCCGTAGTTGCCCAGCGTGCCGAGCAGTGGAGAGCCTCCAATCAACGAGTTGTTCGCGGTAACGGTGCCCGAGACATCGGAAGCAGAGCCGTTCTTCGTATTGTCTGCTACGATCGTGTTGTTGAGCGTCACGGTGGTGTTGCTCCAGATGCCACCGCCGTCCATGCCGGCCGAGTTTCCAGCGATCGTGCTATCGAAGATCGTAAGCAGATTTTGGTTAGCGATACCGCCGCCGAAATTTGAGCACGTGTTACCGGCGATCGTGCTGTTGATGATGGTGGTCGTCCCTTCATAGTTGTCGATGCCGCCGCCGGTGAACATGGGGGCTGAGTTCCCGCTAAGGGTGCTGTTGACAACGGTCAGCGTGCCAAATTCGTTGAAGATGCCGCCGCCGGCACCGGTGGCCGACGAGTTTCCCGATAGGGCGCTGCGGCTGACCGTCAGCGTGCCGTCATTGTAGATGCCGCCACCGTACAGTGTGAAAGTGCTATCACCACCCGACGCAAGTCCATTCGCGATAGTCAGGTCGGAGATGGCAGCAGTGGTGCCGCCCATAATCGCAAACACTCGCGAGGCATGATTGCCGTCGATGGTCAATTGGTTCGCCCCCAGCCCCGTGATTGTCGTGATGCCGGTCGTGTCGCTCAGTGTCAACTGCCCGAGGGTCAGCTTGACGGTCTGCCCCGCCAGGCTCGGGTCGAACGTTATCGTGTCATCGCCCGTATGGCTGTCGGCGTAGGCGATCGCCTCGCGGAGGCTCGTCAGGCCGTCGTTCGGATCGACTTCATCCGTGGCGGTCGTGACGATCAAGGGATTCGATGCTGCTTGGTTGGTCAGTGCGAAGGAGGCCGAGACAGCCCCGCGGGCGGCGGCGGTTATCGAATAAGGCCCGGCCGTGGCATTGGCCGTGGCCGACACCTGGGCCTGGCCGCTGCCGTTGATCGTCGCTGTGGCGGTGGAAGAGAAGTTCGCGCTCGCTCCCGAGACCGGGGCCGTAAACGTGACTTGCCCGCCGACAACGGGCTCGCCGAAAGCGCTGGTAATCCCAGCAACCAGGGGATTGGCAAAGGCAGCATTCACCGTTGCCTGCTGGTTGTCGCCGCTGACTTTAGAGATCGTAAAGCCACGGCTCTCGAAAGCGCCGATGTCAACCGTGCCGCCCACAATGCGAGCGAATCCGCGCTGGTCGGTGGTTACGCCCGAAGGAATCAGGCCACTGTCGCCCGCGTCGATGGCGGGGCTACCGGGCAAGAGCGGAATGGTCTGCGTCGGGCCGCCGTAGTTGCCCAGCACGCCCAACAGCGGGTCGTGGTCCAAAATGTTCTTGCCGTCTCCCCCAATAATTGTTGCCCCAGAGGAATTCCCGATCAAGCTGGAGTTGGCGGTGAGCGGCCCCGAGACATCCGAAGGTGAACCGTTGCTCGTGTTACCGGCCACGATGGAATTATTGAGTATAAGCGAGCCGAACGAGGCGTTTTGCCAAATCCCGCCGCCTGCGGCCCCACCCGAATTTCCCGCGATGGTGCTGTCCGAGATCGTCACGGTTCCGACGAAACTGTTGTAAATCCCTCCGCCGCCGTACAGTGTCGCCGAGTTTCCATAGATGGTGCTGTCGATGATCGTTAGCGTGGCGGCACCGCCGTTGTAGATGCCCCCGCCGTCGTTTGCGGTTGTGTTATTGGAGATGGTGCTGTCCTGGATCAACAGCGTGGCGTTGTTAAAGATGCCGCCGGCCCCTGAAGCCGAGTTCCCGGTCACGGTGCTGTTGGTGATCGTCATGTTGCCGATCCAGTTATTGATAGCACCGCCCCATTCCGTAGCCGAGTTCCCAGAGATGTTGCAGCCGGCGATCGACACCGAGCCTTGATTCCAAATAGCGCCACCCGAACTGTTGCCTGCGCTTCCGTGCGCGATGGTCAGACCGGAGATGTCGGCGGTCACGCCTGAGTCAATGTAAAACACCTGGAAAGAGTGATTGCCGTCAATGGTCAAGTGGTTAGGGCCTAAGCCGGTGATCGTGGTGACGCCGGTCGTGTCGGTAAGTTCCAGCCCTGCGCCAGTCAGCGTGATCGTCTGACCTGCTAGGCTGGGGTCAAACGTGATCGTGTGGTCGCCCGCATGGCTATTCGCATAGGCGATCGCCTCGCGCAGGCTCGTCAGGCCGTCGTTCGGATCGACTTCATCCGTGGCGGTCGTGACGATCAACGGATTCGATGCTGCTTGGTTAGTCAGTGCGAAAGAGGTCGAGACAGCCCCGCGGGCGGCGGCAGTTATCGAATAAGGCCCGGCCGTGGCATTGGCCGCGGCCGACACCTGGGCCTGGCCGCTGCCATTGATCGTCGCCGTAGCGGCGGGAGAGAGGTTCGCGCTCGGTCCCGAGGCCGGGGCCGTAAAGGTGACTTGCCCACCGACCACTGGCTCGCCGAAAGCACTGCTGACCCCGACAACCAGCGGGTTGGCGAAGGGCGTGCTGATGGTTGCCTGCTGGTTGTTGCCGCTGACGATGGAAAGTGTGAAACCACGGCTCTCGAACGCACCCAGGTCCACGGTGCCGCCCACAGTACGAGCGAATCCGCGCTGGTCGGTAGTCACGCCCGAAGGAATCAGGCTGTTGTCGCCCGCGTCGATGACGGGGCTGCCGGGCAGGAGCGGAATCGTCTGCGTCGGGCCACCGTAGTTGCCCAGCGCCCCGAGCAACGGATCGCGGTCCAGGATGTTCTTCCCGTCTCCCCCAATAATTGTTGCCCCGGCGGAGTGTCCGATCAGGCTGGAGTTGGCGGTGAGCGAGCCGGAAATATCGGAAGGCGAGCTATTGATGGTGTTGCCTGCCACGATCGTGTTGTTGAGCGTCACCGTGGTGTTGCTCCAGATGCCGCCGCCTTCGTTGCCGGCCGAGTTATCAGCAATCGTGCTGTCGAAGATCGTAAGCACATTTTGGTTGGCGATGCCGCCGCCCAGATACAAGCACGTGTTATCGGCGAGCGTGCTGTTGATGATTGTGACCGTCCCCTGGTAGTTGTAGATGCCGCCGCCGGTATACGTGGGGGCTGAGTTCCCATTAAGGGTGCTGTCAACGACGGTCAGCGTGCCGTATTCGTTGCGGATGCCGCCGCCGCCCCCGGTGACCGCCGAGTTTCCCGACACGGTGCTGCGGGTGACCGTCAGAGTGCCGTTGTTGTAGATGCCGCCGCCGTAGCCCGCCGCCGAGTTCCCGGAGATGACGGTTCCGGTGACTATGAGTTTGCCGACGTTGGAGATTCCGCCCCCGTCGTAATTGGTTGTTGAGTTCCCGGAGAAAATGCTATCGGTGAGTGTCAGTGTGCCGGCGTTCGCAATGCCTCCCCCGCCAGAGGTCGCCTTGCCGTCGGCAATTTTCATGCCGGAGATGCTGGCGGTCACCCCACTGTCGATGACGAACACTTGCGAGGCATGATTGCCGTCGATGGTCAACTGGCTTGCGCCGAGGCCGGTGATCGTGGTGGTGCCGGTCGTGTCGGTCAATTCCAGTGCCCCGAGGGTCAATGTGATCGTCTTGCCAGTCAGGCTGGAGTCGAAGGTGATCGTGTCATCGCCCGTGTGGCTATTGGCGTAGGCGATTGCCTCGCGGAGGCTCACAAGTCCGTCGTTCGGATCGCTTTCATCCGTGGCGGTGGTCACAATCAGCGGGTTCTGGATCGTCAACGTCGCGGTGGCGAAGGCCGTGTTGCCGCCCGTGTCCGTCGCCGTCGCCTGGACGCTGTACGTCCCGACCGACAACGCCGTGGGCACGGCCACGCTCCAATTCGTGCCACTGACTGTTGCCGTAAGCGGCGATGTCGTGACCCCTGGAATCACAACCTGCACGACGGCAGTTCCCTTAGTAGTGCTTACGGTTCCGGTCACGGTCGGCTGGTTATTCGTGGTTGCCAGCGCGGCGGCCGTGACAGTCGGGTTGCTCGTATCGGGGAGCGTCCAGATTTCCGTGTTCTGGAACGTGAACGTCGTGGAGTTGGTATTCTGCGGCCGGACAATCTGCTCTACGCCGATGTTGTCGTATTGGTAGCCAACCTGCGAGGAATCCCAATTGCAGGCAACAATCAGCTTTGTCGTCGGATCGGTGGAGACAAGCTCGCGCTCGACGGTCGGCTTGGAAACGGTTGCTTGAAGAGGATCGGATTTGTTGATCTGTCCCCAGACCGTCGTGGTCAAGTCATCGCTGGCATCTTGTGGCGACGTGCCTTCCCGTCCGGGAAGCGGCGTCCACTGGTTCACACGAACGTTCGAGTCCGGGCCGTAAGCCATGTAGACGGACTTCATGTCGCCGGTGGGACCAACGCCGCCAGTGTTGAGCGGATAATCGTAAAGGTAATTGCTGGTTCCGCGCCCGATATTCATGTCACCAGCCAGTGCCGCGGCGAGCGTGACCGTGGTGCTGCCGGCGAGCGCCACCTTTTCCTGAATTGGGTCGTAGGTGATTGTGGAAGTCCAGTTCCAAGTTCCCGCGGAGCCAGCCGTCGAAGGCACGTTTCCTCCAGCGCTGACTTGAATGCCATTGCTTCCTGCGATGGCGCTATTGACCACACCGCCGGTGGCGTCAACGCCAGAGCCGGCGATGTATATGTTTTCCCATACGGTCGTGCCCCAGCCGTTGATGTCGCTCTGATCGGGGTGCCCTCGGAAACCTATGCCGCCCGCCGGGGTCTGGATCACGGTTCCAAATTGAAAACCGTTATAGAACATCTGGTACTCGATGTTGCCAGTTGCCGGGTCGGTGATCTCCTGCACGGTGTATGCCGGCACCTCGACGAGCGTGGTCGCCTCGGCGACAGCGGATTTCGTTTCCTGGTGGCCCACGTTGTCGGTGGCCACGCTGTAGAAGCCGTAGGTGTGGCTGTATTGACCTGTGTATGTGGCCGAAGTCTGCGTTGTAGCCGACTGCCAAGGCGCAAATGGACCACCGTTGTCGGAAACGTAGACATTGTAGCTGGCGATGCCGGAGCCGCCCGTGTCATCGTGACCGCCCGGCCAGCTTACCGTAAAACTCGTCGAGGTTTCGGTCGCCGGCAAGGCGGTTACGCTGCTGCTGGGCGGCGCAGCGTCGATCGTGCTGAGGCATTCCTTGGCCGGATCGGTCCCCTTACTTGGATCGTGCGGATCGACCTGATCGGTGGCAATGGCCAGATTTGAGTCGAAGGTCACCAGGGCCACGTTGCGGATTTGCGTCCCGGTGGCCAATCCCGCCTTGGGCTGGACTGTGTAAGAGAAGTAGCCCTGGCCACGGCCGGTGCCGTCCTCGGGCGGCAGGAAGCCGGTCAACACGTTTGGCGGCAGGTTCGTCAGCGGGTCGATCGACTGGAAGCGAGCGAAGACCTGGCCCGTGTCAGCAGTCAGGCCAAGTTCGATGTCCACGTCGAACGCTTGGCCGTTGTAGGTCATCGGAACCGTGGTCTGATAGTGCTGAGTGTTGGCCGGAATCGGAATGATGTTGTTGCCGAAGCCAACTGCGGTGAACTGGAGGGTTTTCCAGTCCAGGTTCGAGTCAAGCTGATCGGTGACCATGACCTGCTGTGCCGGCGCGGTCGCGGTGGGGTCGTTCTCGAAATCGACCTGGTATGGCAACGTGCCGGTCGCGTCGATAAACCCTTGCGACCCGTAGCCGGCGGGACCAAACTTGGCGTTCGGGTCCATCGAATTGACAGGGGTCGTGCCGCCGGTGGTCGTGACCACGATTGGAACCCGAGGGTCTTCGATCGGGAATTTCCACTCTTCGGGTGGGTGCCAGTGCCACGGGTCCAGAGGGTCCGGTGGAAACGCCGCACCCGGCAGACCGGACGCCATTACGCAGCCGAGGTCTCCGGTGCTATTTTGATTCTCCCAATCTGTAAGGAGAGCGTTACGGTTAACCTTAGCCGCCTCCCATTGCTGTGAGCCATTGCGAGCGGGGGAAGCTTGTATTTCGTCTTCCTCGGGTCCTGCAAGCTCTGTTGGCGTCAGCACCAACTCCGCGGCAAGCAGAAGAGGATTCGGAGCATGTGCTACGCCCGTTTCTAGCCACTTTACGGCTACCTCTATTACGGACCCCCACGGAATGTCAAGAAGCCCCTTTGGATCAACGTGGCCTATCGCGTCGTTGGAACAATACGTGTATAGGTCAAGCCCTCCGACAATGCCAAGCGGATCGGGCTGAACGAATCGGCCCTGGCTCACGATTTCCTGCCTCGCGCGCATGTATTCCAGTCCGTTGCCGTCATGGGTCACACCGAATTCGCCAACGTACTGGAATAGGTTGGGCACCGTTTCCGATTTGGTGAGGGAGTTGCCGAATGGGCCGTAGGCATACGAGTTGACAATCGCGCCAGCAGAGTTCGTCAAGACGCTCGTGCTGCCGATTGCGTCGAAGGCGTAATAGGCAGACGCGCCGGCGCCGTCGGTTCGGGAAACGAGACCAGCACCGTAATTGTAATGGGCCACCAGATTGCCGGCGGCATTGTATTCGCCGACGACGTTGCCCAAGCCGAAGGGGTCAATCACGTAATTCGTGGTCACGACGCCAGCCGTCGAGGAAACGCGGTTGCCGAAGGCATCGTACTGATAGGACCACGAGCCTGCCGTGCCGTTGACGGCTGTGAGTTGGTTCTCGGCGTCAAACGTGTATGTCGTTGTGCCGCTGCCGTCGGTTGCCGAGGTCATGTTGCCATCGGCGTCATAGGTGTACGTCGTGCCGCCGACCTGCGTGTACTCGTTCATGCTGTTCGTGGTGTATACGGTCGTTACGCCATTGATGATCGTCTGCGTGCGGTTGCCGGCCGCATCGTAGAAGTACGCCTCGTCCTGGTTGGCAATGGCCGGGTTGGTCGAGGCGAAAACGGCGTGGGTCAACTCGCCGATCGCATCGTAAGAGTAGGTCCAGGTGCCGTCCGATGTCGCCTCGGTAATGCGACGACCGAGGCTATCATAGGTGTAGTCGAAACGCGAATTGACCGACCCATCGGGAGCGTAGTTGATGAGGTGCAAAAGCTCGCCGGCCGCATCGTAGGCGTAGGTGGTGTAGGTGCCGTTGCCGTTGTCTTTGCGGGACAATCGCCCAACGGTGTCGTAGGTGTATTGGACGATGAGGTTGCCCGAAGCGTCGGTCAGGGTGGCCAGGTTGCCGAGGGAGTAGGTGTAATTGACCGTATAGCCAGTCTGATCGGCCATCTGCGTGCGCCGCCCGGCCGAGTCGTAACTGTACTTCAGGTAACGGCCGCTCGGGTAGGTGATCTGCGTCAGGCGATCGTTGGCATCATAAATGAGCGTCGTGGTGCCGGTGGAGTCGATGGCACTTGTCAGGTTTTCGTGGGCGTCGTAGGTGTAGGTAGCCTGCGAGCCGTCAGGGAAGGTTTTGGTGAGTACGTTGCCGGCCGCATCGTAGGTGAAGTGGATCGCCTGGCCGCGGCGATTGGTCGTGCTCAGCACGTCGCCCACGGGATCGTAAGCAACGCTTTCGATCGTGCCGTCGGCGTAGGTCGTTGAGGCCAGGTTGCCCTTTCCATCGTAGCCGTAACGGGTGGCGTTGCCCTTGGCATCGGTGACTGAGGCCAGCCGGTCGTCCGTGGCGGAGTAGGTATATTTGACGGTGTGGCCCAGCGGGTCAGTCGAGCTAAGCAGATTGCCCTGGGCATCGTATTTGTTGGTGTAGGTCTGGCCCGCGGCGTCGGTGGTCTGCACCAAGTTGAGATTGGCGTCGTAGGCGAAGCTCACGGTGCTCTGGAGCGGATTTTGGACATCCACTAGCAGGCCGCGGTTGTCGAAGAAGTAGGTGGTCGTGTCGCCAAGCGTATCGGCAACGGCAACCTGACCCTCGGTATACGAGAAGGTCGTGTCCTCCGCGCCGCCGTCACGGTGGGCATCGGCCACGTGGCCTTGGGGGTCGTAACCGAAGTAATCGTGGCTGCCGTCGGCGTGCGTCACCGAGAGCAGGGCGTGAGCGGTCGTCGGGTTGCTCCCGGTGTCATAGCTGTAGCTGGTCGTCCGACCGTCGAAATACACCACGGAGGTAAGATACTGGTTGGTCGGGTCGTAGTTGTACGTGGTGGTGCGCCCGGCCGAGTCGGTGATAGTCGAAACCAGTCCGGCGGCGTTGTAGGCGAGGGTGAGCGACTGGCCCGAGGAGTGGGTCAGGCTTGTAAGCAGGCCGCCCGTGTAACCCGCGGTGATGCGGTTGCCATTGGTGTCCTGAACGTAGGTGAGGCTGCCATTGGCGTTGTAGGCCGTGACCTGGCCATTTAGTTCCTTGAGCGTGTAGCCGCCGCCGGAGCGGGCGGCCAGCGTGCCGTGATCGCCGGCCTGGGCAAAGTAGCCGCCGCGGCTGTCGGGCTGGAAACGGCGGATCGAACCGCCCGGCTCATATACATTCACGGAGCCGTCGGAATCCACCGTGATGTGAGTGTCCCAAGAGTCGGTCCAGCCCCAGCCGAACCGGCCGGACTGGTTCCGGTCGAGAATCGAAGGGCTGAAGGTCCGAGCAAAGGCGAGTGCGAGTCCGGGCGCGACGACCTGGGCGTCGGTGGCGCTGGCGAGACTGGCAAGCGGGCTGTAGCTGCTGGCTTGCTCAACCTCGAAGCCGAACAACTGACTAATGTCGGTCACGTTCTCGCCGATGCCGGCGAGGTACTGGGCGTCGGCAGCCAACTTCTGCACGTAGCCGCCCCAAGTGGAGCCCAGTTGCGCAGTCAGATTGGGGTAGATTGCGTTCCAGGCAGCCTGGCTGAGCGAAGCTGGGCGGAGGCTGTCTTTGAGCGAGTTCCAGTCAATTGTCTGGGTGTTGTAGTTGTCGAGCACGCCCACGCTGAAGATGATCGGCGGACGGCTCCAGTCAATTTGGTCGGCCTCCCAGCCGGCGTAATACACCGGCACCTGGACCGACTCACCCGGCTGAAGCAGCCCAGGGGTTGAGCCGCTGGCCAGGAATTGAACCGAGTGGCTGTACCCGTCTGGTGTCGCGGAAGTCCAGAAGCCGGAACCCTGCTTGGAAGCATCCAGGGTCAGCCAAGCTCCGGCTTTACCATTCTGCGTGGCAGTCAGCACCAGCAACGGCGCAGGCATGGCGGCATCGCCCGTGTTACTGTACTGAACATAAACGGTGCCGGCTATGTGCCAGCCGATTGGATTGGGTACGGTCACGCTGGTGACGAGGTGAGGCAGGCCGCCCTGGACGACCGTAAAGGCATCGGGCAGCACATAGGGCGTACCGCCTGCCTTGGAGACGCTGAGCGAGTAGACGCCTGCCGGGACAGACCCGGCGTTGAAGGTTGCCGAGAGCGTCGTCACCGAGACGGCTTGGATCGCGGCGGCCGGATACGTGGTCCCGCCAGCGGCAACGAGCGAAACGGTCGTGCTCGCCCCAAAGCCGGCACCGGTCAGGGTAATGACCGTCTTGGTGATGGTGCCGGTATGGTTCGGACTGAAACTGGTCACGGCGACATCTTCGGCCGTGGCCGTCAGCGTGTAAGTGCTTGGTGCCGGCACCGCTGCGCCGTAGACCAGAACATACCAAAGGCCGGGGTTCGAGTTGAGCGCCCACACGTCCTGATTGGCGGAACCCACGGCCGAGTAGCGGTAGTCGAAATCGGATCGGGTCGGTGGCAGGCCGAACTTGAGGTACACTTCGTTGCTGTCCGCACTGGTGCTATCGGCAAGCGTGACGTGGAGGAACTTTCCGGCGGGGACATTGACCCGGAAGAGCTGGGCTTGGCCGCTGCCCGCCAGAGTGCCGTTATAGGGGGTGTCCAGCGCGAGATCGGTTTGCGAAATCTGCCACAAGCAGAAGGCGTAGTTGCCTGTCTGGCCGCCCAAACCATACGCGGTGAGGACATAGTTGCCCGATGTCGATAGCGTGACCAACGGTGAGTCGCCCTGAAGATTGTCGAAGCCGACAACGCCTCCAGGACCGATCAGGCGGAAGGCAATTCCGGGCGCAGCACTGACCAGATGGAACTGTACCTGCTGGCCAGCAACAGCAGAGAAATTCCAATGATCGACACTCGCCGCACTGACGATGCCGCCAGTTACGGTCTGATCGAGGTTCAATGGGAACTCGTTGGGCGTCGCATCCCAGGTTGTGACTATGTAATTGCCCGTGGCCGCAGTGTGGCCAGTCGGGGCCTGAATCTGAATCTTGTAGGTGCCGTCGGTCGGCAAAAGCACGCCGTTGAGCGTGACGATGGTGCCGGAGCCGGTTGCCCTGTTGTCAGCCGTGGCCAAAACGTTGCCCATAGGGTCCAGCAGACGCACTAGCACCCAACCAAGCCCTGGTGATACCGGCCCGGAGACCGCACCGCTGCCGGGGTCTACCAGTACCGTCACCGATCTCCCGGCCCGCTCGAAGAAGCTCCACTCGTCGAGTTGTCCCGCCGGATTTATGGCACCGGGGCTGGGCGTATTGAGGGTAAGCAGCGCGCTGTCGGGAATCTGGTTGAGCGTACCGCCAACGATGGTGCCGTCGATCTGCGCCGCTCGGCTGTACAGATGGAGCCCATTGAGGTCCAGAGTGGCCCCTGTCGGCACGACGAGCGAGTTGACGTAAAGCGCCTCGGGCGTCCCGCTGGTGGTATTCTGCGACTGATCCACGAGCTTGACATAGGTGTTGGATGCCAGAGCCAGTGTGCCGTATGTAAAATTGTCGGTGAATCCGCTCGGGTCCAGACCGACATCGCGCCCCATCACTTCCAACAGTTGCGGGGCCGCCACCGTGCCGGAGCCGTTGAGGATGACCGATCCCTGGGGCGTGTAGAAGGCAGGACTCTGTACGTTCCCAACAAGGTTTCCACTGATTGTGATTGTTCCAGAAGTGTTGCTGCTAAGGTGGTTCGATCCGTCGATGGCCACCGACCCATAGATGGCAAGTGTACTCCCCGCAGCTTGGAGTGTGCCCTGGTTGGTGAAGGTGCTGGGGTTGACGGTGATCGTGCCGCCGGCCAGCAGCCCGCAGTTGATCGCCTGCACCACCGTGCTGCCGGAGAGCACCTCGATGCCGTTGACGAATGGGTAGCTCACCGCCCCCTGAATGAAATTGACCGTGATCTGCCCGTTGGTGTCTGCGGTAGCCGCAAATTCCTCCACCACTGCCTTGTCCTTGTCCCCCGTCGCCGCAATGACATCGAAGTTCGTCAGCACCTGGGAACCGTTGATCCCCACGTTGAACTGCCGCTGGCCGGCGCTGCTGTAGTAGGTTTCGGCGAAGTGCAGCCGCACGGTGTAGCTCGCCCCCGGTGTCAGATTCCCCAAGGCGTAGCTGAACGACCCCCAGGCCGACCGGCAAGTCTGATAGACGGCCTGTGGCGCTGGATTGCTTACCCCCGAGGTGTCGATCGGGTCTGGCGTGCTGTAGGCCCCACCGCCGCTGAAGCCCGTGTCGTAGGAGAACCCGCCGACCAATCCGCCGCTGTCGTCCGCGGCGATCGTTCCCTGGTTGACCACACCGGCCGAGTAGTAGGCGCTAGAGATGTTCCCCGCGCTGCCCCGAATCGTGATCCCCGGACCAATCGTCAACGTCCCCGCGCCGGGGTTGTTGTACTGCGTGTTGTAGGTGTCCAGGAAGTTGCTGCCGCTCTTGCCGAAAACCACCGCCCCGGTGCCGCCTAATGTCTGCGCTCCGTCGAAATACAACCCGCCGTAGGTCGAACCGGCCGCATTGCCCAGCCATGCCGTGGCATTCAACGTCAGACCATCCGTGATATGCACGTTGGCATTGTTGGTGCTCGCCAAGTCCAGGTCACTGTTCGCCGTCACCCCGTCCAGTGTGCCGCCGCTGTTGGTGAAGACCAACTCCGCACCTGCCGATTCGCTGATCGTCCCGCCAACGATCGTTCCGCCGGCCAGATTCCAACTTCCGCTCGTCGCATCCAGCCCGAGTGTCGCGCCGGCCCCGGTTACGATGTATGCCTCCAGCGGTGTATTGCCGTAGTTGTAGCCACCATAGACGGCAAAGTCGATGATGTCGCCGGGAGAGACAATGGTGGTCAGATTGAACACTCCAGAATCCGTTGCCGTCCATACCATTACTCCGTTCTTCCTCACGGCTACCTGCATTGTGCCGGAATCGCCTGCGAAGAACCGCCCCAGAACCTGTATCGTCCCGCTTACGCCCGCAGGAACCGTCCATCGCACCACAGAGGGTTGATTGTCATCGCCAGGGTGCAGTGACAGTTGGCCAGGCGCAACTCCATAGGCCGCGTTGGCCGAGGTATTTAGCCACACAACGGGTTGGTCACCAATCGAATTAACCCAGCCATACCACTCGCGGTCAGTGTGATTCACATAGGGTGTGAAGGTCGTGAACGAATTGTCCATCCACCCATAGGTCCAGGCTCCGTTGGGATTGCCGTTGCTGGTGCTGAAGTCTCTGGTGGGGTTCCATTGAGCGTCGGTGCTGAGGGCATTCCATTGAGCGTTGGTGTTGAACAGCGTCCCAGTCAGGTTCACCGTCCCACCCGTGCGGTTAAACGTCCCCAGATCACCCAGCGTAAATTGCCCTCCCAAGTTCACCGTGGAGTTACTCGCCGTGATCGTCCCCGTGTTGCTCCATACGTTGGTCGAGGAACTCGACTGGTTGCCCAGGTTCAGCGTGGCACCCGCGATCGTAAGCGTGGAGGTGTTCGTCCACGTCCCGTTCAGTGATAGCGTCGTCCCTGCTGGAGCCGAAAGTCCCTGATCGACCACATAGTTGCTGCCACTCAGCGACAGGTTGCTGCCGCTGTCACTCAGTTGTGCCACTCCGAGATTCCCCGTCAGTCCATTCACGTTCAGGGTCTCGCCGTGACTGTCCTGCAAGCTCCCCTGGTTGGTGAAGGTGCTGGGGTTGATCGTGATCGTGCTTCCCGCCAACAGCCCACAGTTGATCGCCTGCACCACCGTGCTGCCGGAGAGCACCTCGATGCCGTTGACCATTGGATTGCCAGCCGCCCCGTAACTGAAGTTGACCGTGATCTGTCCATTGCTGTCGGCCGTGGCTGTGAACGCCTCTACCACCGCCTTGTCCTTGCCTCCTGCCGCCGCCACGATGTCGAAGTTCGTCAGCACCGGCGTGCTGTTGATGCCCACGTTGAACTGCCGCTGACCCGCATTGCTGTACGACGGCTCGGCGAAGTGCAGCCGCACCGTGTAGCTCGCCCCCGGCGTCAGGTTCCCCAGCACATAGCTGTAATTATCGTACCGCTCCGTCTGATACACTGCTTGCGGCGCTGGGTTGCTCACCCCGCTGGTGTCAATTGCATCGGCAACGCTCCCGATCCAACCGCCGCTGAAGCCGGTGTCGTAGGAAAACCCGCCGACCAATCCGCCGCTGTCGTCCGCAGCGATCGTCCCCTGGTTGACCACGCCGGCCGAATAGTAGGCGCTGGAGATGTTTCCCGCGCTGCCCCGAATCGTGATCCCCGCACCAATCGTCAATGTCCCCGCGCTGGGATTATTGCTTTGGGTGTTGTAGGTGTCCAGAAAGTTGCTGCCGCTCTTGCCAAACACCACCGTCCCCGTCCCACCCAGCGTCTGCGCTCCGTCGAAATACAACCCGCCGTAGATTGAACCCGTCGCATTGCCCAGCCGCACCGTGACGTTGTTCAACGTCAGACCATCCACGATATGGACGTTGGCGCTGTTATTCGTCGCAAGGTCCAGATCGCTGTTCGCCGTCACCTCGTCCAGCGTCCCGCTGCTGTTGGTGAAGACCAACTCCGCCCCACCCGATTCGCTGATCGTCCCGCCCCGAATCCTCCCGCCCGAAAGGTTCCAACTGCCCGTCGTGTTGTCCAGTGCGAGCGTCCCGTTGCCCACCACGGTCACCACTGGCCCCGGCACGTTCGCCGGCAGACTTCCAGCGGTCGGCAAGTATAACTGACCGGTCGGAATGACCTGGCTGGGCGTTGACGGACTTGACCAGTAAACATGCACATTGGCTACACCTCCATCCTCCTGGTAGTCAATCCGAATGTCGTACTTCTGCCCTGCGACCAGGGCCAACTGGTTGTTGACGGGATCGCTGTCCCAGTTGTGGTTCACCACCAATTGCCCGTTCACCCACACCTTGACTCGATCATCCTGCGAGGCGTCGAACGTGTAGGTCTCCGTGTGCTGGGCCTGCAACTGGCCCGTCCACCGCCCCGAGAACTGATCCCCGTTGACATGCGGATCGGGCGATCCCCAGCCCCAATCAAAGTCCACGTTTGCGTCCACACGGGTCAGCACAGCCGGGTCACTGAAGGAGTGGCTGTTGAAATACTGGGCCAGCAGCCCGTTGCCCAGCACCCCCGGCGTAGCGCTGAACACGTTGGAGTAGGACGATTCACCCAGCACGCTGTACGCCCGAACCCGGTAGTAGTAGGTCGTCCCGGTGGTCAGGCCACTATCGTTGTAATTGGTGAAATTCGCCCCCACTGTCCCGATTTGCGCGAAGTTCACTCCATCGCTCGATCGCTCAATCTGGTAACCGGCTTCCGTGGCCGCGTTGTCCGTCCAACGCAGTGCCACCCAGTTCACTCCCTGTGTAGTGGCGGCTTGCAGTCCCGTCGGCGCTAGCGGCAGAAGGTCCAGCGTTCCCGTCAGGTTCAACGTCCCACCCGTGCGGCTGAAATTGCCCAGGCCCACCAACGTGAAATCGCCTCCCAGGTTCACCGTGGAGTTTGTGACCGTGATCGTGCCCGTGTTGCTCCAAACGTTGGTTGAGGAACTGGACTGGTCGCCCAGGTTCAGGGTCGCGCCTGTGGCCGTGATCGTCGAGGCGCTCGTCCACGCGCCGTTGACGTTCAGGGTCTCGCCGTTGCTGGCCTGCAAGGTCCCCTGGTTGGTGAGGCTGCTGGCGTTGATCGTGATCGTGCTGCCGGCCAACTGCCCGCAGTTGACCGCCTGTACCGCCGTGCTGCCGGAAAGGACCTCGATACCGTTGACCAGGGGATAGTCCGCCGCCCCTTGACTGAAATTGACCGCGAT
>JBEKTY010000027.1:0-58903 GCA_049515555.1 Thermoguttaceae bacterium
TACTGCATGTTGAGCTTGTCCCGTAGCACCCGACTGCTGCGGCGGGCTTTCCCAAGCTTGGATCTGCCGCGGTAGCCGGTCCCTTTCCTGGTCGGCGGCGCGATTTTCTCGTAGAGCCGTTTTCTTAGAGCAAAGTGCCGCCGGTCCTAATCGTAACCCGCGTCGGTCACCCCCACCTCCGCGCGCAAACACCATAAGAAGGGGTCCAGCCAGAAACCCTCTTTTTCCGCGATAGTCGTCCGTCACTGGAAGGTTCACGCAAACCCGCACCGCGGCAACCCTGTTTTACCGTCTCGGAAACCAACCTCCCGAGAAGCCGTGACGAGGCCACGTTCATGGGACCGTGCCGATCTGCTTGCTTCACGGACCACGGAGCCCAACCCCGGCGGTTTATCGTCGGCGACGGTTCGCAGGCATGGGCTGCCCGCAACCAGCAATGCCCCACCCTAAGTCGGTGGTATGGTGAGGTACCCGAGCAACCCGTTGAGAGTCCCCGGCGAGATGCCCAGGTTTGGCGGATTGGACCAGTAGGCCGCCTATGTCAGCGGCTCGCCCAGGCAACTGCAGATGGTGTTGAGCAGGTTCAGGGTCACAATCGCGCTGCGCTGGATGTTCGCAAGCCTTCCTCCATCGTGGCACTGGCCCTCCAGCCTTGGCAACTCGGCGAGAATGGCCACGAGCCCTTTGCGATACCCCCTGCGCCCCTTGGCGTCCAGGCAAGGTTCCTTCAGGTAAGTAGCCGGGCCGGGAGACGTGCCCCAGAGGCCTTGATCCAGCTTGAACTCGCCCGGCTTCCCGGTGCGCCAGACCTTGCGGAAGAGGTCCTCCGACCACTGGCCGAAGTAGGATTCCTCGGCTAGTTCCACAACGCGTGCGAGCCTTCGGGCGGCCTCGGCGTTGCGGGGTTGATAGAGCAGTTCCAAAACCTCCTCCAGCACGGCCGCGGTCTTGCGCCGGGTGTCGGAGAGGATGCGGCCGCCCAAGGCGATCATCAGCTCTTGTCCGGCGTTGGTTACCGGGCCCTGGTAATACAGGCATCCTCGTACCCCTTCCTCGAATTGCTGAACGAGGGCTTCGCCGGCCCGTTTGGGATAGGGCAGGAAATAGGAAGCCCGATCCCAGCGCGTGTCCGGATAGAGCCACAAGCGTCCGGAAGTTCCGTAAGCGCAGTGCAGACCGGCAATGAATGAGCGTCGCTTGGCCTCCGGAATGTGGTAGCCCGTGTGCCCCTGGTCGAACACGCAATCCACGTGCTTGCTCAGCTCAACGACCTTGGCCATCTCCTCGTCGCTGAATTGCCTGTCGGCTGGGGCCCAGTTGATCGTGATCACATAGACGATCTTGTCCGGCCACTTCTGTTTGATGTAGTCGGCCGTCTTGCGGTTGATCCGCACGTTGTACCCGACCACGCCGTCTTTGCCGGCACACTGGGGACACCAACAGCAGCCCAAATCGCACGACTCCAGGTGTATTGCCCCGAAGTCAAACCGGCCGAGGGTGAAGTCGATGATGCGCTTGACGTATTCGAACGACTTCGGGTTGGCGTCGCACATGGCGTGGGCGTGGGGCGAACCGTCGGGGTTTCGCCCGCGAACTGCCGAATCGGTCGCGATGATCTTGTCATAGCCCCAACTGTACGTGCCCAAGCCGAGGGCCAATCGGATATTCCGCTGGCGTGCCGCCTCCTGGAGCCGGAGCAAGCGGCGTCGGCGCTGATCGTCCACGGCGCTGGTGATGTCCGGTGGCCAGCCATAGGTCGCGAAGAGGCCCCAAGCATCGAGGAAGTTGAAGCCGGCCGCAGCCTGGACATCCATCGCCTGGATCGCACTCTCCACGCTCTCATCGTCGAACTGGGGAGCGGGCCAGTCCTCCAGGGGGAGCGCTCGGCGACGCATGTCGTTGATCCACGCGCCGAAGGCTATGCGATAACGGTACGCAGGCCCACCCGGCTGTCCGACTGATCGTGGCGGAGCGTCCGCGGCCGGCACGCACTGCGGGGTGATCAGCGCGGCGGCGCCGGAACAGGCAACTGCCAACAGGTCTCGTCGCGTCATGGGCATGGTCCTGACTCCTCCGCTGTTGGGGCAACAATTGGGGCTCAATGGCACGTAGTCATTCGATACTGGTGGCCAGGACCGCGTAGCAGCGCCCGTGGCCGGAGACGTTGCCCGTGTAAATGGCGATCGTGGTCTTGTCGTCCACCGCGCCTTGGGCAGAGGCCACAAGCAGAGAGGCCATAACTGCATGGAGGCTGTGCTTCAGCATGGCAGATTCCCAATCGCGCGTTGCAGAACACCCTAAAGGTATGGCGGACGGCACCCGAAGTCGGGCGTGCTACCGTCCATGCCGTAAACGGTTACGGCCTGAAGGCACGTGCGGAGCAGTCACCCCTGGTCCTTGAACAGCCCCAGGTCCTGCCCCCAGCCATGCTCCTCGGCCGTGTTCCGCCGGCCGACGAACGTGAACGGGCCGGCTGGCTTGTCGGCCACGGCCACGGCCAGCATCGCGGCCGGGTACTCCGGCTCGGTTGTGCCGATGCAGAAGAACCACAGCACGTACTGGCCGGTCTGGTCGTTGTAGAGGACGTTCGGGCGGTGCGCGGTGCCCTTGGCCAGCCAGCCCTCTTTCGGGAAAGCGAAGCACACGCCCTCGTGCTTCCAGCCCACGAGGTTCTTCGAGCTGTAGCAGTTGAAGCCCTGCTGCAAGTGGACCGCGCTGCGGCCGTAAAGCCCCCGGGGATTGCCCTTGTAGCTCGTGCCGTACCAGTAGAAGGTGTCGCCGACGCGGGTGATGCCGCCGTCGTGGCAGGAGATGGAGTTGCCGGCGGTATCTTTCCAGGCGCTGTGGTTGCGGATCGGCTCGCCGGCGCCACACGGGTCGGCGGCCATGGTGAGTGCCAGTGCGGCCCAGGGGATCACAAAACGTGTCATGGCAGCGGCTCCTTTGGGCCCGCGAAAAAATTACCTTTACAATTGTCCAACGGGTGGCACGTCCCTGAGCGCAGCGAAGGGCGTGGTTTGTGGACCGTCCACGCCCTTCGTTCCTCAGGGCGTGCCACCCAATTGTCAAACTTGTTCTTTCGCGAGCGCTTTGGGGCGTATCTTGGATCAGGCACTCCGCCAGCGTACCGCCGGCTCGGCCGTTTGTCCATTAGCGGAGGCTAGCCGGGGTGCGCGGAGGTCTCCGCCGTACACGGGTGACATTCGCTGCCCGTCGCGTTATGCTGTTGATAATGAACGGGCTTGGCACTAATAGCTACTGCGAGCGGCCAGAAAAATGATCCGACGTCTTCCCGATTCCCTGATTTTGGCGATGCTGATGCTGACCGCGGCGATTGCGGCCCCCGGCGAAGAGCGGGCCCTGCTGGATGGCGGCAATCGGTTCCTGGATAAGCCCTACCCCAAGCCCGAGCTGACGCCGGCGGTTGTGGTGGCCGACTCCTTTGAAGATTGGCAGCGCACGCGGCAGGACTGGAAGTTCGACAGGGTGACGGCCGAAGTCTCGACCGAACACGCGACCGACGGCAAGCAGAGCCTGAAGGTGGTATTCCCGGATTCAGCCGCCGCGCTCAGGTATTGCCGCGGCACCCGCGGATGGGGCGGCAACATCCCGGGCAGCGAAGAGATCCTGGGCCTGCGTGCCCTGCAGTACGACGAGCTGCGTTTGGAGGTGTTCAACCCCGGCGCCCCGGCCAGGCTGGTGGTGACGGCGGCCGTGGACGCCCGCTGGGAGTACGACCTGAAAGCCGGCGCCAATTCATTGGCCATCCCCACCGCTCAGCTCCGCCAGGAGGTTTATCGGGTCAACGACATTCCCGGCAGCCTGGCCTTCTCGCTGGCCGGCATTTCCGCACCCCGGACCCTGTTCTTCGACTACTTTCGTTGGATCGGCCCGGGATTGGGCAAGAACCTCATTCGCTACGCCAAGTGCCTCCAATTCGGCGAGCCGTATTGCGCCGGGCCGTTCTTCCAGGTGCTCCAGCCCACGACCGGCTACACCCGCCAGCGCGGTTACGGGTGGGAGAAACCGACCACGGTTCCGCCGCAGCAGTTTCCACCGGTCAAGAGCGATCATCTATCCGGCCGCCGGCCCGACGACGAGCGGCTGTGGTCCTTCCTGACCGGCACGCAATCGGCGCTGCTCGTGGATCTGCCGGCCGGCAAGTACCGCTTGCACCTGGTGGAGCACGGGATCGGCTTTTATGAGCAGCGGCCGTGCATGTACGACCTGTCGGTGCGGATCGACGACGGCCCGCCGCGGGTGCTGCGCCGCGGCGCCGCCAGCTTCGCCGAGGTAATTCAATTCGAGTACGGCCTGGACCAGACCGACTGGCAGCCGGGCGACGATCTGTGGCAGAAGTATCGCGGGCGGCTGATCCGCCCCTTGGAGCTGGACTTCCAGAGCAAAGGCGGCACCTGCAAGCTCGACATCTACAGCGCTCCCCGCGAGCACGAGAACCTGAGCTTTCTGATTCTCTATCCCGTGGACAAGGCCCAGCGCATCGAGCCGGAGTTGGCGGCGCTGTGGCAGGACTTGCGCTACCGGTTCCTGGAAGGCTTCGCCCCGGCCACGCGCCGCATGGCAGAGAAGATGAACCTGCCCGGGCTGCACGAGGAGTACCTCAACCCCGAAGCGAAGAGCAGGCGGCTGGCGGAGTTGAAGCCGACCGAAGCCGAGCGGCGGCAAGGCGGCATCGTTTACTGCCGTGCCGGCGTGGAAGAAGTGTATCCCGACACGATACCCGGTCGCAGCGAATGCAGCCGGGAGTTTGCGGCCACGGTGCCACCGGGTGAGACGGGCTCGCTGGCAGTCAGCCTCTTTGCGCTCAAGGACCTGAAAGAAGTCCGCTTGGAGGTCGGCGACTTCGTCGGCGCCGACGGCCGGCGGATTGCCGGGCAGAACGCCGACGTCCGCGTTGTCAACTGCATACCGCGCATGACAGGCCAGCAGACGCACGGCGATTGGCGCTACATGGTCATGCCATGGCACCTGGTCCATCGCCCGGCCGTGGACGTTGCCGGCGAGACCTCGCGGCGATGGTGGATCAACGTGGCGGTACCGGCCGACACGCCCGCCGGAACGTATGCCGGCACCGCGGTTCTGGCAGGCCGGGACATGCCGCGCACGGAACTGCGGCTCAGCCTGACGGTGCTGCCATTCAAACTCGATCCGATGCCCAAGGACATCGAGCAGGCAATGGTTGTCGCCCCGCGGCATTGGGGCGAGTTGGCCGACTGCCGCACGGTCTTCTTCATCCGCACCTGGGTAGTCTACAGCCACATGGACAGCTTGGAGAGGCCCGAGAACGCCAAGTGGAAAACCATCTTCGAGCCGGCACGCAAAGCCTTGGAGGCCCGTGTGCCGGCCGAATTGGCGCTGATGAAGAAAGTCGGCCTGAACTGCGTCTACCTGGGCTCGGCGCCGCGCGATCCCAGCTCGCCGGAAACGAAGCTGCCCGCCGACGGCATGGAAATCTGGCCGTACAGTCTTCAAAGCGATCACGATGCGCTGCTGCGCGCGGTCAGCGCCCGGAAGGCCATCCTGACGGGCCCCTGCTTCCTGCCGAAGCAGACGGAGAAACAGGTCCGGGCCTTCGCCCAAGGCAGGACCGTGCCGGTCGTCATGTCCATGAACAACGACCCCTTCTTCTGGAACGACGTGCAGCAGGAGGCCGGCATCTACCGTTTCCAGGCAGGCTTCTTCCTCTGGCGGCTCGGGGCCAAAGGCGGGATTTATGGCCCCTGGTCGCTGGCCTGGCGCGACCCCTACAACCCCTGCGACGGACACGTGAGCGAATGGGGCGATTTCTGCACCCCCGCATCTTCGCCGCAGCAACCGGCCTTCAATTCCACGCTGATCCTGGAAGGCTTGCGCGAGGGTATTACCGACTATCGCTATCTGGCCATGCTCCAGCGGCTGATCCAACAAAAGCCCGGCACGAAAGCCGCCCGCCAGTCGCAAGCATATCTCCAGAAACTGCGCGAACAGATCCAGCCGGAGGCCAGCCATTATTTCCAGGCCGTGGGCGACAGCCAAGGATGGGGCGGATGGGATAATACCTGGACCCAGAAGAACACCGCCTGGAAGGGAAAGAACTACGATCGGCAACGCCGAGAGCTGATCCGGCACATCGCGGCCCTGCTGCCGTGAGACGCGTATTAGGTTCTGTTGCGGAAGGCCGGGAACTTGTAGGGTGGGACAAGCGCAGCGCAGTCCCACCATCGCCATTCTTGACATTTCCGCCTTCGCGTAGTCTACTCGGTGCACTGGGTGGACTTTGGCTCAACAGCAAGACAAGCATTTTCCGGGAGCAAATCATGAGAAACTGGATTGTGATCGAGGCTTTGGCGGGCGTGTTCGCTTTGGCACTGGCCGTCTCGGCGGCGGAACCCCAGCCCTCGGGCGAGTATGAACCACGCATCGACAAGGACGGCTGGGAGATCCTCTTCGACGGCAAGGGCCTGGAGGCTTGGACTCCCGCCAGCCGGGCCGCCGGCTGGGTCGTCAATGCTCAAGGCGAGCTCTATCCCGCCAAACCCGGCGGCGACCTTTGCACCCGGCGGCGCTATTGCGACTATGTTCTGGAAGTGGATTTCAAAATGGGCGGCAAGCGGAAGGCCAACAGCGGCGTCTTTATCCGCGTCCACGACCCCAACAACGACGTAGGCACCGGCATGGAGGTCCAGATTCTCGACAACGCTGACTACGGCGTGCCCTTCGACGCCGGCAACGCCAACGGCGCCCTGTACGATCTGGTGCGGCCGGCCCTCGATGCCAACAAGCCGATCGGCGAGTGGAACCATTTCCGCATCACGGCCGACCAAAACCTGGTGCTGGTCGAGCTCAACGGCAAGGAGATCGTCCGGGCCGACCTGAGCCGGTGGGTCAAGGCCGGCCAGAACCCCGGCGGCGGCCACAACAAGTTCCCCCACGCCATCGGCGAGCTGCCGCGCGAGGGCTTCATTCTCCTGCAAAACTACGGCGCCACGCCGGTCTGGTTCCGCAGCGTGCGGCTGAAGTCGCTCTCGGACCGTAAGCCGCAGTACACGGGCAAGGAGCCCATCGGCAAGGTGCTCGGCAAGGCCCCGGCCGCCGGGCAGTAACAAGCGGCCGGTGGCATGCCCACGCTTATCGTGGGCATGAGAGCGACACGGTTCGGTAGATAACATGCTTGCTGTCTCGCTTCGCTCGCTTAGCAAGCAGGGCACCCCGAAGCGGGATTATTCACTGCGGCTCGTAGTGACCCGATTTATCGGGTCTGGAGAATGTGAACAGGTCAAGGACCGCATGAATGCGGTCACTACGAACGATTGGTGAATAATCCGGGCTAAGTCCCCGCCCTCATCCCCGCCGTTGGCATAAGTCCATACACATTTCGATGGACTGGCATTTAGCCATCGGACGGGGTGGGGAATTGACGGCCATACCGTTAGTAATTAAAATAGGGGTCAATAGTATGCCGGCGAGGGGTTAGCGCCGGCAGGGAAATGGCAAGGACGCCGGCAACGCATCCACTGAAGACGTGAAGGAGGCCGGCCATGCTGGGCCATCGGTCTGCGCGGAAATCCAGAGCGGCTCGAACGGGCGATCATCTGCGGGGCCTGACGCTGGGGCGGCGCTTGTCCTTGGAGTTCCTGGAAGACCGCCGAATGTTAGATGGTACGGCGATTTCGCTGGCAATCCAGGCGCCTAGCCCATGCCTCGCCGGCGAGCCTTTCACCCTCACCTCTACGGTTACACCATTCAACCCGGTGACCTCCGATAACGCAAGCGGCCTTACCGAGGTTGCATGGGGGGTGGGCGACCCCGTAGTCCACAAACCCAGCGATGGCGGAACCTTCACGACAACGACCGCCTGGTCGTGGGCCAACCCCGTCCCGATCTCGATACAGGCGCAGTACCACACCTGGACCGACTCTTTCGGCAAGTTTGACCCGGAGCCGGCTGCGCTTTCGGCAACGCAACAGTTGACCGTCAACGAGGGTACGTGGACGCTGGCCCTGGACTTTCCCGAGAATCCGAAAGCGGGCGACGACATTACGGTGGTTGTCACGGGAAAGGCCAACTACCCCATGGTCGGACCTGCGGGCGCCCAGGTGACGGTCGCCGTGGATGGCACAGCCGTGCCGCAGCAGAATTGGTTGGTGAGCACGAACGCCCCCTGCACCATAGACCTGGGCGCCTTGCCGGCGGGTAACCACAAGGTTGTCGTGACCTCCGTGGACAATGGCCTCATATTCCTGAGCACTAGCGTTAAGGGGACCGTGTTCGTCCACCCGGCGCAGCCGGCGGCTACGCAGATCAGCCTTAGCGACTCTGCCCCAGTGGTTTCGGGCGTGCCAACCACATTGACCGGCGAGCCGTTCACCCTGACGGCGTACGTGTCGTCCCAGTTGGCCCCGCCGACCGGAACTGTTGCGCTTACCCAAAACGGGTATCTCGTGGCATGGGCGACTGTCCTGAATGACCCTAATCAAGCCAACACCTCCTCGGTGCAGTTCAGTATTCCGGGGGGAGGACCGTTGTTGCCGGCAGGGAATTACGAGTACGTCGTGACTTACAGGAGCGACAGCCCGGCGGATTTTCTGGGGAGCTCTACCGCAAACAACCCCCTGCAACACACGGTCACGGCCATCCCCGCGGTAAGCATCAAAGAGGTGGACCTCGAGCGCGGCATGGGCACCAACTCGCCGGTCGCGGGCGACTCCGGCCAATGGACGCCCGCCACTACGCCCGGACAAGTGGCCGGAAGCGTGGCCGCAGGGATCCAGTCTGCCAGCGGCGGCCCGGGGGCGTTCTTTGTCGATGTCCAGGTGGCCGTGAACGCCGCCGGACAAGCGTCCATCTCCGACGAGGCGCGGATCGACTATTGGTGGACGATCACGAACAGCAACGGAACGCAGGTGGGCAACCAACCATCGGAAACCCAGTACGTCAGCACCGCACAAGCCACGGCCGACTTCGAGCTGGACGTGCCGCTTCCGGCGGACATCGCGGTGGGGAAATACTCCGTGAATTTCCACTTCATCCCCTACGTCGGCGGAGGCGATTTCCAGCAGCAGCAGCTCGGCAAGCAGCAGAACGTGACCGTCACGCTGTATGCGATCTACCGGCAGAATGCCTATTCGTCGGATGCCGGTCTGCAAGACAACTGGCCCGACGGGACACTTTACGGTTTCGCCACGCAATGGGGAAGCGGCACCGATACGGCGACGGTCCTCCAGCACCTGATGGACGGCATATACAACTACGGCAAAGCCCAAAAGTGGAGCTACGTGGTCAACGGCGGCGGTGCGCGATGGCGCCAACTGCTGGGCGACGGCACGACTACCGCGACGAGCGGCTGCTCCGAGGATTTCGCCGAGACTTGGCAGAACCTGAGCCTGGTGCTGGGCGTGCCCGGCACCGACATTCATTCTTACCCCGGCACGGGGGACCAAGGCTTCGTCACGACACTGGACTGTGACCTTTTCGGCAACCCCAATCTCGCCGGCAATGCCCATCCGACCGTGGGCTCCTGCGATCGCTGGATGTTCGACAGGTACGTGATGGGATACAACGCTTCGACGAACTTGTACTACGACGTCATGCTGGATAAATTGCACGAATCGCCGAGCGAGATCGTGCAGTGGAACGTGCTCGATCAGCCGCCGCAGACGGCTTACAAGTTGTTAGGTCGTCAGTACCGGCTCATGGACAACAATGTCTGGCTGCTAACGGACCTCACTAACAACGGCCAGTACTGGTACTGGGCGGGATCCGGCAGCCCGGGCGCCGCCGGCACGGCCGCGGGGGGAGTTGGTGCGGCCGCCGCGGCCGCGGCCAAGGCCGCCGCGTTCAGCGGGTCGCCCACCTTCCAGCCCCTGAACACCGGGGGCGACGGAACCTACGATGCCCTGGCGGTCAACGTAAAGGTCAACGTCACGACGCCCGGCACGTACGCCGTCAACGGCTGGCTCCTGAGCGGCAGCCAGGTGGTCACCGGCCGGGCGAGCCAAGACGACGAAGGGGGCTCCAGCGTCATTATCACGGCGAAAAGCCGCGGCACGCAGAACGTCACGCTGCAATTCAGCGGCGAAGACATCTACCAGAGCGGCGTGGACGGACCGCTGACGGCCGACCTGTGGCTCCTGAACGTCAAGAACAACAGCGTCGTCCTCGCCCATGGCGATTTCAGCAGCCCGTCGTACGTACACACCCAGTTCGGCGAAGAGCCGCTGCGGCTCAGCGGCGTGACCGATCAGGGGGTGGACCCGGACGCCGGCGGCAAGTTCGATCTGCTGAGCGCCGCGGCAACCGTCAACGTGACCGCGGCGGGCGACTACACGTTGGAGGCCCAGTTGTACTCGGCCGGCGGCCGGTTGATCGTTTCGGCCTCTCAGCAGCAGCAAATGGCCGTGGGCGCCGCCACGGTCGACGTGGGCCTGCCGGGAACCGCCATCTCCGCCGCGCAGTTGGACGGCCCCTACCGGCTCGTCGTCTCTGCCAGCGATAGCCAGGGCAACCAGCTCAGCCGCATCGAGGAGACCACGCAGTCCTACCACGCCAGCGACTTCGACACCGACAGCTTCTCGGGGATTTATTCGGACAGCGGCATAGACACCAACGGCGACGGGCTGTTCGACCAACTGGCGATCAACGTGGGATTGAACGTCGGCACAGCCGGCAACTATGTTGTGGCCGGCTCGCTGTGCGACCACAGCGGCAACGTGATCGATAGCCGGCTCCAGCCGGCCGCCCTGGCCGCCGGGGCGCAGTCGGTCACGCTTAACTTCCTGGGGACAGCCATCCGCCAGTCGGGCGCCGACGGCCCCTACGTACTCACAAACCTCACCCTGAGCCCGGCGGGAGGCGTAGCCGCGGCCGCCGTCGCCCAGGCGTACACCACCAGCAGCTATCACAGCACGGATTTCGGGCCGGCGGCGCCGACTGTAACCGTGAGCCCCGCGGCCGGTCAGCCCCTGGTGACCACCGCCGGGACGGTCGATTTCACGGCCGTCTTCAGCGAGCCGGAGAGCGAGTTCTCCGGCGCGAGCCTGAGCCTGGGCGGCACGGCCGGGGCGACCACGGTGGTCGTCACGCCGCCGGCCGGGCCCGCCACGACCTACGATATCACAGTCAGCGGGATGACGCAGACCGGCACCGTGACGGTGACCATTCCCCAGGGCGCGGTCTTCGGCGCCAACGGCCAGCCCAACGCGGCCGCCACCAGCGGCAGCGTCATGTACGACGTCACGCCGCCCACGGCCGACCTGGCCGATCCGACTGACAACGGCTGGATCTCTCTAACGGCCCTGAACGCCCGAAAGTATATCGACGTGGCCTACTCGGACGTGGGCAGCGGAATCAATACGGCCAGCATCACGGGAAACGAATTCGTCCTGGCCGGGCCGGGGGCAACCGGCGTAAGCCTCAGCGGCACGCCGGCCATTCTTGCCGGGAATATCGTGCGCTACTACTTCACGGGTAGTTTCAGCGAGGGGCCGGTGATGGTGCAATTCAAGGGTGGCACGGTGGCCGACCAGGCGGGCAACACGCTGGCGGCCGTAACCAGGAGTTTTACGGTCAAGCTGGTTTCGGTGGTCGATGACAGTAACACGGCGGCCTTTAAGACCACCGGCGCGTGGACGCCGATCGCCGGCCAAGGCTACGACGGCGGCGCCCACAGCAGCCTCAAAGGCGGGGGCCAGAACACGGCCGCGTGGACCTTCGCCGTCGCCCCGGGGCAGTACCGCGTGGCGGTTACCTGGCCGGCCAGTTCCACGGCCGCCGCCAAAAACGCGCCCTTTGCCATCTACGACGGGTCGACGCTCCTGGGCACGGTCGCGGTGAACCAGACGACCGCGCCGGCCGGCTTCACGGACCTGGGCGTGGGGTGGAAATGGCTGAATTCCTCCGCCGCTTCCGGCGCGTTCCAGATCTCCGGCCAGACGCTGGTCGTGAAGCTCACGAACAAGGCCGGCGGGACGGTGATCGCCGACGCCGTCCGCGTCGAGCACGTGGCGGCCCTGCCGGACATGCACGTGCTGAACGGCAAGAGCGAAGTGGCACGCGGCGGCGCGATCGATTTCGGAACGTCCTGGCTGGGGATCCCCGTGAGCAAGACCTTGACCGTAAAGAATGAGGGAACGGCGACCCTGAACCTCAAACCGCTGGGCGCCCCGGACATGCCGGCCGGCTTCGCCCTGGTCTCAAGCTACGCCAAGACGGCCCTGGCGCCGGGCCAATCCACAACCTTTGCCCTCCAGTTCCTGGCCAGCAGCCAGGCCACCGCCAGCGGGCAGCTCTCGCTCGCCACCAGCGACGGCAAGGCCATGCCCTTTAACCTGCAACTTCAAGGCACGGTCCAGACAACGCAAATCGTCGACGACAGCGACGGGCTTTCCATGCGGGGCACCTGGACCGTACACACGGGGGCGGGATTCAAGGGCGAGTATCGCGACCACGCCGCGGGCGGGGGCGCGAACACCGTGGCCTATGCCTTCAACGTCCCGCCCGGGTACTACAAGGTGGCCGCCACCTGGCCCAGCGGCACTACGCCCACGCCCGCCTCGAATGCGGCCTACCTGATCTTCGACGGCACCAAGTTCCTGAACGTGGCCTTCGTCGACCAGCGGACCCCGCCCGCCGACTTCTCGGACCAAGGAGCTTCATGGGCCTGGCTGACCGGCAACAATCCCAGCACCAACCCGGGCGTTTTCCAGCTTACCGCCAAGACGCTTACGGTGATGTTGACCGACCAGGCCGACGGGGACGTGCTGGCCGACGCGGTCTACATCGAGCGTGTCCCGGCCCCCGCGGCATCGGCCGCAGCAAAGGCAACGGCGGCATCGGTCGCCGTCACCCAAGCGAATGACCGGCAGCGGGCCGTCGCCGCCGCGGTCCAATGGTGGTCGTCAACCCAACCGGCAAGCGGCCAATCCCCGGCTGCCGACGCCAACAAGAAACACGAGCCCGCCGCCATCGACACGGTTTACGGATCATGGGCGGTCCGGGACTGACGCGTGTCTCGTCACGGCATGACACCCTGGGACGTCATCGTGGTAGGCGGGGGGCCCGCGGGGCTGATGGCCGCCTGTGGTTCGGCCCAAGGCGGCCGGCGAACCCTGCTCTTGGAGAAGCGGCCCGCAGTGGGCAACAAAATCCTGCTCTCCGGTGGCACGCGATGCAATCTGACCCATGCCTCCGACCAGCGCGGCATTGTCGAAGCCTTCGGCCCCCAAGGGCCGTTTCTGCATTCGGCCCTGGCCGCCTTGGGACCGCAGCAGGTGATTGACCTGTTCGAGGCCGAGGGAGTGCCCATCAAGGTCGAGCCGGGCGGGAAGGTCTTTCCCCACTCGGACCGCGCGGCCGACGTGCTGGCTGCCCTGTTGGGCCGCCTCAGCCGCACCGACTGCACCCTGGCCCTCGACGAGCCGCTCGAGGACCTCCGCCGCGCGGGCGACCGGTTCCGGCTGGCCACCGCGCGGCGGTCGCTTTCCGCCCGCAAGGTTGTGCTGGCCACCGGCGGCCGGTCGTACCCGGCCAGCGGATCGACGGGCGATGGCTACCGCTTTGCGGCGGAACTGGGGCACAGGATTGTCCCGCCGCGTCCGGCGCTTGTGCCCGTCACCACGCACGCAGCAGAAGTGCTTGCCCTGCAAGGGATAACCATTCCGGACGTTCGCGTCAGCGTTTTGGCTCCAGTCGGCAACGAGAGAATGTATCCGGCACACTCCGTGTGCCGTACCAGCGGCACACGGAGTGTGCCGGATACAGTTTGCTGCCTGGCCGCGCAGCGGGGCGCACTCTTGTTCGCACATTTCGGCCTGACTGGTCCGGCCGTTCTGGACGTCAGCCGGGTGGTAAGTGGCCACGCCCAGCCGCGGTCGCTTACGCTGCAATGCGATTTCCTGCCCGCGATGAGCCTCCCGGCCCTGGCGGCGGCCCTGGAGCGGGAGTGCCGGGCGGCGGGCAAGCGGCTGGCCGTCGCCGTTCTGGGCCAGCGCCTGCCCCAGCGCGTAGCCGATTTGCTCGCCCGGCAGGCGGCGATTTCTCCCCAGCGCCGTGGGGCGGAGTTGAGCAAGCCGGAATGCCGGAACCTGGCCCGCGCAGTTAAACAATTCGACATTCCGATTGCCGGCACGATGGGCTTCCGCAAGGCCGAGGTGACCGCCGGCGGCGTAGCCCTCGACGAGGTCGATTCGCGCACCATGCAAAGCCGGCTGGCGCCAGGGCTGTTCTTCGCCGGCGAGTTGCTCGATCTGGACGGGCCGATCGGGGGCTACAACTTCCAGGCCGCCTTCAGTACCGGCTGGCTGGCCGGGGAATCCTGACCAGAATAATTCACCAGTCTTTCGTAGTGGCCGCATTCATGCGGCCCTTGACCTGTTCGCACTGCCAGACCCGATAAATCGGGTCACTACAAGCCTTGGTAATCGGTCCCGACTAACCGACGGCCTTCCGCAGGCCGGCAGCCCCGCACCGGCCCATCGGCCGGCCCCGAAAAACTCGGCTTGACTCTCAATCGCGTGTTTGATATAGTTGTTTGAATCAGGCGTATGGTTACTGGAGCCATTGGATGTTCAAAGGCCAGAACGGCGAGGAAACGAGGAAGCGTCTGCTCGCGGCGGCGACGGAAGTCTTTGCCGAGGTTGGTTTTCGGGCGGCGACGCTACGGGAAATATGCCGCCGCGGCCGGGCCAATATCGCTGCCGTGAACTACCATTTCCGCGACAAAGAGCAGCTTTACACGGCGGTGCTCGATCAGGCGATTGTGGCGGCTGCCGAGGGATTGGCCCTGTTCGTGTCCGACTCGTCCGATCCGCCCGAAGAGAAACTCCGGCATTTCATTCACGGCGTTCTCCATCAACTGTTGGGGGATGAGCGCCCCATCCAACTTCTGCGGCTGATGGCCCACGAATCGGTCGAGCCCACACCGGCGCTGGACCTGGTGGTGGAGAAGGCGGCTCGGCCTCTCAATAAGATTCTGGGGGCCATCGTCGCCGAACTGCTTGGGATGGCGGCCGATTCCCTGCTCGTGCGCGATTGTGCCGCCAGCGTGCTGGCGCAATGTGTTTCCTACGACCACTCCCAGGCCCTGATCCAGCGTCTGGATCATCTGAACGTACACGACCCGGCCACGATCGACAATCTGGCCGATCACGTCTTCCGGTTTTCGCTGGGGGGCATTCGGGCGCTGGCCGTGGCGAGCAGCCCGGCGGGTTGCGGGCTGCCCGGCGCCAAGCAGTCGCGAAATGAGGCTCAGCCATGATGAAACTTCCGCACCTGCCGCGTAGACGGTTCTTGATCGTAGCGTGTGTGTGCGCTGCATTCGGGGGCGCCTTGGTATATGCGCAAACGCGACACGAGACCAGCGCCGGCGCGACGGCCGCGGCCGGCAAGGCCGAGTACGTGACGGCCATCGGGGCGCTCGGCGCAGCCTCTATGGGGACGCCCGCGCGGGGCGGCATTCGCAAGCAAGCCGTCCAGTCCGTCACGCGGCCGGCCACGTTGCGGCTGACCGGGAGCCTGGCGGCCGATGAGCGCTCGGAGGTGGGCTGCAACGTGGGCGGCATCGTCTTGAAGACCTATGTCGAGCGGGGGAGCATCGTTAAGCAGGGCGATCTGCTCGTGCAGCTCGATCCCCGCGACAACCAGTATGCCCTGGACGAAGGCCAGAACGCCGTCGAGGAACTGCGCGTGCGGCTGGGACTGGACGAGGCCAAAGACTTCCACGTGGAGAAGGTTCCCGAAGTCGAGTCGGCCACGCTGGCCTTGCAACTGGCCGAGCGCAACTACCGTCGGGCGGAGAGCTTGATGAAGCGCAATGCGATCGCCCTGAGCGACTTCGACGCCTTGGAGACCGACTATCACTCGGCCGTCCACCGGCAGCGCCTGGCGGTGCTCCAGGCGAAGCAGTTGTACCGCAGTTATCGCTCGGCCGTGACCCATCTGACGACCCTCCGCAAAGCGCTGGAAGATTGCTCCATCCGGGCGCCCTTCGACGGCTGGGTCACCGAGCGCGGCTGCTCGCTGGGCGAGCGCGTGATCGCCATTTTTCCCGGGGCCAAGCTGGTTACGATGATGCGGATCGATCCCTTGCGGCTCTCGCTGACGGTGCCCCAGCAGGAAGTTTCGCAACTCAAGGCCGGCCAGACGGTGACGTTCGAGACCGATGCTTTTGCGGGCCGGAAGTTCACGGGCACCGTGCGCTACATCACGCCCGCGGTGACCAGCGACAGCCGTTCGCTGTGCGTCGAGGCGATGGTGCCCAATCCCGGCGCCGTGCTGTACCCGGGGCTGTTCGTCACGGCGGAATTGCAATTGGAGAAGCAGCAGACCGAGCTGTACGTGCCCCAGGCGGCAGTCTGCAACCGGGGCGACGTGGCGGCCGTCTTCGTGGTTCGCGGCGGGGTCGTTCGCGAACAGATCGTCTCCGTGGGCGAGGCGGCGGCGGGGCGGGTGCGGATCACCTCGGGACTGGCGCCGGGCGACATAATCATCACCACGCCGGAGAAGGTCCGCGACGGCGATTCGGAATCATGACCGACAACTGACAACTGACCCCCGATGAACTTTCTCGCCTCGATCTCCATCCGGCGGCCGGTCTTCGCCACGGTGCTCACGCTGGTCTTTCTGGTCTTCGGCGGGGTGGGTTATCTGAACCTGGGCCTGGACCGCTTTCCCAAGATCGACTTCCCGATCATCACCGTCACCACCCGGCTGCCCGGCTCGGCTTCCGAGGAAGTGGAGACGGAAATCACGGACAAGATCGAGGAGGCCGTCAACACGACCAGCGGCATCGATGAGCTCCGCTCGGTGTCGTCGGAAGGCATCTCGCAGGTCTTCATAACGTTCGTTTTGGAGAAGGACGCCGACATTGCGGCCCAGGAAGTCCGCGACAAGGTCAACCGCGTGCTGCCGGACCTGCCCAAGGACATCGAGCAGCCGTTCGTCGAGAAGTTCGATCCCGACTCGACGCCGGTAATGACCATCGCCGTATCGGCGCCGGCCTCCGGCCGCGACTTGACCGAGTATTGCGACAAGGTGCTGCGGCGGCAGTTGGAGTCGCTGCCCGGTGTGGGCCAGGTGCTGATCGTAGGCGGCCAGAAGCGGCAGATAAACGTGCATTTGGACGGGCTGAAGTTGCGCTCTCACCGCCTGACCGTGGCCGACGTCGCCCAGGCCCTGCAATCGCAGAACCTGCAGGTGCCCGGCGGCACGGTGAAGGCGGGACAGCGGGAGTACACCCTGCGGACCATGGGCCGCGTGCAGCGCGTCGCGGAGCTCCGGCAGATCACCGTGGCCAACGTCGGCGATCACACTGTTACCATCGGCGATTTGGGATACGTCGAGGACGGCGCCGAAGAGATCAAGAGTCTGGCCCGCTTCAACGACACCCCGGCCGTGCTGCTGAACATCCGCAAGCAATCGGGCACCAACACCGTCGAGGTGGCCCGCCTGCTCAAGGAACGGCTGGGCGATCTGCGGAAAATAGCCCCCACGGGCTATCAGGTCGTCGTCGTCCGCGACCAGTCGCCTTTCATCGAGGCGGCGGTCGACACGGTGAAAGAGCACTTGGTGCTGGGCGCCGTCCTGGCCGCCGTGGTGATTTTCTTCTTCCTGGCCAATCTGCACACGACGCTGATCGCGGCCCTGGCCATTCCCACCTCGATCATCTCCGCCTTCGCCGTGGTGTTCTACATGGGCTTCACGCTCAACAGCATCACGCTCCTGGCGCTGGCCCTCTCGGTGGGCATCGTGATCGACGATGCGATCGTCGTGCTGGAGAACATCTACCGCTTCATCGAGCAGAAGGACTGCACCCCTTTCGAGGCCGCCTTCGCCGCGACCAAGGAGATCGGGTTGGCGGTGCTGTCGATCACGCTTTCCTTGATCGCGGTGTTCATGCCCATCGCGTTCATGGGGGGGATCGTGGGGCGGTTCCTCAAGTCGTTCGGCATCACCATGTCGGCCACGATCCTGGTGAGCATGATCATCAGCTTCTCGCTCACGCCGATGCTGGCGGCCCGCTGGCTCAAGCAGAAGCGGCAGCGGCCGTCGAAAGAGGGCCCCGACGGAGAGGGCCAAGCCGCGGCCGGCGGCCCGCCGGCCGCCGCCGCCCCCCACGCCCACGCGTCCGGAGGCGGCATCTACCATTGGCTCGAAAGCGGCTACATGCTGCTCCTGCGCTTCGCCCTGCGCCGGCGATGGATCGTGGTTTTGTGCGTGGCGGGCATGATGGCCCTGCTGCCCCTGCTGCTGCGGCAGGTGCGCAAGAACTTCCTCCCCGACGACGACCAGTCGGAATTCGAGGTCAGCATGCGGGCCCCCGAAGGCACCTCGCTCGAGGCGACATTCGTGATCCTGGATCGCATTTCCCGCGAGATACGCGGCCTGAGCGGCATCGAGTACACGCTGACCTCGGTGGCCGACAGCGACCAGCGGATCGCCAACCAGGGCACGATCTACGCCCGCATGGTGCCCGTTCGCCAGCGGCGCTTCGACCAGTTCGAGATGATGAACTTCATCCGGCAGGAGATCCTGCCTCCGTATCGCGAGCAGGACCTGCGGATCAGCGTCAGCCCGGCGGCCGTCTTTTCCGGAGGCGGCATGTCGCAGGCCGACGTGCAGTTCATGATCGGCGGCCCCGACATGCAAAAGCTGGATCAATACGCGCAGAAAGTCATGCGCGACCTGCGCAGCGTGCCCGGCGCCGTCGACGTCGACTCGTCCTTGGTGGTCGGCAAACCGCAATACGGCGTGCAGGTGGACCGCGCCAAGGCCGCCGACCTGGGGGTTTCGATCGCCAGCGTGGCCGGCACGCTGCGGCTGCTGGTGGCCGGCGACAAGGTGAGCGACTACAACGAGAAGGGCGAGCAGTATGAAGTCCACGTGCGGGCGACCGCCGAGTTCCGCAACCGCCTGGAGGAGCTGGCCACGGTCTCCGTCCCCTCGTCCAAGCACGGCATCGTCGCGCTGGGCGACGTGGTGCGCTTCGAGGAAGGCGCCGGCCCCGCCGAAATCAACCGCCTCAACCGCAATCGCCAGGTGACGATCGACTGCAACATGACGCCGGGAACCTCGCAACAAACTATCCTGGACGCGATCGACAACAGCGTCCGGCAGATCGACATGGGCCCCGAGTATACCACCGGCCTGCTGGGAAAATCCAAGGAAATGGCCCGCACCTTCCGCAGCTTCTTCGTCGTGTTCGGCAGCGCCGTCATCTTCGCCTACCTGGTCATCGCCGCCCAGTTCGAGTCGTGGCTGCATCCGATCACGATCTTGTTGTCGCTGCCGCTGACGCTGCCCTTTGCCCTGATCTCGCTCATCATCTTCGGGCAGTCGTTGAACATCTTTTCGCTGTTGGGCGTGCTGGTGCTCTTCGCCGTGGTGAAGAAGAATTCGATCTTGCAGATCGACCACACCAATCAGCTCCGCGCGGCGGGCCTGCCCCGCGACGAAGCGATCCTGGCCGCCAACCGCGACCGGCTCCGCCCGATCCTTATGACCACCGTGGCCTTCGTGGCCGGCATGACCCCGCTGCTGTTCTCCAATAGCGAGGGCGCCGCAACCAACAAGGCCATCAGCGGCGTGGTCATCGGGGGACAGACCCTGTCGCTGCTGCTGACGCTCATCGCCACGCCCGTGGCCTACTCGCTGTTTGACGACCTCTCCCGCGGCTTCCGCCGGCTGGCAGGCCGGACAGCGCGGCGGGCGGACTGCCAAGCGACCGGCCGACTGCCAGGGAACAACGGTTCCTTACTCGATGTCTCCCCTCTCCCCTTGGGAGAGGGGCCGGGGGTGAGGGCATTGTAGTGGTCTGTCGATCGGGACTTTACTAGTTGGGTGCCACTGCTGGCTTGCCCAGCAGTGCGGGAAACACGGTTGGACAAGCCAACCGTGGCACCCGTAAACTCAACTTGGACAGACCAGTAGGCGGTATCGCAAAGAATCGACTGCTGCTGTACGCCCTCACCCTAACCCTCTCCCGGAGGGAGAGGGGACCGGGGGATTTGCTCTCTTGAAACAGCCGCTCACTCTTTGCCCACGGCGTAGAAGCGGGTCTTGCCGCTCTCGTCGACCAGCACACGCACGCCGCCCCAGGTCCAGATCTTCCAGCGCAGCACCGTCTCCCGGCCGTTCTCGGCGCGGCGGATGCTGATCTTGGTGATTTCCTCGGGCGAGCCGAAGCGCTTGGCGAGCGTCTCGGCCGGCCCCTGCTTACAGGCCTGGAAGCTGAGCTTTCCGCCATCCGGGGCCTCGAGCGTAATGGTTTCGTGCGGCGACTGGTCGTCGGCGGACTTAAGCAGTTGCGCCAGCTCCCGCGTGGGGTCGGACTTGGCCCCCGGCTGCTCCGCCGCGCCGGGCTGGGCGGCCGGCTGCTGCGTGGCGGGCGGCTGGTCGTCGAAGGCGTGCTTTTCCACGGCGGCGGGGGCCTCCCCAGGCTGGCCATCTCCCGGATGGGGCGGGGAACCATCGGCGGCCGTGCCGCGCGGCTCGCCCCGGGCCGGCTTGCGCCGCCCCGCCTTCTCGGCTTGCTCGATCTGCGACATGGCCAGCTTGCCCTTGGCACTGTCGATCTTGTACGTAAAGTGCTTGAAGAAGCTGAGGCCCAACATGGCCTGGGCTTGGGTCAAATCGGCGGGCATGACCGCGCACTCGACGTGCTCGACCGTGAACTTGCCCAGCCGCACCGAGGCCGCGAAGACCTGCTTGGCGGAGATGATCCTGCCGTCGGCCAGGCTCACGCGGATAGTCGGATCGTTGGCCGAAGGCGTCATGCCCGCCGCCTCCGCCACCCCGTAAGGCAGCGCAATGATCGAGGCCCCGGTGTCGACGATCATCTCCTGGGCATGCTTCCCGTTCAGGCTCACCGTGACCTGCCACAGATTGCCGTCTCCCCGCCGCAGGGCGATCGTCTCCGACAACACGCTGCTTTCCAGCTTCTTCAGCTTCCTGTCGAGCAGGGCAAACGCGGGAGTGGGCCCCAGCTTGACCGGGTTCGGGCTGCCTTTGTTGAAATCCTCGATCGCCTGCTGGACCTTGGGATCATCGGTCAGGGCCGTGTACTGCTCGTCGGCCTTGTCGAATTGCGCGCGAACTTTCATGAGCAGATCGATGTACTGTTCCGAAGGGGCGGCGACCGCCGTGCGGGCGGCCGCGGCGGCCTTCTCCTCCGTCTCCGAACGCGTCAGCAGACTAACCCGATCGACCAGCTCGTTGTGCATTAACACGAGCTTGTTGTGCAGTTTGACCGAAGTGGTGGTGGCCAGCGTGGCGTTCAGCTCGCGTTGCTGCTGAATGCAGGCGACTATCAGTTTCTTCTTGTCTTCGACCTTCTGTTCCGCGGCGGATGCCTTCTGCTGGGCGTCGGCCACCTTCTTGCGCAGCAGGTCCAGCTCGCGGAACTTGCTGTTCACCTCCGCCTCGTCCGCCAGTACAAAGTACTGATTGAGCTTGCGGAGGCCCTTCGCCTGGAGCACTTCTTCGGGCGCGGGCTCGGCCGCCGCGGCCGGCCCGCAGACCGCAACCGCCGCCAGCAGGCCAAGCACCAAGGACCATTGCCGATGGATCATGGCCAACCTCCCTCCGGCTTACGTGCTCTTTGGTGAGCGCTTGCGGGGTCCTACCCGGATCAGCCCTGCCCGGACCCCTGTCGCGGCAGGCTGACGGCTGTGATCTTGGCCGGCCGGATCAAACTTGTCAATCGCCTCCCCCTTGGTGCACGCGCCAAGCCGCAATGCCGGTGCAAGTCTACCGCGTGGATTCATCGCAGGTATAATTACCGCTGCGGTCCGACCGGAGGGAAGTGAGGCGCATAATCATTATGAAGATCGCCACGTGGAACGTCAATTCGATTCGCTCGCGGCTGGAACGGCTGCTGGCGTGGCTCGAGAAGACCCAGCCGGACATCCTCTGCCTCCAGGAGCTCAAGGCTACCGACGAGGTTTTCCCCTACGAGGCGATTCAGCAGGCGGGCTACCATGCGGCCGCGTTCGGCCAGAAGACATATAACGGGGTGGCGATCCTCAGCCGCGTCGAAGCGGTGAACGTCTGCCGGGGCATGGCCGACGCCGTGGCCGACCCGCAGGCCCGGCTCCTGGCCGCCGCGGTCGGTTCGGTTCACGTCGTCGCGGCTTACGTCCCCAACGGCCAGATCGTCGGCACGGAGGCGTATGCCTACAAGCTCCAATGGTTCCAGCGGCTGCGGGCCTTCCTGGCGGAGCGCTTTACGCCCGACGTGTCCCTGGTCGTCTGCGGCGACTTGAACGTCGCCCGCGACGAGAAAGACGTGGCCCACCCTGCCCAGTGGGCCGACAGCGTCCTGTGCCACCCCACGAGCCGCGCGGCGCTGGAAGAACTGCTGGCCTGGGGCCTAGTGGACGTGTTCCGGCAGCGAAATCCTGACGGCGGGCAGTACTCCTGGTGGGACTACCGCAGCCTGGCATTCCCCAGGAACGACGGCCTGCGGCTGGACTACATCCTGGCCACCGGGCCGCTGGCCGCCCGCTGCACACACGCCGAAATCGACCGGCAGGAGCGCAAGGGTGAGAAACCATCGGACCATGCGCCGGTGATTGCGGTATTCGAATGAGCCGTTCAGCAACGCCGGCAATCGCTTACGGCGTGACTGCCCGCAAAACGTTCCGCACCGGTTCGCCCGGCACGTACAGTCGCGGTGTCCCGTAGGCACTCCAGCCCGGCACCCCGTACCGATAGTAGACCGGGTAGGGCGCCACTACTGGGGCGAAAGTTGCGTAGGGCGAATAGTACGCCGCGTAGGGTGAATAGTACGTCGTGTAGGGCACGGGCGGCGCATAATAACTGACGTAAGGCGCAGGGGCATAAGCCGCCGGGGGGGCATAGTAGCTGGCGTAGGCAGCCTCGACCGGCGCGTAGACGGGTTGCGAGTTGCAGCCGCATTGGCCGAAAGCGGTGGAAGCGCTCAGTATCAGAGCGATTACCGCCACGGCGACAAGGCGTTGGTACATGGGAAACCCTCCTTCCTGAGTTCTGCCCAGCGAAACCAACAGCGATTCGCCTGGGCTAATTTTGCCTTCACCTTCCACCATAGTCACGGGGCGTCGATTCTGCAAGTAGTGAGGACCGACTGTAGGCATTGTAGCGTGTCGGCAAGGGTTGTCGAGGTGCTGTCCGGCGCGATCTGGGGCACGCTCCCAATGATTGTCAGCCGGCTCTTCCCTTCCCTTTAACCAGCCAAGGACTTACGGCGATAGCCCGGCTTCCCCGATTTTATTAGCTTCGCTTGCAGCCTTGTCAATGCTTGACTGCAATGTACGCAGGGGGTAGCAGGCACACTCCGTGTGCCGTCCGCTGAAGCGAAACAAGGCAAGGCGGAGCACACGGAGTGTGCCTGCTACCTTGGAGCGACGGCTTCCATTTGCGGGTCGGCCACCGGGGGTAGCGATGACAAGAACTCACCGGACCTTGCCGCCTATCGCGGGCTTCGTCGCATCCACGAGACGATCCTCCGGCAACGCCACCACGCGAAACCCGACATTGAACACCTTTTGCCAGGCCGGATAATCGAGGCGGAAGGCCGATCGGCATCGTTGCGGCCGGTCGCAGAACGAGCCCCCGCGGACCACTTTCCGGCCTTCCGGAATCGCAGCGTTGCGCCCGTCGTCGTCGCGGTAGGGGTAAGGCCGGTAGGTCGAGAGGGTCCACTGGGCCACGTTGCCGTGCATGTCGTACAGGCCCCAGGCGTTCGCGGGCCCTGGTCCGATGTCGTGGCTGTAGTAGGTCCAGGTTGGCGGTTTGGCCCACGTGTGCTGGTCCTGGGGGATATAGACCCTGGGTTTCGCCAGTTCGCAGCCCGTAGGGCCAGCGGTGCCGGCGCGGCAAGCATATTCCCACTGGGCCTCGGTGGGCAGGGTAAATCGCTGGCCCGTCTTCTGCGATAACCACCGGCAGAAATCCATGGCCCGTTGCCACGAGACACGGACTACCGGCTGCAAGGGGCCGTTCATGGGGGCGCCGCGACGCTCGAGGCTGTAGTGGAGGAACCCCACCCGCTCCAGGCCGCTGTCATGTGCCGGGTCGAACTGTCGGAACTGGCGGTTAGTGATCTCAAACCGACTCATCCAGAAGGGCCGCTCGATCCGCACCCGGGCCGTCGGCCGCTCGTCTGCCGCCCCGGCGTCGTCGCCCATCACGAAGTCCCCCGCCGGGATGTACGCCATCTCCAGGCGCACGCCAGAGGCCAGGTCCACCGTGCGCGGCGGCGCCCCGGCGGCCGATTGACGCCGCTTGGCCTCCGCCGCATCGAACGGCCAGTTGGGACAGGCGATCTTCTCGGGGGTTGCCGGCTCGGGCGGAGGAACGATTGGATCGGGCTTCCCGGCGGGCGGCGGTGGAATCGCCTCCGGGTCTTCCTCACGCCCCACGGCGAACAGCCGCAGCAACTCTCGGCGCCGGTCGCGCTGCCTGAGGATCTCGCTGGCCGGCACGGCGACCACCGCCTCATGCCACGTGCCGTGCGCCGGGCAGTTTAAGTCGATCCACGTCCAGAGGCGGTCCCAACTCTCGGCATCCAGCTTCACGCCGTGATGGCCCTTGCGGAGCATCTGCACCAGCTCGGTCGTGTCGGCGTGGAACTCGCACGGCGTGAGCACGGCCCGATCAGGCTCCAGCGAAGCATTACGGACCAGCGGCACCAGGGCCCGATAGGAGGGCGTGAACTTGGCCGCCAAGGTCAGGGGACCGAACTCCGAGGGTTGGACCACCGCCGGCGCGTCGCGCAGGTCGAGGCCCGGTTTGCCCTGCGGACCCGGCTGACCCGCGTGGCAGACCACGCAGTACTTGTCCAGGAGCGGCTGGACCTCGCGCGCGAAGGAGAAGCCGCGGACCGGCCCGCGCCAAGGCAGGATTGCCGAGGGTGGCCGCCTGAGGGCCGCCGCGATGGTAGTCGACGGCGAAGTAAGCTGCGTCTCATGGCAGCCCACGCACGAGACCTTCTCGCCGGGCATGGCCGTGAACCAGCTACGCATGAGTTGAATCGCTTTCCCCTCGCCGTCCAGCGGCTGGACGGAGATGGGCGTATTGGCCGGCACGCGGAAACAGGCGGAGCCGTCGTCTTCGACCGGCACGGTTCCCAGGACCCGCTTGGGCTCCCACGGGCCGTCCATTCCCACCCGGTCCCACTCGCCGCCGGTCCCCCGATAGCTGAAGTGGTAGGCGAACAGCCGCAGCTTCTTGACCGTCCCCCGCGGCACGCCGCTCAAGCCTTGGCCGGCGTAGATGTCTTGCAGCACGACTAAGGCATCGGTCCGCGACAGGTCCACTTGCTCGGGAACCACCGGCGGTCTTGGCCGCCGGCGGACCGGGATCGGCTCGAACAGGTTGGCGTCCGGCTCGGTGCAGATCGGTACCACGTTGTCGAAAATATCGACCAGGTAAATGCCGAACTTGCCTTGGTAATTCCGCCCGTCGGGTGTGCTCGGCATCCGGGCCGAGACGAGAAAGTATTTCTCGCTCAAGGGATACGGATGAATGAAGCGGGCCCACGGCGCGACCTTGTTCATCCAGTCGGCGAAAACCGGTTCCACGGCCTTGCCATATCCGGGAATGCGCTGGACGGCCCCCGCGGTCTGCCGGCGGCCCTTGCCGGGGTCGAATACGACCAGGTTCCCGTACGATCCCTCGTCATGGTGCCCTTTGACTATTCCCACGAACTTGCTGGGCTGTCCGGGAATGGGGCGCGCGTAGAAGATGCGGTTCGGCCAGTAGGCCCCGCTCCCGTAAAGCTCGCGCTGGCCCGTCCCGTCGGGATTCATGTGGAACAGCATGCCCGAGAAGGTGTGCGGCAGATCGCAGTATTCCCAGTGCGCGTACATGACCCGCCCGTCGTTCATCACTCGCGGGAACCAGTTGAACTCCTGGTCGAAGCCCAGCCGCCGGATCTTGCCCTGCGGCGTCATCAGGCTGAGGGTCTCGGTGTTCCCGACCCGGTTGCAGGGCGTGCCCTGGTAGTTGTTCGTGCACGTAAACAGAATGTTGCCGTTGGGCAGGTAACAGGGATCGTAATAGTCGATGTCGGGGTATTCCACGGGGGTGAGCTGACGCAAGGCCTTGGTCGCCAGGCTCAGCTCGAAGACGTGGAAACAGTTCTGGCTGCCGATCGTCGTCAGCAGCAGGCGCTCGGCATCCCAGTGCAGATCCATCTCGCCGGCCAACACCGCTCCCGCCGGCCGATAGACGCTCGTCAAGGCGCCGTCGGGCCCGACGGGTGAAAGGCGAAGAATCTCGTCGTCGAATCCCGATTTCGGGTACCATCGCGCGCTGCCGTTTACGAACATGCCGTCGTGCTTGCGACGGCGGACCAGGAGCAAGGCCTCGAAGTCCAGAAGCGGGTTGGCCAACAGCGATTGGCGCTGCAGCGCCGCCGCATCACGGCGCAACGTTTCCTCGTCCGCCCGCTCCCGGGCGCGACGCTCCAGATCGCCGAGTCGCCTGAGGAACTCCGGGCCTTGGTGATAACGCTGCGGAAAGTCCCGGCACAGGTCCTCGATCGCCCTGCGCAGGGCCTGCAAATTCACTTCACTTGGTGTTCCGGGCACCGTGGGCGGCGCAATGAACCTGCCCAGCAGCTCGGCCGACGGGGACGCCGAATAGACCTGGATCTCCGAAGCTCCCGGGTTCGGGGCGCCGTAGGAGCTGAGGAACTTCAAGGTGACGCGAGTGACGGCCGAGGGTTCGGGCAGCGTGATCCGCTGCGGGCCGTGCCCCGCCTTCAGGGTCCCCTTAAAAACGGCCTGGCGGCCAGCGTCCAGGTAGACCTCAAAATCCTTCCAGTTCTCGTACCAGTCAGAGCCGGTCCGCCCGTAGTACACGATCTCGGCTACCCGCACCGGTTGGGGCCATTGCAGCGTGAACAGCACGCCGTTGGGATGATCATTCCCCTTGGCGCACCACGCCTTGCCCGCGTCGTCGTGACTCAGGGGTTCCGGGATGACTCCGTCACATGCCAGCCGGGCCGCGTACTGGGGGCTGTATTCCGACGAGGCACTTGCCTGGGCCTTCAAGGCCAGGTTCTCCGGCCGCGGGTCGGCCCCGCGGCAGGGCAAGGCTGCCAAGAGGCACAAGCCGAGCAAGACGGCCCGATACATGCCACGTCTCCCAGCAATGATTGGGACCCAACGGGATTTCCACACCCCGGCAATTATGGCCGCCGACGGTCCGCCGTGCAACCATCCAAACGCCAACGCCCCTACCGCGTGATCGGCAGTTTGTGCACCGTGATCTTCGAATCGTCGAAGCGATACCAGAGGATGCGGTGGGCGAAGTCCTCCTCGGCGAACACGTCGATCAGCCCGTCGCGCGGGTCGCGGTTGCAGGCCACCGAGGCCGTGTTGTCCAGCCAACCGGAGACTTCGCCCGCGGCCTTGCCCGGCCGGGCCGAGCCGACCAGCAAGCCCTCGCGGTTGTAGTGATAGATGACGGCCTCGGCGAAGTAACCCAGGACCACGCCGCCGTCGCCGGGCACGTAGTCCATGCCCGTGCAATGTTGTGCCAGCCGCGTGGCCCACAGGCGCCGGCCCGCCGGGTCGAACTTCGCCAGGGCCCAACCGCCCATCCAGGCCGGACCGGAGCCGGGGTAGGGCGGAAACAGGTCGCTGCGGCCGAAGGCATAGAGCTCGCCCTTCTCCGTACGCACCGCCATCAGCGGGAAGAACTTCACCGGGCTGCTGTCGGCCGCCACAACCTCGCGGGCCTGCGACCAGTCGTAGGTCGGATTCCCCGCCGCGTTGAGCCCGACGAGCGGGATCATGCGGATCGATCGCGTTTGGTGGTCGCAGTACAAGATGTTGCCCTGCACGTCGACGTTCATGCCGAAGTAGGCCAACTGGCCCTGGCCCGGTCGCTTGAACCAGCGCACCTCGGAGGGGTCGCATCGCGAACCGCCGCGTGGGTCGGTCCAGGTCCATTGGCCGGGCGGCTCTTTGCGCTGGGTCTTGCCGTCGGGGCCCGGCTCGCGCCCCCCGACGGCCATGACGAAGCGCAGCTCCGTGGTCCGGCCCGGGCGCGCCAGCCGGTAGGCCTGCATGCCGTCGCCATTGGCGAAGTAGAAGAACCGCTGTCCGCCGAGCGTCACCCACCGCGGCGCGCCGTGCCACTGGCACTCGCCCGTATTGCCGCCGCAGAAGAGGTTGCCGCGGAACTGCCACCCGCCGCTCTCCCGGTCCAGCCGGTAGCGTTGGAAATAAGTACTGACCAGCGTATCGGGGTCCTCGGGGGCGTAGTTGGCGTTGCCGGTGAATTCCAGGCCCAGGTGGGTCCAGAAGGGCCGGGGAGGGTTGAAGCGGGCCGGCCAGCGGGCGATCCGCGAGCCGCCCACCGGCAGCCGGTCGACCGTGACCACGCTGCCGTCGGGGCCGGCGGCCAGGTCGATCAGCTCGTAGAACCGGTCCGGGGCGTCATCGCCGGGCTGGGCCCGCCGGCCGAAGGACGACTCGGGCGTGGCCGTCAACCCATCGACCCGGTAGATCGTAATCTGCCGCGTTTTGTCGTCTGCAAGGTACAGCCGGCCGTGGGGCGCGAAGCTCAGGGCGACGACCTTGCCCAGGCCCGTGATGGGCCGGGCCCGCTCCTGCCCGCCGGCCGCGTCCAGCACTACTACTTGCGTTTCACCGCGGGCGATCCACAGCCGCCCGGCGGGGTCGGCGGCCATCGGGCCCGGGTTGTCGGCGGCAAACTCGCCCAAGAGCGCACCCGACGCCTTGTCGTACTTCAGCACGCGATTGGCCCGCCGGTCGCCGACCAGGAGCACGTTGCCCGAGACGGCCAGGCCCGTAATGGGCCAATCCGACCGATCCTTTTCCGGCAGCGGATAGACCTGGATCAGTCCGTTGCGCGCGAAGCCTTTGGGGAACCGTACGGCCTTGCCCGTCTGGCGGTCGAAACGCTGGATCCACTGGCTGCCGGCCTTGCGCTCGCCGTTGTGGGAGAAGTAGGCGGCATACAGGAAGCGGTCGTCCACGGCCACGCGATAGGGCAGGCCGTTGGGATCGCCGTTGCGGATCTGGAAGTTGGCGTGCATCAGGCTGTGGCCGTCGCGGTCCCATTTTTTCCAGTCGTGGCCCGCCTCGTCCCAGCCGTTGGCCGAGTAGACGGCCCCGTCGCCATCGACGGCCAGCGAGGCGATGCTCACCGGCACGTGGCCGTCGGGAGTCGGCGGAAAACCGCTGTTGCCGACGGCGGCCACGTTCTCGTAATTTCCGGCGTTGCTCACCAGCCGCAGTTCATAGGGGCCCGGCGGGGCCTCGACCAGCAGGTCGCCCAGCCCGTCCCATTCTTCCACGTAGCGGCCGGCCTTCATGGCCCGGAGCTGCCAGAGCGTCCGCACCAGGTCGCCCTGCCCGTTGTGGATGCTGGCGCTGACCGTCGCGTCGGCCGCCAGCGTAATGGGCAGATTCCCGGTCAGCCCGGTGCCGTACACGTAGACTTCGGCCATGTACCCGGCGGCGAGCCGGCTGCCATCGACGCGGGTGTTCCAGACCCGCGGGATGACGAACTTCACCCGTTTCGCCCGGACGGGGCGGTCGAAGGTGATTTCTTCGTACGCCCCGCCGGCGATGTCGTGCAACTCCTTATTCAGCTCCCAGTGCTCGCCGATGGCATGGGGCGAGGTGAAGACCTGCATGTCGCGCGGCCGCTCGTCGCGCGGCGGGGCCACGGCCGAATAACCCACCGCTTCCACCAGGCACGTGTGCCGCAGCGTGACGACAATGCTGGCCGGCCGGGCGGGCAGCTTCTTCAAGTCGGCGTCGCCGGGATTGGTGACATAGGATGCGGTAAGTGAACCGAACCCCTGACGCGGCTCCGGCTGGCTGTCGTCGATGACCGCCGCGTAGTTGCTGCTGCCGCCGTGGGCATCGTCCAAGGCGGCCTGCCCCCCGGCCCACGCACTTTGCGCCGCCGAGACCAGGGGCGTGATTGCCAGGCGGTTCGGGCCGTAGAGCTGGATCTTGCCCACGATCAGGTCCGCGTGCTCGCGGCCGGCGCCGCCCGCTTCGCTGCCGTTGTGGCCGAACCATTCGATGCGCACCAGCCGGGCCTCGACCGCCGGCCACTGCCCTTCGCTCCAACCGCTCGAGAGCCCGTCGCTGCCCTGGGTGCTCAACGGCCCACGGAACTCGAAGACCGGCTTGACGGCCGCCCAGCCCGCCTCGTCCAGAGGCGCAAGCGACACCTTAATGCGATAACCGACCGACTTCATGGGCTCGCGATAGCCGATACGGTGGCTGGAAAGCCGTAGCGGCTGCGGCCACTCGATCATCCACCACGCCGATCCGTAGTTGCTCTGGAATCGCATCTCGGTCGTGTGGACCGGGCGACACACCAGGTCGGCCGGGGTGATGCACGTTTTGCAGGCCGAAACCTTGGCCCCCCGCAGCGCTGCCAGATTGATCTTCGCACCGTCGTCGAAGTACACCTCCGCGCGAACCGGCAGGGCAAGGAACATCCACAAGGCAAGACACACGGCCCGCGATCTCAGATCAAACGCATGCATCGTCGTTCTCCTTCGGGCGGCCGACACGTCACTCCGGAATCCGGTGCGGAATGACCAATGACCAAGCACCAAGGACTTACTGCTGCGCTTGCCAAAGCGCCAGGCGGGGCGGCAGTTGCTCGGGACGTGCCGTGCCCGTGGTGGCGAGCTGCTGCACCGTGATCGAGGCCACGAGGTTGCCCAGCAAAGCGGCCTCCACCAGCGTGGCCCCGGCGGCCAAGGCCAACACGGCCCCCGCCGTGACGCTATCGCCTGCGCCGGTCGTGTCCAACGGGCCTTCGACCCGCACGCCGGGTACGACAGTGATCTCGTCGCTGCCGACCACCATGCCGGCCGGGCCCCGCGTGACGCACACGGCAGCCCCGGCCCTGGCCTGCAATGCGGGGATCGCCGCCACCAGCTCGTCCAGGCCCACCTCGTCGCCAGGCCGCGGATCCTTGCGGCCCACGGCCTCGTACTGATTGGGCTTGATGATCACTCCGCGAAACTCGCCGATCCGATGGCGGCTGTCGGCCCAGAACACGACCTGCGGATGGCGGCGGGCCGCAGCGGTCAAAGCCTCGCGAACCACGCCCGTCACCACGCCGCAATCGCGACCCACGGCCTGGTCGGCCGCGATCACCGCGTCCAACCGGGGCAGCAACGCCTCGAGCGAGCCGATGATCAGCCGCTCGGCGGCAGGCCCGCTGGGGGTGCGATTCTGCATGTCGTACCGCGAGTGCTCGCCGGCCAGGCTGGGGTCGGTCCGATCGCGGGGCTTCATATAGGTGCACGTCATCCGCCCGGCAACCGCGTGCAGGTGCCCGGTATCGCAGCCCAGCGCGGCGAGATCCCGGCGCAGCTCGTACGACTCGCCGTCGTCGCCGGTCAATCCCACGGCATACAACTGGCCGGCGCCCAACGCCGCCAGGTTGCTGACCACCGTGCCGGCGGCGCCGGGAGCGTGCCGCACCGCCGTCACCTGGTGCGCGATCTTGCCGGTCTCCACGCTGGGCTCGCCCAGGCTGGGCTCGATGTCCAGGTACTTGTCGAGGAAGAAGTCGCCGACGACGGCCAACCGCAGGCGGGGAAAGGCCGCCAGCAGCTCACCCAGCCGATCGGCCGACATTTGTCTTAGAACCGATATCAAGATGAAATCCCCATGTAACCGTTCACTGTCACACGCTGACGTAGCAGGCACACGCCGTGTGCCGTCCGCTGAAGCGGAGTAAGGCATGGCGGACGGCACACGGAGTGTGGCCTGCTACTTGACGTGCTTGTCGGCACCGCACCGCCGAGGGTATAATCTACTCGCCGTGGCTTGCCATGTCGAGCGCACCAGCCGAGAATCACCCCCTAACCCCGGTAAAACCAAGATGAAACGTATCGCTTCGATCGTGGTCGCGGCAGCCGCCGCGGCGAGTTGGATGCCGGCCGCGGCCGAGGATTGGAAGCCGGCCGCACTTTCGATCACCACCCGCTGGACGAGCGCGGTTTCGCCGGAGCGGGCCTTGCCCGAGTACCCCCGGCCGCAAATGGTCCGCAAGGACTGGAAGAGCCTCAACGGGCTGTGGGACTACGCCGTCACCGCGAAGGACGCCGCCCAGCCGGCGAAATACCAAGGCCGGATCCTCGTGCCGTTTCCGATCGAGTCGGCCCTCTCCGGCGTGAAGCGGGAGTTCACGCCCGCCGACCGGCTGTGGTACCACCGCACCTTCCAGGCGCCGGAATTGGCCGGCGGCAAGCGGGTGTTGCTGCACTTCGGGGCCGTGGACCACGATGCGGCCGTATCGCTCAACGGCCGCCGGATCGGCGAGCACCACGGCGGTTACGACGCCTTCAGCTTCGACATTACCGAGGCCCTCCGCGCGAGCGCAGCCAACGACCTGATCGTCGCGGTGCTCGACAGCACGGGCGCCAATGGCGAGCCGCGCGGCAAGCAGAACGTGGGCGCCATCCGCAATCCCGGCGGCATCATGTACACGCCCTGCTCGGGCATCTGGCAGACCGTGTGGCTGGAGGCCGTGCCGGCGGCCAGCATCGAGTCGCTCGAGCTCACGCCCAACGTCGACGCCGGCGAGCTGGGCATAAAGGTCACCCTCCGCGGCCCGGCCGACGGGCTGCAGGTCGAGGCGGCGGCCCTGGACGGCGAGCGCCAGGTGGCCCGCGCCCGCGCGGCTTCAGCACCCACAATATCGCTGAGCCTCAAGATCCCCGCCGCGAAACTCTGGTGCCCGGAGCAGCCCTTCCTGTACGGCCTGAAGCTCTCGCTGGTGGGCGACGGCCAGCCGGTCGACGCCGTCGAGAGCTACTTCGGCATGCGGAAGATCTCGCTCGGCAAGGACGCAAAAGGCTTCCCGCGAATGCTGCTCAACGGCAAGTTCGTGTTCCAGTCCGGGCCGCTCGATCAGGGCTTCTGGCCGGACGGCATCTACACCGCCCCCACCGACGAGGCCCTCCGCTACGACATCGAGATCACCAAGCAACTGGGCTGCAACATGTGCCGCAAGCACGTGAAGATCGAGCCCGAGCGCTGGTACTACTGGTGCGACAAGCTGGGGCTCCTGGTGTGGCAGGACATGCCCAGCGGCGGGGGCGGCACGGCCTATACGGAACCCAAGCGCGACAAGCCCAAGGCGGGCGAAAAGAAGGCGCGGGCGAAACCGGCCAGGGATCACGACGGCGTGCCCGCCTCGCCCGAGAAGGCCGCCCAATTCGAGCGCGAGCTGCAGGCCCTGGTCGCCCAGCACCGCAACCATCCGTCGATCATCCTGTGGATCGTCTTCAACGAGGGTTGGGGCCAGTACGACACGCAACGCCTGACGCAATGGGTCAAAACCCTCGACCCCTCGCGGCTGGTGAGCAACGCCAGCGGCTGGACCGACCGCCAAGCGGGCGACGTGGTCGACGTGCACAGCTACCCCGGGCCGGCCTGCCCGCCGGCCGAGTCGCGGCGGGCCGCCGTGCTGGGCGAGTTCGGCGGCCTGGGCCTCGCCGTCCCGGAGCATACCTGGGTCGAAAAGACCTGGGGCTATCGCGGCATGGCCAACCCCAAGGCCCTCACGCGAAAGTACCTCGAACTGTGGCAGAAGGTGCAGAAGCTCCGCGACGAGGCCGGCCTGTGCGCCGCCGTCTACACCCAGACCACCGATATCGAGACCGAGTGCAACGGCCTGCTGACCTACGACCGCAAGGTGGTGAAGGTCGACCGGGAGCAATCGGCGGCGGGCGTGGGCCGCGGCGTGTTCCCGCCCGTGCCGCAATATCGCACCCTGGCGCCCACCGCCGAGAACCAGGCTGTCGTGTGGCGCTATACCACCGCTCGGCCGGCGAAGGATTGGTTCCAGGCGGATTTCGACGACTCGGCGTGGCGGCAGGGCCCGGCCGGCTTCGGCACCCAAGGCACCCCCAACGTCAACCCGCGGACCGTGTGGAAGACCGACGACATCTGGCTCCGCCGCGAGATCACCCTGCCCGCGGGCAAGCTCGGCGACGTGGCCCTGCGCATGTATCACGACGACGACGCCGAGGTGTATCTCAACGGCGTGCCGGCCGGGCAGTACCAGGGCTATGTAACCAACTACGAGCCGGCCGAGATCGCGCCGGCGACCGTCGCCGCCCTCCGGGCCGGCAAGAATCTGATCGCCATCCACTGCCACCAGGTAATGGGCGGCCAGTACATCGACGCCGGCCTGCAGGCGATCCAGCCGCCGCCCGCCACGGACGCCCCGCCGCGGTAACGCGCGGCTCGTAGCCGGAAATTTGTAGGGTGGGGCTCGCTGCTGCTCGACCCACCCTACATCTGCTCACCCTGCGGGCCGCTCCATGCGGCTGGCGTGCTCCCAGGGATCGGCGTTGGCGCCGAGCTTCTGCTTGACCGGCTCGGTGATGGCCGACAGGCGGCGGATCACGTCGGGCTCCAGTCGCACCGCGGCGGCCGCGGCGTTCTCGATGGCCTGGGCGGCGTTGCGGGCGCCGGCCACGGCGGCCGTCACGCCCGGCTGCGCCAGCAGCCAGGCCATCGCCAGATGCGCCATCGACAGGCCCAGCTCTTCGGCCACCTGCCGGATCCCGGCCAGGGCCGCGAAAGTCTCCTGCTCGCAGCCCGGCTCGTGGTGCCGCGTCATGGGCCGGGCCTGGGAGAACAAACGCGTTCGCGCCCGTTTGTCGGGCACCTCCTCGGGCGCCGCGAACTTGCCCGTCAGCAATCCCAGCGCCAGCGGGCTGTAAGCCAGGACGGCCACCTGCCGCGCCACGCACCGCGGCAGGATCGCGTGCTCGATCGGCCGCCACAGCAGGCTGTACGGCACTTGGTTGCTCGCCACCGGTCCCAGGGCCAACGCCTCGTCCAGATAGCCTGGGCCGAAGTTCGAGACCCCCAGCCAGCGGACCTTGCCCTCGCGGCGGAGATCATCCATTGTGCGGTACGTCGCCTCCAGGGGAATCGCGAAATTGGGAAAATGGATCTGGTACAGGTCGATGTAGTCGGTGCGGAGGGCCCGCAGACTTTGCTCGCAACGCGCCCGCAATCGCGCGGGCTCGAGGTCGGCCGGCGAAACCTTCGTCGCCACGATCAACTCGCCGCGACGGCCGGCCAGGGCCTCGCCCAGAATCTCTTCCGATTCGCCATTGCCGTACAGCGGCGCGGTGTCGAAGAAATTAACGCCCGCCTCGATCGCTGCGTGTACGGCCGCGATCGAATCGCCGCGCTGCTGCCCGTCCCAAAAAGCATCCCTGGTGGCGATGGACCACGTGCCGCCGCAGATCACCGAGACTTCCAGGCCCGTCGTGCCGAGTTTGCGATACTGCATGTGAGAATCACCAATCTTCAATCGTGGGCCGCGCCCCGGCAGGGCCTGGGGCCACTTGATAACCCGCTTCAGTCCCACTCGGGGCGGCGGAGGATCTCGTTGAGGATGATGGCGTGGGCGACCTGGTCAGGGCTGGTGAGGAGTTCGGCGAAGCCTAGGCCGCCCGGGGCGAACAGGCCGGTCGAGGTCTGGCCGGCCGAGGGGGCCGCCTCGCTCTCGTCGGTCTGCGGCGCATCGGCGGCCTGGCCCGGCCGCTTGGCCAACATGCTTACGTCGGCGCTGAAGGCATGCTGGGCGCGGTCGGTGAACTGCTCGTCGGACTGGGCGACCTCTTCGCCCAACTGGGCCGAGCGGCGGCGGAATTCGCTGGTATCGAGATACTGGCGGACCTGGCGAACCACGCGGCCGCCGACCGCCTCGTCGGGGGCGGCCTCGGCCGCGGCGGGCTGGGCGGACGGCTGGCCCGCGGCCCGTGCGGCGCCGGGGCCCGCGCCGGTTTCGCCCGCCGCGCCGGCCCCGGCCGGCGGCTGGCGCTGCGACGCCCGGCGGAGGAATTCCTCGATCTGCTGCTGGACCTCGCCGCCCGGGGGCCGCACCGGCCGCGGGCCGACCGCGGGCCGGCCCGGCCCTTGCACCTTCGTGGCCAACTGGCCGATCAGCCGCAGCAGCCCCACCAGGATCACTATGACCACGAAGACCAGCGTGCCCAGATCGCCGGCCGCCAGCGGGAAGGCCGTCATTGCGCTTCCCCCTTCTTGCTGCTGCCCACCGGCACCGGCACGCCCAGCTTGGCGATCGCGGCGCGCATGTCCGTATCGGCCTGAACGTTGCGGAGCTTGTAGTAATCGAGGATTCCCAGCGTGCCGTCGCGGAAGGCCTGTGAGATGGCCTTGGGCACCTCGGCCTCGGCCTCGACCACCTTCGAGCGGCTCTCTTCGATCTTGGCGATGTTCTCCTGTTCTTCAGCCACGGCCATGGCGCGGCGGCTCTCGGCCTTGGCGCGGGCCACCCGCATGTCGGCCTCGGCCTGATCGGCCTGCAGCCGGGCGCCGATGTTCTCGCCCACCGTCACGTCGCCGATGTCGATGGAGACGATCTCGAACGCGGTCTGGGCATCCAGCCGCCGGGCCAGCACGGTCTTGGAAATCCGGTCGGGCTGCTCCAGCACCACGTGGTGCGACTCGGCCGAGCCGATGGCGCTGACGATGCCTTCGCCCACCCGGGCGATGATCGTTTCCTCGGTGGCCCCGCCGATCAACTGCCGCAGATTGGCGCGGACGGTAACGCGGGCCTTGACCTTCATCTGCACGCCGTTCTGGGCCACGCCGTCCAGGGTTTCCCGGCCCAGGCCGCGGGACGGGCAGTCGATGACCTTGGGATTGACGCTGGTCTGCACGGCCTCGAGGATGTTGCGGCCGGCCAGGTCGCTGGCCGTCGCCAACTTGAAATCCAGCTCGAGCTTGGCCTTCCGCGCGGCGACCAAGGCGCGGACCACCAGCCGCACGTTGCCCCCGGCCAGGTAATGCGCCTCCAGGGCCCGCGAGGTTACGCCCTCGCGGTCGCTGATCCCCGCCTGCACCGCCATGATCTTGTTGCTGACGATCACCCCCGGGTTGACCTTCCGAAAGGTCATTCCCAGCAGGTCTAAGATGCCGATCCCCGCCCCCGTGGTTTTGGATTGGATCCAGTACCGGAAGTAATGGATGAATATGGCCAGGACGATGATGCCCAACAACAGGGCGAACACCGAGAGCACGAGGATCACGGTCTGGGCCGTGGTTCCGGGCAGTTCCGGCAGGGCGGGCGGTTGGGCTATCAGAGGCATCGAGAACTCCTTCCTGGCTGAACGCTTGCAAAACGCGGCGGCTACCGCGTGGCTTGCCCACCCGTATTATTACACCGGCAGGCAAGCCGGCAATCCGGTAGGGTGGGACAAGCGCAGCGCAGTCCCACCACCAGTTTTTCGCGGATCTTGGTGGGGCTCGCTGCGCTCGACCCACCCTACAAACTCAGTAACCCTCTCCCGGAGGAAGCGGGGATCGGGCGGCCTTCCCCTTTGCGTTATTCTCCCGGTTGGCCGGGCGGGTTGTCAAGTCGGGGGGGCTCGAAAGGATCGGCGGCGATCGAATCGATCGGACGCTCCAGGGGGCTCTCGGCCGCGGCCGACGGGGTTTCCTCCTCGACCGGGCGGATTACGACCCGATTGGCCTGGACCTTGATGACCCGCACCGCTTGACCCGACCGGATGGCCAGCCCCTCGCTGACGGCATCGACGGTCTGGCCGTCGACGGCCACGACGCCGCCGGGCAACATGTCGCACTTGGCCCGGCCCACGCGGCCCACCAGGCCCTTCAGGTGCCGCCGGCGGGGATCGTCGGGCAGGACGTCCTCGGCCTTGGGGGCCTCCAGGAGGACCTGTCTGCCCATGCTGGTATACGGCCACCAGCGAAAGGCCAGGATGATGGTAATCGGCCCCGCCACGACCACGGCGGCGAGAATGGTCAGCCCCATGCCGGGCCCCTGCCAGAACGCCAGTACGATGGCCGCCAGCAAGGAGGCGACGGCCAGGAAGGCCAGCGTGCCGGCCGAAGGAAAGAAAACCTCCAGCACGGCCAGGCCCAAGCCTACGGCCAACAAAATGAGGGGCCAGATCCAGGGTTCCATGGTTCCCTTATTATAGCCGCGCGAGCGACAAGAGGCGATGCTAGGGGGTGGTGGCTGGTGGCTGGTGGCTAGTGGCTGGTGGTCGGCGAGGGATTTAGCCGGGATTATTCACCGGGGCTCGTAGTGACCCGATTTATCGGGTCTGGAGAGCGTGAACAGGTCAAGGACCGCATGAATGCGGTCACTACGAACGATCGGTGAATAATCCGGGCTAGCCACTAGCCACTAGCCACCAGCCACTAGCCACCAGCCTCGTCGGCCTGCACCACCACCCGATTGCCGTGAACCTCGGTCACAACCACCGGGGTATTGCGGGGGATGAACTCGCCGGAGGTGATGACGTCGACCAAGTGGTTTCCGAAGCGGGCCTTGCCCCCGGGGGTGAGCGAGGTGGTGCTCGTTCCGGCGGTCCCGGCCAGGTTCTCGAGGTCCACGAGCATCTCGCGGCGGCTGATGACCTCGGCCTCTTCGCCCTCGGGCGGGCAGAGGAACACGTGCTGCAGCACGGGCGCCTTGGGCAGCCACCGCCGCACGAGCAGCCCCGCCGCGATGCTGCCCCCCACCGCCGTGGCGACCATCACCAGCGAGCGCTCGAGCTGGGCAAGCTGGTAGTCGTTCCGCGGCACCAGCGACATCTGGCTGGCGAGGATCAGCGAGGCGAGAATGAGCACCCCGCCCCCCAGCCCGAATATGCCGAAGCCGGGCAGTACGAACAACTCCAGCAGCACGCACACCACCCCCGTCAGGAAGAGCGTCACTTGCAGCCAACCCACCGTTCCTTCCAGGTACCGGCTCCAGAAGAACAGTGCGAAGCAGAGCACGGCGATAAAGCCGCCGATGCCCACCCCCGGGGCGTGCAGCTCGATATATAGCGCCAGCCCGCCCACGATCAACAACAACACGGCAATCTCCGTCGAGCGGAGGAACTGCGCCAGGTGGTCGGCCCAACCCGGCTCGATCAGCGTCGGATCGTTGTCCAGGCCGTAGTGCTGCTTCAATTGGGCGAAGCTCTCGACCACGGCGTTGGCCAGGTGGTACTCCAGGGCCCGTGAGCCGGTGAGCTGGAGCTGGCGATGCGGCGTGCTGACGCGCTGCTGTTTTTCCCAGGTCGGGCCCTCCTCGCCCTGCTCGCGGCGGGGCTGGCGGCCGGCGCACTCCTCGTCGCTGAAATATTCCACGTCGCCCAGGCGGGTGGCGCGGTACACGGCCAGCTCGGGGTCGATCATCGCCGCCCACAGCGACCAGGAGCGCATCTTCTCCGGGGCCAGCGAGTCGCGGATCGTCTGCCGGTAGCCGGCGATCTCCTTGCTGGACATCTGGTAGGCGCCGGGCCCGCCCAGCACCGCCTCCGACCCCATCACCACCTGGTCGCAGGCCATGGCCACGACGGCCGCGTCGGCGCGGCACTCGCCGGGAATATAGGCCACCGTGCGGACCCGGTTGCGGTCGAGCTGCGCCAGGTGCGCAGCCAGGGCCATGCTCTCCAGGGGCAGCCCGCCGGGGCTGTCGATCCACAGGCAGATGAAGTTCGCCCCGCCGCGGACCTCCTCGTCTATGAGCCGCTGCAACTGGTTGACCTTTTCAGCGGTGACATTGCCCTTAAGGTCCAGGCGGACGGCGTGCCAGGCCCCGCCCGCCGCCGGGTCGCCCTCCATGACCTCGGGCGACAGCTCCAGGGCCCGAATCACGTCGCGGCGATCGCCGGCCAGGAAGCCCACCAGCCCCCACTTCCGCCCCTCGGCCCCGGAGAACTGCCACGCCTCGCCGGCCGGCTTGATCGTGTGCTGCGAGAGGATCGGATGCTGGCGGCCCAGGTCGGCCAGCTCGGCCGGCGTGACGTACTCGGTGCTCGCCTCGGTGGTGACCCGGATCACCTGCCGCGACTTATCGAGCATGCCCAGGGCCACGGCCGTCGGAACGGTGTTTCGGCCCTTGGCGATCTCGCGGTAAGCGGCGACCATGGTGTCGTCGACGACCTTCTCGTCGATGCCCGCCTCGCCCATCGTGGCCGTGGGGGCCATGATGATCTGGTCGCAGGCCAGGGCGGCCAACACGGCCTGCCCCTTGAGCGATTTGGGGATGTAAGCCACCGTGGTGGCGGCATTCAGCTCGTCGCTGGCCAGGAAGCGGGCCAGCTTGTGGGCGTCGTCGAAGGCCGTGCCCCGCCCCCCGCCGGCCGACTCGGCCGGCACGTCGAAATCCAGCACGAACACCGGCCGCTCGTCCCGCAGCGCGTCCATGGCGTGCTGGATGGTCCGCTTCACGCCCAGCACGGCGGCATTGTCGATGGGCAGCCGGATGCGAATCCACTGCCCGCGGCGCAACGGCCGGGGGGCCTCGTCGTCAGCGGTCGGGGAGTGGCCCGCCTGGCGCGCCGCAGGCTGGCCCGATTTGCGCGCCGCCGGGGCCGGATCGACCGCGGCGCGATCCTTGGCCCAGGCCGCCGTCGCCGCCACGACGAGCCACACGACTGCCCATCGGCACACGCTCGCCGCATGCCCGGTCACCATCGGCCGCCCCATTGCGCACGCTCCCTCAAGAAAAGCCCCCTGAAGGAGATTATAGGCTCCCTGCCCGGGGCGTCAATTCGGGGGGTGAAAAAAAGCAGCCGCCGGACGTTTCGGGAATTGTGACCGCTGGCGGGGTCACACAGGCCGAACACAGAAGCGCCGAGGATACGAAAAACGAGCGGGAAACCGAACGCCGTCAGGTCCCCGGCGGCAAGAACGGGGCCGGCGAGTACCGCAGAAATGAGCTTGCAGCGAGAGCATGAGCCGAAAAATCGCCGCCCGTTCGAGCCACGCCGGTTCCCAGGTTTCGTAATCGGTATAACCGAAAACGTCGATAAAGTTGGAAGAAAGCCTTGCGGAGTGTGGCGCTATGACGGCTGCGAACTCGGAGTTGCGTTTGGCGATCATCCCCACGCCGCGGAGCGGTAATGTCTGGCTGCGGCTGCTGTTGGGCGATCTGCTGGAACTTCAGACCATGGCCGTGCACGATCCGGGCGATTGCCCGTGGCGCGATCTGCCGCCGCGGTTCCTGTTGGCAGTTCATTGGCACAGGACGCCGGCGTTTGAAGAACTGTTGGCATGGCATCGGTTCCGCATCGTGGGAATCCACCGCCATCCTTTGGACACGCTGATTTCCATTCTGCACTTCAGCCGTCACGGGGTCGAGACGCACCGCTGGCTGTCGGGCGAAGGCGGCAATGAGGACGGCATCGTCGGCGCGATGCCGCTCAGCCGGGCTTTTTGCGACTACGCCGTAAGCCGCCGTCCCGGCGCGCTACTGAACATCAATCTCGAATGGTTCGACCATCCGGCCCGATACAACGTGTGTTACGAGCGATTGGTCGCGCAAACCGGCAGCACGCTGACCGAGCTGCTCGGCTGGCTGGGCGAGGCCCCGCGCCGCAATGTCGGCGATGTCATTGCCGGCCGCAGCCTTGCTGCCAATAAGAAGACCTTCTCCGAGAGCCACCATTTTTGGAAAGGGCAACCCGGTCTATGGCGATCGCTGCTTTGCCGACCACAAGCTGAATCATTCGCTCAAACCCATTGGCAGAGTTTCACGCGGTTCGGCTACGTTTGCGATCCGGACCCGGAGCTGACTGTGCCGCAAGCCGACGCAAATTGGATCGATCTGCTCCGCGAGGATCGCCGGCAACTTGCCTCCGAGTCCGCTTCACTGCGCACCGAGTTGGCGCGCACACGCGCGGAGATTGCGAGCTTGCGGGGCCAGGTCGACCGCCTGACGGAAGAGAATCGGGAGCTTGCCGAATCGCTTCGGGCTAGCGGCCAGCTACTTGAAGCGGATGAAGCGGAAAAAGGGGACAGTCCCCATTTGCCGGAACGGCCCGAAGGGTGCTTCGCACAAATGGGGACTGTCCCCTTTTTCCGTCCCCGGCGGCTCTCCGACGCCGCTTGACCGCTTTCCGTGACGGCCATCTCCCGGGAGAGCGGACTACACTTCCCATCCCTTCCGGTACTCGCGGCGGACGAACTTGTTCAGCTCGGGCTTGTTGGTGCACTCCATCTTCTCGACGTCCCACTCGATCTTGCCGCCGATGCCGGCGTACTGGGCGAGGTGCCCGGTCAAGGCCATCGCCGTGAGCGGGCCCGCCGCGTCGATGAAATTCGAGACCGGCGTGCCGCCGCCGCGAATGCAGGCGTAGAGATCCTCGACCGGCCCGCCGGCCTTGGCACGCACCAGCGTCTTGGGCGGGACCGGGAACTTCCGGTGCTCCGACTCGGGAATGATCCGCGAATTGTTGTTCAGATAGCCCTTGCTGCCCACAAACAGCGTGGCCTCCGACCAGCGGACGGAATACTTCTGCTCCAGCTCCTTCATTACCGCGGGGCGAAGCTTGTCGTGATCGTAGAGGTAGCACTTGCAGGCCGGGAAAGAGTCGCGCGGCGGGATATGGTAGCACACCACGTTGTCCTGGGGATACTTCTCGTCGCTCCCGCCGGTCGTATTCAGGCACTCGACGGTGAATTTTTTCACCTCCCACAACCGCAGGGCCATGAAGGGATAGCACAGGCGATGGCAGGCCATGTCGCCGATGGTGCCCGTGCCGAAGGCCTTCCAGTCGCGCCACGAGAAGGGATGCAGACCGTCGTGGTAGTCGCGATAGGGGGCGGGGCCGAGCCACTCGTCCCAGTGCAGACCCGGCGGAACGGGCTTGGCGGGCGGCCGGCCGCCCGTGCCGCCGAAATTGCGGTCCAGCAAGGTGTGCGTCTCGGTCACCTCGCCGATCGCGCCGGCGGCGACGTACTCGGCCACGCGGCGGATCGCCTCGCCGCAGTAGCCCTGGTTGCCCATCTGCGTCAAAACCTTCTTCTCCCGGGCGGCCTTGGCCAGGGCATAGCACTCGGCGATGTTGTGGGCCAGGGGCTTCTGGCAGAAGACGTGCTTGCCGTAGCGGATGGCACGCATCGCCGCCGGGGCGTGATTGTGATCGGGGGTGGCGATCAGGACCACGTCCAACTCGCGGTGGCACTCGTCTAACATCTTGCGATAGTCGTAGAAGATGCGGGGCTTGGCACTGTCCTTGACGCTGTCCCGCATGACCTGGGCGACGCGCGTGTCGTCCACGTCGGCCAGGGCCACGAGGTTCTCGCGCAGGGCGCAATCCACGCTGTAGCCGCCCATGCCCGCCGCCCCGATCACGGCCACGCGCAACTTATCGCCCGACGACTGCCGGGCCGCCAGGCGGGGCCCGCCCAGCACGCCCGCCGCCGCGGCGGCGCCGGCCGTAACCGCAGAATCCCGAAGAAACCTACGCCGCGAGTAACGTTGAAACATGATTACGTGCTCCTTTCCTAGTGGCTCAAATGTATCCGGCACACTCCGTGTGCCGTCGTGTTCCGGCGGCACACGGAGTGTGCCGGCTACAACGTAGTTACTTCTTGCCCGCCGGCGGCTTCTTCACTTCCGGCGGCTTGAGGACCTTGATCGGGATGGCGGGGGCGACGCGCGTCAGTTGCTGGTCGTTGCGGTATCGGGTGCCGCCCAGGATCAGGCTCTGGATGACGTCGGGACGGGTCCACGGGGCGGCCGTAATCTTGATCGTCACCTCTTCCTTGTCCGAAGGGATGAAGACCGTCTCCATGCCGATGCCCGGCGGCGGCGAGGGCGGATTGAGGGGCGCCACGGTAATGCGGTCGCGGTTCGGGTCCGGCGGCGGGGGCTTGGGCGCCGGCTTGCCCGGCTCCGGCTTGGGCACCGGCTCCGGTCGCCGCACGGCCTTCACCACCACCTGCGCCTCGCCCCCCTGCGGGATTTCCAACACCTTCTTGTCGCCCGGCAGCTTCACCGACAGCACGAAGGGCGGCGTGTCCTTTACCGACAGCAGCAGCTCCTGGGTGGGAACGGTGTGCCGGATACTGAAGGCCTGCATCCGCTCCTCGGCCGGGAGGGCCTTGCGGGTGATCGTCTGCTGGCCGACCAGCGCCGTGCCGACGATCGTCGGCGAGTAGAACTCCATCGCCGCGTCCGGCGGCGAAGTAATCGTCATCGAGCCCATGGGCTGTCCTTCGGCCACCGCCGCCTCGCTGGCCAGGAACCCCTTGGGAAGACCCTCCGCCGCCAGCTTGATCTCGCCGTTGAAGCCGTCCTTGCGGATCGCGGTGACGGTAATCACCGCCGTGTCGCCTTGCCCCATCTGCGGGTTGTCCGGGCTGACGCGCAGGTAGAAATCCTGCTGCACGGGGGCAATGACCAGGCGATAGGCGTACTCCGGCCCGCCTTTGCCCTGAATGTCCCGGATGCAGACCGTGTAGTCGCCGTCGGCGGGCACGGTGTACACCAGCCGCGAGTCGGCGTGGTGCGTCAGCAGTCCTTCGCCGGCATCCACGGTGTCGTCGTTCTCCATCAGCTCCTGCCCCTTGGAGTTGTACAGCGTGAGCACGCTGTCCAGCGGCGAGTCGAGCCGCCGGGCGAAGACCTCCAGCAGCAACTGCTGCTTGGCATGGGCCGCGAACACGAAGTAGTCCTCGTCGCCGGGGCGCTGGATGCGGCCGTTGATGGTCACGGGCGATTCCACCCGCATGGCTTGCGCGGGCGAGTCGTTGGGCTCTTTCTCTTCCACCTCCGGCGTGTCGCCCACGGCGAAGGGAACCGCGTTGGACACGACGCCCTTCGCGGTGGTCTGGATCGGGCGTCGCGGCGGGCTGTCGGCGGGCAGGGCCAGTGCCAGCGACCGCTCGTCGAGATTGACGCCGAACAGCTCGACCTTGGCCGTCGTGCCCCGCCGCCCGCCCAGCGGATAGGCGTGCGTGATATAGGGCAAAGTCCCGATCGTCAGGCGGTACACGAAATCCGGTCGGCCGCGGAAGATCACGTCGCGGACCTCGACCAGATAGTCCCCGTCCTTGGGAACCTGGTAGAACAGCACCGGATCGGGCTTGAAGCGGAAATCGTCGACCGAGGCCACTTGCCGCCCCTCGGCCGTGTACAACGTCAGGCAGACGTCGTTCCAACCGGGCACGGCGTCGGCGATAAAGGGCAGCAGGGTCTGCGCCTCGACCTGAAACACGAGCGTCTGGCCGGCCTTGGCCGAAAGGCGGAAATAGTCCAGCTCGCCTTGCATGATCTGACCGTTGACCACCACGGGCAGCGACTTCAGCGGCTGCGCCTTGGCCTTCTCGGAATTGGGCTTGATCTCGTTGACCTCGGGGAACTGCCCGATCACGAAGCGGAAGTGGTTCGAGGCCCCGGTGGGGCTGATCAGGCGGAACTCCCGCGCGCCCAACGCCGCACCGGGCGCCACGTTGAGGCTGACCGTTACGGTCTTGGCGTCGACGACCTTGGTCACGCTGCCGCTGATGCCTTGGCCGCTCACGCGGACGGCGTTGGCCCCTTGCAGGTTCTGGCCGCCCACGGTGGCCGTGACGGTCGTGCCGCGCTGCGCGCCGGCCGGGAACACGTAATCGATGTGCGGCCCTACCACTTCCGGCCGTTGGCCGCAGGCGGCCGACGGGCTCAGCAGCCCCACGGCCGCCGCCAGCAGCAACCCGGAAAAAAGGCCAGGGGACTGGCTCATTTTTCGGTTCTTCCGGCCGAAAAATGTGCCTGTCCCCTTACCGGCCGAAGGGGACAGTCCCATTTTCGCCGGACGAAAATGGGGACAGTCCCCGCGATCGGTTGACGGCTGAATCATGGCTGGACTCCCCTCTAGCAACGGGTCACTTCAGGGCCGGAGGCGCCACATTCTTTCCCGCCAGGCAATCGCGGACCAGCTCCGGCTTCGCCAGCAACTCGGCCAGCCGCTCCGGCGCGAGGGTCAACTTGAGCTTGTCCCAGCCGATCGCGGCCGGCGTCGAGGCGGCGAAATAGCCCGGCGCCGTGAGGATCAGCCAGCCCTCCTTGTCATCCAGGAGGGCCAGCGTGGCCAGTGGCCGCATCTCGGTCCCGCTCCACAGCTTGAGGGTGCCGTCGGCGCTGCCCGAGGCGAAAAGCGTTCCGTCCGCGCTCATGGCCACGCAGTATACCCAGTCGCCGTGGCCGGTGAGACTCGACATCTGGCCGCCGCCGTCATTGTAGACCTTGACGGTCTTATCCGTGCAGGCGACGACGAGCCGGGGCTGGGGATTCTGCTTGGGAAGCCGCAGCGCCCCGAAAACCATGGCCAGCGGCGCGCCGCCGTTGATATCGGTGTTGCGGACCTGGGGGATCACCCGCTCCTTCTTGGAATCCTTGGGATTTTCGGGCGGATCCAGGGGCTCGCGCCAGCGGAGCATAGGCTGCTGCGTGCCGGCCACCGCCCACACCAGCAGCTTGCCGTCGGGACTGAAGGCCGTGGCCTGCACCGTTTCGGCCTGGAGGAACTTGTTCGCGGATTTCCAGGTGCCCACCTCCCAGACCTGGGTGCTCTTGTCGGCGCCGCCGGTGGCCAGCAGCTTGCCGTCGGGGCTGAAGGCCACGCCCAGCACCCAGTCGCCGTGCTCCTGGATCGTGGTCACCAGCCGCTTGTCGGCGAGGTTCCAGACGTAGGCCTTGCCGTCGGCGGCGCCGCAGGCCAGGAGATTCGCCTCGCCGCTGATAGCCAGCGCGTAGACCACGTCTTTGGGTCCCTCGAGTAGCGCGGCCTGCCGGCCGCTTGCGACCTCGAACAAGCGGACGTCGCCCGAGACGCCGGCGCTGCCTTCGCCCACGGCCAGCAAGCCGCCGTCCTTGCTGAAGGCCAGGGCGTGGACCGCGGTCAACTGGCCGCCGCCGACGCGCTTCAGCAGCTTGGCGCCCTCGAGGTCCCACAGCACTACGCCCCGGGCGTCGCCCGCCGCCAGGAGTTTTCCATTCGGGCTGAAGGCCACGGCCGTCACGGCCAGCGGCGCGGCGCCGCTGACCACGCACTTGATCAGCGGCTGGCCAGCCGCTTGCAGCGAGCCGGCCGGAATGATCAACCGGCCGTCTTCCCGGGCGACTATGGGCGGCGGGGGCGGCCCGGCCGGGGCGGCCGCCTTCGGCCCCTCGCCCCGCCCTACATCCACCACCGCCAGGCACAGCAGTGCCGTGATGCTGACAACGTGTCCGGCGTTCATGCCTAGCCCCTTGCTACATGATCTCTTTGAGGATTCCGCCGCTGGGCACGTCGCCGCTGGCCAGCGGTGTGACGTAAGCCACGCAGCCTTGCGGGTGCGGCAGGCGGCCCATCGGATCGATGCCCAACAATTGGTACATGCTGGCCGCGAGGTCCCAGGGGTACACGGGTCGGTCCTTGACGTGCTCGCCGCGGAAGTCGCTGGCGCCGACGACCGTGCCGCCCTTGAACCCGCCCCCGGCGACGACGGCCGAGAAGCAGGCCCCGTAGTGATGCCGCCCGCCGTTCCAGGGCGGCTCCCAGGAGACCTTCGGCGTGCGGCCGAATTCGCCGAACCAGGTGACGATCGTGCTCGGCAGCAGCCCCCGCTCGGACAGGTCTTGCAGCAGGACGGAGAAGGACTTGTCCATTTCGGGCAGCATCCGCTTCATGGCCTCGAAGTTGGCGGTGTGCGTGTCCCAGCCGTCCCAATTGATGGTGATGAAGGGGACCTCGCGCTCGACCAGCCGGCGTGCCAGGAGCAGCGCCTGCCCGTGGTGGGTGCGGCCGTACCGCTCCCGAACCTCGTCCTTCTCGGCGCCCAGGTTGAAGGCCTCCTTGGCGTCGCCCATTATCAGTGCCAGGGCCTTCTGTTGGTAAGAGTCCATGGTCTGGATCTCGCCCTGCTTGTCGAGGTCGGCGTCCAGGGCGTCGACGGCGGCCAACAGCCCGCGGCGCTCCGCCTGGCGCGGCGCGGTGATCCCGCCGGGGGCCGCGATCCCCTGTACGCGGAAGTCCTTGTTGTTCGGATCGCCCTCGGTGGGGAAGGCCTTGTAATCGTTCCCCAGGAAACCCGCCTCGTTGAAGCGGCCGTAGGCCCTGGTGATCGCCACGAACGGCGGCAACGCCCCGTGATAGCTCGACTGGCTCTTCTTCAAGGCCACCACCGAGCCGATCGACGGATACACCAGGTCCGCCGAGGGCATGGTCCCGCTGAGCATCTTGTAGGCCGCCGTTTCATGGCCGTCGTCGCCGTGGGTCATGCTGCGGAGGATGGCGTACTTGTCGGCCTGCTTCGCCATGAGCGGCAGCAATTCGCTGATCTTGATCCCCGGCACGTTGGTCTGGACGGGCGTCTTCAGCGGGCCGGAGTAGTCTTCGCCGGCCTCGGGCTTGGGGTCGAAGGTGTCCAGATGGGGCGGTCCGCCCCACAGAAAGATCTGGATCACCGACTTCGCCTTGCCCCCTTGTACCGCCCCCTCGGCCTTCAAACGCAGCCAGTCGGCCAGCGTGAGGCCCATCGTACCCAAGGCCCCCACGCGGACGAAGTCGCGGCGGCTCAGCCCCCCGCGGCTGCGAACAACCCTTCCTGCTTGAACGTCGAGCATGACTCTTCCCTCCTTAATGGTTGAAGAGGAACTCCTTGGCATTGATCACCGCCCACACCGCGTCCTGAACGGCCTGGCCGCGCTGATTCTTGGCCTTGCCGAAGAATTCCAGGAACTTCCCTTTCTCCTCCGCTTTGGGCGGCCGGCACAGCGCTACAAAGTACAGCTCGTCGACGATCTGCTCGTCGGTTTTCTTCTCCTGGAACCACCGCTGCAGGCGCGGGCTGCTGTTGATGCGGTTCTGCACGTGGTCCGAGTTGAGCATGTGCAGGGCCTGCCGCATCGAGGTGTGCAGGTTCCGGTCGCATTCGTAGGGCGTATCGCGCGGCGGCCGACCGAACAGCTCCAGGAACGGTGCGCTGATGTCGCCGTCGTAAAGCTGCACGGCCCGATACCCCGCCGGCAATCGCGTGTACGGCTCGGGGATGGGGCTGGCAAAAGGCTCCGAGGTCTCGGTCACCTGCCCGATCGCGTCCAGGAGCTGCTCGGCGCTCAGCCGCCGCAGGTAGAAGTGCGAGAAATGCACCGCGTCGTCCTTGTTCCACTCGTTCGGCCGGCTGGAAAGTTGGTACGTCTTCGAGTTGAGCACCAGGCGGAAGAGGTGCTTCAGGTCGTACTTGTGGGCCACGAAGTCCTTCTCCAGCATGGCCAGCAGCTCGGGGTTGGAAGGCGGGTTGGTGGGGCGCAGGTCGTCCGGCTCGTGGACGATCCCCCGCCCCAAGAACCAAAACCACACCCGATTCACGATATTCTTCACAAAATACGGGTTCTCCGGACGGATCAGCCAATCGGCGAATTTCTCGCGCGGGTCGTCCTGCTCCGGCACCTCGAGCGTCTCCCCGTCGAGGTATTTCGGCTTCACGATCTCCTTGCTCTGCGGGCTGCGGAAGGCGGCCTTGCGGTTGACGTAGACGATCTCTTCCTTCCACTCCTGCGTGGGCTTGAAGGCCACTTTGCCGAAGAAGGCCGCCATGGCCAGGTTGTCTTCCAGGCTCCAACTCTCGGTGGGATGGCCGTGGCAGCGGGCGCAGCCCAGGCGGACCCCCATGAAAATCAGCGCCGCGCTCTCGGCGATGGTTTGCGGGTCCTTCACCGGGTTGGCCCGCAGGAAGTTGACGTTGCCGCAGCGGAAATTGCTGCCGCTGGCCGTCACCAGTTCCCGCACGAACTGGTCGTAAGGCTTGTTGTCGGCCAGGCTCTGCCGCACCCAACGATAATACGTATGCGCAGCTTTGGGCCAGATGCGGACCGGAAACTCGCTCTTGATCCGCAGCAGGTCGCCCCACTTCAGGGCCCAGCAGTCGGCGTAATCATCGCTTTCCATCAAGCGGTCGATCAACTTGCTCCGCTTGTCGGGGGCCTTGTCCTGCAAAAAGCCGCGGGCCTCGTCCGGCACAGGCAGCCTGCCGATCAGGTCCAGATACACCCGCCGCACGAACACCTCGTCCGAGCACACCTCGGAGGGCGGCAGACCCAGCTTCTTCAGATGCGCGAAGACCAGTTTGTCCACCTCGTTGTTGGGCGCCAGATCGGGAAAGGGCTGCGCAAGCTTCTGCGGCACCAGCACCCGGGCGATGCCCGACTGCCGCCGGTAGGTGGCGATGACCGCCGCCTGTCCCGCGCTCTCGGCCTTTACGCTGCCGCCGGCCGTCACGCTGGCGACCTTCGCCTCGAGCGGCTTGAACAGCGCCAGCCGCGTAACGTCCTTCTGCGCGCCGTCGGAGAACACGGCCAGGGCCTTCAAAGGCACGCTCCCGCCTTTCTCCAGGGTCTGCTCCGCGGGCGAGATTCGCACTGCCACGACCTTCGGCCGGCTGCGGTCGCTCGGCCCCGCGCCCTCGGTCAGCCAGGCCAGCAGCAGGCCGTACTCCGGGGCCGTGGGTTCGAGCTGCTTGCCGCCGCCGTGCTTCAGCCCGCCAACGGCCTTCTGCAACAACAGGCTGCGGGCCGGCTGCAAGCGGTCGATGCGCCTGCCTTGTGCCACCCGCACCAGCCAATCGTAGTCCGACTCGGGGTCGGCGCCGAACATCGAGAACCGCAGCCCCCCTTTGCCCCGCGCGGAGCCGTGGCACGCCGTGGCGTTGCAGCCCAGCTTGTCGATGAGCGGCATGACGTCGTCGGCGAACGAAATCCGCAACTTGGCCGGCCCCTTCGGCGCTTCGGGGGCGGCCGCCTTCGGCGGTTCAACCTTGGGGGCAGCCTTCAGCGGCTCCACCTTGGGGGCAGCCTTCGGCGGCTCAACCTTGGGGGCAGCCTTCGGTGGTTCAGCCTTTGGCACGGCGGGCTTGGGCGGCTCAACCTTGGGCGCAGCCTTCGGCGGCTCAACCTTGGGTGCGACCTTCGGCGGTTCAACCTTGGGCGCGTCAACCTTAGGAGCCGCGGCCTTCGCCGCGTCAGCCTTCGCCGCGGCGGGCGCCTTTGTGTCGGTTGCCGGCTGACCGCTGACCGCTGACCGCTGACCGCTAAAGATGGCCAACGCCACGACGAAGAGCAAGGCGGCAGGTGCACGATTCATAGGTCACCTCGAACTTGGCCCGAATGCCGGCTGCACCGTCGCCCGGGCGCCCTCGATCCGCGGCAAACGCTTCCGAAGGAGCCAACCCCCTTCTCGTCGAACGAGAACCGGGCCAGCCCCCAACTTCTTTCGCAGCGTGCTGACGGATCAATGTGCCCCGGCCTCGGCCGCTCGGCAGGCCGCTGGCGGGATCTCTGCGGTCCTGTTATTATCGCCGCCGGAAAATGGCGTTGCAACTACCGCCGTACAACTTTCCTAGCGGCCACTGGAGGGTGGCAGCCGGCAGCAAGGCCCCCCACCGGCACGATGCCCGGGGGCGGCGCGACCGCCAGGGCCCCCCGGCGGAAACTCAATCTTGCTACCCTGCAAGCACTTAGGGCGATTGACCTCCACCCTTCGACCGAAGAATTAGCCATCGCCCCGGCAGTAAGCTCCTCGGCTACTGTTCCGCCCGCGGACTCGAATCCCGTCGCGGGATAATCTTCTGTGCGGCCAGCCATTCCAGCGATCTTTTCTGCCAGGCATCCCACATCGGGCCCTTGTAGCCGGCCAGACCGTGGCCGCCGCTGGCCAACCGCAGGTACTCGGCCGGCACGCTGCGGGCCCGGAGCGCCTCGTACAGCATCCGGCTGTTGTCCGGCGCGACCAGCGTGTCGTCCTTGGCATGGGCCAGGAACATCGGCGGTGTCTGGGCGGTCACCTGTTTCTCGTTGGAGAACAGCTCGACCAGGGCGGGCGTCGGATCGCGACCCAACAGGTTGGCCTTCGAGCCGCCGTGGGTTAACGCGCCCATCGTGACCACCGGGTAGACGAGAATCGCGAAGTCCGGGCGGCAGCTTGCGCGATCGACCGGATCGGCGGCCCGCGGATCGCCGCCGTCGAAGTGTGTGCCGGCCGTCGAGGCCAGGTGCCCGCCCGCCGAGAAGCCGATGATACCGATCCGCCCCGGGTCGATGCCCCACGCCTTGGCGCCGGCCCGAGCCATGCGGATGGCCCGCTGCGCGTCCAGGAGCGGCACCCGCGGCCTGCCATGCGGGAGCCGGTATTCCAGTACGATGCCCGTGATGCCATGCTCGTTGAGCCAGCGGGCGATGCCGTGTCCTTCCGGCCCGACCACCAGTCCGCCATACCCGCCGCCGGGGCAGATCACCGCCGCCGCCCGATTGGCGCGGCCCGCCGCCGGGCGATGGACCGTGATCCGGGCCTCGGCCCGTTCGAACCGCCCGTCGCCCAAGGGCGCCTGACCGGACCACAGCGAGAGCCTCTCGCCCTCCGGCGGCGCCGCCGGGGCCGCGATTGTGGACCACGCCAAGACCGCCGTAGCGGCGACCGCCGTCAGCCGCGACCCGCAACGAAAAGCCTTGTGCAACGATCGGACATGATACATGGCGAGTTCCTCTACTGGTAAACAATTACGGCATGGAAAGTAGCAGGCACACTCCGTGTGCCGTCCGCCACACTTTTTTCCTCTCCAGCGGACGGCACACGGAGTATGCCTGCTACCTTGGTACGGCCCGTGAACGGCTAAAATGTTCAGATGAATTTCGTAACCCCGGGGATGGCCACCGGCGGCTCGGCCAGCGGGCCCCACTCGTACTTGGGCGGCGTCAGGTCTTCCTTCGAGTTCAGGGCTTGCTCCCAGGTGATCGTCTGCCCGGTGTAGGTGGCCATCCGCCCCAGGATCGCCAGCAGCGTGCTCTTGGCCATGTACTCGCCGTTGTTGACCGGCTGGCCCTTGCGAATGGCGGCGAACATTTCGTCGTGCTCGGTGTGGTAGATGTTGTTGTCCGGGCCGCGGTAGGTCCATTTCTCGTCGCCGCCGATGATCTGGGCTCCGCTCTTGCGCTCGGCGAAGATCGCCCGGCCCTTGCTGCCGGCGGCAGCGGCGCTCATGTCGCCGGCACACCCCGCCATCTGCCGCGTGTTGCTGAAGAGCTTGGCCCCGTCGTCATACTCGTAGATCACGCTGTGGTGGTCGAAGATGTTGCCGAACTGCGGGCCGCTGCGGACCTGCCGGCCGCCCATGCCGATGGCCCGCGCCGGATAGCGGCCCTTCATGATCCAAGCGCAGACGTCTAGAAAATGCACGTGCTGCTCGACGTTGAAGTCGCCGGAGAGCCAGGTGTAGTAGTACCAGTTGCGGGTCTGCCAGTGCATGTCGCTTTCGCCCGGCAGGCGGGTCTTGGTCCAGATCGCCCCGCGGTAATCGTTGGCCTGCAGGGTGTGGATCTCCCCCAGGGCGCCGTCGTGGATGCGGCGGACCAGCTCGCGGAAGGCATAGGAGCAGCGCAGGCACAGGCCGGAGACGATCGAGAGGTTCTTCTTCTTCGCCTCCGCGCACGTGGCCAGGACGCTGCGCACGCCGGGCGCGTCCACGGCCACCGGCTTTTCCGCGAAGACGTGCAGCCCGGCCTCCACGGCCGCCTTCAGGTGCATCGGGCGGAAGTGCGGCGGCGTGGCCAAGAGCACCACGTCTACCCCGCTGGCCATGAGTTGCTTATAGGCGTCGAAGCCCACGAACTGCCGCCCCGCGGTCACGGCCACCTTCTTGCCGATTCCCTCGTCCTTCTGTAGGCTTGCCAGGCTGCTTGCGAGCCGGTCTTCAAAGAGGTCGGCCATGGCCACCAGCCGCACGTTGGGGTCGGCCTGCAGGGCATCGGCGGCGGCCCCCGTGCCCCGCCCGCCGCAACCGACCAGTCCCACCCGCAGCAGATCGCTGCCGGCGGCATGGGCGAAGGCCGTGCGGCGCGTGGCGGCCCACGCCCCTCCGCCCGCCACGACCAACGCCGAAGTCTTCAAAAAATCCCGCCGCCGGGCGGGCCGCCCGCCTTCACGCTCTTTCATCATCGCGACTCCTGGAGGAAAGGGGATGAGGGGTTAAAGGGATGAGGGGTTAAGGGGATGAGGGGATGAGGGGATAAGGGGATAAGCAAGCCTGATCCCTCAACCCCCTAAATCCCTAAATCCCAAAATCCCCAAATCCCTAAATCCCTACAACGGTTCCAACCGAACGTTGCGGAAATAAATCTCGCTGCCCTCGTTTTGCAGCAGAATGTTCCCCGCCGCGGGAAACGTGTGGTAGCACTCGTTCACGGCGACGCCGTTGATCTTCACCGTTACCCGCTCGCCGGCGCACAGGCACTCCACCTTGGTCCACTGCCCGACGGGGCTGGCCACGTCGTCCTTGCCGCGGGTATCCAACAGCTCCTCGAAGAAAGGCTGATGCTTCGACCACCAGAACTGCTTGCCCGCATAGACCACGCTCTGGCCGCCCTTCTGCCAGCGGGTCTTGCCGTCGGCGGCCAGCCGGGTGTCGCAGGTGATCGTGCCGGGAACGAGCTTGCCGGCGGCGTCCTGGCCGCGAATGACGATCAGGTCGCCCTCGCAGCCCTGGGCAAGCTGGCACTCCAGGCAGGTCATCCACGTGCCGTGTGCACCGCCGTCGGGCCCCACGCCGTGCAGCAGCACGCCCGAGTTGCGGACGCCCTTGCCGGTTTCAGTGTACCGGCCCCAGCGGTACTCCACCACAAGGTGGTAATCCTTGTACGCCTGCTGGGTAGCCAGGTATCCCAGGCCGCGGCCCGAAATGTGGATCATCCCATTCTCGACCGTGAACACGCGCTGGGGATCCGCCCGCCCCGTGCCTTTCAGCCAGGTGCGCCATCCGGTCAGGTCCTTGCCGTTGAAGAGCTCGACGACCCGCGTGGGGGCCACGGCCTCCTCGGCCCCCGCCGGGGACTGGCTCATTTTTCGGCCCGTTGCGTCGATTTGCTCCCCAGACGCCCGAAGGCCGAAAAATGTGCCTGTCCCCGTCGGGCCCGCCAGCAACAGCAAACCGCAACCCACGACGAACCATCGCCCAGACATGGCTAATTTCCCCCGTGTGAAACGCCCAATGTAGCACGCCACACGCCGTGTGCCGTCCGCCATATTTTCCACTTCCGCAAACGGGCACACGGCGTGCGCCTACTACATTCCATGCGTCCGTAGCCTACCCGCCCGCCCCGCGGAAGTCAACAATTCCGCCGAGGCAACCATGCCTAGCCTTCCGTCTCGGCCTCGTTGGCTTCTGCTGCCGCGCCCGGCTGGGCTGTCTTCCGGCCGACGACAAACCAATATTCCAGCACGTCCACAAGCTCATTCTGCGCGCGCTGGTCGCCCGTTCGGCTTTCGGCCAGCTCCTTGAATCTCGCCCTGGCGCTCTCCACGCGGCGGTCCACGCGCTCCAGCACTTTCAGGCACGGCCCGAGGTCGGCCGGAAGCTTCACCTGCCCCTGTACGCCCAGACTCGCCAGGCGGACAACAAGCTCGGCCTGCCCCCGCGATTGGCAGTCGATGTGCCCCTTCCGTCCCTTGCCGAAATACACGGTATTCGGGAGAAACAGCGTGTCCTCGGAGAGTGTGGCGGGGCGCTCGTCGAAAAGGATTGCCATTGAATCCGATTCCGGCTGCTCACCAAGCCACTCGGCCAATGGCGTTGCGTCTTTCAGCTCGGCCGCGTCCCAAATATCGGCCGCCAGATCGTCAACACGGAAACGCTTATTGTCGGCCTTGGAGCGTTGTTCCATCTTCGCAATCTCGACCACGCGGATTTCCCGGAAGTGTCGGGCCGTTGCTTCGTACAAGCGGTCGATGAGCTCATCGCGCCGGCGCGGATCGGCGACGCCCAGCAGCTCGAAAACGGCGTCGTCCAGCGCCCGGCGGTCGGCTTGCCGCAGCTCGTTGGCCAGCACCAGCGGACCGGCAGCCAGCCTTCGGGCCCGCTCGGGAGAGTGGCAGTCCATCAACTGCTCTTCAACCAGTCGGCCCACCTCTCGCCGGCTCAGGCTTTCCAGGGCCCTGCGCAGGCGTTTGGCGGCGTTTGCCGGCACGCCGCGCGGGTCCGGCACCTCCAAGAGGTTCACGTCCACCACTTCGGTCTTGAGGTTGCCTTCGGTTCCGGCGAATCGCCCGTAGAACGTCTTGAACAAGCCCACGAGCGTTGAGTTCAGGACTGCCACAAGCGACTCCGCTTCAATCGCCGACAAGCCGGCGGGCGCGACATCAAACAGGTTGTGATTGCATATCAGCCGTTCGGGGTTGGCCGCGATGATGTGCCGGTACTGTTGCGCCATGGGCCAGAATGCGAGGCCCGGTTTCACCAGGCCCGTCAGGTTGTACCACGGATCGCGCGCCGCGCAGGTAGACCGCTCGGGTACGAGCTTGCCTTTTGATTTGGCAGACGCGAACGTCGCCGTCATACCATAGCGGAGGTAGCGCCACGCCCAGGGCGATTTCGTCTTCAGCTTGTCCATCGGGTCCGCGACCAGCAGGACAAAACGGTCCAGGTCGGCGGCACGAACGAGGGGCCGATCCACTTTCATCAGGCTGTGGACCTCGGCGGCCAGATACTTGGCTTCGACGGGGTGGACGCTCCCGTCGCCCGCTTTGATTATCCGCAACCTGCCTGATTCAACATCCTTCCGCGGCGCACCACCAGCGTGCTGCCGGAAGTCGCGGTCGCTAGTGTGCCTGGCCAGCAGGTCGGCGGTGATGTCTCTGGGCATGAAAAAGGCATCGCAGCCGCTGGTGATTCCTCGGCGGACGGTGGCCACCTCGCCCAAGGCAACAAACCGGTCGCCATAGTGGCGCATGATGTCGAAGTAAACGTCCGGGGCACGCACGTACCGGCCCCACTTGCCGGCGCGGTATCCGCCTGCCGCTCCGCCTCGAATCCCGTTCATCGCCGCCGTTTCCGGGGCCTCCGTTGCTTCGGCCGACTCTTCTTCCGCGTCGCTGCCGGTTTCATCCGCGCCGTCTCGCAGTTCGCGATCGCCCAGGATCGCGGCGGCGCGTACCCCGTCGGCCCAAAGGTCGCTTTGCGCCTTGACGATAATGCGCAAGTCGCCGTCCTGGCAGTCGGCGCCGGCATCCAGGATGCGCTGGCGGAGGGCCTCGAGTGCGGATTGCCGGGCCTCTTCGTCCTGGCCGGGCAGAATCCCGATGATGTCCGCCAGCTTGCGGTCGAAACGGACGAAGCGAACGCGGTTCGCCATGCGCGCCGCTTCGTTGTCGCACCGCTGCAATATCGCCATGCAGGTCTTGACGCGGGCATCCTCGAACCACGGCTCGGCTGCGCTCTCCATTACCGCCAGAATGCGAAAATGCCGGAGCATCCAGCCTTGCAAGGCGAAGCCGTACTCGACGTCCATCCAGGAAGAGCTGGTCAGGAAGCCGAAGTAGCCGCCTTCCTTCAACAGCCGCGCCGCTGCCGGCCAGAAGTAACAATGCAGATCGCTGCGCCCGCTGAGACGCAGCCCGCGCCACGCGTTGCCGCATATCCGGCCGAAGCGGGCCTTGTCCTGCTTCTCGACCTTCTCTTGGCGAACGTAGGGCGGGTTGCCCACCACGGCATCCAGGGCGGGCAGCGTCACGGGAACATAGTTGCCGGCCTTGTCGGGAATCTGGCAGAACGCCTGGTCAGCCTCGAAGTCGAAAAAGTTGCGGCGTGCGATGCGCGGGTAATTTGCCTCGTCGTTGATTTCGCGGGCCGCCAGGTTCAACGTCGCCAGGTGGGCCGGGTAAAGGGCGATGTCACAGCCGAACAGCTCGCCGATCAGGGCCAAATGCGGGCGCTGGGCGCCCAGGTGTCGCTTGCGGTAGTACGCGCGGACCAGGAAGCTCCCCGACCCGCAGGCCGGGTCCAGTACCGTATCGCCCGGGGCACGGATGCAAAAAGCGTTGATAAGGTCCACCGGGTCGTCGCCCGTAAAATGCTGGCCGTAGCGATGTCGTTCGTCGGGGCCGATCAGCTTCTGGAAGATGCGCCCCACCACGTCGGACGGCACCTCGCGGAAATCCACCGATTCGATACCCCGCAGCAGCCCGCGCCAGGCGTCCAGGGCGTGGGCCCCCTGGAAGACAAGCCCCGTGGCCCAGTCGGTCGCCTCCGGCATCAACAGCGGTTCGTAGTCGCCGCTTCGCGCAACCGCCTGCTGAAGGAATTGGTTGAGGGCAGCCACGGCATCGTCGGCATTCTTTACCGACGGCCGCAGTTGAAGCTGGGGCAGATCGGGGAACCGGGCCCGCAGGGCCTTGTAGAACAGCAGGCGGTTTGCCCAGACATAGGCCAGGCTCTTGGCCATGTTGTCCAGGGCCTTGGCCCATTCCTCGTGCGGCGTGCGAACGAAGGTCCAGTCTTGGTCCGTCATCCAGCCCTCGACGCGCAGACCAAAGCGCTTGTTCTTCGTCGCCTCCTGGAGCAGGTAAGCACTGCACAACTGCACGGGCCAATCCAGGTGGCTTTCCAGGGAGCGGATGAAGAGGTCGTCCGGGGGCAGCCATTCCGCCCGCCGCCCCGAAAGAACGTCGCCCAGATCGCCGAGCAGGTCGGGCAGGAAATGCGTCTTGATGAAGTTGAGGTTGTCCTCGCGGGCCACTGCGGCCGGATTGGCCAGCGTGCGCCCCAGACGCCAGACCCGCACCCGCCGTTCCAGCAGCGGCCGCTCCCAAAGCCTCCGGTCGAATATCGCGAACTCGTTGACGTTCCAAGTGAAAAAGTAGCGAACCCCCGCGTTTTCCGCCTTGCTGAAGGCGTCTTGCATGAGCTCGTCGGCAAAGGCGGATCGGCCCTCGGGCGTCCCGGGAAGTTTCACTTCGCCGCACAGAAGCAGCTTGCCGTTGGCGCCGAAGAAGCGCAGGTCTTTGCGTTTGCGGCGGCCCCCGCCTACCCCGTAGCCTTCTACGCGGGCTTCTCTGAAGGGATAGGCGCTTGGATTCTGGCTGACCAGCGCGTTGGCCGCGGATGCTATCTGCGAGCAGAAGTCAACCTCGTGAATCGTCGGTTGCGTGGGGGTCATAAGCCTCCATAATATACCCTTTCGGGACCGGTGCGCTAACCGGCCCGTGTGCGGCCATATTTTATGGCACCGCTAATTCCTTGCGGGATACGGGGTTGTCCAGTAAGTTTGCCACATGCGGCTGTCGTCCAGGCACGCGAGGGCCATCATCGCTTCGGCGTTGTCA
>JBEKTY010000028.1:0-58872 GCA_049515555.1 Thermoguttaceae bacterium
TCCGCCTTCCGCCCTCCCCCTTCCGCCCTCCCCCTTCCCCCCTCCGCCCTCATGCTTTCCGCCCTCCGCCTTCCGCCATCCCCCCTCCGCCCTCCGCCTTCCGCCCTCCCCCTTCCGCCTTCCGCCTTCCGCCTTCCCTCCGCCCCCCCGATTCCTGCGCCTTTGCGCTATATGATTGCGAGTATGGGAAATTCGCGGAAAAACGCCCGCAAAGCGATTGACGGCACGGTCAAAGTGGATATGTTAAAAAGCATGGGGATAAGCTGTCGAGGCAGCTTTCAATCGGAGTGGCGAACAACGAAACGGCCCGCAAGGGGCCAGGAGGGGCTTAGATGAAGCGGTTGATGGTTGTGCTGTGTGCGGTGGCGGTAGTGGGGCTTGCGGCTGCTGCGGCTCGGGCTGACGGTATCAGCTTCGACGCCGAGAGCACCCAGTTCGGTTACCAAGGCACCGTGCAAAACCTCACGACTCGCTCCGATCCGGTCGCGTTCAACACCACACCGCGGGACGGAGCGCTGTACTTTACCAGGAACGTTTCGCCTGCCATCAACCCTTATGACGGCTATAACGACATCCAGTCGAACTGGTATCAGCACCCGCTTTCGGACCAGAACGCCGGGTTCTTTCAGATCAACGATGGCGGCACGGTCACTTCGGCCGTCGGCGGCTGGACCCAGCAGCAGAGCGGTTTGTGGAACTTTACTCTAACCGTCACGGGCGCAATCGCCACTGCTGCCAATTCCACCGCGCGGCTCTGGCAGCCTGACGCCGGTATGGCTTGGGGTGGCACGTTCAACAACTACAGCTACACAATCACCGCCACTGGCATGACGACCGCGGTAACGGACGGCTGGCTCTACAACACGAATAACCCCGCAAGCATCAGCGGGTCGTTTGACGGGACCTTCGTCTCCACGCAGGCTGTCTATGGAGGTCCGATCGACCTGACCGGCCGTGACACCTATTCCGTGCATCTCAATTTTAGCGATGCATATTGGGACGGCACGGGCTGGAACACCAACTACGGGGATGCTTACGGTGATCCCTACAGCTTCTTCGCCACACCGGTCGCCGACGCGTTGGGCGCGTCGGTTCCCGAGCCCACGGGGATCGTCGCCCTCCTGGGCCTCGGCGGGATGGGCCTGATCGGCCTAGTGCTGCGTCGCCGCAAGGCCGCCTAGCCCGTTTCCGAGTTGCCAAGAAACCGAAGCAAACCCGCGCCGCCCTGGGCGCGGGTTTGCTTTTGCGCCCCCCTGGAACTTCAGTCTTCAGGAGGGCGGAGGGCGGGGGATTTGAGATCTGAGATTTCAAGTCTGCAATCGGTTACCCGCAATCGCCCCTCCCGCCTTCCGCCTTCCCCCTTCCGCCTTCCTGTCGCCCCGCCGATTCCTGCGCGTTCACGCAATGGGATTGCGAGTATCGAAAATCCTCGAAAAACGCCGGCCAAATGTTGGACGGCAGGGTCAAAGCGGATACACTGAAGAGTACGAAGATGAGTGGCCGTGCGGCGCGGGGCGTACCCGCTCCGCAAGGCGACACTGAGGCACAGACCAGGATGGACGTTCTTGACGCGGGTTGTGCCGTCAACGGTGAAGTCGCAAACTGTGATTAAGGTGTCGTATTCTCCGATGGCGGTCATCGAATCTGGTAGTCCGAAGCAACTCGGCGACGCAAACAAGAGAGGACTTTGAAATGCGAAGTGTAGCAGTGGTTCTGGCAGCATGCGTAGTGGCGTTACTTTGCAGTCCGGCCACGGCGGATCCCATCAGCGTGAGCTGGTCCACGGGAGGCGCGTACATACAAGACGTTGGGAACAATGGTCTCTTTGGGCCTCAATATGCTGCAGGAGGGAATGGTACGCAGACCGACGACGACAAGATCTGGTTGAAGACGGCATCGGGTAGCCTGAACCTGGCGCTCGGGGTGCCTCAGACTGCATTGGTTAACCCGCTGGTATTTGAGGTCGGCCAGACGGGAGATGAGGGGACCGACGAGAGCTATGATCTAAAGACCACTTTCAGCATGGCCAGGGACATGACGGTCAACGGGGTCACGCACTCACTGGTCAGTCCGATGACTCACGATTCGGGCTGGTTTTCCGATACTCTAACAGTTCACATCGGTTCTGCGGTCGAATTCGACGTGGGGGCATACGCCATTACCGTAACGCCCTTGGGCGGAGGGACATCGCCGTTGGGGGCGGAAACCACACTTGTCGGGTACGGGGGGCCGCTTGATTCTCAGGTGTACGCAGAGTTCGAGGCTACTGAGCTGGGCGGGTTGGGCGCGTCGGTTCCCGAGCCCACCGGGATCGTCGCCCTCCTGGGCATCGGCGGCATGGGCCTGGTCGGCCTGGCGCTGCGTCGCCGCAAGGCCGCCTAGGCCGCTTCATCCACTGAAGCAGGCCGCATAATCACGGGGCGCAAGCGTCTGGCTTGCCGCGTCAATCGATGGCTTCCAGACAATAGTCCTCGATGTCGACCGACGCCCCTTGCTGCAGGAAGTCCACCGCGACCAAGAGCCTCGTCCGCCCGCGGCGAAGCAGCACGGTGCCTTCCAGCCCCGCCAAGGCCCCATGCCGAACCCGCACGCGCCTGCCGGGAGCCAAGCGGCTTTCCATTGTCAACGGCGCATCGCAAGCGATCAAGCGGAAGAGCTGCCGGAGGTCATGGCACAGTCGATCGGGGGCGTGCACGGGCAGGATTCGCGAAATGCGATTCGTCGTCAGGCTGCAAAGCCGCTCTTGTTCGGAACCGTACATGAACACATAGCCCGCGAAAACGGGAACACGCGCATAGAACCTGCGGCCGCGACAGACATGCGCCTTGCGCACCAGCGGCAGATAGAAAGGGATCTCATGCCCCAGTAATTGCTGCGCGAGGGCCTTTTCCTGCCGAGACTTCGTATACAGCACCCACCACCGACGGTCCAAGGCCTGGAAATCGGCGCGCTCCAACAAATTCTCGGGATAGAGACTCACGTCCGGGCTGACAGTTGACAGGATATTCCCCCCTTAACGCGGCGGAACGCCATCCGCGTGCTGTGTCATTTCACGGCGACACCCCGCCTGATGCGCGTTGCATCCCCGAAACGACCGTATCTTTTCGTAGTCTTGGAGCCACCTCAGTAAAAAGTAAACCGCCATGCACTTCAAATCGCCAGTCAGGTCAATCCTGAAGACAATTGACGGGCGCCAGAATCTGGGAACAGGCAACGGTCGATTCTGCCGATTCTGCGCAAAACTCCTGGCTGACGGCGAGGATCGAGAAGCGCATCAGTTCCAAGGGAGAGTGCAGGCCGAGTTTCTTCATGAGACTACGGCGGCGCAACTCGACGGCGCGTACACAGAGCCCCAACGCGGTGGCCATGACCTTGATCGATTTCCCATCCGCGATCAGTTGCACCACTTGCCGTTCTTTCCGCGTCAAGGAGGCAACGCGCTGCCGCATCTTCCGCTGTTGCTCTTGTTCACGGCAACGGCCCACTTCCCGAGCAACGCCCTCCTGAATCGCACTCCAGAGTTCCAAGGGGCGAAGGGGCTTTTCCAGAACATGGACGGCCCCGCCGCGCATGGCTTCCACCGCCATGGAAACGTCGACGTGGCTGGTGACGAAGACCAGCGGCAGGGGAGAGCCGCTCCGCAGCAGCCGCCGCTGCAATTGCAGTCCGCCCATGTCCGGAATCCGCATTTCCAGCACCAGGCACGTGGGACGGGACGGGTCATAGGCTGCAAAGAACTGCCGTCCGGAGCAGTACGCCTCGCACCGCAGACTGTTCCCCCGCAGCAGTTCGTTGACCATGGCCCCTGTGGCCGGGTCTGGATCCACTACGAAAACCGCGGGGGCCTCGGTCGACGTCTCCTGCCGCTTCACCGATGCACGTCGCTCTGGTTGTCGACGGTCATCGGCCAAGGCCCCTTCGCGATCGCAAATGCTAGCCTGAAAACCCATGGTGCGCTCCCGTTGTCAGGAAGTGATAGCGATGCAGGTAGGCTTCATGCGGAGGGGCCTTGAAAAGGTCGGGTGCCCCGGCATTGCGGGCCATCTTTCCCGGCGTTCTTCAAGACTATTGCCTCTTCCCCCCCCAATAAACGTATGCGCCTAAAATGTATCCTAATTACTAACCACCGCATAAGCAATAAGCAGTAGGCCAAAAATTTAGCCTTTAGTCAGGTTCTTCCGGAAGTCGCAAGATACCAGGAACTTGCGATAGCAACGATTTTAGAGACTGTTAGCAGTGGCCGATCTGAAGATGGGGTCAACTAATTATGTGCACAAATTACGCAGCTTCCCCCAAGATCGTGGTATCCGATTGCTCGCCCGGTGGTAAAATTTGGCAAATTTCGTCGCAAACTGATTTTTGCCGTACCACTTTTGTTACACTCTTGGGGTTTAAGTATGGACGGGCGATTGCCTATTTCGCACTGGTGTCGATGTTGGTCGTCGTGATTTGGCCGACCTTGCGTGTGGTAGCATGTTTGAGCACCAATATGCCCCCGATGCCACCTGCGGAGCCTTGATGCTTCGGCGTAGAGGGACTATAATGTGGGGCGGTATTCGGTGCAGAGGGCGGCCAGCTCCTCGTTCTACCCTCGAGTCTTGCGGGGCAAAGTGGCGGCACTCGCACGACGCTGGCATTGAACCCAGGATCGAGTGCGGTGAATCCACCTGCCGGCCAGAATCAAGCCTCGGACGCCGATCGGGCGGACGCCGGTCCGTTTGCCGCATTGTTGGAAAGCTGTCAGCGGCCTGTGTTCCTGTACGCCATGGCGCTGTTGCACAACGCGGCCGATGCCGAGGAAGCTCGCCAGGAGACCCAACTCGTCCTCTGGCAGAAGTTCGACCGGTACCAGGCGGGCACGGATTTCGTTCGCTTTGCGTGCGGGATCGCGCGGAACGAGGCGCTGAAGATCCGCGCCAGGCGGCCCCGCGAGAAGCAACTCTTCAACGACGGTTTCCTCGAGATCCTGGCCGCCGAGACGCAGAAGGCGCCGGACGCCCGGCAGCAGGCCTTGAGGCACTGTCTGGAGAAGCTCAGCCCGGCGGACCGCGACCTGGTGCTCAGGCGTTACCATCCCGGGGGCGCGACGCGGAGCGTGGCCCAGGCCCTGGGACGGAGCGTCCAGGGGACCCGCAAGTCGCTGCACCGCATCCGCGCGGCCTTGTCCGCGTGCGTGCGACGAACCATGTCGCGGGAGGGCGATGAATGACGGGTTCAGACGGCGAATTCGACGAACTGGGCCAGCTCGCCGCGGCACTTTGCGACGACGAGCTCACGCCCGAGCAGGCCGCGCGTCTGGAACAGGCCGTCAGCCGGTCGGAAGCCGCTTGCCGATACGTTCTTGAGTACCTCCAACTCCACGGTGAGCTTTGCTGGGAGTTCTCGCGCGGAGCCGAGACCGCGGCGAGCGGGGAAGGAGTTGGAGTCCGGTCGCGTCGCCAGAGCCGATGGGGCATCCGCCGGCGGCCGGCGGTCTACGCGGCCATGGCGGCCAGCCTCCTCGTGGCCATCGGTTTGGGGGTATTCACGCTGTACCGGGGTCCCCACGACGGCAGGGCCCCGCAGGCGCCTTGCGTCGCGCAGCTAGGCGCAAGCCGGGGGGCCCAGTGGGCCGCTGAGCCTTCGGAAGACGAACGCACTTTGACTGCCGGTCGAACACTGGTGCTTCGCCAGGGGTTGGCTGAGGTCCTGTTCGAGAGCGGCGCCATCGTGATTTTGCAAGGCCCGGCTGAGTTCGAGTTGCAGTCGCCCGGCAGCGCACTCCTCGCTCGGGGCCGACTGACCGCGCGCGTTTCGGCGCGTGCCGTCGGGTTTACCATCTGCACGCCGACTGCAACCATCGTCGATCGGGGGACCGAGTTCGCCGTGGCCGTGGGACGGGACGGGGTGACCGAGGTCGAGGTGTTCACCGGCAAGGTGGAGGCCTGGGCCGGGCCCGGGCCTCCCGGGACGGCGGCGGGACACATCGTGCGCGCGGGAGAGGCGTTGTGCCTGGCCCTGTCGGCGGTGGGCGGCTCGCCTCGAGTGGAACGGATTGCCGTCGGCGGACGGCATTGCGCGCGGTCGTTGGCGGGCTCAGTCGCGCTGATGGAGTCTTTGGTGGCCGCGGATCCCCATTTGATCCACCACTACACCTTCGAGGGCGCGACAACACAAGAAAAATGCCGCGATCGGCGGGGCAATCTGTATCTGAGCGAGGTCGCGATGGGCGGCGGCGACGGCGGCGGCCGCATCGATTACTCTTGTCCGGGGCCCGATCCCACCGCCAAGGCCGTGCGGCTGTTCCGCGCCGCCCAACTGGGCAATCTCCGCGGTGTGGGCCTGCAGTCGCAGGGCGTTTTTAGCCCGCCCAAGGCGATGACTGCCGAACTGCTGCTGCGACTTGACGGCGGCGGCCGCGGACAGGAAGGATTGATCGCTTCGGCAGTGGCCGTCCGTACCGACCGTCAGAAATGCGGCTTTCTCATCACCGCCCTGGACGATGGGCGGCTGGTTCATTTGATGGACGGCCGAGCCCCTTGGCTGGAGAGCGGTTTTAAGTTCGTCCCGGGCAACTGGTACTACGTTGCGAGCACATTCCAGATGGATGGCGGACAGACGATCGTCAACACCTACGTGGCCGATCTCACCAAGGGGGACCGTGCCCTGAAGTGGGTGATCCGAGGCCAGCCCACGCCCGGTACGCCCGGCGCGAGTCACCTGGGCATTGGGAAAGGCTTCGATGGCGAAATGGCCAGCGCGTACCCGTGGCCGGGGGCGATGGACGAAGTCTCGCTCTACGACGCAGCCTTAGACCAAGGCACGTTGCAAGCCCACCTCGACGCCCTGACAGCACCGCCCGTCCCTGCGAAGCGGTAGCGGGCTCAGTAAGTTCAGGGGATAAACACGGCAAGTGACCGTGTTTGCTAATCTGCTCCGCCGGTGCTACAGGCTCAGTAAGTTTAGGTGGGTTATACTAACCCGAATTATTCACCAATCGTTCGTAGTGACCGCATTCATGCGGTCCTTGACCTGTTCACACTCTCCAGACCCGATAAATCGGGTCACTACGAGCCCGGGTGAATAATCCCGGCTAACCTGGTCGGCCGACATATCTCTGGAACAGGCCCTCCCCACGGAGCCACCCGCCAATTTCGTTTCGGTTGGTTGGCGAGGACGCATTTTGTACCTATACTAGGTTAGGCTGCTGAACCTGTCGATGGCACATGAAAGGGAACGGCCCCGTGTTAAGTCGCTTGCGGCTCCTTGGAGGATTGCTGCTGGTGCTTGGTGGCACGGGTAGGTCTTCCGCTGCGGAGCCGCGTTCCACGCTGCCCCCGTCCGGCCAGCCCGAGGCTATTGCCCAGCCTTCCGTCGTCCGTCGTCCGTCGTCCGTCGTAACTGGGCCCCAGCCCGGCCAGCCCGAGGCGATTGCCCAGCTCAAGGGGCTGGGCGGCCGCTTCTTGGCCAAGGGCCACAAGGCAAGCTGGTCACCCGATGGCGGCCGGATCGTGTTTGGTGATGCCGAGGGGCTGAATGTCATCGACCTGAGCAGCGGTAGGATCCACCGCTTGGCAAAGCCTGGCAAAGACCCTGCCTGGGGCCCCGGCGACGGCCGGGCAATCGCCTATGCCGCCGGGGATGGCAACGCCGATGAAATCTGGTTGGTGGCGGCCGCCGGCGGGATCCCCCGCAAGCTCGCCGCCGGCAGCTTTCCAACCTGGTCCGCAGACGGCAAGAGGCTCTTCTTTTTCTCGCAGGCCAAATCGAAGCTCCAGTCGATTCGCGTGGGCGGCGCGGACGCCTCGGTGAGCGACTGCCTGGCCGTTTCCGGCCGGTGCCCGGCGCCATCTCCGGATGGCAGTCAGGTGGCGTACCGCTCGGGCAAACAACTGCTGGTCATCGACCGCAACAGCGGCAAGGCCCTTCGCACCTGGCCCGTCGCATCCGCGGCCGACTGCCTCCTGGGCTGGTCGCCCGACGGCAAGCGCCTCGCTTTCGGCGACCAGGGGAGCGGCCAGTCCGGGGGCCTGTGGTTGCTCGACATCGAGAGGAACCAGGCCGTGCGGGTGGCCCTCGGGCCGGTGACGATGCCCGCCTGGTCCCCGGACCAGTCGAGGTTGGCCTTTGATCTGAACCTGCCGAGCGGTCCGCAGATCTGGACGATCGAGACCAAGAACATGAACGTCGAGGAGTTGCCCCCGCTGGCCATGGCCACGGATCGTTCGACCGTGCCGGAGGCCGCGGCCGAGCTCGTTGGCCCCCTGCACCGGCCCGGCGAGAAACTGACCTGTCTCGATCTCGGGCGATTCGCCAATCGAAAATGCGCGGAGACGACGGGGCATCAGCAAGGAAACCATCTGAAAGAACTGCCCCGGGGCGAGCAGACGTTCGCGGGCGTGAAGTTCCGTATCGGCGACTCAGTAGTCCAACTGGGCAGTACGCGTTGGTCTGAGGCCCCGGTCAAGGTGGAAGGAATCCCGGTCCGCAGGCGGATCGTCAAGCTTTACATCCTGCACGCCACGCAGTTTGGCGGGGCACAATTCCAGGTGCCCGACGGCATGACCATCGCACAGTACCGGGTCCGCTACGAGGATGGCAGCGACGTGCTGATTCCCGTCGTCAGCGGCCAGGACGTTCGCGACTGGTGGTGCAATGACTGCGGGAAGCCGGTCACACGGGGGCAAGTGGTGTGGGCCGGACGGAACGAGGCCGTCCAGCCGCGTAACAGCTATCTTCGCCTGTACCTTTCCGTCTGGGAAAACCCCCACCCCGAGAGGGCTGTTGCCGGCATCGACTACATCTCGCGGATGACCGCCGCCGCGCCGTTCTGCGTGGCGATGACCGTGGAAGAGCCCGCGGTGCGGGCTGCCGTCGCGACCGGCGGCGCCAGTTCCACGCAAGGCCCAAGGCGGCCATGAAAACCGTGACTGGCCCGGTTAGGAACCGCGAAAGAACAACCTGGGCAGATTCCAGCAACGGTGGCACGTCCCTGAGCGTAGCGAAGGGCGTGGTCTTTCGCACCTCGCCACGCCCTTCGTCCCTCAGGGCGTGCCACCCTAACTGGTCAACTTATTTCTTCGCGGCGACCCCGATTGCATGGCTACCGGGGGCCAAGGGCCGGCATATTCCGCAGAATCCGCAAAGTCCACGCAGGCGGCATGCCGATAGAGAGATGAGTTTCGCCGCGCCGGACTTGCCGCTCGGCTCCGGCCGCCGTATAATCGGCCGTTGACTCCTTTTCCGGATCGTTGCGGACCCTGGCATAAGGGTGCAGGCGATGGCAAGGTTTCGAGTTGGGCAATGGCTCTGGGCCGCGGGCTTCGTGCTCCTGTCGGCCCTGCCGGGATACGCCCAGGGCGTCGGCACCCCCTATGGCGCCCCTAATCCGGCGCTGAGTCCCTGGTTGAACCTGTACCAGAAACAGGGCGGGCCGCTGGATCCCTACCACATGTTCGTCCAACCGCAAATGCAACTGCGGGATACCGTGCAACAGCAGCAGATGAACCTCCAGCGGCAGACGGCCGGCATGTCAGCCCTGGGGCAGCGTGTCTCGCAGATCGCGGATGACCGTAACCGGCAGGTATCGCCTACGGGCGTGGGGGCCGGTTTCATGAACCACGGACGCTACTTCGGCATACCAGCGTCCGGGGCCACGCACCCCGCTGGGGTTGGTCACGGCGCCACGACGGGCCGCCGTACTTGGACTCCGCCGCCGGCCCAGTCTGGCGGGACCGCTCGCTGATCCCGCACGCGGCACTCAGATAGTCTCTGTTGCGGGCATGGTAGGGTGTGTCGAGCGCAGAAAAGCCCCCCAGAATCCGCGAAAAACTGGCGGTGAGGCTCGCTCCGCTCGACCCACCCTACAAGCTATGCAGCTAAACGCTTGGAGCGGCAGGCTTCAGCCTGCGGAAGCGATATCACCCACGGCTCGTCAATTTCGGACTCAGCGTCCAAGACAGCCCGAGCGTTAGCACGGCGGCGCCGCGCGAGGCAGAGCAGACCCATTCCGGCCAGGCCGAAAATTATCATGACCAGCGACGCAGGCTCAGGAACGCCGCTCGGGGCTAGTGCCTGTGACTGGGAAACGGCGCCGCTGTCCAACAGACCCACGTTGGTGGCAGCATACGCCGTTGCGTCGGTGACAAAGAATATGTCCGCCGAATAGTCGTTCCGGCCGCTTGCGCTATTGACGGAGCTATTGAGGTAAGTGCCCTGGTTGCCTGATTCCCACGTAATGCTGATGCCCGCCCCGGAACTCGCGGCAGCCCGGCTCAAGAAGAGCGGATACCCGTCTGCCCAGTCGGGCGCCAAGGGAGCAGCGGTTGACGAGCCGGTTCCGTACGCGCCCGTGTCGCTAATCGTGACCCCCAGCCAGGGATTGCTAAGGCTGCCGATAGTGGCCCTGGCGAGGTCGCTCACACCGCCGGTCCTGGTGAAAAGGTAGTTGAAGCCCAGCGTGCCATCTGCCGGATTCTGGTACACTGTGCTGGTCACCGTCCCGTCAATGTCACCAATATCCGTGACGAAGTTGCTAGTGAGGGTACCGACACTGGTGTAAGACGCAAAGGGACTGCTGGTCGAATAGGGGCTGGGCGCAAGCGAAGTGCCCGGCCGCCCCTGCTCCCCGCCCGGCGCCAGAACACCCCCGAAGCAATGGGCAGCAATGAGCACCAAGGTGGCCGCAGCCCCGAGCGTCCCCACAAGTTTCGTGGCTGCCACTGAAATCCCGTTCTTCATGGGCCGCCCTCTTTCTTTGTTCGCACGCAACGGGAAACCCCCGCACAAGACCCTAATCAGAGTTTGCGACTTCGCCCTCAACGGCGCAACCCGCGCCGCCTCGGCGACCTATGCCTATAATTTCGAATATATCAACTTTGACCGTCCGGTCAATCATTTGGCAGGCTTTTTTCGAGGATTCTCGAGACTCACAACGCCCGTTATGCCATACACAGACGGGCTAGAGACCACCCACGGATATGGTAGCCACGGATTGAACTGGAGTTTTGCAAATTGGGGTGAGGATGGCAAAAGTGGTCCCCCTCTCCCGCCGGGAGAGGGCCGGGGTGAGGGGAACCTGCGTTGGGCACGAAAAATGGAGAAGCAGGATCCTCACCCATTTCCCCTCACCCTAACCCTCTCCCGGAGGGAGAGGGGACCGACCAATCCGCAATTTGCAAAAGCCCGGATTGAACACGGAAGAAACACGGAAGGGAACGATCTGTTCTCTCGTTTGGCCCATGCCCGGCCGTCCTTTCCGTGTTCAATCCGTGTTTCATCCGTGGCCAGCAGGGGGCGCAAAAGCAAACCCGCCCCAAGGGTGGCGGGTTTGTGTGGTTCTTGGCAGTTCGGAAACGGCCTAAGCGGGCTTACGGCGACGCCACACCAAGCCGACCAGGCCCATGCCGGCGAGCCCGAACAGGGCGACGAGCCCGGTGGGCTCGGGAACGCTGCTCGGGGCTAGTGCGAATGCCCGGGAAACGTCGCCGCTGTCCAATAGGCCCACGTTAGTCCTGCCATAGGTTTTTGCATTGGTGACAACGAATATGTCCGCCGAATGGTCAGAGGGGCTATCGAGTAAAGTGCCCTGGTCGCCTTGTAGCCATGTAATGGCGATGCCGGAACCCGAAAGAGCTTCGCTCAAGGTGATCGGATACCCATCCGTCCAACTCGGAGTGCCACCACCAGTCGTTGACGAGCCAGTTCCGTAGGCGCCCGCGTTGCTTATCGTAACCCCCAGCCAGGGGTTGGTAGCACTGCTACCGATAGTAGCCGCGGCGAGGTCGCTCCCACCGCCGGTCCTGGTGAAAAGGTAATTAAAGCCCAGCGTGCCATCCGTCTGATTCTCGTACACTGTGCTGGTCACCGATCCGAATATGCCACCATACGGAATGAACGTGCTATTGAGGGTTTCGACACTGGTGTAAGAAGACGAAAAGGGATTGGTGGTCGAATAACCCGTGCCCGTAAGCCCTTCGTCCGGCCGCACCAGAGCCCCGCCCGGAGGGAGAGGGATAGCATCCGCGAAGCAAGGCGCAGCAATGAGCGCCAACATGGCCACGGCCCCCAGCATCGCCGCTAGTCTCCTAGCTACCATCGGCATATTGGTGTTCATGGGATACCTTCTTTCTTTGCTGGGTAGCCTTGCGGATCGGGTGTGCCCGGCGCCGCTCGGCCACCGATGTTCATGCCATCGAGTATATATCCGGTGCGACCTTGCCGTCAATCATTTTGCGGGCATTTTTCGAGGACTTCCCATACTCGCAATCCCATTGCGCAAACAGGCAGGAACCGGGGGGGGCGGGAGGAAGGCGGAGGGTGAAAGGCGGAAGGCGGAGGGAGGAGGGCGGAAGGGGGAGGGCGGAGGGCGGAAGGCGGAAATGGGGGTGGCCACGGATTGAACACGGAAGAAACACGGATAAAGGGGGTAGGGTCGAGCGCAGAAAAGCCCCACCAGAAATGGGTGAGATTCGCGCTATTGCGATGGTCCGCCGGGGGGCGGATTTTGCCAAGGGTGTAAGGTGGGTCGAGCGCAGCGGCGATGCGTAGCCGCCCACGGGCCCGCCAAGGTAGCAGGCACACTCCGTGTGCCGTCCGCTGAAGCGGAAAAAGGCATGGCGGACGGCACACGGAGTGTGCCTGCTACCTTCCGGGGGCGCAAAAGCAAACCCGCGCCATCGGTGGCGCGGGTTTTTGTGGTTTCTTGACAACTCGGAAGCGGCCTAGGCGGGCTTGCGGCGACGCCACACCAAGCCGACCAGCCCCATCCCGGCCAAGCCGAACATGGCGACCAACGACGTGGGCTCGGGGACAACATCGAGGTCCGACCAGAAGACACCCGTGTCGCCCGTGGGCAAGTACGAAGCAAGGGAGTAGCCGTTAACCGAAGCGTCGTCGGTCCGTGACTCGCCCACTTGATACGGCTGGTTTTCAAGAATGTAGGTCCAGGTTGTGGCGGGGTCGCCACCGAAGAGATCTTGGACAGCGCTTACGGTGTCGGTGGAATTTGTGTCGGTGATAAACCCGACATTGCCATTGCCCGAGGCTAAGGAGTTGTTAATCGTCCCAAACGCGTCGCTGATGGCCCACGTACCTGCCAGTTGCGGGGTTCCCTCCTGCCACGTTACTGGCGTCCCGATTGGCTTTCCATTGCCGTCCAAACTCCCGAACTCGAGCAGAATAGTTGGGGCGCCCGCATTTAGGCCCGCCACGTCAACGTACGCGTAGGGATCACCCTGCCATCCGTGCCCAGTGCGGTCCGGTTCGGGGTTAGCAACGTCAAATACGTTGTTGAACGAATCAATCACATAAATCGTGTCGGAATAGGTCGCGTCTGCCCGGGCGGCCGCCGGCAGAGCGAGCACGAGGCCAACCAACAACACCAACGGCAGGTACTTCATCGGACTTCTCCTTTGTTGCTGCGCGACGGGAAACCCCGGCACACGACCTTAATCACAGTTTGCGACTTCGCCAAACGGCCGCACACCCCGCGTCAAGAACAACCGCCCTGGTCTGCGTTCCAGCGTAGCCTTGCAGGTCGGGTACGCCCCGCGCCGCTTCGGCCACCGGCGTTCATGCTGTTGAGTATATCCGGTTCGACCCTGCCGTCAATGATTTTGGCGGGCGTTTTCGAGGTTTTTCGATACTCGCAATCCCATTGCGGAAAACACGCATGGACCGCGGGCTGCCCGCAGCAGAAGGACCCCCGCGGGCCAGTCCCCAGCGTCCCGCCAGGGATCCTTGGCCCCAACGTGTGGTGTAATAAATGACCACCGGGAAGTTGGGTTGAGGAGGAGTGTAAGGCGGGTCGAGCCCGAGCGAGGCCCACCAATTCCGGCAATCCATTTCATGGCTCCCAATCGCCCGGGAAGCTCTGAGGAGGTGCCGGAAACACAACTGCCATTGAGTCAAGTACTTTATGGCTCAGTTCACAGTCCCTTGGCCAGCGTATTACCGTAGGCCAGGACAACGCCGGCCGCGATCAACAGGGCGATGGCCAGATACATCTGGAGGCGCGGCGTTCCCGACACGCCGCGCCATTCACCGCTGACGAAGCCCAGCATTTGGCCGCCGGTCATCTGCATGGCTTGTTGGATCCCCCAGCCGATCGACGCCCCCAATGCCCCCAAGAGCAGCATGCCCTTGCCCATGAGCGTGACCGCCAGGCTGAAATTTATGCCGATGACGATCGCCAGCATGAATTCTCTGCCGCTCTGGAGCAGCACGTGCCATGACTTGTTGCGGTTGAGCCGATGGATGGCAAAGCCGATGTTCAGCAGCGCGCCGGCGACCAGGCCTACGGCGAACACGGCGAAGGTGGCCGTAATGCTTCCGGTTTCGACGCGTACCTCAGGCGGATCGCCGGGGCGAGCCGACCGGAGGCGATCGGCAATCTTCTCGGCGGCGACGGCTGCGGTGAGGCCTGCCACCCGGACCGGGCCCACGCCGGCGATTTCCACGCTGCCGTCGTCGGAAACCGTGCATTTCTGCTTCTGGGATCCCGTCGTGATCGTGATCTCCGCCTGGGGTTCGACGTCGCTGAAATGGGCCACGATCGGGGCCTGACTGTAGACGAAGACGAAGGCCATGAACGAGGAGAGCACTCCCGCGGTCACGGCCATGATCAGCCCTCCCAGGAAACCGCCGGAGGTTTGCTTGAGGTTCTTCAGTGCACGGTCGCGGCCGAAGCCGGCCAGCGCGGCGAAGAGCACGCCGGCCAACAAGACGGCCACGCCGGCGAGCACCGCCCGTCCTGCGGGCGAACCCAAGTTGGGGGCGTCCTGGAAGCGGCCCGAGCCTTTGAAAATCATGGGCACGATGGCCCCGGCCGAGGCGCCCAAGCCGCTCAACACCGCGCCGGTCAGGGCCACCCCGATGCGATAGTAACACAGGCCGCACAGGACGTTGGCGATTCCCCAGCCCAAGGCGAACAGGTTGCCCAAGACGATGGCGGAGACGGGCAGCGCGCGGAGGGCCTGCCACGGATGATGGCAGCCCACCAGGGCAATCGTCCAGGGCATGACCACCAGACCAACCACTCCCGAAACGAGCCACCAGTGCTCGAACTGGTACTTCCGCATGAGCTTATACGGCCAGACGGAGCTGCCCATGATCAATCCCCCCACCGCGACCACCAACGCCCCGGCCAGCGTCGTCACGTCGAGCATGGCTGCTCCCCTTGGTTGAGAATGGCGGATCCGTCTGGCAACAGTATATGGCCGGCGGCAGGCCCTGTAAATCAACGCCGATTGACAGTCGCATGGCGGCCGGGTATTTTGAGCTCGTAGGGACCGGCCGAAAAACAAGTCCCGCATTTCCCGTACTCCTCTCGCTCCGCGAGAGGAAGGGCATCACGCGGAGCGTGATGAGTACGGAGGTTATTTGTCGGCCCAAACCGCGATGTGCGCGGGCGGCGGCCCGGCTTGTGGGGCCTGCGATACCTTGTTTCTTTGCGGAGACGCGTGCGATGGTTACGAAGGAACAGTTCGCCAAAATGCAGGACCATTCGATTCTGGGGACCTACTGCAAGAGGAGCGATGTCCGGCGGTTCTGTGAAGAGGTGCTGGAATATGGATTCGCGTCGGTCTACGTGAATCCATGCGACGTGTCGTTTGCCAAGAGCATTGTCGGCGACCGCGCGGGGGTTGGCACGGTGATCGGTTTTCCGCAGGGGGCCACGACGACCCGCACAAAGATCTTCGAAGCCCTGGAGGCCATCGACAACGGGGCGACCGAGCTGGATATCGTCATCAACGTGTCGAGACTCAAAGACGGCGACACGGGCTACGTGAAGAACGAGTTGACCGCGTTCGTCAAGGCCGTGAAGGCCAAGAAACCCGCCGCGGTGGTCAAAGTCATCATCGAATGCTATTACCTTGCGCACGATGAGAAAGCGACGGCCTGCAACCTGGTGGTCGAGTCGGGGGCCGATTACGTCAAACAGAGCACGGGAACAACGCCCAACTCCAGTTTCTGCCTGGGCGATACGCGGCTGCTGAAGAACCTGGTCGGCGACAGGATCCGGATCAAGTCTTCAGGTTGCATCATGAACGTCGAAGATGCCATCGGTTCGATCGAGTTTGGCGCCAGCCGCGTGGGCAACAGCCTCGGTCCGCAATGGCTGGACGAATTCGACAGGCAACTGTGGTGCAGGAAGTGAGGCACCCTGGCGGCCGAAGAGCAACTTCCGCACTTCTAAGGCTTGGGCAGCAGGGCGAGGACGGAGGGGCTGGGCCGCGCCACGACGTGGGCGGCGATGAGCTTCCCCAGTTCTCCGACCTTCGTCTTGCCCGTCTCCACGGCTGCGGTCACCGCCGACAGCTCGCCGCGGATGACGACGGTGACGTAGCCGCCGCCCAGCTTTTCCTTGCCGACCACCTCTACGTTGGCCGCTTTGCACGCGGCGTCGATGGCCTCGAAGACGGCGGTGAAACCCTGGGTTTCGATGAATCCCAGCGCAAGCGAAATATCGTGACTCATGGAGGCTCCTTGCTGCAACGCAGCGGGTCGCGGGCCGGGCGGAAACTCGGCGGCCGCGTCGACGGCGCTTTCAAACTGGGGAAAGAAGACCACGTCCTGCTGAATCAAGGGATTGAACTCGGGCCGGGAGACGATGGCCTTCATCGCTTCCGGAGTTGGGCGGAAAATGGCGGTGGCCACGGGCCGGCCGCCCATTTGCTCGGCGATGCGGCGTCCGGCTTCGATCGCGGTGGCGACGGCTGCGGCTGTGCCCGCAATTTTCGTCGATACGCCGTAGAAGTCGTTCAGCTCGCATTGGATGACACGCACGTTGGCCGACTTCTCCATGGCGTCCACGGCGGCCATTGTGGGCACCAGGCCGATCGTTTCCAACAGTCCCACCGCCTCGTTCACACGGCACCTCGCTGGCGACGCTTCTGGCGAGCCCCGGCAACAGTTTTCTGTCCAAATATAGGTTAGAACCAGCCGGACGGATCGGGCTCGCCGGGCCAGCGGGTGGGGGGTGGGGGAGACTATCCCTCGCCAACGGCCGATGCCTTTGCGAGCACGGATGATCCTAGTATACTGTGCCTGCGATGACCTGGTCCTCGAAAGCGGGTGCAACGGGCGCGGAGGGAAAGATGTCGAACGACGGACGGTTTGCGGGCATGGCCGCGTTGGTCACCGGGGCGGGTACGGGCATCGGGCGCGAAATTGCCGTCGAATTCGCCCGCCAAGGCGCCGACGTGGTGCTGCACTTCGCCCACAGTCAAGAGGGGGCCGCATCGGCCACCGCCGAGATCCGCGGCCTGGGGCGAAAGGCGGAGATGCTCCAGGCGGATTTCGACTCGCTCGACCAGGTGCTCGCCTTGGCCGACCGCGCCGTGGCCTTCCTGGGGCGCGTCGATTGCCTGGTGAACAACTCGGGCATCACGTTCAACCGGCCCTTCCTGCGTGTAACCCCCGAGCAGTTCGACCGGCTGTATCACGTGAACGTCCGTGCCCAGTTCTTCCTCACGCAGAAGATTGCCGAGCACATGATCGCCCGCGGCGGCGGGGCCGTGTGCAACATTACGTCGATTCATGGGCTGCAGGGCGCCCCGGAACACTCGGTGTACGCGGGCACCAAGGGTGCGATCATCGCGCATACGCGGGCCTTGGCCGTCGAGCTGGCCTGGCGGGGCGTCCGCGTCAATGCCATCGCCCCCGGCTGGGTCACCGTGGAGAATTACTACAAGGCCATCCCCGGCTTCAACGAGACGGCCGCCGCCGAAGCCGCCAAGAGCGCCGTGCCCGTGGGGCGCGCGGGCAAGCCCCAGGACATCGCCAAGTTGGCCGCTTTCCTCTGCTCGCCCGAGGCCGGTTACATCGTCGGGCAGACCGTCGTGGTGGACGGCGGCACCACGTCGCTGATGTCGTTGATCTCCGATTTCCGCCACGAGTCGGCCGCCCGCTTCGGCACGGGCTACCTGCCGGGGGTCTAAATGAACTTGCGTGATTCCGGGAAAAAGGGGACAGTCCCCATTTGCCGGAACGGCCCGAAGGGTGCTTCGCACAAATGGGGACTGTCCCCTTTTTCCCTTGCGTGATTCCGGCCGATCCCAAGTGGCGTCCGGCTATGAAACACCGACTATTTGAAACCCTGACGCTCTGCGGCGAGCAGCCCAACGAGTACCGCAGTTCCGACGGCTCGACGGTCTTGATCTTGCCTCATGGCGGCCGTGTCCTGGGGCTGTTTCCAGCGGGGAGCGACGAGAACTTCTACTGGACGCATCCGGCGTTGGAATCGGCCGAATCGGCGTCGCGGTTCTACGCTGGTTCCCAATGGCACAATTCCGGCGGGGAGCGGACCTGGCTCGCGCCGGAGGTCGATTTCTTCTTTCCCGAATTCCCCAGGCTCGATCGCTATTGGCAGCCGCGGCAACTCGATCCCGGACAGTGGGAATTGTCTTCCGAGCAGGGCCGCCCCCGGCTGGTCAACCGCCTGAGCTGCACGCTGGCGCGGAGCAAGGCGGAAGTGGACTTGGAGATCTCCAAGTGCATTGCCCCCGCGCCCGATCCGTTGCACCGCCCGGGAGATAGCCCCGCTGGCCGAGCGGCCGACTACGCCGGTTATGTCCAAACGACATCGCTCAAGGTGCTGGCCATTCGTGGCGAGGACCGCGGCCGCGTGGGCCTGTGGAACCTGATCCAGATGCCGCCCGGCGGCGAATTGCTGGTGCCCACCTACCGCCGGACCGAGCCGCGTATCATCTTCGGCCCCGTCCCCGCCGAGGAGCTTTCGGTCAGCGACCGCTTGTTCCGCTGGCGGATGTGCCCGCGGGGCGAACGAAAGATCTCGCTCCGCGCGGTTGGCGTCTGCGGTCGCGTTGGATACTGCCGTCCGCGGGGCGACGGACGCTGGGAGCTGGTGGTTCGCAACATAGTGGTGAATCCCTCGGGCCGGTATGTCGACGCGCCGTGGGACGATTTGGCCGACGAAGGTTACGCCGTCCAGGCGTGCAGCATCGACAGCGATCTAGGCCGGTTCAACGAATTGGAGTATCATGTGCCGGCGGTCGAGAGTACCCGGCTTCCCGCTGCATGCGAGGACATCTCGCAGGTGTGGGCCTATCGCGGGACGGCAGAACAAATCGAATCGGTTGTACACTGTCTCCTTACCCCTGACCCCCTGGTTCGCACTTATGAAAGTTGATCTGGAAAACCGCACGGCCTTGGTCACCGGCGCCGCCCGGAACATCGGCAAGGCGATCGCCGACGCCTTGGCCGCCAACGGCGCCCGGGTGGTGTACTCCGATATCGACCTGGCCGAGGTTACGGCCGCGGCCGGCGCCTCGTCGGGCACGGCCATGCACCTGGACGTTGCCGACGCCGCCGAAGTCGAGGCGGTCACCAGCGAGATCGTGCGGCGGTTCGGGCGGATCGACATCCTCGTCAACAATGCCGGCGTCAACACCCTCCAGCACCGTGTTCCGATCGACCAGTTTCCGCCCGAGGAATGGGAGCGGATCGTCCGCGTGGACCTGACGGGGCTGTATCTGGTCAGCCGCGCCGTGGCCCGTGTCATGCGGGCGCAGCGACATGGGAGAATCGTCAACATCGCCTCGGTGGCCGGCCTGGTGCCGCTGCGGCTGCAATGCGCGTTTGTCGCCGCCAAGGCCGGCGTGGTGAATCTTACCCGCGCGATGGCCATCGAGCTGGGCCACCTGGGAATCACCGTGAATTGCGTGGCCCCCGGCTCGATCCTCACCGAGGGCACGAAGAAGCTGTTCTACGGGGAGGACAGCAAGTTCCGCGAGGGGGTGAACCAGCTCATCGCCCACATTCCCGCCGGCCGTCCGGGATCGCCGGAGGAAGTGGCCCATGCCGTCGCGTTTCTCGCCGCCGAGGAGGCACGCTACATCAACGGGGCGGTGCTTACCGTTGACGGCGGCTGGACGGCCGGCTACGCCCGCGAGTTCTGATCGAAGGACCGTGGATTCTGATCGAGGGAAGACGTATGGCAAAAATCACGGCGTTCAAGAGTTACCAAGGCGACGCCCCGCCCAAGATCCCCCGGCCCGACACGCCGGTGGATCCCAAGATCGTCAACGTACAGGACGGCGTGCCGGTGGCCTATCCGGGCTGCCACGGGCTTGGCGTCCGCGTGGTGCATCCGGTAAATCCCAACGCCCCGGCCAAGAACCTGGGCCTGGTGATGTTCTACTTGCCGCCGCACGTGGTCCTGGAGCCCGGCGCCCACGAAACCGAGGAAACGTATGTCATCCTCGAGGGTCGCGGCCGGATGACCTTCGCCAATTTCCAGCGAGACATCCGCAAAGGCGACTTCGTCTATCTGCCGCCCTGGTGTGTCCACGGCATCGAGAACACGGGCACGGAAACCCTCGTGGTCCTGATCGCCACCTCGCCCCCCAACCCGTGACGCTTAGAGTCGCACGGGATCAATCTTTCCGCCGGCTCAGGGTGAAGCCCTCGCCCGGCTTGAGCAACCGGGCGTCGACTTCCGGGCAGAACTGCCGGCAGGCATACAGGAATCCGGCCGGATCGCCGCCGCCCTGCTCGGCGAAAGTCCAGTAGTGGCAGGGAATGGCGTAGCGCGGTTTCACCTCTTGGACCAAGCGGGCCGCGTCGATGTGGTTCATGTTGCCGAACACCCCGTTGATGCAAGGCAGGAGCAGGTCCGGACACAGGTCGACCAACGGCCGGAAAAGCCCGGGGCGCAGCGACGTGTCGCCGGTCAACATCACGCGCACGCCGGCGAAATCCAAGAGCAGGGTCAAGGCCGACGGCGAGTAGTCGCCGTGATCGGCCGCCACGGCATGGACGACCACGCCGCCGAGGTCGTGGGCCCGGCCGGGCTCCAGCAGGCTCCTGCGCTGGGGCCCCACGCCTGCCCGCTGGAGGCCCTCCATGCATCCTACCGGGCCGGCGAAACGGCACTGGGAGTTCCGGCGGGCAATAACGGCAATGGCGTCGGGGTCCAGGTGATCGGCGTGCTCGTGGGTCAGGACCACAAGGTCGGCGCAGACTTCCTCGGCCGCAATCGGCGCCAGCGACAGCCGCTTGAAGCCGTGCAGCCGCTCGACCGCGTCGGAGAGGTACGGATCGGCGTAGACGATCTGGCCGGCGGGCGTCTTAAAGGCGAAGCCCGCCTGCCCCAGCCACCACAACCGGAGCGAGGCGTCCGGCACCGCGGTCGCCGGGATTTCACGGGATAACGGTTCCATGCTTCTCACCAAGGGATCACTCACGGAACACGCCGAACTCCCACAGCGAGTAGCCGAACTCGGTCGCCCGCCGCGTGCCGGTCATACGGACCCATTGGGCGTCGGTGGGCGCGAATCGGACCGACTCGACGCCGCCTTGCCCCGCCTCGGTCCGATAGACCTGCCGCCAGGTCTTTCCGTCGGCGGAAACTTCGATCGAATAGGCCTTGGCGAAAGCCGCCTCCCAGGCCAGTTCGACCCGCGAGATGCGCTGGCTTTGCCCCAGGTCGACGGCGATCCATTGCGGGTCGGAGAACTCCGAGGACCAGCGGGTATCGCCCCTGCCGTCGAACGCCGCGGCGGGCGACGTGGCGCCGTCGCGGGCAATGCTCGACGACGCGGTCGCCGGCTTGCCCACCGCGATCCCGTAGCGCGTCTGCCGCTCTCGGGGCGTCAGCACCGAGAAGTCGCGCAGGCTGCGGACCGCCTCGGCCTCCGGCTGCACAAGGGCCGCTTCCAGCAGGTACTGCCCGCTGCGGTCGGGAATGTCGATCGCAAACCGCAGCGTCTGCTTCCCCAGGCCGGCCACGCTGCACGGCCGGCTCCTTTCCTGGAGAATCTTTTCGCCCTCGATCAGCCGCAATCGGACGTTGCCTTGCCACTCGGCTTCAAGATCGTTGATCACCACGACGGGAAAGTCGTGCGGCCGGCCGGAGGGGTACTCATCGGCCCAGGCGTCGATCATGATTCCCACCGGCGCGAAGGCGTCGCGAACATAGCGGTAGAACTCCGGCTCCCATTCCAGCCGGGCGACGCCGCCTTGTTTCCAGTGGTCGCAGGTTTGGCCGTCGGGCCGCGCGTAGCCCAGCGTGGTGAAGTGCATGACGGCGGCCGCCTTGCGATGGGCGCGCCAGAATTCCGTTTCCGCAGCTAGCCAGGTGGCCTGCATGTGGAAGCGCTGCACCGCGGTGGCCTTTTCGCCCAGGACATTGCGGTAGAGGTCGCGCGTCAGCGTGGTCGGCGTTCCGTCGCGGTTCACCCAATGCCAGCCGTATTCATTGATGACGACCGCGTGTTTGCCGTCGCCGGCCTGCGGATTGGCGGTCGCCAGGTTTCGCAGCCGGAAACTGCCGAAGAAATGATAGGGGTGCGCCTCGAGCATGTCGCCCGCTTCCTGCGGACGGCTGTAACCGTTGTCCCACGGGCGATGCGAGAGATCCATCGCCCGCACCTGTTTGAAGGCCGCTCCGGTCTTGGGGCTTAACGTTTCGTTACAGGCGTCCCAGATTGCCGCGCACGGATGATTCCACCGCTCCCGCACCCATTCCGAATACTCCTTGACCAGCTCGCCGGTCTGCAATTCCTTCGGTACGTCGCCGCCGAACCAGATCGGGAATTCGTCGTCGATAAGGATGCCGGCCTCGTCGGCGATGTCGTACCAAGCCTCCGGCGGGAAGCCGATGCAATAGCGCAGGCAATTCCAGTGCATGTCCTTCACGCGCTGGTGCAGCAGCCGCACCCACTTCTCGTTCCAGGGCAACGTTCCACACTCGCCGTCCTCGAAGAAGCGGTAGAGCGTGATGTTGCTGCCGCGCATGAAATAGGGCTTGCCGTTGAGCATCGCCCTGCCCGTGGCCGGATCGAACTTGAACTCGCGCATGCCGAACCGCGTTTGAAAAGTGTCCGCGCCGCTGTCGGCTTCGAGCGTATAAAGGAACGGGTCTTCGGGCGACCATAGCCGGCAACCCGTGATCGGAATGCGAACGTCCACGGTCGCCGCTGCGTCCTTTGCCAGACTCACCGCCTCACTCGTCAGGCGCCCGACGATCTTGCCGGACTTCGCCTCGCAGACAACGAACTTCACGGCGACCTGCGCCGCTTCGCCGTCGTTGTGCAACACGGCCTGCACGCGCACCGCCTTGCCGGCAACGTCGGGGGCCGCCTGCACGGTCATGAAGTGCGGCGTGCCCGACAGGATCAACTCCACCGAATCGAAAATACCGGGGATGTACCGCTCCTTCTCGAAATCAAAGCCGTCGGGATACGCCCGGCCCACGGCATTACGGTCGGCGCCGACCCGAATCAGGATTTCGTTCGTGCCGGCCTTGATCGCGGGCTTGGCGTCGAAATATCCGGGCGTGAAACTCGGCACATGATCGCCGAGCGATGTTCCGTTCAGGAAGACCCGCGTGCCGAACATCGCCTTGGCAACTTTCAGCTTGGCCACGGCGGGAACCGGCCCGTCCAGCGTGAACGTGCGGCGGTACCAGAAGGCATCGCGCCGGGGATCCTTCTGCGGAATGCTCTGGCGATTGGCGACCTTGGGCGCCGCTGCGTAGAAGGCTGGCGTGGCCAGCGACACCAACCCCGGCACGGGTACCGTGCGGTCGAAGGTGGCGGGTATGTGATCCATCTTCCCCTCGGCGATCTGCCACGAGCCGTCCAGCACAATTGCAGCCCTCTTCGATTCCTTGGCTCCCGATACGGTGGAAGGCGCGGCGGGCTGCATGGCCCAGGCGGCGGAACTGGCACACAACACGACTGCCGCGAAACGCAACCGCAGTTGACTCATTGTCGGATCTCCCTTGGCTGGACAGGTTCTACCCGGTATTTCTCATTTCGACTCCACGCGGATACGCCGGGCGGTAATAGTCCTCTTATGTTAACAGGCCGGCACGCGACTTGCCAGTTGCCGGGCCAATCGTCACTGCGTGCCGCGGCCGTCGTCGGCAGGGGCAGCCGTGATGCTCACGTTGTCGAACAGGTTGCCGTGGTAAGTGCTGGCTAGATAGGCCATGCCCTGGGATCGGGCGGAGTCGCTCACAGCGGCGAGCATTCGCCCGTCGAGATAACCGCGGATGGTTGTTCCGCGGAGCACGATTCGCATGGCATGCCATGCCGTGCCGTCGAACCCCGGGATCTTGCCCGAGGCCAGAACCTTCCCCTGGTAGTTGAGCTTCCAGCTCCCGTCCTTGGCCAGAATCCATCGGTACGACAGGAGGTTCTGGTCGCCGAAGCGGCCGCCCAACTCAACGTCGCCGGCCTCCAGACGCACGTCGGCGCCGAGCGCGTAGTCCGACCACTTCTGGCTCCCGATGACCGTGTAGGGCTTGATGAGCTTAGTCGCATATTCCCAAAGAATCCCCTGTTGCGGCACAACCTGTTTCAGGCACTTGCCGTGTCCCGGTTCGTTGTACACCTCGAAGGTGCCCTTCTGATCGGAGAAATATCGCGGCGACTCGCCCGCCTGGTAAGATTCGAAATCGTCGCGATAGGGCAATGGAAAGGGCTTGGCGGCCGGCACGGCGTGCGCGGCCTGCCCTTTACGCTGGCCGGCGGTGGTTGTCAGCGAATAGATCGCATTGCCGTCGAGCGTGACCGTAAATGCGCCGCGGACCGGGATTACGTCGGAGAGCTTCACGAACGGGGTGGTTGCGTTGGATCGCCAAACGTGCACTGGCCCCGTCTTCAGCCCATCGGACAGGCTGACTGCGAGCGCGGTCGGTCCATCCGTGTAGACGACCATGCTCCAATCGCCCGTGCCCGGATCTTTCAGGGCGACGCAGGTGCCTTTCCAGGTTTTCGGGTCGAGCTGACGGCAGGCGCCGTCCAGGTACTTCCAACCGGGCCGGGCGAACTGGGTGGTGTGCGCGAGGGCCCACACGGCCGGCCAGACCGTGTAGTGCCCGGACCAGGGCTCGACGGCCTGCATGGCCCCGGTATCGGACCAGGGCAGACCGTCGTAGATCGAGGCGATCGGACACCAGATCTCCGTCTTGCACACGCGGTCGCGGATGTAGAGCTTGTTGAGCAAGCGGGCCAGGAACATCGCGCCGGTGCCGTCCCAGGCGCCTCCGCACATGCTCCATTCTTCACTGGCCCACAGTTGTTTGCCGGAGGCACGCGCCCTGGGCGTCGTGTCGCGGCCGCTCACCTGATCGATCTGCCAGGGCTCGCGACCGTTGAGATAGTGATAGCCGACCGCCTCGACTACGTCGCGGTAGGCGCGGTCGGTCGCAAACTCGTCGAACACCTTCCAATAATCCTTGTCGCAGTCGGGGGCTTGGATCTTCACCAGACGAAACCCCCGCGCGTCGAGCGTCGGGCGGAGGCTGCCGACGATCCAATTGCGGTCCGTGCCGTTCTCGTTCTGCGCCGCGGAGATCCAGTTCACCTCCATCCCGTACTGTCGGCGGGCGACTTCCAGAAAGGCCAGGAACCAATCGCTGGCGTCCTGCGAGAACCGCCCGCGAATCCAGCCGGGATACGACCAGGGCAGGCAGTCCAGGATCACCGCCGGATTCCGCTTGCGGGCCTCCTTCATCAGCCAGAACTCGTAGCCGCGGGCCTTGGGGCAGGCAAGCTCTTTACGGGTCACGGCGTGCGACGGCTCGCTGCCGCAGGTGGAACTTTCCCCGCCGCCGATTTCGACCTTCAGATGCTGGAAGCCCGCGCCGAAATTCGGCTTGAAGAGGAAGTCCAGCACGTCGCTGCGGCAGGCCTCCTCGTAGTCATAGAGCAGCCGCGTGGATGCGCCGGCGCTCACGGCGCCCACGCCTTCAAAGGTCCGTCCCGTATCAGAACCTTTGAGGCACAGCGTCACCGGCGTCGCCGCCTCGGTCGTGGTGGCGGTCGTCAGCAACCAGACGCCGGTGACCATCGCAAACAGGCATTTCTGAAGCATGGCATGACCTCCCGTCTCAAATCGATGTCTGCCGTTATTGCATTTCAGCCGCAGTAGCACTCCCATGTCAGCAAGCGTGAACGGTTGCTAATCCACCGGGCCGGGACGAACGATCGTCGGCGCGGTCTTGATCCGCGGACGGATGGCCAGCCAATCGACCCCCTGGAACACCGGGTCGTCGATCTGCCGGACTTCCTCGTCGCCATTGTAGGGACACATGGCGTCGACCCAGGCGATCAGCCGCTGGAGGTTCAGCGGATCGACCTTCACGCCGTAGTGCTTGCCGCCGGCGGCCAACTCGACGAGCCGGCTGCGGTAAGAGAGTTTCGTCATCGGCGGCGGCGTGCGATAGGCACGGGGGTCGGTCGTGGCGTAGCCTTCGACCATGAGCATGTCGGCGATGCCGAAACCGGGCGCCGGCCGCTCGGGCGGCTGATACGGCTGACCCCAACTTGGCCGCCCCGTGAGGATCATGTACGTCTCGTCGAAGCCCAGGAAGGCGGGCCGAAGCGTCACGTCGAACACCTTGCGGGCCTCGCTCTTGCCCGCATGACAACGGCTGCAATAGGCGTCCAGCAGCGGGCGGACGTAGCGCGGATAGCTCACCGTGTCCTGGCCCCAGGGAGGAGGAGTGATCCGGGAGGCCGGGCGGGCAAGGGCCTGGCAACTCGTGCCCGACACGGGGGCCCGGCTGTGCGACTCGTGGCACCCCAGGCAGCCGCGGTACTCGCCCGGCATCAGGCCCACGAAGCTCCGCATGGTTTGCAGCGCGCGGAATCGCTCGTCCAGAAGTTGAAAGTGCAGCGGCGTGCCCGGCGGGGCCTGAAAGGCCACCGAGCCGTCGGCCTCGACAGGCACGGTGCCCAGTACCCGCTTGACCCCTTCCGACTGCACCATGGAAACCACGGGGCCAGTCGAGAGGTAGGGCCGCTGGCTCCAATACGTGTACGTCTTGGGGTCGATGGTCATCACGCGGAGAAACCTGGCCCGGCCGCGAAGCTCCGCCGGGGCGTTTTGATAGACGTTGCTGCTGAAGATCACGCCCGGGCGCGGCTCGCGGCGCTCCCGGCGGCCGGGCCAGGCGACCCGATCGGCGATCACCAGCGGCCGGGGCCGCGCCGCCAGCGGCACGGCATGCAAGACGTTGTGTATCCCCTCGTAGATCAGCTCGCGGTTGCCTTCCACGTCCATCAGATACAACAGGAACTTGCCGTGGCGTTGGGCCGACACCAGGAAGTCCTTCTCTCCCAAGGGATAGGGTGAGAAATACGCCTGGTAGTCGCCGCTGCGGTGATAGTCGGGGCACTCGATCGGATCGCTCGGCCCGTTGCCCACCTCGGGCCAGGGCAGCTCGGCGGTGATCTTCGTCAGGCCGTCGGGGAAGTTCAGGCCCCGGTCGGGATCGATGATCCCCACCGAGCCCGCGAACCAATTGTGATGCCCGCAGCCGGTGAACATCACCCGCCGGCTGCCGGGAATGGCGCGGACGTCCTTCATCACGTCGGGCCATACGCTCTGGTTGCCCCAGAAGGTGCTGACCTGCGTGCCGTCGGGATTGATCGTCCAGAGCTTCTCGGCGCGCCACAGCGGCTTGTCGGTATATTCCCAGCGCGTATAGATCACCCGCCCGTCGTTCATCACCGAGGGGAGATAGTCCGGCTCGTTGTTCGACGAGATGAGGTACACATTCTTGCCGTCGCGATCGCAGCGGGCCAGCACGAAGGCGTTGGTGGGCGGCATGCAGCGGACGTAGGTATGGGCCCGCGTCGTGGAAAACAGCAGGTGCCGCTCGTCGGGCAGATAGACGGGGTCGAAGTCGTCGAACGGACCGTCGGTCAATTGCACCAGGCCCGTCCCGTCGGCGCCGATCTCGTACAGGTGAAACGACTTTTCGTTGTGCGGCTTGAAACACAGCACGATCCGCCGGCCGTCGTAGGAGACGTCGGGCCGCCAGAAGGAGCCGTGCAGCGGCGGCTGGGGCATAAGCTGTCGCAGCTTCCCGTCGGGCGCAAGGCCCTCCAGGACCAGCAACCGCCCGCCGGGCACCGCCATGTAACCCAGCCGGTGCCGCGTCTCGTGCGGCCATTCGCTCCCCTGCGGCAGCGGCATGTCCACCAGCAGGATCTTATCGAAGGCCAGCAACGGATTGGCCAGGGCGATCCGCCGCTTGATCCGGCGAACCTCCAGATACGGCTCCGAGCTGTTTTGCCTGAGGGCGGCCGGTTGTTTTTCCAAGGCCTCCAGCTCGGCCAGCTCGCGCGGGAAGCGGACCGCGCCGCGCGAAGCGCTTTCAATCCGCGCGGCCAGGCGTCGGGTCCAGCCGATCTCTTGAGCGATGCGCCCCGGCGACGGATTCCCGCCGGCCTGGAACAACCAATCCCGGCGCAGCGCCTCCTGCGCCTCGTCGGCGGTAAGGCTCCGCGTGGCCGCAGTCTCCGGCGAAACATAGGGGGCGACGGCCTCGGACTTCTGCGGGCGGAATTGGACCCGCGGGGCGATCTCCATCATTAACGCAATCCACTGCGGCGAGAATCGCGCCGGCTCGCCGCCGGCCGCCAGCCGCCGGAGCTTGCCCTGGATCGCCTCGACCTCTGCCCACTTGCGGAGATCATCCGGCGTTTGGCTATTCCATTGGTGCCCGGTCAGCGGCTTGTATTCCAGGAGCAGGGCCAGCAGCCGCTGGGCCGAGCGGATGTGCTCGTCCGGCTCGGCGGCGAGCAGGAACTCGTGGGGATTGACGCCGGTCGAAGCGACGAAATGATCGTACTCGTCGGCAAAGTCGGTCTTCAGCCGCATGGCGACGCCCGCGGCTACCTCGGCGTCGAGCGTCAAGTGCTTTTCCAGCATTTGACTGCGGGAGTACATAATGGTTTCGGCGAAGGAGGGGCCGCGGCGGTAGACTGCGCGGATATGCCCGGCCACTTGCCCGGACGATTGTTCCAGGACTTCTCGCCCCTGGCGGTACAAGAGGGCGATTTGCCGCGGGCCCAAGGGGCCGGCGTAGATCCGCAGATCGTCCAGTGCCCCTTGAAAACATTCGCCGCCGTTGCAGGAGCCGATGCAACCGGGGGCCAGTCCGCCGGCGCGGATGCGCCCCGGCCGCTCCAGGCTCTCCACCTGGTCGCCGTCGAAATATACGCGCATCCGGCGGCCATCGAACGTGGCCGCGCAGTGATGCCAGCGGCCGTCGTGGAGCCGGGCCGGCTCGATCTGAGCGTGGCATTCCAGGTAGCCGCCCACGTTCAGCCCCAGCGAGAGGATTGCGCCGCTGCCCTGGAACGAGAACAGCACACGATCGTCGCCGTCCTCTTTGCGGAAAATCTCGCGGTACGAGCTTAGCTCGGTGGGCCGCACCCAGGCGCTGAGCGAGATACCCGCCGGATTGGCCAGCGGAATTCGCTCGTCGACCCGCAGCATGTGCTCTCCGGAGAGCACCAGGGCGTTGCCCCACACGCCGCGTTGCCGGGCGATCGCTCCCCCCGAGGCCGCCGCCGTGGCGTGCCAGCCATTGCCGCTCGAGTCGCGGCACGTGTTGCCGTCGGACTCGTCGAATGTCCAATGGGCAATCAGGCGGTGGTCGCTGCTTGCGGGCTCGACCGCGCCCGGGAGCGCTGGCCGCGGATCACCCCAAGCGGGCGGGCCCGTTACGGCAAGGATCGCGATGCCCAGCAGGCACCACGGTCCGAACATGCGCGGCGACATGGATGCTTTCCCTCCTCAGCGGCCTGTGCGCGCAGCGGTCACAAAAACGAAGGCGGCATGACGATATCCGCGCGCCGCGCTTCGGGCGACACGACCAGCCGCTCGATCTTTCCGCGACGGTAGACACACTCGACGACCGTGCTGCGCGGGGCCCGCAATTTGAAGTTCACGTCCCAACTCTTCGGCCAGGCGGGCAGGAGCAGGATTTTGTCGCCGACGGACTGTAGGAGCATGAGTTGTGTCGTTTCCAACAGGTTGCCGCCGTGGTTCTGGTCGGGCAGCCAGTCGAAGTTCGGCCCCCAAGTCGCCGGCCAGCGATAGGCCGGATGGGAATTGCCGCACTTGATCTTGAGGATCCGCGCGGCTTCGTCGGTCAGTCCCAGCAGGGCGGCACAGTTGCCGTCGTAGCCCCAGCCGCAATCGAGATGGTTGTGCCGGGCGGCATAGGCCGCGCGGGCCACTTCCAAGCCCGGCTTGCCCAACCCGTACAGCCGGAACGGCCAGATGCCGTAAAGTTCCGGGTTCTCGCAGTTCGACCGGTCTTTGACATATTTCTGGGCTGGGGCCAGGCGGCGGATTGTTCTGCCGCCGGCCTGGGCCTCCTCGACCGGCACCGTGGGACATGCGGCACGCATCTTCGCGAAGAACTTCCGCTGTTCCTCAGGCGCGAGTTTCTCCGGCAACGCGCAGAGCCGTGCCGTGATGTCGTTCAATCCGGCCGTGCAGGGCATGTCGTTGATCACGCCGTGCCACAAGGTCTCGACGGCCTGCGTGGGATCCAGCACGATCCGGCCCCCGGCATCCTTCTTGAACCGCGTATCGAAATACTTCAGCACCGACTCGGCCATCGGCAGGACCTGGCCCGTCAGAAAGGCCTCGTCGCCGGTGTAGTCCCAGCGGTCGAGCATCAAGGAGACGAGCTCGGGCCCCTGGTTCCAAGCATATTGCCACCAGGGGCTCAGCACGTCCTTGGGCTGATGGCCGGCCCGGTTCCAGCCATAGTCGCCGTTGGAATAGGTCCCCCAGACGGTCATCGTTTCGGGGAAGTAACAGCCTTCGGCGCCGTGGTAAAGCCGCGAGCGGGCTTCGGCCAGGGGACGGACCGCCGCGTAGGTCTGAAAGAGCGGGGCCATCAGGTCGAAATCGCCGGCCGCGAGCATGGGGTGATACATGTGCCGGACGTTCTGCCACCAGTGACAATCGCCCCATGCCCGCCAGTCGGCGTTATAGGGCTTGCCGAAGGGTTTTGGCTCGACGGTGAACATGCCGCCGTTGAACTTGATGGGGTAAGGGCCGCGGCCGCCGCAGGCCTGCATGTAGCGTTGCAGCGCGTAGCCGCGGGTTACGGAGGACGAATTCTCACCGCCATGCCCGGCCACGACGCGGCCGTCGAGATAGATCCGCATCGCCCCCGATTCGGAATCATAGCTGGCCGCCACGTGATACGACTTGCCGGCCTGAAGGATGCCCTGCGGCGCGGTGACTGACATCGAGCCGACGATCAGCCGCAGCGTGTCGCCGGGGTGCGTGTCGAACAGGAATCCATCGCTGAGGCCGGCTGTCACGCGGTCGAAGATGCGGCCGGGCGAGAGGGCCGTGGGCTCGATCCGGGCCTCGAGCGTGACGGCCCTCTTGATCGGCAAGACGCCCTTGCCGATGTCGCGCGGCCGGCCGTCGCTGGAGAGAATCAAACCGCGTTCGGGCAAGGTGAAAACTTCGGCAGCGGTCTTCGCCAGTTGGGCGATTTCGCTTTCCGCAAGGGCCCTGCCATACACCCGGACGTTTTCGATCCGGCCGGGAAACTTGTTGCCGCCCGCGGAATCATAGCCGATCCGCAACGGATGCTCGCCGCCGGGGATGTCGGCCGCTTGATCGCCTTCGACGATGACCCAGGAGCGATCCCAGAAGGCCTGCCACCGCTCAGCCGTGCGGGCCTGTGCGACGCCGGCATTGTCAACGAGCATAGCCAGTCGGTCAGATTCGTCGAGCCACAGCCCGGCGCTTTCCGTTTGCCCGCAGAAGGCCACGATTCGCAAAGAAAAAGCCGTCACCGGCCGGCCCGACGCGAGCGAGTGTCGTGAGGCGGAGTGAAAATCCTTGCCGATGATGTAGCCGCCGAACGTGCGGTGGAGCAGCGGATCGCGAATCTTTTCGGCGACCGGCTCGAGCGATTGCACCTTGAGCGTTGCGGCGAAGGCCGGCGAGGTTTCATTGCGGTGGTACCAGGCGACGGCATCCTGGCAAACGGCCGGGAACACGTCGGCCGACTCGGTGACCGGCGTGGGCGATCCTTGCAGGGTCCAGGCGGAACTCAGCTCCTCGCCGGCGATCGTGTGCGGTTGCGTCCGCCAGACATCCGCGGCGGCCCTGACCTTTATGGGCGAGGCCGACTGGCCGGCGACATGGATCACCGGCGCATCGCAATCGACGAACACCGTCAAGGTAACTTTGTTGCTCCCTTCGCCGGCGGTAATCTCGCAAGCTCCGTCGCACAATCGCAACTCCTGACGGAACGCCGCGCCGGCCTTGAAGGGATTGGGATCGAGCGAAATCCGCACGCCGCCGACCTTCAGCAGCCGCGAGATTTCGCTCAGCGAGTCGGTGCGGCTGATGTAGAACCGCAGGTCGCCGTCGGCCTCGACCCACAGGTTGATGCCCACCTGGCCGTTGCCCAGCGGCATCGAGCCGGTCGCATCTTGGCTGGGCGCGGTCCAAACGACGCTGCAAGGCGCGGTCCGGCGCCGGTTCGCGATAGCAGAGGGCTGGGCAAGTGCCACGACAGCGGTCGCACAGAGGATGACGACGGCGGTGGCGAGCGGTGCGGGTTTCATGGTTGGCTCCTGGAAGGCTAGTCTATTATGACTGCCGCGGAAGAGATGTAAATGGCCTTTTCGCCGATCCCGGGCAGCCGGGAAAGAATAAGTTGAGCGAATTCCAGCGAGGGTGGCACGTCCCTGAGCGCAGCGAAGGGCGTGGTCTTTTGCGCCTCGCCACGCCCTTCGTCCCTCAGGGCGTGCCACCCTAACGGGTCAACTTATTTCTTCCCGAGCGCTAGATGCGTTTTTCGCCCGGCCAGACAGCCGGGCCATCCTTTCTCCACATCGCAAGTTGTGGCATACCGTGCCTTTACAGGAGGGATTTGCGGCGGCACAATGAGAAATCCTGCGTTCAAGGAGATCGCCGGGGTCTCGCCGCAGAGATTCCGCGATCAAGAGGCAACTGGCCGCGATGATCCAGGAGGATCCCTGCCATGGGGATGTTTGAAACGACCGGGACGGCTTCTTCCGCCGCAACCCGGAACGACAATACGCTGCGAAAGCTGGATCGTGTGAAGAAGGCCCTGCGGCACGAGGAGCCGGACCGCGTGCCGATCAGCGATTTCTTCTGGGGCGGCTTCATCCGGCGATGGCGGGCAGAGCTCGGTCTGCCGGCCGACGCCAATCCCTATTACTACTACGACCTGGACTGGATCGTCACGGTGCCGAACATGGACCCCTGGATCCGCTCGTTCGACGTGCTCAAGGAGACGTCCGCGGAGGTCGTGGTCAAGACAGGCTACGGAGCGACCCTGCGCAAGAAGTTCGATTGCCCCATGCCCGAGTTCATCGCCTGGGAGATCGACACGCTGGAGAAACTCGAGGCGGCCGTGTTCGATGATCCGCGCGACGGCCGGCGTTTTTTCGAGGCGGGCGACAACCAGATTGCCGGCGTGGGCGACGGTTTCGAGCGGAACTCGCCCGCCTGGGTCGAGACGGTCAAGTCGCTGTGGCCCGATTTCCCGGTCTACGGCAGCATGGGCGAGTGCTCCGAGTGCATGACCCGGCTCATCGGCCCGCAGAACCACATGCTGTGGATGGCCCTGGAGCCGGAACGCTTCGGCGCGGTGCTCAATCGCGTGGGCCAGTTCTACCTGGATTGTTCCCAGGCGGCGATCGACGCGGCCGCCCCGCGGCTGGACGGGTTCGTCATCTGGGGCGACGTGGCCTATAAGAAGGGCACTTTCATGCGCCCCGACTACTGGCGCACCTACTACAAACCCTGGGTCAAGGCGATCGCCGATCATTGTCACGGCCGGGGACTGGACGTCATCTACCATGGCTGCGGCAACGTCGGCGCGATCTTCGAGGACTACATCGAAGCGGGCATCGACGGCTATAACCCCTTGGAGGTCAAGGCGGGCATGGACGCGCTGGACCTGCGCCGCCGCTTCGGCCACCGCATGGCCTTCTGCGGCAACAGCGACATCCAGGTCTGGGAGAGCGGCGACCGCCAGGCGATCCGCCGCGAGGTGCTGCGCAAGCTCAATGCGGCCCGCGGCGGCGGCTTCATCTTCCAGTCCGACCACTCGGTCTCCAGCGCCGTCTCCGGTCCCACGTACGACTACATCGTCGGCCTGGTGCGCCAATATGGCAAGTATCCCCTGCATCTCGGCGAGTTCGACGAGGCCTGCTGAGCGCGAGCTGTCCTGAAAGCCAACATGACTCCCATTCCTTCCAATCCGCTGCTGGGCGTGGGCTACCACTCGGTGGGCGCCATGCTGTCGGCCAATTGCTACGCGCCGCAGAAGTACGTCCGCCGCTGGTCGTGGGAGATTTTTTGGATGACCCAGGCCGCCTGGTGCTGGCTGATCTGGCCGATTGTCGGAGCCCTGTGCACCATCCCGCACCTCGGGCAGGTGCTGGCCGAGGCCCCGCGGCAGCCCATGATGATCGCGTTCCTCATGGGCCTGGCCTACGGCGTGGGCGGCACGGCCTTCAATATCTCGATCCGCTACATCGGGTTCTCGCTCACCTATGCCGTCGCGGTGGGACTATCCAGCGTGCTGGGCACGCTCGTCACACCCCTGGTCGAGGGCCGCTTCGGCGAGATCCTGGCAAAGCCCGGCGCGGGTTGGGTCATGCTGGGCGTCGCCGGCGGTGTGTTGGGCATCGCGGTCTGCGGCATCGCCGGGCGGCTCAAGGAGATCGACGTCCGCGACCAGGCCGCGACGGCTGATGAGTCCGGCGGCACGGCCGGGTTCTCGCTCGCCAAAGGATTGGCCTTGTCGCTGGTGGCGGGCATCCTCTCGGCCGTCTATGGAATCGCCATCAACGACGTGGCCAAGCCCATCGTCGAAACGGCCGCCCTGCACGGCGCCGGTCACTGGAAGGGCAACATCGCCTATGTGTTCGTCAATACGGGGGCCTTCGTCACCGCAGTGGTCTACAGCCTTTCGCTGGCCCGAAAGAACCGCTCCTTCGGCGAGCTGCTGCGCGTCCGGGGCGGGCCGGGCTCGGCAAGCCTCGGGGCCAATTACGCCTTGGCCTTCCTCACGGGTACGCTCTGGTACGGCCAGTTCTTCTTCTACAATCTGGGCCACGTGCGGATGGGCAACTACGAGTTCACCAGTTGGGCCATCCACATGATTATGCTCGTGCTGTTCAGCAATCTCGTGGCCATTGTGTTCCGCGAATGGAAGGGCTGCCGGCCGCGAACCCGGGCGGCCATCGCCCTGGGGCTGATCGTCCTCACAGCGGCCATCCTCTCGATCACTTACGGCAATTACCTGGGTGACCAAGGCACTTTCTACTTGAAAGGCGGGAAATCGTGAAACGTTATGGTTCCGTCATCGGCCTGAGGCCGGAGAAACTCGACGAATACGTCCGCCTGCACGCCGCCGTCTGGCCCGATGTCCTTAGAATGATCGGCGAGTGCAACATCCGGAACTACTCTATCTACTTGCGCCGACTGCCCGACGGCTGCCACTATCTGTTCAGCTACTTCGAGTATGTGGGAGACGACTTCGCCGCCGACATGGCCAAGATGGCGGCCGACCCCGTGACCCAACAATGGTGGGACGTCTGCAAGCCGTGCCAAGCCCCGCTGGCCGACCGTGCGGCGGGCGAATGGTGGGCTTCGATGGACGAGGTCTTTCACCATTAGGTCTTGAGGCCTTTCAGGTTCACCTCCCACCGCTTATTCTCCTGGATCACCTCTTGCAAGGTCAGGTAGCGGCGGCGGAGGGCCGCCTCCCGGCCGAGGATGGCAATGAGCGTGCCGTCGACGGCGCGCTGGGCGGTGGGGTTCTCGAAATGCCCCTCGCTGATGTTCCGATGGAACTGGGCCACGTTGCATGCGACCCCGTCGTCGTAGATGCTGCCGATGGCGCCGACGTAATGTCTCGGCCCGCCGCGGACGTAGGCTTTGCCCCAGTACTGGACGCGGGCGGTGGCCTGCGTCCCGTAGAACTCGGCGGTCAGCGTGGGCAGGTCGCAGTTGTTCTGCACGGCGTTGGTGGCATGGTTCCAGATCACGCCGTCGTCATAGTCGAACATCACGCCGCTGCAATCCGAGCGATCGCCGTGGGGAGTGGGGCGGAAGATCCGCGATCTGCCCGAGGCGCCCACCGGCCGCTTGCCCATGATCCACGTCACGCCGTCGATGATGTGGATGTCGTAGTAAGCGAAGTTGTCGCCGCCCAGCGCGACGCGGGAGGTCCACAACTGCTGGCGGAAGAGGTGCTCGATGGTCGGGCCGTCGGGCGGATCGCCGCCGCCCCCGCATAGGCCGTATGAGAGGACGTGCCCCAGCCGCCCCAGCCCGCCTTCGCGGATGCGATTGGCCACCTCGATGTTGGGCGTCTGCGTGGGGAGCTGGTAGTCGACCAGGAAGCAGCGTTTCTTCTGCGTGGCCCGCTTGGCGGCCGCCCCGATGGCGAGGCAGCCGGGCACGTCCACGGCGATGGGCTTGGCGATGTATACGTGGCACCCCGCGTCGACGGCGGCCTGCGCCTGCTCGGGGTAGAAGCAGGGCACGTCCTCGATCACCACGGCGTCCACGCCGCTGTCGATGAGGCGCTTGTAGCCCGACAGTCCCCAGAAGCAGCGGGCCTTGTCGATTCCCAGCGGCGCGCCCGTCCCCTCGGCGACGTCCTGGAAGTAATCGGCCACGGCGCGGAACTGGAAGCCGCCGTGCTTGACGAAGAAGCCGGTGATCCAGGCGCCCCGCCCGCCGCAGCCGATCAGCCCCAGCGTAATCTTGCGGCTCGGCGTGGGCGGCGGGACCTCGGCGGCCCGCGTTTGGGCGGCCAGGCCCGGCAAACCCCCGGCGGTAGAAGCCGACGCGGCCGCCAAGGCGCCGCCGATGAACGCGCGGCGGCTTACTGACACTTCCTGCTCCCCGACCCGGCGGTGGGAGCCCGATTTCGTGACGCGGCGAGTGGGCATGTAGCAGTCTCCCTAAAGCGACCAGTCCTTGCGATATTCGATGTGAACAAACGGATTCAGGTCCGGGGCGTTCTTGATTTTCATGTTCGCGCTGTCCCACTCGAGCCGCCGGCCCGGAGCCCGCAGGGCGAGCACGCCCAGCAGGAGGATCTCCGTCAACGGACCCGCGTAGTCGAAGTTCGAGGCGGGCTTCGGACCTCCCTTGCAGGCGAGGAGCCATTCCTCGTAGTGGCCCGGCGAACGCTTCATCGTCTTGGCGACTTTGACCGCCTCCTCGTGCAGCTCCGACGGCAAGAGCGCCGGCATGCCGCCGTGCGAGCCATGATGCATCTTCCCCTTGGTGCCGACATACAGGACGCCGTTGTCGTGCAGCCGGCGCCACCCCCTGGCGCGTGCCATCTCGGGGGGCGTCGGCGGCATCAGTCCGCCGTCGTACCAGGTCAGCGTCAGGGGCGGGCCGCCGCCGCGGGCGGGGAACTCGAAGGTGATGATCGACGCAATCGGATAGGTCTCCACATTCCGCTTGTTGCCTTCGAGAACGGATCCGTCGATGGTCGTGCAAGCCTCGACCGCGGTGGGCGGCCCCAGCCCGAGGGCCCACACCGGGTGGTCGATGATGTGGCACCCCATGTCGCCCAGGGCCCCGCAGCCGAAGTCCCACCATCCTTTCCACGTGGCCGGCACATAGATCGGATGATAGGGGCGCTCCCGGACCGGGCCGAGCCACAGGTTCCAGTCGAGCGTCTTCGGCGCCGGGGGCCTGTCGGCGGGGCGACCGATTCCCTGCTTCCACCACAGGCCGGCGCGATCCGACCAGGCGTGGACTTCCCGGACCTCGCCGATGACCCCGGCCTGGATCCATTCGTTGGTCAGCCGGGCGCCCTCGGAGGCGTGCCCCTGGTTGCCCATCTGCGTCATCACGCCGGCGGCGCGGGCGGCTTGCGCCACCGTCCGGCATTCCACAAGCGTATGCGTGAGCGGCTTCTGGCAGTAGACGTGCTTGCCCGCGCGGACGGCGGCCGCCGCGGCGACGGCGTGGATGTGGTCGGGCGTGCCGACCGTGACGGCGTCGATCCGCCGCGCCTCCTTGTCGAGCATCGTGCGAAAGTCCTTGTAGCGCGCGGCTTTGGGAAAGGCCGCATAGGAGCCGGCGGCGCGCAGCTCGTCGACGTCGGCCAGGGCCACGATGTTCGCGCCGTTCTTGGCGTGCGTCGCCAGATCGTTGCCGCCCTGGCCGCCCGCGCCGATCCCGGCCACGTTCACCCGCTCGCTGGGCGACAGGTGGCCGGGGCCGCCCAGGACGCCACGCGGCACGACGGTAATGCCCCATGCCGCCGCGCCGCCGGCCGCGGCCAGAAACCTGCGCCGACAGTACGCCCGATCGCGAGGCGTTGCGCTCCCGTTGCTCTTCATAGCTGTTTCCTTTCTCCCGGCCCGGGGAATCTTGCGTCTCCTGCGGGCTGTGTGCCCTACGCCGCTCTATTCTATTGGCCCGCAGGAAGGTAATGCAACAAGGTTTGTGATATAATGCCGCACGGTCAGTTCTCCGGGCATCGTCCGCCAGGGTTCGGCAAGGAGCATCGCCATGAGTTCCACGTGCAAACCGATTTATCGAGGTGCAATCGCGGCATGGTTGACGATGCTCCTCGTGCAGGCTTCCGCCTCTGCTGCTGCGCCGGTTCCGAAACCGCAGACCGTGAACCTTGGCCAGTGGTACACGGTCACCTGCCCGGACGTGCTCCTGGTGGGTACGGAGGCCGAGATCAAGGTGGCGTATCGGGACATCGCCGAGAAGACGACGTTGTGCTGCGACTTGCACTGCCAGAAGACCGACGGAAGCTCGGGCTTTTACTCGAACGATTGGCGTGCCAAGCCGCCGGTGCAAGGCCAAGGCCAGATGACGTTCCGCATTCCGATCCGCGAGGCGGCCGACGTCGTCAGCGCCATGCTTGTGATTTTCACGGCCCCGGAAGGGCAATGGGCCAAACATTCGCGGCTGGTCTATTCGCGGCCGATTCGGGTGGTCGACCCCGACCCCGGCTACAGCAGGTATCTGAAGGAAGTGAATTACAACAAGAGCTGGATCGCCGTGGACTGGGGCCCCTTGGCGGGCCCGCTGGTGGAAGGCGATAAGATCGAGATCCCGGTCGAATACTATCTCGACCCTTCGGAGCACTACCGCGCGACGACGCTGAAGATCGAGGCGCTGGGCCCGCGCGTGCCCAAGCCCGACGCGCCCCAGCCGGTAAGCTTCGAGAATACCCAGCATCTGTGGTATGGCGAGCAGTCGGTGAAGATCGAGCCCGGCCGGGGGAAACACCTCTTTCCGCTGACCGTGCCCAAGGCGTCGTCGCAGAACGATCTGTTGCTGCTGGCATTATTTTCCGACGGCCGCGGGAAGCGTTGGCCCTGGGATGTGCGGGCCGGGGCGTGGTTTACGCGCAAGGGCGGATACTTCGAGCTGGAAACGGACAAGCCGGGCAACCTGTTCACCCCCGACGAGCCGGTGCGGATCGTGGCGCGCCTGAAGAATGCCCGGCCGGTGGGCGGCGAGAAGACGCTCAAGTACAAGGTCTACGACTATACGAAGGCCCTGGTCGCGCAGGGGTCCGTGCCCTTTACGGTGCAACGGGACGGGCAGAAGGTGCCGGTGGGGCTGGCCCTCGCCCGGCAAGGCACCTTCCTCTTCCAGGCCGAGGTCGAGGGTTGGGAGGCCCGCGAGACCACCTTCTGCCGCATTCCCGACCTGGCGGCAATCACCGGGGGCAAGCCCACGCGATTGGGTTTCACCGTCCACGCCGTGCCGCAGATCGGTTTCCGCACGTCGCAGATGATCGAGGCCGCGCGGCGCTTGGGCCTGACCAACTGCCGGGTATTCACCGAGTGGAAATCGATCGAGCCCGGGCCCAAGCGCTACGCGCTTCAGCACTGGGACCGCTTCTTCGAGGCGGCGCAGCGCAACGGCCTCCAGACCACGATGACCATCTATGACCCGCCGGCCTGGGTCATGCCCAAGGGCCAGAGCGTCGGCTACCAGATGTTCGACTGCGACCTGGATGCCTTCCGGGAGATGGTGAGCACCGTTTCGACCCGATATAAGGGGAAGCTGGGGGGCTGGGAGTGGCTCAACGAGATCACCCCGGGCGGACCGCCGGACTATGTGTCGGATTACGTGAAATTGTGCCGTGCGGGCGTCGAGGCGGCCCGGGCGGTCGATCCCGGCTTGCGGTCGGTCCTGGCCGGCGGACTGTGGCCGCGGGGCTTCCGGCTGGAAGTGCTCAACGCCGGCGGCGGCCGGTACGTCGATGCGCTGCCGATCCACTACGGCAACGGCGCCGGCATCCAGGAGGCCCGCGAGGACCTCGATGCCTACGGTTGTCCGCGCCTCGGCGTCTGGGAGAACGAATCGTGCGCCTTCGTCATCCAATGGGATTGCCCCGGCCTGGAGTGGATCTCGGAGACGGTCAAGTGCAACTGGGTCCTCTCGCAATGGGCCGACGAGCTGGCCGCCGGATGTGAAAAGCTGATCTACTTCGGGGGCGAGGGGGCCGCGATCGGCTATGGCGACTACCTGCGGGCCGACTTCACGCCCCTGCCGGTCGCCGCCACGCTGGCCGTGCTGGCCGCCAAAACGTTCGACGCCAGGCCGGTCGGCGTTTTTTCGCCGGCGGGCACGCACGCCCTGTTTCACCTCTTCGAGCGCGACGGCCAGCCGATCCTGATCGCCTCCAGCAGCGCGCACCCGGGCGAGGAGGTGTCGCTGGCCGTGGGCACGCAGTCCGTTCGCATCACCGACTACCAAGGCAATGAGACCACGCTGCCGGCCGCCGGCGGCGTGGCGCGCCTGCCGCTTGCGCCCCTGCGCTGCTTCGTCGAGGGGGCCGACCTGGACGTGCTCAAAACCTACCTCGTGCCGGCCGTGGAAGTCCCGTCGGCCGGCGGCAATCGCGACCTCGGCGCCGGCACGCCGCAGATCGCCCTGCCGGCGGGAAAGCCGGGCGCCATCCGCATCCGCCTTCGGAATCCGTACGCCCGGCCGCTCGGCGGAAGGCTGCGGCTCGATCTGCCCGAAGGCTGGCTGCGCGAGCCCGAGGCAAGCTTCGCGCTGCAACCGGGCGAGCAGAAAATCGTAACGCTGCCGGTGACCGTGCCGCGGTCCAGCCCCCTGTCCGCATTCACCCGCCAACTCCGAGTGACGTTCGACTGGCGGAAGCTCCCGGCGGTGAGCAAGCCGTTTGTGGTCTCGGTGATCTCGCGGGAAAGCGTGGGCAACCTGCTCCGCAACGGCGACTTCGAGCAGGTCGAGGCCGACGGGAAGACGCCCAAGCACTGGCGCGGGACCAATGCCCAACTTATTTCCAGCGAGGGCCTGGGACCGGGTCTGGGCAAGCACGTGCTCCGCTTCAGCGGCACGAGCAGTTGGGCACACTACGGCCAGTCGGTCGCTCTCAGGGGCGGAATGACCTACCTGTACACCGCCTGGGTCTGGAATCAGGGCATGGAAGGCGGCTCGAACATCGACCAGACCATGACCGACGGCACCACCCGCTCGCTCTACAACATGGACGTGATCAACATCGGCAACAGCACGCCCTCCTGGCAGGTCTTCACCTGCCGCTACAAGGCGCCCGAGAACCTGGCTACGGCCGGTTTCGTGGCCGTTGCCCGCGGGTCCGGCGCCGCGATTTTCGACAACATGCGAGTAACAGCGTTCGAGGGCACCGACTTTGCCGCCGAAGCGGTGAAGGTGCGGCGGCCCCCCGCCATCGACGGCACACTCGACGACTGGGACGGTGAGTGCCCCATCCCGCTCATCGGGCGCAACCAGCTCCACACGCTGGGCAAGGACTATAAATGGACTCCGCGAAATCTCAGCGGCGTGGCCTACCTGCGGTGGGATGAGAGCAACCTGTACGTCGCGGTGGACGTGTTCGACGACGTGCACTTCGCGGCGGGCGACGGCGATACGGTGATCGACGGCGACAGCCTGATCCTGGCCTTCGATCCTACGCACCGCTCGCCAGAGGCGGCGAGCCGATCGACGGCCTACTACGTCTCCTCGCAGAAGCCGGCCGGCGGCAGCGGCGCGCACACGCTGTGGCGGCCGGGCAAGCACAGCGGGGGACGCCCCGCCGGGCACCTGGCACGCGATTCCTCGCTGTACGAGATCGCCGTCAAGCCGGCCCACGGCCGGTGCGTCTACGAGCTCCGCATCCCCTGGAGCGAGTTGGGCTTCTCGCCGGCCTTCGGCGCAAAGTTCGGCTTTGCCATCCAACTCAACGACAACGACGGCCAGGGCCCGGCCGCCCGCATGAACTGGGGCGGCGGCATCTCGCCCGCCTGGCACCCGGCGAGCTTCGGCGTCATTACCTTGGTAGAATAGTCCTTGGGGGATGGGCCACCACAGCGAATCCGTAAGGCCACCGCCTCCTATTCGAAACGAGGGCCGTTATGTACTGCGTTTCTCTGAGCATCTGTAGTTCCGGCAACGGGCGGGCGCACCAGCGATGGCTTCTTGGGCTGACCGTGCTTATCTGGCTGCTATCGGCCCCCTCCGCGCCGGCACAGACGGAGTTGTACGCCAAGCGAGAGCGCCTGCCGGACACGATGCTGGCCATCCGCGGCCGGCTCCGGCAGTGGCAGGCCAACCAGGAGGAGGCCCGGCGGCACGTGCACGTCGCTTGGCAGTGTGCGGCGCTAGGCCCGGGCGAGAAACTCGACGCCGATAGCGTGACGAAGCCCTCTGCCGGCGACGGCCAACCCGGCAACAGGTCCGGCGGGCCGCGCTGGACCGCCTGCCCGGCCGATGCGGCAGAGAACCCCGCCGTCGGCAATGCGGCAGACTACCTGTTGGCGACCGTCACCGCCGACCAGCCCGTCACGCTCAGCATCGAGTTGAGCCGGCAGGAGGGTTTCGGCGGGTTTGCGTACCGGCCGCCGCCGTCGCGGGCGGGCGTTCAGCCGTCGGACGCCCTCGTATGGCTCAACGGCCGCCAGGTCGAGCTGCACAACCGGCTCGAAGGCTACCAGCGCGTGCCGGTGGCCAAACGCCGCGGATGGCACGAAGCAGTGCTGATCGACCTGCCTTTGCAGAAAGGCGAGAACCGCTTTCTGCTGTCGCTCGGCAAGCCCGGGCAGCGGAACTGGTTCAACGTGGTCCGGATGGCGTCCAATCCGGCGCCGGTCCTCTGGGCGATGATCGAGAACGACTTCCCGCCGTCGCGCAACCGGCTGCTGGAGGCCGTGCCTTTCGACTGGTTCGATCCCGGCGGCGGTTGGCTCTCGCAAGCCGGGGAAGCGAAACTGGAGCAAGCACTGCTGAAGGGTTTGGCGAAAGAGGTGGGCGGCAACGCCGAGGCAGTGCGCCGCCGCTGTGACCAGCTTGCCCTGGGCAAGATCGCGACGTCCGACCCGCAATGGCTCAACCTATGCGTCACGGCCGCCGAGCTGCGATCAGCGCTCCGCGGGGCCGATGCGCTCTCGGCCGCGATCCAGGAGCTCCACGCCGCCTATCCCGGCCGCTACGCGGGCGAGCGACTGCTTCAGCGCGTAGCCGGTCTGCGGCAGCGGATTGCCGCCACGGCCGAAACTTCGCTCGATCCGGCGGAAGAGCCCACGCGATTGCTCTTGGCCGAGTTGGAAAGCCTGCGGCGGGAAGCGCTGGTGACCGGCAATCCGCTGCTGGCCGGCAAGACATTGCTGTTCGTCAAGCGCTACACGTATGATTCCGACCACTACTACGACGAGTTCATCGCCGGCATTCGGCGGTTCGGCGGCGGCTTCTTCCGGCTCTCGCTGCAAGACGGCGCCGTCGCCGAGCTGGCGCCGGAGTTGCGCCAAGGCATCGTCGACCGCTACGACCTGGCGCCGGACGGCAAACGGATTCTGCTCGACTACAAGCCCCCGAAGCCCGGCGGATTCCGCGTCTTCGAGATCGGCGTCGACGGCCGTGGGCTGCGGCAGATCACCAGCCCCCCGGACGACGAAGAGCAGCGCATCGCCGCGTATGCCGAGTGCTCGAAGGAAGAACTGAGCCGAAATCCGTGTCGCTACGGGCACTGGACCGACGACATGCACCCCTGCTATCTGCCCGACGGCCGCATCGTGTTCACCTCGACGCGAGCCGAGCGCGGCGTGCTGTGCGGCGGCCACTCGCTGACGGTCAGCAACCTGCACCGCATCAACGCCGACGGCACGCACCTGACGCGGCTTTCGCAGGGCGCGCTGAGCGAGTTCTGCCCCAGCGTGATGAACGACGGCCGCATTCTCTACAACCGCTGGGAATACGTCGACAAGGGGGCGGGCGCCGTCCAGGCGCTGTGGGCCATGCTGCCCGACGGAGGCCAGTCGGAGGAAATCTACGGCAACAACATCGGCACGCCGCCGGTGTACAACCAGGCCCGGCACGTGCCGGGCTGCAATCACCTGGTCGTGTGCCTGGGGGCGGGGCACTGTCCGGGCAACATGGGCGCGATCCTGCTGGTCGATCTGCACAAGAACAAGCGGACGCCGGAGGCCATGACGGCCCTCACGCCGGGCTGCGTGCCCAAGGGCAACTGGGCCCTGCGGCAGTTCCGCAACGGCCGCTGGCTGGCCGACGTTTACGGGCCCTGGTATTGCGACCCCTTCCCGCTTTCCGACTCGACGGCCGGGCCGGCCGCCGGCAAGTTCTTCCTCGTGTCGTGCAATGCCGATGGCCTGTGGAACGATCCGGCGGGCTACGGTATCTATCTGCTCGACGTCTTCGGCAACCGCGTGCCGATCTACAGCGATCCGGCCATTTCCTGCTGGCAGGCGCGGCCGCTGGAGCCGCGGCCGGCGCCGCCCGCCTTGGCCGACGCCATAAAGGTTGCCGGCGCGGAGCGCGACGCCAACGAGGCGACGGTCGTGGTGGCCGACGTGTACCAGGGGCTCGACGGCGTGCCGCCGGGCACCGTGAAGTATCTGCGGATCATGCAGCAGGTGCCGCGGCCCTGGTCGGTCTATCATGGCTACCAGGGCAGCGACTCGTCGCCCGGCCAGATGGTGGCCGTCAGCCTGTACACGCACCTCAGCGTCAAGGTGCTGCAGGGCATCGTGCCGGTGCATGAGGACGGATCGGCGTGCTTCATCGTGCCGGCCAATCGGAATGTCTTCTTCCAGGCCCTCGACGGCGATTTTATGGAGGTGCAGCGCATGCGGACCTTCGTAAACTTCCAGCCGGGCGAGCAGCGGGCGTGCATCGGCTGCCACGAGCACCGCACGCAGGCCCCCGCCAGCCGGTCCCTGGCCGCCCTGCTCTACCCGCCGGCACGGCCGCAAGCCCAGCCGGGCGAAGTCGCCCCGCGGCCCATCCACTATCCCACCGACGTCCAGCCGATCTTCGACCGGCATTGCGTGTCGTGCCACAACGCCCGGAAGACCGATGGCAACTTGGACCTGAGCGGCGACCTTACGCCGCTGTTCTGCCGGTCCTATGAGAACCTCATCAACAAGGACCTGGTGGGATACATCCAGGAGTTCGTCGGCCCGAAGCCCGAGGGCGCCGACGCGATGGGCTACGCCCCCGCCGTGCCGCCCTACACCTACGGCTCGCACAAGAGCAAGCTGATCGCCGCGATCCGCAAGGAACACTACGGCGTGAAGCTGCCGCGCGAGGATTTCATTCGGCTGGCGACGTGGGTCGACGCCAACGCGCCGTACTACGGCTCTTACTTCGGCCGGCGGAACATCGCCTATCACGACCGGCCCGATTTCCGCCCGGTGCCGACGCTCGAATCGGCGCTGGGCATCCCGCCGCCTGATCGCTGACGAGCCAGGCCGTATTTGGATCGTTTCCGGCCGTTCACAGTTTAGTTCTCCGGCGACCTCGGCTTGTGCCGCCGTCGTCTGGCCGTCAGTAAGTTGCCCGCACGGCGACCGTGCCGGTCAGTCCTTGCAGGCGAATGAATTCCTTGGCGGGGTCGAAATCGGTCCAGTTGTTGCCGTTGACCGTGACGCTCTTGATCGGCGCGGACTTGGGATGGCGGAAACGCAGGGTCACTTCCCTCGGCGGCTTGCGCGACGGCAGCTCCACCGTCGCCGTGATCCGGCCGTTGTCCACGTCGGAGACGATTTTGTAGGCCGTCGGGCCGAAGTGCGTCGGCGCGTTCTTCACGGCGATCTTCCGGCCCTGTTCCAGCCAGGCCCGCGGCGTGGCGCGCGCCAGCCACAAACGCGGGCCGTCTTCCATTACCAGCAGATTGCGGAAGCGCTCGAGGAAGGCGGCCTCCTCGAAGATCTTGTCCGGCGGACCGTGCACCGCATGCTCGTTGAAGACGTACCCGTTCTCCGGGAGGATGTCGATGGCGTAGCAGTTCAGCAGCGAGCGGAGGAAGACCGGGATGTCGTCGCCGGCCAGGTGCATATTCGCCGTCCGTTCCAGTCCGCCCTGATACTGCCAGCCGGCCAGAAACCAGTCTCCTTTGCATCGTGCGCGGACATACTCGTTCTCCAGGAGCAGGCGGTCCTCCAGTACGTCGAGGTAACCCTGCACCCGCACGTCGTCCGGCGGCAACAGTCCCGCCGGACTGATAAGCGCGGCGGCCGACTGCACCGTCTCCCAATACAGGGGTCCGACGTGGCTGCCCGATCCGTCGCGCTTCCAGCCCCAAGCGCCCGTGCTCAATCCGCGCGCATAGCAGGCGAACGGAATGACCGAATGGAAGGTGCCGTCGCGCACCGCGACCATCGGCGAGAGCGCGATGGAGCGCTCCACCGCTGAGCGCAAGTCCCGGCGGTACGCCTCCGCGTCGGCCATGAGCCGGGCGCCTTCGGCGGGATCGATCGTCGCCAGGGCCTCGGCGAAGTGCGCCACAGAGACCCAATAGTACGCCTGGCACTCGTAGAACTGCATCCACAGGCCGCCGCTGTCGGGCGTTACCTGCAGCGCCGGTTGCAGGCCTTTGCACCACAGACGGTCGCCGCCGGGGACCATGCTCGACACGAGGCCTCGTTGACGCAGCATCCACTGGGCGTTGGCCTTGATCCGCGGCGCGGCGGCCTTGAACCATTCCCTGTCGCCGGTCAGCCGGTAGTGTTCCACGAGGGCCCAGCCGATGGAGCCCGGGCCGAAGGCATGCACGCCGTCCATGTGGCCGCCGGCGCCGCTGGGGCCCACGGCGTGGGTCAGGCATCCGTGGCCTTCCGAGAAGAGCCCGTTGGGGCGGTCGAGAAGGGCCCAACCGTGATGACCCTTGGAATTGGGATCCATGGGCAGCGACACCCACTGGTCGAACCCGTCCTCGGCGGCCTTGTGCGAGCCCATGAGGTCCAGCGCCGCCAGGACCAGGTACGTCTCGGCGGCGAGGATGCCGTAGGGATAGTCGTTGAACCACAATCTTCCGTTGGCGGGGTTCCGCCCGCAATGCCGCAGGAGGTGCCAGGCCCCCAGGTTCCATTGAGCGGTCAAGCGTTCCGACGGAAGCTCAACCTGCATGACCGGTTCCGATCCCGCCGGCGGTTTCGGGTGCGGCGGCAACCGCCGGCCGCACATCCCCGTGACGGCGCCCTCCCAGCTCTGTTCCGTGCGGGCCCGAGTTTGCTGGCGGATGGTGCTCAGCTTCCGGGCCCGGAGTTCCGTGATGAATTCCCGGGCGCTGGCGGCCCGCGATGCCAGGTCCAGCGGCGGCTGCGACACGGTCTGGGCCGGCCCGCCGCTCCGGCGCACGAAGAACCCATATTCGGGCGCCAGGATCGGTCCCTTGTCCAAGTCCGCAGCCAGGAAGGAGAAGTTGCCGGCCCTGGTCCACAACGTCACGATGGTTCGCGCTACGTCGTCCCGCTGGCTGGTGAAGGGTTGGACCCGCCGCCACTTTGATGTGCCCAGGTACAGCAGACTGGCCTTCACGCCGCGGCGCCGGCCACTATTGCCGGTGGAACGCCACGCACAGGGGTCCGTCGCCGTCGTGGCCGCGTCGCCCTCTAGCGGCGCCAAGCGGAACAGCCTTCCGTCGTACGTCTCGATCCGCCCGCTGTAGTCCTTGTTCGCGGTCGATGGCTCGTACCCCCACTCGATCTCGATATCCATCTGCTTCCAGGTGTCGGCCACCAAGGCGCGCACCGCCGGCACGTCGAAGTCGGCCGCCGCAGTGCCGCCGCCGACGCTGACGACAATGCCGCAGGTGTCCTTGCCCAGATCGTAGGTAAGTGTGCGGCCGGCGCCGGACACGGCGGGCTTAACAGCCTGTTGCTTCGCGCCCAGGTTGTTCCACCAGGAGCTGGCGGCGCCTTGCTGGTCCAAGGTCGTTATCACGAGATCCTCGGGCGCGGGCCGGCGCAGGGCATCCGCACCCCAGGTCAGCTCCACGGTGTGCACCGGGCGGATCTCCTCCCAGAGCAAGGCGCACAGGGCTTGCTTGACGGCCGGTGCATCCACGTTCACAGGCTTATTCAGCGGCTGGCCGGAATAGTGCATGAGCGCCAGCCAGCTTTCCGGCGGGTTCTCCTCCGCCTTGCGATCTGCCCGGTACTGGTACGCGCTGGCCGCGATATCTGCCGGTTGACCAACCAGCTTGTCCGGATCGCGCGGCGGTTCCACCGCCCGGGCTCCCAGCGCCAGAAACACGACAACCAACAAGCCGAGGCATGCTCGCGTTGACGGGCACGACATAGTCTTCTCCTTTGCCGGTAATTACATCCCCCCTAGGGTCCGCGGGGTGATTCGGAGGCCCTTCCCGGCGCCTACGACCTTCCCGACGGCCCCATTCTACCATCTCCCCACCGGGCTGGGCCAACTGGAATTCCACGCGGCTCTTGGCTACCATGGGGGGAAGTTGTCGCGCGGAGCGTATCCGAGGGGAGTCCAAAAGGGAAAACGCGGATGACAGCCACACGTGGAAGTGACAAGCGAATGCCAAACAATTCCTGCCGCCAGGCGCCCAGGCTTGTCGCCCTTGTGATGCTCTCGGCGCTCAGCGTCGTGGCGGCACGCGCGCTCGTAGCGGCCGAGCTGTTTGTAGACCAGCAGCACGCCGGGGCCGGCGACAAGAACCAGGGTACCGAAGCCAAGCCGCTGAGGACGATCCAGGCGGCGGTCGACAAGGCGCAGGCCGGCGACACGATCTGGGTCAAAGCGGGCCAGTACCAGGAGCCGGTCGAGGTGCGAAGCTGCGGACGAATCGACGCGCCGATCACCCTCTCGGCCTGGAAAGACGACCACGTGCGGCTGGGAAGCGCTTTGCGCGAGCTGCCGCCGGCCGGCCAGTGGCGACCGCTGGCCAACAGCAAGAGTTGGGCTGTCACGCTCGCCGACGAGGCCCCGCGGGAAATCACGGTGATCTTGGACGACAAGCCCATCGTCACTCAGCTCAAGGACGCGCCGCCCGACGACAACAAGCTGGACTGGGCCACCTACCGGGCAGGCACACGGACGCTGATGGTGAATGTGGGAGCCTACAATCCCGCGGTGAAGCACAGCCTGCGCCTGGCCTCGGGCATCACGGCCATCACCCAGCGGGAGCACTTCGGTTTCTGGCATTTCAAGAAACTGGAGATCGCCTGGGTGTACGGCGGCCTGGTCCTTTGCGGTCACGGCAACCTGGTCGAGGACTGTTTCTTCCACAACACCTTCCGCGAATCGATCTTTCTTCACGGTCGCTTGAGCACCGTGCGACGCTGCTCCTTTTACCGCTGCGGCTACGGTATGGCGGCAAGCGGTTCGGGCCCGGGCAACATCATTGAAGACTGCCTCTTCGTGCAGAGCGGGCAGGACTGGGAAGAAGACATCCGGCATCGCGCCATGAATTATCCCGACGGCCTGGGAAACGTGACCTGGAAGGGCGACGCCTACGGACAAATCTTCCGCTATAACGTCGTCGCCGACTCCCACGCCGGCCTGTGGTACGACGGCGGCGAAACCGGCTGCCGCGTCATCGGCAACGCCTTCTGGGACAACCGTTACGGCAACGGCATCTACAATGAATACTGCGCCAACGACACCCTGCTGCTGGGCAACTACTTCCTCCATACCAGCATCGTGAGCAGTTGGTGCACGCGGTTCAACGTGATCGATAATTTCGTAGACGGCGGACAAGTGGTCTGGCACAACCACGACGTCTGGCCGCTGCGGGAAAGCTACATGCTGATGCGCGGCAACGCCTTGATCGACGTGCCTAACGGATATCTGCATCACTACGGCCGCGGCTGGGGGAAAAGTTACTATGCCAACAGCTTCACGAACTGCATGGTCGACTTCAACCGCTTCCGCGTTCGCCCCGAGCAGCCATGGCTGGTGGACGCCGGGAAGAAGTTCTACCGCATCGAGGACATCCGCAAGACCTACGGCTGGGAGATTCACGGCGAAGGCAAGACCTATGATCCGCAGAAGAACGACCTGACGCCGGAATCGCTGGGCGCAAGCACGGTCACCTTCCGCGTTCCCTGGGGCCCGAAATCGTACCTCGCCCGGCCCATGCTCTCCGACGCCGGTATCAACGGGCGCTGGCCGGCCGCGCCGGAAACCACGCACACCTGGGGCGCACCGTCCTTCTTCTGGCGCCTCGCCGACGGCAACTTCAATCCCCGCACCTTGCGCGGCTACGAACCCTGGTTCCCCCAGGAATCGCAATGGCAGGCAACCTCGACGGCGGGCTATGGCCAGGGCGAGAATCGCGGCTGCCGCTGGTACGTCGATGCGGACCCCGTCAACGACGTTATCGGGAAGCTCGAGGGCGACCAAGGGGTACCTGAATTGAGTACCGGCAACCGCTGGCTCGTGATGATGGGTTTGACCCCCGAGCGGATACCGCCCCAAGGCGTCGGCTACTGGAGTCCATGCCTGTCGACCGTGGCGGGCGCCAAGACCACCGTATCGCTCAAGCTGCGCGGGCGGAATATCATCTCCAGCGAAAAAGGCAGCCCGGCGATCTGGCTCGCTTTCACCAGTGCCACGGGCCAAGATCAGCGGCGGGCTTTTCTGCTGGGCAAGGACGACCAGCGCCAGGTGCACCGGCCCGAGCTGACCCAAGGCAGTTATGATTGGACCGCGCTCCGCGAGACGATCACAGCCCCCGCGGGCGCGGTGCGCATGGCGCTTTTCATGGGCCTCCGCCCCTCGAAAGGCGAGTTGAACTTCGACGACATCGACATCAAGACGGAGTCTGCCCCGGCGCCGCCCCAAGCGGCGCCGCGCGAGATTCTACCGCCGCGCCTGCCGCTGGAACGCTGCAAGGCGACGTTCTTCGTCGACCTCGCGCCGATCGTCAATCGCGGCCTGGCCGACGACGTAGAAAACGACGGCAAGGGCGGCTGGACCGATCAAGGGCCCCGAAGCGACATGCGGGCATTCCAGGTCGGCGCGCGCAGCTTCGGCGGGGTGAAGTTCAATATCCTGCCGGCGCCGAGGAGCATTGTGGTATTGAAGAGCTCGATGCGCGCGCCGGGCGATCTGCCCAGCAAAGTGCTTATCCCCGTGGGCCGTAAGGCAGACACGCTGTTCTTCCTGCACGCCTGCGGTTGGATGCCGAGCAAGGGCGAGGCCTTCCGCTATGTCGTCCACTACAAGGACGGCCGAGACGAAGTGCTGCCCGTAACGGCCCAGAACCTGGCCGACTGGTGGGCGGACCCCGTCGAGCGATTTCCTGAAGAGCAAAAGACCTTCAGCACGGTGGCCGAAACGCTGCCCCGCGAGCCACAACCGCGCGGCAGCGTCTACCGCATGGAATGGAATTCGCCGCTGGATCGCCGCGCCGTGGAGATCGAGTCGATCGAGTTTATCGGCGGCGGGAAGTGCGTGCCCATTCTGTTGGGCCTGACCGGCGTGATCGAATGGTAGCCTTCGCAAAGGAGAGAATCATGCGCTCTGGGACGATCATGTTCATCGCGGTCCTGCTTGTCGCCGGCGCCGCGGCGGCGGCGCCTGAAATCGCCAACGTCGCCGGCCCGGTCAACCACTGGGAACCATTCCTGGTGTTCGGCGAGGGGTTCGACGAGCCGCAGTGCACCGTCGTTGCCTGGGCGCCGAAGGAGCAGCAAGACCCCAAGGATCTTCTGCCGCGGATCCTGAGCGGCGGGCTGCCGCGGCCGCCCGAAGAGCCGCCCGAGGGAAGCGTGGTCGGCCTCTACGGGCGCGTGCGGAGCCTGTCGCCACAGGTATTGGCAGCGGTCATGCAAGGCGAGGCCGCGGTGCTTTGGGTCCGCAGCGCCCGGGGCACCTCGAAACCTTACGCGGTCAATCGGCCGCAGCCGTATTTCCTGGAATACGAGACGGCGGCCCCCGGCGCGGAGATCCGCGTGTTCGGCCGCAATCTTTGCCGGGCATATTCCGCCGGGCCACGGCCCCGAATGTTCCTCGTCGCGCGTGCCGGCGGCCGGGTTTTCGAGGCCACGCGCGGCGCAAAGCACGACTACCAGGGGCACCTCGATTATCAATTGGCCTACGAGGTGTGTTACCGCTTGCCGGCCGATTTGCCCGAGGGGGCCTATGACGTGTGGGTCCACCACGGGGCCTACGGGCCGCTGGGGTTCGCCGGTCCGCTGGGGCTGGCGGTCCGCTCCGAGCCGCCGCCGAAAAAGCCCGTCTTCGACGTGACCAAGCACGGGGCCAAGGGCGACGCCGTGGCCGACGACACCGCGGCCATCGAGCAGGCCCTGCTGGCCGCGGCCGAAGGGGGCGGGGTGGTCTTCCTGCCCGCCGGCACCTACCTCATCTCCTGGCCCTTGCGGGTGTTGCCCGGCGTAGACCTCAAGGGCGCCAACCGGGCCACCACCTTCCTGGTCGCACGGCCCGAGAAGTTTCAAGGCGGCTTCCCGGCGGGCGGGCTGCCCGAGAAGGCCCGGGCCGTGGCCGCCGCCTTCCGCCACGCCGCCGAAAGGCCGATGCTCTACGCGGTCTCCGACACCACAGTCTCCGACCTCTCGCTTCTCGGCAACGACCAGACGGGCTTCAACATCCTTCTGGAGTCGCCCGCCGGACCGGTGCACGACGTCACGGTAACGCGCTGCGAAGCGTTCAATCCCTGCACGCCGCTGGTGACCAAGGAGTGGCTGCCGGCGGCGGCGATCAACACCTACGGCGGCGGCGAGCGGATCGAGATCAGTTGGTGCGACCTGCGGGCCATCAACGGGATCGGCGGCGGCACGCGCCGCTGCCGCACGCTTTACAACACCTTCAGCCCGCCGCGCGGGCCGTACGGCACGAATCAGATCGGCTGCCAGATCGGCGAGGAATGCCTGATCGAGGGCAACGTGTGCCGCGAGGCCAACCGCGGCTACACGTGCGGTCCGTGGGGCGGGCCGGTGCAACACAATTTCATCGTCCGCAATCGCTTCCTCGACGCCGGCTCGGTCGAAGGCGGCGGCGAGAGCATCCTCTTCGAGTGCGGCGAGGTGGGGGGCGAGAACTGGCTGGGGCATCCGGCCCGCGTCGGGCCCAGCCACATCGAGCAGCAGGACCAGAAGTGGCCGCCGCACGTGCTCAAGGGACGAACGGCGATGGTCGTCGGGGGCCGGGGGTTCGGCCAGGTCCGCACCGTGGCCGACAACACCGAAAGCCGCGCCACCCTCAGCGAGCCGTGGCGGATCGCGCCGGGGGCCGACTCGTGGATCGTCGTGCGGCAGTTCGCGTACCAGAACGTACTGCTGAACAACCTCTGCCGCGACACGCTGCAGGGGATCCAGATGTCCGGCGCGCTGGACAACGTGGTCGATCGTTTCATCGGTCTGCGCAGCGGATTCGGCGTATGGTTCCCCGCCTTCAACGCCCCCAAGGGCGAGCGGCTGTACTACTCGCCCAGCGCACTGAACGAGGTGCGCAACTGCATCTTCACCGACACGCCCAGCGCGGTGGTGTTCTCCGGAGACCGCGAGCTGGCCGTCTTGCGGCAGCCGCTGCCGCTGACGTTCGGGAACCTGGTCCGCGGCAATCAGTTTATTCACGGCGAGGCGAAGAGCTACGGCGGCGTGATTACCAATTCCTCGTGGCTGGCCGCGGACGATGCGCGCCGCCAGGACGCGCCGCCGCATGCCGCCTTCAACGCCTTCGGTGGCAATTCATTCGACCCGCTGGCCGGCAAGCCGGCCTTCAATTTCGACAAGTGCACCTTCGGCTCGCCGCTGTGGTTGAACAAGACGGGGGAGCGGCCCACGGCCGCCCCGGCCCAGGCCGCCGGCTCGGTGGTCTTCCCGAGCCCGTAGGGGGACGCAGGGGATTAGGGGTTGAGGGGTTGAGGGGTTGGGGGGCGGCGCTGGCGGAGTTAGTCGAACGCCTCGGAACCCTGTTCGAAACTTACGGCGTTCGACAACTCCGTAACTGGTGTACTACCTTACACTAGCGATTCGGCCGGCGAACGTAAAATTATACGTCTTGTGAGGTACGTGTTCGACTTGCGGGCCTTTCTGCCCCAACAACGTGCCGCAGGCTGGTCCAAAGGTGGGGCCACGGATGCAACACGGATTGAACACGGAAAGGATGGCCGGACATCGGGCAGGCGGGAGAACAAAGTGATCTCGGCCGTGTTTCTTCCGTGTTCCGTCCGCGGCTACTCGCGTCCCGCATCCCTCATTGCTCGCCCCTCGCCGCCCATTCCATAACTATACACCAGTATATCATGCGCGCGGCCAAATTGCAAGCCCAGTTCTTCGACATCTTTTGGGTGGTAGCCGGCTGAGATGCGGGGGGCCGCCGGGGTTGTCACGGCAATCAGGGTACAATCGCGTAGACAAGCCGGCTGGCCGCGGGGATGGCCGGAAGTGACGGGGCTGGCGGCGCAAAGCTCGGCCGCGGGAGAATTGCAGACGGCCGGCGGTCAGAGTAAGATGCTGGGCATCAGGTGCGGCTCCTCATGTTCTCAACCAACCGAGGTAAACCATGAAGAAGCACGTTGCATTGCTGGCCGTGACGCTGTTCTGCCTCATGCTGGCCGTGGTACCATCGGTTGCCGCGGAACTGAAATCGGCAAAGGAAGCCTACCAGAGGGGCATTTCGTGTGTTGTAAAGCAGGACTATGATGCCGCCATCGCTGCCTTTTCAGAGGCCATTCGGCTGGAACCGAAGAACGCCGGTGCGTACAACAATCGGGGCCGGGCGTACATGAGCAAGGGCAAAGTTAATGAGGCCCTCGACGACCTCACGGAGGCGATCCGGCTCGACCCGAAGGAGATTAGGTCATATCTTGGCCGAGGTGCTGCCTACGTGTCCAAAGGCGAGTTCGACAAGGCAATTGCGGACTACACCGAGGCGATCCGACTCGGCCCGAAAGAGATTGGGCCAAATCTCGGCCGAGGCGTTGCCTACCTATTGAAACGCGAATACGACGAGGCAACTGCCGACTTCACGGAGGCGATCCGACTCAACCCAAAAGAGATTAGCTCGTACATTGGCCGAGCTACTGCCTATGAAGCGAAACGCGAATACGACGAGGCAATTGCCGACTGCACCGAGGCGATCCGACTCGACCCGAAGGAGATTAAGTCGTATATGTGCCGAGCTGCTGCCTACCAAGCGAAACGCGAATACGACAAGGTAGTTGCCGACTGCACCGAGGCGATCCGACTCGACCCGAGGCTCGCCCGAGCATACTGGGGACGGGCTATTGCCTACTACTACAAGGGCGAGCGCGATAATGCGATCACCGACCTCTCGCACGCCATTCGGCTTGATCCGAGAGACAGCAACGCAATTTGTTTCCGGGCCATCGTCTACGAGAAGAAGGGCGACCACGACAAAGCTATCACGGATTACACGGAGGCCATTCGGGTCGATCCGAAAGCCGCCGGGACATACTGGCTACGAGGCGTTGCCTACGGCAGGAAGGGTGAGCACGACAGAGCCATCTCAGACTGCACGGAGGCCGTCCGGCTCGACGCGAATCTCGCCGGGGCATACTATTACCGTGGCGTGGCCTATCAGAAGAAGGGCGAGAAGTCCAAGGCGGAGGAGGATTTTGCGCGGGCAAGGAAGCTGGGGTACAAAGGAGAGTAATATGCCGGCGCCTGGCCTAACATGCCGATCCTCCTCATCCGCGACCGGCGAGCGAAGGCTGCGAATGCTGCAGCGAGCAGTGTCCAGTAGGATCGGCGTCGTGGCCGAGAGCTACAATGTTCCCCCAAATCGCAAGCCAACACGCTATGGCGATTACCTGAGGCGTAGTCAGCGAGCGCTCATAGATAACTTGGACAATTTCCTCAAGTTACCCGTGAGCGCGCCGGTCCTTAGCTTTCCCGAGAGCCGCAAGAGGAGAAACCAATGCTTGCCAAGACATGGGGTCCAACGTCGGCGTGTGCCGCGGCGATTCTTCTGGTTCTGGCTGGGCAGTCCGCCCGTGCTGCGGCGACTGCCCCGATCGTGCTCAAAAACGATGCGATCGAGTACGCGCTGAGCGCCGAGGGCAAGAACCTGAGCCTGCGGGCCAAGGGGTCGGCGAAGGAATATCTCGCCGGGCCCGGGCAACAGGCGGTCGTGACGTTGAAGAAGGGCGGGGCGAGTTACTCGCCCACGGCCTGCCGCTTTACGGCCGGCAAGATCGCCGGCGAAGGCACGCTGGTGGCCGAGTTCGCCCCGGCCCGGGCCGCGGTGACAGTACGGGTACGGTGCGCCAAGCGGTACTTGTGCTTCGAGATCCAGTCGGTGGACGACCCGGCGGTGGAGGAAGTTTCGCTTCTGAACCTGGTTCTGGCCACGGAGCAGGCCAACGCCATGTCGGGCCTGGCCTCGGATGCCGAGTTCGCCTTCGCCGTGCGGGCATTGAACCTTCAGGCGTTGGGCACGGTGGGCGGCAAGCCGGCCTGGTTGTCGGCAGCCGCCTCGCGGCGGCGCCGTTTGGCGGGGGCCAAGGCCGGGCTGGCCGCGGGCACGGTCCGCGAGATCCGGCAAGTGCTGAAGGAAATGCTCGAAGGTGAGGGGGCCACCCGCTCGCCGCTGGGCGGCCCCTGGGCCCTCGAGGCCGCGCCGAATCGCGGCTCGTACGTCTTCGCCGACGTGTCGGAGAAGAACGTCGACGATTGGATCGCCCTGGCCAAACTCGGCGGCATCCGGGAGATCCATTTCATCGGCTGGGAGCAAACGCTGGGGCACTACTTTCCGCGCAAAGACGCCTTTCCCCATGGCCTGGCCGGGCTGAAGGCCGCGGTGGACAAGATCCACGCCGCCGGCCTGACGGCGGGGATGCACACGTTGACCGGCGCCATTTTGCCCAGCGACCGGTGGGCCACGCCGGTCCCCGATCCGCGTCTGGCCAAAGAGGCAAGCTTCACGCTGGCCGCACCCATCGACGGAAAAGCCACCGTCGTATCCACTGCGGAGAAACCGGGCGACGTGGATACGATGTGGGCCTACGGCAGCCGCGGAAACGTGCTCCAGCTCGGCGACGAGCTGATCCAATACGACGCGGTCGCCCGGACGCCGCCCTACGGCTTCACCGGCTGCCATCGGGGCGCTTTCGGCACGAAGATTCTGCCGCACGACCGTGGGACCCCGGTGTATTATCTTTTCGCCCGCTACCAGACGTTCCAGCCCGACGAAGACTCGACGCTGGTGGACGACCTGGCCGCGGCGATCGCCGAGGTGTTCAATACGTGCGGGTTCGACATGATCTACCAGGACGGTTCCGAGGGGATGGCCGGCGGCTGGTACGGCATGGCCCGAATGCGCGAGGCGATCTTCAAGAGACTCCGCCGCGAGGCCCTGGTAGAGGCCAGCGCCTGGGGCCATTACGAGTGGGCCTTTCATTCCCGATTCGGGGCTTGGGATTATCCCAACTGGGGACTCAAGCGCTTCGTCGACGCGCACTGCCGGGCCAACGAGGATTTTCGCCGCACGGCGCTGCTGCCGGCTCAGCTCGGATGGTGGGTCATCCTCGGACCGGAGCGCGACCATCCGGCCGAGACGCCCGACGAGTTCGAGTATCTGTGCTGCAAGGCGTTGGCCTACGACACGGCGACCTCGTTCGAGGGCGTTTCGGTGGGGGGCGAGCCGGCCAACGCCCGGCAGAACGAGTATCTGGCCATGCTGGGCCGCTACGAGCGATTGCGGCTGGCCGGCCGCTGCCCGGCGGCGCTTCGCGAGAAGCTCAAGACGGAGCAGGCCGACTTCCACCTGGTCGAGGCCGCCGACGGCTCGGCGGATTTCATGCCGATCGACTATTTGGCCCACAAGGTTACCGGGCTGGCCGACGGCAGCGACTCGTGGCTGGCGGGCAACCGCTGTGCGGCCCAACCGCTGAAGCTGAGGATCGACGCGCTTTGGTCGGTCGAGCCTTACGACGGGCCGGGCGGCCGGGTGCTGGCCGACTTCGCCCTGCCCGGCGAGCTGATGGCCCAGGAGGCGGCCGAGGGCGTGACGCAAAGCTTCAAGGCCGTCGCCGAGCCGTCGAAGGCGGGCAAGCCCAGCGGGCGTTATTCGGCCGCCAGCACCCGCCAGACGCCACAAGGCGCCTGGTGCCGGGCGTCGAAGGTCTTCAATCCACCGCTCGATCTCAATGCAATGGACGCCCTGGGCGTCTGGATCTACGGCGACGGCCGGGGCGAGCTGCTGAATCTCCAGTTGACCAATCCCACGCAGTTCTGGCCCACGCTGGACGAGCATTACGTCAAGGTCGACTTCCGGGGCTGGCGCTACTTCGAGCTCCTCGGGCGGGAGCGCGACGCCGACCAGTATGCCGACTACGCCTGGCCCTATCAGGACGTGTCGGCCGTCTATCGTTCGCCGCTCATCCACGACCACGTCAGCGCACTGAATCTGTGGTTCAACCGCGTGCCGGCCCACGGCGAGGCAACCTGCTGCCTGGGACCGGTCAAGGCCCTGCGGACGATGAAGACCCGGCTGAAGAACCCGGCCGTTACGATCGGCGCGGCGGAGATCGTTTTCCCGGTTGCCCTGGAGAGCGGCTGCTCGCTGGAGTTCGCGTCGGCCGCCGACTGCAAAGTATTCGACGAACGCGGCAAACTGCTCCAGGAAGTGAAAGTGTCCGGGCCCGTGCCCATCCTGGCGGCCGGCAACAACCCGATGAAGTTCCGTTGCGAGGCGGCAGCCGGTCCGGCGCTGCGGGCCAGGATCACGGTGCTCAGCGGCGGAGAGTCGGCCGGCAGGATTCCGGCGCAGCGTTGATCCGCGCCCGCCGCGGCGGCAGCGCGGCCGGCCAGGCTGTCTTGGTTCGGCGGGAGATGTATCATGGTTCTGGACTCT
>JBEKTY010000029.1:0-72942 GCA_049515555.1 Thermoguttaceae bacterium
TCGGAGTCGGGCCAGCCATGGTACTCGTCCTCTCCCTGGACTTGTAGCGGTATCCTTACCGAGGAGGGGATTATACCACACCATGCCCTGCAACCCTGACATCATTTGTGAAATGGACCACTAAGGTTGGCCTGCGCGCGGAGGTGGGGCACACCGAAGCACTTTCATTACTTGCCTTTGCAGCCGGAGGAGCGACACACCGACGCGCTGGGAAACGCGAGGCGGCCGATCCGGGGCTGACCACGACGACAAGGCGGGGCGCATGGGACCGGTTATCAAACGACCCGTTGCATGGACCGCATATTCTCTCGGTGGGCGGCCCGACGCGCGGTTCCCGCGGTTTCCGCACGCCCCGTCGTTGGAGGAGGTTGTGCGGCAACTCTTTCCGGCGGCGTCCGCCTTCCGCCTTGAAGGGGACAGTCCCATTTTCGTCGGACGAAAATTGGGACAGTCCCCGCCCTCCGCCTTCCGCCCTCCGCCTTGAAGGGGACAGTCCCATTTTCGTCGGACGAAAATCGGGACAGTCCCCGCCTTCCGCCCTCCGCCCTCCGCCTTCCGCCCTCCCCCCGCCCCTCCCGGCCGAAAAATCGGCGTTGCACGAAAAGGCCGTTCCGGGGATGATACCGGCCCTTTCCACAGACACCGGCGTTGTGATCCTGGCACGGAGGCAAGACAGTGCGATCAAACTGGTTTCCACTGGCGGCACTGGCCGTGGCGAGCGTGTTACTGGCGGCAACTGGCTGCCAGCGGGGCGGCGGCGGGACGCAGCCGGCCGCGGACGCCCGGGGCTCCGGGGCCGACCAAGGGCCGGCGGGGGCGGAATCGGCCGCCACGGCGGCCATCAAGTCCGACCAGGACCCGCTGCACCCCGTGGTGCAAATAGACACCGTACTGGGCACGCTGAAGGTCCGGCTGGACAAGGAAAAGGCCCCCATCACCGTAGACAACTTCCTGGACTACGTGGGCGGCCGGTTCTACGATCAAACCATCTTCCACCAGGTGCGAAAGGAGTATCCGAAGCTGATTCTGGCAGGCGGATACACGCCCGAGCTGGTTGAAAAGAAGGCCCACACGCCCATCCGCAACGAGGCGCACAACGGGTTGAAGAACCGGCGGGGGACGATCGCCATGGCCCGCCAGCCCGATACGGTCGATAGTGCCACCTGCCATTTCTTCATCAATCTCTCGGACAACGAGATCCTCGATTACCGGGAGCGGACGCCGCAAGGCTACCGTTACTGCGTCTTCGGCGAGGTGATCGAGGGGCTGGACGTGGTCGACCGGATCGGTCAGGCCCCGGTCCATGACAGCGACAAGTTCGAGCAGATTCCGGTCGAGACGATCGCCATCAAGACGATCCGGCAGATCAAGTAGGTAGCTGGTGGCTGGTGGCTGGTGGCCGGCAGGCTGGAATTACTCACCGGGGCTCGTAGTGACCCGATTTATCGGGTCTGAAGGATGTGAACAGGTCAAGGACCGCATGAATGCGGTCACTACGAACGATCGGTGAGTAATCCGAGCTAGGCCGGCAGGTTCTCTAGCCGGCATATTTCTCTCAAACCACCCACTCTTCCCGAACCTCCCGCGTTGCAAGCGGCCGAAGAATTTTTTCTTCTGTCGGCGAATTGACGAATATCTTATGAATCGGGCCAGCGCGCTAATTGACAAGCCGGCTTTAGATCGTAGAATGAATCCTTGAATGGATTGAAAACGGATTGCGCGACGTCAACCGGAGTGACCGGCGTGTCAAAGGCCATGTATTTTGTGCAAGGATGCCCGACCTGCGGTCGGCGTCTGCACATTCGGGTCGAGTACCTTGGCCGGGACGTGGCCTGTCAGCATTGCCAAGGGAAGTTCATCGCGATTGACCCGGCCAGTGCCCGCGGCGGTTATGTCGATCACGGCAGCGCGCTGCTGCGCCGTGCGGACGAGTTGCTGGAGAGCGTGGCCCAGCACAGTCCGCACATCGGGCGCCCGGTGGGCCACTAAGCTTTCCCGAGCTTCCCGAGGTCGTCGAAGAAGCGGGGGTAGGTTTTGGCCGTGCAGGCCGGGTCGCGAATGACGACCCCCGGCAGGGCCAGCCCGACCAGGGCGAGGCTCATGGCCATGCGATGATCGTCGTAGGTGTCGATCTCGGCGGCGTGCAAAGGGCCGGGCGTGATCCGCAGTCCGTCGGCCAGTTCCTCGACCGCCGCGCCCAGCTTTCGCAGCTCGGTGGCCAGGGCGGCCAGGCGGTCGGTTTCCTTGTGGCGGATGTGGCCGACGTGGGTGATGGTCGTCGGGCCATCGGCCAGCAGGGCCACCGCGGCCAGGGTTTGCACCGTATCGCTCAGGGCATTCATGTCGACCGTGATGCCGTGGAGCGGGCGGCCGATGACGGTGATGCGATCTTCGGCCTGGCGCACTTCGCAGCCCATGGCGCGGAGGCACTCGCAGAAGGCCACGTCGCCCTGGAGGCTGCTGGGCGATAGGCCCTCGATGGTAACGCTGCCGCCGGCGATGGCCGCCGCGGCGAAGAAGTAGCTGGCGGCCGAGGCATCGGGCTCGATCGAGTATTGCCGTCCGCGGTAGTTTTGCCCGGCGGGAATTTTAATAGTGGCTGGTGGCTGGTGGCTGGTGGCTGGGGGGAACTTGCTGTCGGCGGGGGGAGGGGTGCCTGGCACCGAGACGCCAAAAGCCGCCATTACGCCGAGCGTCATAGTGATGTAGGGCTGCGATACCAATTCGCCGCGGACGGCCAGTTCCACCGGCCGGCGGGCGTAGGGGGCGGCCATCAACAGGGCGCTGAGGAACTGGCTGGAGCGCTGGCCGGCCACTTCGGCCCGGCCGCCGGGCAGTCCCGCCGCCCGGACTACAACCGGCGGGCAGCCGGTGCCGCGCTCGCTTACGGCTTCGACGCCGAGCTGCCCGAGGGCCTCGAGGAGGTCTTGGATGGGGCGCTCGCGCATGCGCGGGCTGCCGTCCAGGCGGAACACGCCGTGGCCCAGGGCCACCAGGGCCGTCAGGAACCGCACGGTGGTGCCGCTGTTGCCGGCGAAGAGATCGGCCGACGCGGCGGGCAAGCGGCCGCCGCAACCCGTCACGTGAATCGTCCCGCCGGCCGGGTCGTGCTCCAGCGTCAGTCCCAGTTGCCGCAGGCCGTCCATCATCAAGCGGGTATCGTCGCTGTCCAAGGCCCCGATGAGCGTCGATTGACCCTCGGCCAGGGCCGCGCAGACCAGGGCCCGGTTGGTAATGCTCTTCGACCCGGGCGGCCGAACGGTCGCCCGCAGCGGGCCGCTAGGTTGGATTTCAATGCGGTCGGTCATGGACGGCGTCCTGGGCGAGGCGGGCCAAGGTAGCAGGCACACTCCGTGTGCCGTCCGCTGAAGTGGAAAAAGGTATGGCGGACGGCACACGGAGTGTGCCTGCTACTTTCCGAGCCGTGAACGATTAGGGCGCCTGTCACCGTTTGGTCTCCGCGATCTTCCACAGGTGGGCATGGCTGCGGAAGAAGATCGCCCCGTCGGTGACGGCGGGCGAGGCCAGCAGGCCCTCTTCGAGCTGCCCGCCGCCCACGATCTTCCCCGCGGTGTTCACGTCGGGGCCCAAGGCCACGACCTGCACCAAACCCTCGTAGCTCACCACGTACAGCCGCCGCTGGGCCAACACGGGCGTGGCCCAGATCGGTCCTCGCAGCCGCAATTGCCACGCCGGATGGCCGTCGCTGGTGCGGCAGCAGACGAGGATCCCCGGCGGCTTGATGAAGTATACCCCGTCGGCGCAGGCCACGGGACTGGGGTTGTCCAGGCGCAACCGCTGTTGGTACCAAAGCGGCGTAACGCCCCGGCCGCCGGCCTGGCATTGCAGGCGATGCAGGCCGACTGCCGGCAGATAAATATTCTCGCCGCAGGTGGTGACGGAGCTGATCGTATCGACCATGGCCGGGAAATCCCAGACTTGGCCCCCGGTACGGGGATCGTGGGCCGACAGGCGGGTACGGGCTTGCAGCAGGAGCACCTCGCCGCCGGGGGCCGCGCGGAGCCGCGTGGGCGACGACCACAGGGCATCGTGCTCCCGCGGCAGCCGCCAGCGGTCGGCACCACTGGCCGCGTCCAGGCCGGCGACGAACGCCTCGCCCTGGTTATCGAGCTGCACGACGACCGTCTGGCCGATCGCCAGCGGCGAGCAGGCCATGCCCACGTCGTTGCGGGTGTTGGGCGATTCGAGGCCCAGGCCGCGGTACCACAGCAGGTTGCCGTCCAGGTCGAAGCAGGCCAGGTCGTTGGACGAGAAGAGGGCGAAGATCCGCCGGCCGTCGCTGGCCGGCGTGGGCGACGCCACGCCGCCGAACGCACTGACGACCGTCGAGCCGGTGGCCCAGAGCTGCCGCTGCCACAGCCGGCGGCCCGAGGCGGCGTCGAAGCACAACACGTCGAGCTGCTCCTGCCGCGGGCCGTCGGCGGCGGTGACCACGACCCGGCCGCGCACGACGATGGGGCTGGATGGTCCGCGGCCCGGCAGGGCCGCCTGCCAGGCCACGTTGCGGCCGCTGGGCAGGTCGAACGACGCGGGCAGGCCGCTCTCGTCGGAGACGCTCGTGCCGTCGCTGCCCCGAAACTGCCGCCAATCGCCGCCCATGAGGGCGGCCGCCAGGAGCACCGCGGCGACGGCGAGCCATGGCCGGCTCGCCATCGGTCCTGATCGTGGTCCCCTCTCAACGCCGGTTGCGAAACCGCAAGCGGATAACTTGGCGTCCGCGGGTTTTCGTCCTGGTCCCCTCTCCCTCCGGGAGATGGTTAGGGTGAGGGCCTTTGCCCGCGAAAATCCCCTGCCTTGCTTGTTCGACTTCCCCATGCCCTCACCCCCTGCCCCTCTCCCAGAGGGAGAGGGGAGTTTTGGGGTGGGCCGGCGCTTGGTCGCGGTCGGCCGAGAGCACGGCGCGCCCCAGCGGGTCGCAGACCCGCAACTGGAACGACCAATCGGCGGCCCAATCCTGGGTTTGCTCATTCTGGCAGATCTTGACCAGGATCACGTTGCGGCCCGGCTGGAGCACTACGCCGCTTATGAACTGGTCCATTGCCGAGCCCGAGTGATAGGCATGGTGCTGGTCGATCAGGCGGCCGTTGAGCCAGAGTTTGACGGCGTTTGCCGAGCCCATGCGGATCTGGACGTTGCGGGCTTGCGGGGCGAAGAACTCGCTCATGGCAAAGGCGGTTACGCCCTTCTCGGCGCCCAGCACGCGGTTCAGATCGAGCAGACCGGAGTCTGCGTCGGCGGCCGCGTCTGTCCAGCGCAGCGGCCCGTGTTTTCCGGGATACGCGGCGTGCGGATCGGTTTCCCGCTCGGGCCCTTCCACGCGGTCGAAGCCCCGATCGCCGGCGTTGTCCAGCGGTCCGAGCACTTTCCAACGCACGATGAGGCCCAGCAGGCGCGGCCGATCGACCGCTTGACCGAGCGCCTGCAGCCGCTGGGCCAGGAGTTGGACCTGGTCCGGGTCGGCCGCCGCCTCGATCGCCCGGCGGTAAGCGGCCAGCGCGAGTTGATGATCGGCCCCGGGCGGCGCGGCCTCGGCTTGGGCCACCAGGCGGGCCACCGCGGCGCGGCGCAGATCGGTGCTCGGATCGTCGAGCATCCCGGGCAGCAAACGATCGGGGGCCGCCCGATCGACGCGGACCAACCACTGGTAGGCCAGGTGCCGGGCCCGAGGCGCGTGCCGCCGGTCGAGCACAAAGGCTTCGAGCTGCCGCTCGGGCAGCTTTCCGCCTTGCTCCAGCCGGCGCTGGGCGATGGTCTCGGCGGCGGTGCGGAGCCAGTTGGCCGCCAGGGGGCCGGCACGGTCCAGGGCGGCCAGCACCTCGGGCAGCCTTTGGGCATCGACTTCGATTATCTGCTTCCATGCGGCGGCCGCCGGGCCCTGGCCCGCACCCCCCGGGCCCACCGCCGCCAGCACGCTGAGCAGCGACTCGAGCCGGTCGGATTCGCCCTGCGTGGGCAACTTGCCCGCGGGTTGCTCCGCGCTGGCGGCCGGCAAGTGCCAGCCGGCTGCCGCCCCGATCAGCAACATCACGATCGCTGCAAAGAGGTGATTAGCGTTCAAGGTTCTGTGTGCAAGAAGCGAGACGTTGGGTGCCACTGCTGGCTTGTCCAGCAGTGCTAGCCCACAAATGGGCTGGAAGACCAAACGCTTCCATTACACCATGAAGAAGCACTGCTGGGCAAGCCAGCAGTGGCACCCGGCGCCGCGTGAAGAACCCGTCGGGCAGGGGCTTGTCGGCAGCCGGCAATCGGGTTTAATGATGGCGAAAAGACGCGGAACCAGGAGCCAACGTAATGACGCAAGCCGAGTTGTGCTACGACTTTTGTGTCCCGCCGCGGATCGTGTTCGGCTGGGGCCGCCGCCGCGAAGTGGGCCAACTGGGGCGAACGCTGGGCCGCCGGGCCCTGCTGATATCCGGCCTGCCGGCGGAGATCGCCGCCAAGACCCTGGGCGAGATCCGCGAGGCACTGGGCGCCCAGAACGTCGATTCCGTACTGCTGGGAACCCTGGCCCACGAGCCGGAGGTGGACGATGTCGATCGCTTGGCACTGGAGCTGCGGGGCTACGGGGCCAGTCCGGGCGATTTCCTGCTGGGCGTTGGCGGCGGAGCGGCCCTGGACCTGGCCAAGGCGGCGGCCGCCATGGCCACCAATCGCCACAGCCGCACCGTGGCCGACTACTTGGAAGGCGTGGGCCGCGGCCTGAAGATCAGTGAGCCGCCGCTGCCGGTGCTGGCCATGCCGACCACCGCCGGCACGGGCGCCGAGGCGACCCGCAACGCGGTCATCTCATGCTACGATCCGCCCTTCAAGAAGAGCCTGCGCGACGAGCGGCTCCTGCCCCGGATCGCGCTGGTTGATCCGGAGCTGGGCGTTACGGCGCCGCCGGCCGTGACGGCGGCCAGCGGTATCGACGCCATTACGCAGCTCATCGAGAGCTACATTTCGCGCAATGCCCGGCCGATTCCCCAGGCGCTGGCCGTCCAGGGTCTGCGCAGCGGGCTGGGTGCGATTTTCCAGGCGGTGGAGAACGGCCGCAGCCGCCCGGCGCGCGAGCAGATGGCCCATGCCGCCTTGCTCTCCGGCATGGCCTTGGCGAATTCCGGGCTGGGGCTGGCGCACGGCGTGGCGGCGGCCCTGGGCATCCACAATCGCGTGCCCCACGGCCTGGCCTGCGCCGTGATGCTGCCGGCCGCGCTGCGGTTGAATTGCCAGGTGCGGCAGGCCGAGTTGGCCCACTTGGCCCGGCAGGTGCTCGATCTGCCGCCGACGATTCCGGCCGCGGAGGCCGCCCAGACGTTGATCGCCGAGATCGAAGCCCTCTGCCGCCGGGTGGGCGTGCCCAGCCGGCTGGGCCAGCTCGGCGTCGGCCGCGAGCAGATCCCGGAGCTGGTCCGCAGCGCGCGGGGAACCAGCATGAGCGCCAATCCCCGCGACGTGTCCGACGAGGAACTATCGCGGCTGCTGGAAGAGATGCTGTAATCCGTATCCGGCACACTCCGTGTGCCGCGTGGCGCCATCGGCACACGGAGTGTGCCGGATACATTTCCGGAGACCATGCTGTGATCCTTTCGGCCGGCCTCAGCCCCGCTTGGCAGCAGATCCTCGTCGTCGACCGCTTTCGCGTGGGTGAAGTGAATCGTGCGGGCCAGGCGGTGTGGTGCAGCTCGGGCAAGGTCCTGAACGCGGGCATCGCCGTACACTGCCTGGGCTGCCCGGGGTTGGTTCTGGCCCCCGTAGGCGGGCCGCCGCTCGCGGCCATCGACCGCGAGCTAGCCGACCTGGGCGTGCCGCGGCGGTGGATTGTCACCCAGTCGGCCACCCGGGTCTGCACGACGATCCTCGATGGCGCCGGCGGCACGACGACCGAGCTGGTCGAGGAGGGCCGGCCGCTGACGGCCGGCGAGCTGGCGGCCTTCCGCGCCGGCTACGCGGAGGAGGCGGGGCGGGCCGAGGCGGTCGTGCTCATCGGCTCGCTGCCCCGCCGAACGCCCCTGTCGCTGTACCGCGAGCTGCTCCAGGAAACGCCCTGCCCGGCGGTACTCGACTTTTCCGGTCCGGGCCTGCTCAGCGTGCTGGACCTCAAGCCGCTGGTGGTCAAGCCGAACCGCGAGGAGCTTTCGCGGACCGTGGGCCGCCCCTTGTCCGCCGACCGCCAAGTGCTCGACGCCATGCGGGAACTGAACCGCCGCGGAGCGGCCTGGGTGGTCGTTACGCAAGGGGTGGGGGCGGTGTGGGTCAGCTCGTCGAGTCGGGCCTACCGCCTGCACCCGCCGCCGGTCGCGGCAGTGGTCAATCCGATCGGCTCGGGCGATGCCTTGGCGGCGGGCATCGCCTGCTCGCTGCGCCAGGGCCGCGAGATGGTCGAGGCGGTCCGCTGGGGCGTGGCCGCGGCGTGCGACAACCTGGGGCAACTGCTGCCCTGCCGCGTCGCCCCGCCCCGCATCGAGGAGCTGGCCGTGAGGGTGCGGGTCGAGCCAGTGTGAGCCGGTGGGCCGCGGCCGGTAAGAACAGGGGAATGGGGGCCGGTTATTGATGCCGTGGTTGATTGTGGAAAGCTTCGGCGCTTTCCCACAATCGCCCAGGGCGATCGTATGTGTCCTATAGGTCCTATGTGACCTATGTGTGCCTCCCTCACCCGTCCAGGACGATCTCCAGGCGGTCGCCGGTTTGGAGCAGCAGATCGTCGGCCAGGGTGATTTCGGCTCGGCCGGGCTTGGCGGTGAGCGTGGCCGGCAGGGGCTTGCCGTTTAGCGATAGCGTGGCCTTGGCGGGGCGCAGGCCGTCGGGCGTGGCGAAGGCCAGCGTTCGCAGGCGGAGGCGGCCCGCGGCCAGGGCCAGCGACTGTTGCTGGGCTTGCCCGGTGCGCTTTTGCGTGAACGCGCCCCAGCCCTCGGCGGTCAGCCCGGTCAGCAACGTCCGGTAGCAGTGGCAGCATCCCAATCCCACCGGAGGGGGTTTACAATCCAAGCACTGGTGTGGTATCATCATCCGCAGTCCTGATCACATAAGCCAGGTCCGCCGTACGCGCGCTCATCTTCTCTCGTAAGCGGCTCTCCCAGCGGTTGCGTATCAGTTCGCTTTGCCTCGCAAGGCCCACACCGGATCGTGGCGGTCCATTGGGCGGCCAGTTGTAGCTGGCTGTGAGGCCATCCACCCACGGAAGGTTTCTCTGTTCTTACGTAAGGCGGTAAGCCGTGCATCTACTAACGGTTAGTGACAACCGTGTCCGTCCCCACGGGATTGCAGAGGCGGCGATGGAGTGTCTACATAACAGCCCGTACGAAGCCTTGAGAAGAGTCTCGTGCGAGTGCAAACACGGCGTCCTTTTTCTAAGAGGTCACCTGTTCAGCTTCCACGAAACGCAAATGGCCCAAGAAACCGTGGCCCAGATTGGCGGCGTGACCCAGGTGGTCAATGAAGTGGAAGTGGACTGAGTGCACTCGAATTGCAGACAGGATTACGAGGCAACCTGATTGGGAGAGGCGTGTATTATGTCTATTCCAACAATGAAGCGTTTTCCGTCTGGGGAATAGAAAATGCGTTACTGCTGATTACGGTTGCTCGCCGACGATCAGGAGAGAACGTGGAGCTAATCGGTTAGGGTTTCTTTCCAGGATTGATGGCCTTCCCCAGTTGACTTGAGCAAAGGCCGCCACGCTCCTGCCGGCGACACGCCGGCCACACGCGTGGGCAGTCACCTGCCCTGACCGGTCCCGGCCACGGTCGCGCGGCTCGGCGGAACGTACAGCAAACAACTGTAGCAGGAGAATCTCGCATGGCACGAACCTTGGAAATCCGCAAGCTCGCGTTTATCGGCGATTACCCGCCGCGCAGGTGCGGCATCGCCACCTTCACCTCCGATCTGCACAATGCCATCGCGAGCCAGTATCCCGACAGCGACTACATCGTCGTGCCGGTGAACGACGTTCCCCAAGGCTACGACTATCCGCCGGAGGTCCGTTTCGAATTCCAGGAGCAGGATCTGGACTCGTATCGCCGCGCGGCCGATTTTCTCAACTTCAGCAACACCGACCTTGTCTCGTTGCAGCACGAGTACGGCATTTACGGCGGGCCGGCCGGCCGGCACATCCTCGGATTGCTGCGCGACCTGCGCATGCCGGTGGTTTCCACTTTGCACACCATCCTGCGCGAGCCCAACCACGAGCAACGCTGCGTGATGGAGGAGTTGGCCGGACTCTCGGCCCGGCTGATCACCATGTCGGAACGCGGCAAGTCGTTCCTGACGGAGATCTACGGCGTTCCCGAACACAAAATCGGCGTGATCGCCCACGGCATTCCCAACGTGCCGTTGGTGGATCCCAACTTCTATAAGGACCAGTTCGGCGTCGAGGGCAAACACGTCCTGCTGACCTTCGGGCTGTTGGCGCCCAACAAGGGGATCGAATACGTGCTCCGCGCACTGCCCGAGGTGATTCGGGAGTTTCCCAACGTGATTTACATGGTCCTGGGCGCCACGCATCCCAACCTGTTGCGCGACCAGGGGGAGAGTTACCGTTTGAGCCTGGAGCGCTTGGCGTGGGACCTGGGGATTGGCAAGCACGTTATCTTTTACAACCGTTTTGTCGAACTGCACGAGTTGACGGAGTTCATTGCGGCCTCTGACATTTACATCACCCCCTACCTCAATGCGGCGCAAGTCACCTCCGGGACGCTGGCCTACGCCTTCGGTTGCGGGCAGGCGGTCATCTCCACCCCCTATTGGCACGCGGAAGAGTTGTTGGCCGACAACCGCGGCTTGCTGGTGCCGTTTGCCGACTCGGCCGCGATCGCCCGGGAGATTTGCGGCCTGCTCCACGACGAACCGCGCCGCCACGCCATGCGTAAGCGGGCCTACCTGCTGGGGCGGGAGATGATCTGGAGCCACGTGGCGCTGTTGTATATGGAATCGTTTCAGCGGGTGCGGCGCAGTCGGATCGAGTTCCCCATCAAGCCGCTGGCGATCCCCACGCTCGAAGAGCGGCCCTGGGAACTTCCCCGCTGGCGGCTGGACCATCTGCTGCGAATGACCGACTCGACGGGGATGTTCCAGCACGCCTGCTTCGCCCTGCCCAGTTTCGCCGAGGGATACTGCACCGACGACAACGCCCGGGCCTTGCTCTTGACCGTCCTCTTGGCGGAGATCGGGCAGGATTCGCCGGAACTCCAGCAGGCGGGGACGACGTATGCCGCCTTCCTCAACTCCGCCTTCGACTGGGAGAAGCGTCGCTTCCGCAACTTCCTGGGCTTCGATCGCCGCTGGCTCGAACAGGTCGGCTCGGACGATTGCTTCGGCAGGGCCATGTGGGCCATGGGGGCGTGCATCGGCCGATCCAAACGGCTCAACCTTCCCTCCTGGGCCGTGCAGACCTTCGATCGTGCCCTGCCGACCTGCACCGAGCTCACTTCGCCCCGCGCTTGGGCCTCGACGCTCTTGGGAGTGCACGAGTATTGCCGGCGGCTCAGCGGCGACCGGCTGGTCAATCAATTGCGCGACAGCTTCAGCGGCCGGCTGATCGAGCTCTACGAACACACCGCGTCCGACGACTGGCAGTGGTTCGAAGACGTCGTCAGCTACGACAACGCCAAGCTCCCGCACGCCCTGATCCTTAGCGGCCGCTGGACGAGCAACGGCCGGGCGATGGAGGTCGGCCTGCGCACGCTCCGCTGGCTGACCGACCTTCAGCGTTCCCCGCGCGGTCATTTCCGGCCCATCGGCAACAACGGGTTCTGCCGCCGCGGCCAGGAGCCGGCCGACTTCGACCAGCAGCCGATCGAGGCCCAGGCCATGGTCTCCGCGACCATCGAGGCCTATCACGCCACGGAGGACCCCTTCTGGCTCAACGAGGCCCGCAGGGTCTTCGACTGGTTCCTCGGCGGCAACGATCTCGGCGCGGAGTTGTACGACGCGCGCACCGGCGGCTGCCGCGACGGCTTGCACCAGGATCGGGCCAATCAGAACCAGGGCGCCGAATCGACGCTTTCCTTCCTGCTGGCGCTGGCGGAGTTGAAGTCGCTGGAGGCCTCGCTGGCCGCTTTCCGCCGTGCCGGCGACGTCGACCGCGGCTCCCATCGCCTTCAGTAGGGGGTTGAATGCTTGCCGGACTCGCTAACATCCGGAAATAACACAGACTGGGGGGTTGTTACGCGATAGACTTCGCCCATCCTCCGCATCTTCGGTAATCTACGATAGCACTGCGGCAAACCACGCACCCCGCTGACCGATCGGGTTTCGCGGGGGGCAATTGAGTTTTCCCCTCTTATCGCTATATTGAGGGCATCGGCCGCTTGGGCAGTACCACGCTACACCGAATTGGGCGTGCCGAGAGCTACTGCGGCGTTGGCGCGGCTTTTCCGCACGTCCTGCCGCACGGAGTTGGCCCGCTGCAAGGAGACGAACCGTGAAAAAGCCAGCCAAACCCGAACGGAAACAAGCCTCTTCGAAAAAGCAGAAACCTGCCCGTCCCGGACCTCAAGGCGCGCCGCCCAAAGAGGGCCGCCCGCGCAGTTCGGAAGCTGCCTTCCCTATCGTCGGCATCGGCGCTTCCGCCGGGGGGCTGGAGGCGCTGGAGCTCTTCTTGGGGAAAGTGCCGGAAGGCAGCGGCATGGCCTTTGTCATCGTCCAGCACCTGGACCCGACCCACAAGGGCATGATGGCGGAACTGCTGCAGCGCGGCACCGCCATGCAGGTCATCCAGGTCAAGGATCGCACCCGCGTCCGGCCGGACTGCGTGTATGTGATCCCGCCGAACAGTGACATGTCCATCCTGCACGGTGTGCTGCACCTGCTCGCCCCGGTGGCGCCGCGGGGCCTGCGCCTGCCCATTGATTTCTTCTTCCGCTCCCTGGCCGATGACCGGCAGGACCAGAGCATCGGCGTGATCCTCTCGGGCATGGGCTCCGACGGCACGCTGGGCCTGCGGGCGATCAAGGAAAAAGCCGGGGTGGTGTTTGTACAGGAACCGGCGTCGGCCAAATTCGACGGCATGCCCGGTAGCGCCGTTGACGCCGGGTTGGCCGACATCGTCGCCCCGGTGGAGGAGCTTCCCGGCAAGATCATCGCCTTTCTCCACCACGCGCCCCGCATCGCCAGGCCCGGACTTGCCCAGGAAGACAAAGCCGAGAGCGGCCTGGAAAAGGTCGTGATCCTGCTGCGGGCGAAGACGGGCCACGACTTTTCCCTGTACAAGAAGACCACCGTCTACCGCCGCATCGAGCGGCGCATGGGCATCCACCAGATCGACAGGATTGCCAGCTATGTCCGGCTCTTGCAGGAGAATCCCCAGGAACTGGATCTGCTGTTCAAGGAGCTTCTGATCGGGGTAACGAGTTTTTTCCGCGACCCGGCGGCGTGGGAACAGTTGAAGAACGAGGTCATCCCGGCGCTGCTGGCCGGGCGCCCGCCCAGTCAGGCGCTGCGGGCCTGGGTGGCCGGCTGCGCGACCGGGGAGGAGGCTTTTTCCCTGGCCATCGTCTTCAGAGAGGCGATGGAAACTCACAAGCCGGCCGGGGACACTACGCTCCAGATCTTCGCCACCGACCTGGACCGCGAGGCCGTGGAGAGAGCACGCGAGGCCGTTTTCCCGGCCAACATTGCCGCCGACGTGTCGGCGGAGCGCCTGGGCCGGTTTTTCGTCAAGGTCGAGCGCGGCTACCAGGTCGCCAAGCCCATCCGCGAGATGGTGGTCTTTGCCCCGCACAACCTCATCAGGGATCCCCCCTTTACCAGGCTCGACATCTTGAGCTGCCGAAACCTGCTCATCTACCTGACCCCGGAATTGCAGAAAAAACTGCTGCCGCTCTTTCACTATAGTCTGAATCCGGGGGGCTTCCTGTTTTTGGGAAACGCGGAGACCACCGGCAACTTTACCGACCTCTTCGCGCCGCCGGCGGGCAAAGGGCGGCTCTACCGCCGGCTCGGGTCGGCCCTGCGGGCGGAGCCGGTCGCGTTTCCCTCCGCGTTTGTCGCCCCCGTACCGGACGCGCCGCCCAAGGCACTGCAGCCGGCGGCCAACCTGCAGTCGCTGGCGGATCAAGTGCTCTTGCAGTGCTACTCCCCGGCGGCCGTGCTGATCAACAACAAAGGCGACATCCTGTACATCAGCGGGCGAACGGGCAAATACCTGGAGCCCCCGGCCGGCAAGACCAACTGGAACATCTTTGCCATGGCCCGCGAAGGGCTGCGCCATGAGCTGACCGGCGCCTTGCAGAAGGCCCTCCGGCAAAAAGGCGCGGCGACCCTCAGGAACGTGGTCGTGAAGACCAACGGCGGGACGCAGGCGGTGGACCTCACCGTGCGGCCCCTGGAAGAGCCGGAGGAGCTGCGCGGGTCGGTGATGATCGTCTTTGCGGACGTTGCCACGCCCCCCGAAACCAAGCCGGCCGGTAAGCCCCAGCGCGGACCTGCCCGCAGCGCCCGGCTGGCGGAAATGGAGCGGGAGATCGAGCAACTTCGTCAGGAGCTGCGGACCACCCGCGAAGAAATGCAGACGTCCCAGGAAGAACTCAAATCCACCAACGAGGAACTCCAGTCCACCAACGAGGAACTCCAGTCCACCAACGAGGAACTGACGACCTCCAAGGAAGAGATGCAGTCCATGAACAACGAGTTGCAGGTCAAGGTGGACGATCTGTTTCGGACGAGCAGCGACCTGAAGAACCTGTTGGACACCACGGACATCGCCACCTTGTTTCTGGACAACGCGCTCCGCGTGCGGCGGTTCAGTAGCCAGACGACGAAGATCACCCAACTGATCGCCAGCGACGTGGGCCGGCCCATCACCGATATCGCCTCCGACCTCTTCTACCCCGAACTGGGCGAGGATGTGCGGCAAGTGCTGCGGACGCTGGGCAGCGCGGAGAAGCAGGTCGCCGCCCGCGACGGGCGCTGGTTTACCGCGCGCATTCTGCCCTACCGCACGCTGGAGAACAAGATCGACGGCGTGGCGATCAGCTTTGTGGACATCACCGTTTCCAAGACGCTGGAGGCGGAGCTGCGGAAATCGCAAGCCGATTTGGAAAAACACATCGTGGCACAAGACGTGAAGCTGGATCAGGCCGGGGAGAGGTTGCAGGCTGAAATGCAACGCAGCCAACGCGAGAAGGCCGCCGGAACCATTCCGGGATCCGGCGAAACAGCGGGGGTCAGCGATGAAAAAGGGCCAGGATAACTCAGCCGGTGCGGCCGCGCTGCGCCGCCGGGCGGAAGCGCGGTTCAAAGAGAAGCAGAGCAGCCGGGGGTCGGAAGCCGGAGGTCCAAGGGCGGCGGTAGAAACGCAGCGGCTCGTCCACGAGCTGGAAGTCCACCAGATTCAGTTGGAGATGCAGAACGAGGAGCTGCTTCGGACGCGGGCCGAGGTGGAGGCGATCCTTGCCCAATACACCGACCTCTACGACTTTGCCCCCGTGGGCTACTTCACCCTGGGGCGCGACGGAGCGATCCGCCGGGTGAACCTCACCGGGGCGAGCCTGCTGGGAGTGGATCGCTGCGGGCTGGTGAACCGGCGCTTCGGGCTGTTCGTTTCCGCTGATTCCCGCCCCGCCTTCGACGCCTTCCTGAAGAAAGTATTTGAAAGCCAGGCGAAAGAGACCTCTGAGCTGGCGCTTCGGAAAGAGGCGAATGACCCGTTCTGGGCGCGCATCGATGCAAGAGCCAGCGAGGATGGTCAGGAGTGCCGCGCCGCGGTGGTGGATGTCACTGAGCGCAAGCGGGTGGAAGCCGAGGTCGAAGCGGCGCAGGAAAAGCTGTCTGTGGAGCAACGGCGCGGGCAGCGCCGCTTGCACAAGCTCAACCGGGAACTCGATCGTCGCAACCGCGAGTTGCAGGATTTCGTGCAAGTGGCCTCGCACGACCTCCGCGCCCCACTGGTGAACATTCGGGGGTTCGGCGACATGTTGGCGTCGGCCTGCGACCGGGCCCGAACCGCCGTCGCTCGCATCCAAGACGCAGAGTCCCTCAGAGCCCAACTTCTGCCGCTGTTGGACCAGGAGATCCCGGAGTCGCTGGGGTACATCCGCGCCGGCTCGAGCAGGATGGATGCACTGCTGGCGGGACTGCTGAACGTCTCGCGAATCGGCAGCGCTGCCCTGGCGATCGAACAACTCGACATGAACCAGATGCTGGCCGAGACCGTCAAGTCGATGGAGTTCTCTGTGGAGCAGGCAGGCGCGACGGTACAAGTGGATGCCTTGCCCCCGTGCCGCGGAGACGCCACCCAACTTGGCCAGGTCTTCTCCAACCTGCTCGATAATGCACTCAAGTATCTTGACCCGAGCAGACCCGGGGTCATCCGGGTGTCTGCACACCAGAAGCGGAACGAGGTGCTCTATTGCGTGGAAGACAATGGCATTGGGATCGATGCGGAACACCAGGACGTGATTTTCGGGCTCTTCTATCGCCTCAACCCGGATCGAGGTGGTGGACAAGGGTTGGGCCTGACCATCGTACGACGATCTCTTGACCGGCAGCGCGGAAAGATCTGGTTGGAATCGACGCCCAACCAGGGGAGCAAGTTCTTTGTTTCGCTACCCCCCGCACCGTTGCCTGAATCCGCGCGCTCCAAACTCCATCGACAATCGGAAACCGAGGTCCGACGATGAAAGAAGACACCGTGATCCTGCTGGCCGAAGACGACGACGGGCACGCGGCACTGACCCGAATGGCTCTGCGAGAGGTCGGCGTGAACAACCAGATCATTCGATTCAGGGACGGACAGGAAACGGTAGACTTCCTCTTCGGCAGCGGCCAGGGACCTTCACGCGAGGCGGACGTCCACTATCTCCTCCTTCTGGATCTGCGCATGCCCAAGGTCGACGGCATTGCAGTCCTTCGACGGATCAGGCAAGACGAGCAAGTGCGGCGGATGCCGGTCGTTGTACTGAGCACTACCGACAATCCGCACGAAATCAAGACGTGCAAGAGCCTGCACTGTAGTTGCTATGTCGTCAAGCCTGCCGGGTACGAAGCATTCGCCGCGGCCCTGCAGCAGGTAAGAGCCTTCCTTGAGCACCGCCACACACCACGGACGACCGGCCAAAGCTAGCAATGCCGGCTTTGCTGTCAGCGCGTACGCGGATTCTGCCGAGAATTGCCCTTGCACTGGACTCGCTCTCTGCGTTATCCTGCTTCAGAATTCGGCGGTATCCGCAACAGGCTGACGAGTTTCCACAGTCGGATCGCCGGGGAACCAGACCTCAGATCGAGCAGCAGCTCAGCAGTGGCCTCCCTGAGCTGGAGAATGAATCCAGATAGCGCACCACGGCTTGTTTCGGGGTCGATTGTCACGGAGGAATGGCCATGCTGGTTCTGTCTCGCAAGCGGGATAGTTCGATCCATATTGGAGCGGACATCCGAGTCACGATTCTCGGGATACGCGGGAATCAGGTCAAAGTGGGGGTGGAAGCGCCGGCGGCCATACCTGTATGGCGCGCGGAGTTCCTTCCCAAAGGTCAGCCTAGCCTGAAATTGCCGGCCCGCGAGGACGGGTGGCCTTCGGGCAAGAAGCCATTCGAAGTCCTGCTGGTCGAGGACGATCTGGGGCATGCCAAGCTGACTTGCGGGGCGTTCTCGGAGTGCCGCCTACCGAGGCCGATAGAGGTGGCCGTTGCCCAGACGGGCGAGCTCGCCGTGGAATCGCTCGGCATGGACGGGGGCCAACGCCCGGCTGCCTCACCGTTTGACCTTATCCTCCTCGACTTGTATCTGCCGCGAATGACGGGCCTGGACCTTCTTTCAAGGATTCGCACCGACCCCCTCCTGTATTTGACTCCGGTAGTCATGCTCACTTGCGCCGACGACGACGCTGTCGCGGCGGATTGCCTCGATGCGGGGGCCAACGCCTTTGTGAGCAAGGCCAGTGATCCCGGGGCATTTCGGACTTCAATTGCTCGGATTGCCGATTTCTGGGGCAACGAATGCCGTGTCCCCAGACAACAGGTCTGCCGCCCGAGATAGCGCGTTGATCTTGCCCATCCCATGGGGCGGCAATGGAGATTCGACCAGTTACGGGGAGTAGCAGGGCGATTGCCGATCGGAAGGGTGGGACTGCCAAGATGACACCGATTGCGTCGATCGGTGTCTTCCTTAAGGCCTATGCCGTCGTGAGGTCGCGCCGCGGATCGTCGCGTCAACACGCCCGAACGACGAGGCCGCGGTCCCACGAACCCAACCCTCTTGCGGCAGTCCCAACAAATCACCGTATTTCGAGGCGCCTCGCGCCCCCCTTCCCTCAGTCCCTGCCTGCAAGCGTTCGACTTTCCGAAACGCTATGGTACTATGCGTCTGTGCCCCAGCCTCCCGACCGTTGCGGCCGGCAAGAACAGGCGAACCGGGGACCGGTTATTGATGCCGTGGTTGGGTAACCGTTGACGGCATGGAATGTAGCAGGCACACGCCGTGTGCCGTTCGCTGAAGCGGAGGAGGTGGGGCGGACGGCACACGGCGTGGGGGCTGCTACATAAGTACCTCACCCGTCCAAAACAATCTCCAACCGCTCGCCGGCTTGCAGCAGCAACTCGTCGGCCAGGGTGATTTCGGCTCGGCCGGGCTTGGCGGTGAGCGTGGCCGGCAGGGGCTTGCCGTTTAGCGATAGCGTGGCCTTGGCGGGGCGCAGGCTGTCGGGCGTGGCGAAGGCCAGCGTTCGCAGGCGGAGGCGGCCCGCGGCCAGGGTCAGCGAATGTCGCTGGGCCTGCCCGCTGCGCTTTTGCGTGAACGTGCCCCAGCCCTCGGCGGTGGTGAAGGCCGCGCGGAAATCATCGGGCGTTAGCCGCGGGGCGAAGCCCAGGTGGCCCTTCGGCCCGTGGTACTCGTAGCCGCAGGCGGCCAGGAACACGCCGTAGCTGGCCATGGCCCGGGCGTAGTGGTCGCCGCATTCGACCTCGTTCCAGGGATTGCGCCGCGAGGGGTGGTAGCGGTCGTGGATGGCGCGGCACACGGCCAGGCCCTCCTCGAGCATGCCTTCCCAGATCATGTGACCGGCCGCCTGGTACTCGAAGCCGGTCATGCACTCGTTGAAATAGTAATCGTAGCCCTGCTGCACGCGGGCCTTTTCGCCGTGGGGCCATGTACACATCAGCAGGCCGCCCTCGCCCGGCATGGCGTACCAGCGGCCCGGCCGATGGGCCTGGCGGTAGGGGCCCACGTCGGGCGTGAAATTGTACTTCCACAAGGAAGCCAGGGCCTGCCGGGCGTGCTCTTCCGGCAGGATGCGGCCCAGGCCCACCTGGAAGGCCCAGCTCTGGCCGAACGCCTGGTCGATCTCGCAGCCGTCGTGCGAGCCCACGCTCTTCAGATGGGCCTTATCGGCAACGTGGTAGTAATATTCGCCGTTGAACAATTCGCGATCGAGGCTCTTGGCGCCGCGCTGGAAGATATCGGCCGTTTGGCGGGCGAAATCCGCATCGCCCACTTCGCGGGCCATTTCTTCGCACGCCCGCAGGGCTGCCAGGTACAAGGAGCTGAGCCAGGCCACCTTGCCGAACCAGGGCTGATCGAGCGTGTTGTGCTGCGGGCCTTCGACGAGCCCCGCGCCGCGGTCGAGCTTTACGAGGCACTGCATGGCCAGCTTGATCTTCGGCCAGAGTTCCTTTAGCATAGCGCCGTCGGCCGACATCTGGTGCTCGCGGTAGGCGCGGAGGATGCAGCCCGCCTGGCCGTCGACGGCCAGCCCGGCCCCCTCGCCGCGATGGTTGATGATGCCGGTCGTCGGGTCTTGGGCCAGGCCGAAGTCGGTGCGGCGGCGCAGATCGCGCTCCAGCTCGGGGAACAGCCGGGCCACGGCGTGGGCGTAGTGCCACACGTGGGTGCAGGTGCCGTCGCAGCAGCCCACGCCCTCCCAGCCGTAGAAGCGGCCCGTGCGGAAGCGGTGGCAGGTCGAGGTGGCCAGGATCGAAGTGTTCAGAAACGTGCGATCGAGGAACCAGTAGGGGAGCGTGGAATCGTACCACGTATCGTGCCACAGCCGCGTCTGGCCGGCCAGGCGCTCGAAATGCCGGGCCACGTAGTCGGCCACGGCGCCGGCCGAGCTGAATCGCGTAGCATAGTACCGGCCGCCGTCCTTCAGCGCCAGGTTGGGGAAGTGCCAGCTCACCAGGAAGGTGATCTTCTCGGTTTGGCCCGGCTGGAGCGATAGCCGGCGGCGGATGGCCCCCAGCAGTTTTTCGGAGAGCGGCTTTTCGGCTTGCGGTTCTTCGGTCTGCGGTTTTTCGCCCAGCGGCTTGGGGACTGGCTCATTTTTCGGCCCCCGGCTTAAGGGGACAGTCCCATTTTCGTCGGACGAAAATCGGGACAGTCCCCGGGCCGAAAAATGTGCCTGTCCCCTTTCCTCGTCGGCCGAGAAGACCGCCTCCGGCAGGCGTCCCGCCGGCACCGCGGCGAGGGCCTGGTCGGTGTCGCGGGGTTCCAGCAGGGCCAGGACCATCGTGCCGAAGTCGGGCCGGTCGGCCAGCCGCGTGCCGCCCCGCCGCGGCTTGTCACGCATCTCGATCTGGTCGATGTCGATGTGTCCCCAGCCGCCGGTGTGGTTGTCGACGATCTCGATCCGCGCCGTCCGGCCTTCGAGCTGATCGACGTGCCAGGAGTCCCACTCCATGGCGTCGCTGTCCTTGCCGGTGCTGGAGCGGACCACCTTGCCGTCGACCAGCAGGTTGATGCAGGTCTCCTGCGGATGATTCCCGCCGCCGATCAGAAAGCAAATGAATCGCCGCTGGATGGTGAACGTCGGCGAGGTGAGTTTTCCCGTAGGTGCGTCGCTGCCGGGGTAGCTGTTCACCAGCCCCTTGCCGAGGAAGCCTTTGAGGTGCTGGCCGGCGTTGGCCGGGCCGTGCGCGGGCCCGCGGCCGAAGGCCTGGCCCTCGACGGTCCAATCGCCGTACGTCTCGCCCTCGAAATCAGCCAGCACGATCGTCTTTCGCTCCTGGGACGTGGCCGGCTCGGGGCGCGACTCGGCGCTGCACTCCACCGCCAGCCGGTCTGCCGTGCGGAGCACACGGTTCTTCCGGACGCCGTCCAGGCCGGCCGCCGCCTGACGGCCGATCACGTTCTCCAGCCAACCGGCCATCTCGGCCTCGACCGCCGCGCTGCCGGTGTTCTTCACGGTGAATTGCAGAATTGTCGCCGGGAGGCTGGAACTGTCGGCGTCCAGGGGAATGAAGGGCGAGAAGGCCTCCAGCCGGACGGCCACCGGGCAGTCCGGGTCGCGATATTCGACGTAGCCGATAGGGTACTCGCCGCGGAAGCTGACGGCCGGGAAGCCCCTTGTGTCCAGCGTGCGCACGCGCGTCTGGCCGTCGGCGGTCAGGCGGAGGGCGAACCCTTGTTCCAGCGGGAAATCGGGCTGCGGCGGGTGGGCATAATTGCCGTCGCCGGTGTGCATCTCCTGGTTGAAGATGTCCCAGTGCCACAGCTTGCCGTCGCCGCCCAGGTAGAGCTGGCCGGCGCAGATGCCGCCCACCGGCATGCCGATCTTCTCCATCTCCTTGCCGCTATAGACGGCCGGCGTGCCGCGTGCGAAGAGCGCGCGCACCCAGTCGGGTCGGAGCTTTTTATCGGCCGGCACGAGCCGCTCGAAATCGGCCGTCTCGAGCGGGCCGGCCATACTGCCCACCGGGCCCGCGGCGGCCATGGCCGCGCCCAGGCCCACCACCTTCAGGAACGCCCGCCGGCTCGGTCCGCCGCCGCAGTTGCAGGAATTGGGAACACAATTGCCGGCCGCATCGGGGTTGTTCCGCGTGGGGTCCATAGGGGGCGTCTCCGGGCGGTGGGGATTTGGGGATTTGGGGATTTGGGGATTTGGGGATTTAGGGATTTGGGGATTTAGGGATTTGGGGATTTAGGGATTTGGGGATTTAGGGATTTAGGGATTTAGGGATTTAGGGACCGGGGCGTGTGCGCACGGCTGGTGGATATGAATGCCCGTCAGCCTGCTATTGTCGCCCCGCGGAGTGGCGGCCGCAAGACTAGGGATTGTAAGACAATAACCTATTCAGATTGCACCAAGCGTGGCACGTCCCTGAACGCAGCGAAGGGCATGGCGGGGCCGCAAATCACCCCCTTCGTTACGCTCAGGGCGTGCCACCCAATTGGTGAACACTGCGCACCACCGATTGCTCGCCCCGAGGACCGGCCTCTTGCCCGCCCACGGTCAAATTACCAGATGTCCAGCGGCGGCGGTGGGGCCGGGTAGGCGCCGTCTATTTTGACAAAACCCTTGAGCCAGCCCATTTTTTGAACCAATTTAATCGAACGGGCGTATGCACAGGGGGTGGACGGCCAGGGCAACGTTCACCGCGGCCTTTCAGTGCATCTTTTCATCGCACGTTCTTGCGGATCACCGGCCTGGCGGGTTGGCGCCAGGCCGAATTTCGGATTGGCCCGGCATGGCCTGGGGGCCTGCCCGCGCCAATAATGTCACTGGAGGCAGACAATTTTCCGCCGCGCCTGGGGACATGGCCTGCGGAAACGCAACGGAGCGAGGAGGCAGTGATGGATCAGTATGAGCCGGGCTCAATACGCACGTACCTGATGCAGATGGGCGAGATCCCTCTGCTCACCGGGCGGGAGGAATTGGCGACCGCCCGCCGGATCGAGGCGGCGCGGCGCCGGCTGCGCCTTGGGCTGCTGCACAGCGATTACGTCTTGCAGGCGGCCCTGGGCACGTTTCAAGGCGTGCTCGAGGGCAAGGTGCGGTTGGATCAAGCCTTGGAGCCGCCCAGCGCCGGCTCGGCCAAGCAAGGCCGCCAGATGCAACTGCTGGCCACGAATGCCCGGACTTTGCGGCAGTTGCTGCGGCGGAATCGGAAGGAGTTTGCCACGCTGGTGGTCGGCGGGAAGACGGTGCACCTCCGCCGGCAGGCCCGGCGGCGACTGGCCACGCGTCGCCTGCGGGCGGCCCGACTGGTCGAGGAAATGGGCCTCCGCTGGCCCCGGCTGGCAACGAGCCTGACGGCGCTGGAGGCGATCGGCCGGCGGATGCAGGCGGCCATGCTGCGGCGGCAGCAGAATCGGGGCGTGGCCGGCCAGGAACAAGTCGCGGCCGAGGCCCGTCGCGAGGTCCGCCAACTCCAGCGGCTTACGCTCCAGACGCACGCCGGCCTGGCCCGACGCCTGATGCGAATCGCCGCCCTGCGCAGGGAGCACGAGGCGGCCCGGCGGGACCTCGTGGCCGGCAACCTCCGCCTGGTCGTCTCCATCGCCAAACGCTATCGCAACCGCGGCCTGAGCTTCCTCGATCTGATCCAGGAGGGCAATACGGGCCTGATGCGGGCGGTGGACAAGTTCGAGTCCTGCCGCGGATTCCGCTTCTCGACCTACGCCACCTGGTGGATCCGCCAGGCCATCAGCCGGGCCATCGCCGACCAGAGCCGCACCATTCGCGTGCCCGTCCACATGATCGAAAAGATGGGCAGGGTCCGCGACGTCTCGCGGGGACTGGTGCACCATCAGGGCCGCCAGCCCACCGTGGAAGAAATGGCCCACGAAAGCGGCCTGTCGATGGACGACACGCAGCGGGCCCTGAAGATGAGCCGCCAGCCCCTGTCGCTCGATCAGCCCGTCGGCTACCAGGAGGAGAACTTCCTGGGCGACCTGGTCTACGATCATCGCGAGGAAGACCCCCTGGCGGGCATGAACATGGCCATGCTGCGGACGCGGATCGCCGACGTGCTGCTGACCCTGGACTACCGCGAGCGGGAGATCTTGCGCTTGCGTTACGGGCTGACCGACGGCTTCGCCTACACGCTGCAAGAGATCGGGCGGATCTTCTCCGTCACCCGCGAGCGGGTCCGCCAGATCGAGAGCGAGGCCATTCGCAAGCTCCAGCATCCCGGCCCCTCGCGAAAACTGGCCGGGTTCGTGGATCGCGTCCGCCTGCCGCTGCGCGCCATCGACATGCCCACGCCCTCCGGCGGGGCCGCCCTGGGCAGCGCCTAATGTATCAGGCACACTCCGTGTGCCGTCCCCTATCCGTTGTCCCGCCTCAGGCGTCGGATGGCACTGGCATCTTGCCAGTGCTCGCACCGGCCGTTGCGCTCGGTGTCGCTGCTCTCCGGGATGGGCTACTTGTTGAACTCCCCGGCGTCGTACTTCTTCCAGAACTCAGCGGGCGGGAACTCCTCCTTGGCTCCGTACCCAGTAGCGACAATCTTGAGGCTCTTCATCTGCCGGATTACGTCCAGCCCCTTCGTGATATTCTTGGGAGTGAAAGCAATCCTAGTCAGATTCATCCCTTCCAGCGGCGACAGGTCGCATACCGGCGTTTGGTTGACGTCTAAATGGTCGAGTTTCATTCCCTTGAGCGGCGAAAGGTCGGATACCCGTGTCCCGAGCAAGTACAAGGCCTTGATAGACATCCCCTGAAGTGGTGACAAGTCGGCAACGTTCGTGTAGTGGCACTTCAGGGCTTTCAGAGGCATCCCTTTCAGCGGTGATAGATCGGATACTTGCGTTTCGTAGAGTTCCAGACTCGCCAGAGGCATCCCTTTCAACGGCGACAGGTCGGATACCGGCGTGCCGAAGCAAATCAGGCGCGTCAGAGGCATCCCCTGGAGCGGGGAAAGATCGGCAACGTGCGTGCCCTGGCAAAACAATTCCGTCAGAGGCAGGCCTTTGAGCGGCGATAGGTCGGAAAACTTGCTCTTGCCACTAAACGGAGTACCACTACAGCATAGAGCCCTCAATCGTTCGAATGCCCGCACCGGTGAAATATCCGCCACGCTGTCCGTGAAAAACCCGAACCCCGTCACCACACCATTCTCGATCCAGGGCGTCCCCTGTCCCCAACTACCCCTGACCTTCCCATCGAAGCCCGGATTGAGTTCCTGCAACTTCTTGACGACGGCCTCCACCTGCTTGTCGGCGGGCAGGGCGGCAACCCCCTTCATCCATTGCTGGAAGGCCGGGTCGTTGAACGCGGTGATCGGCTTGCGATCCGCAGAGACAGCCGCCGCGGCCGGCTTGCCGAACTCCCCGGCGTCGTACTTCTTCCAGAACTCAGCGGGCGGGAACGTTGCAGCACCGCTGATTCCGATGGTCTTGAGAGCCTTCATCTGACGGATTACGTCCAGTCCCTTGGTGATGTTTTTGGGAGTAAAACGAACCACGGTCAAGTTCATCCCTTTAAGCGGGGACAGGTCGGTTACCGCCGTATTTTCGCAATACAGATCCGTCAGAGGCATCCCCTCAAGTGGCGACAGGACGGACACTTGCGTATAGCCGCAACTCAGGTACTTCAGAGACATCCCTTTCAGCGGCGATAGGTCGGATACGTGCGTGTTGGAGCATTCCAGCAGGGCAAGAGGTAGCCCTTTCAGCGCCGATAGGTCGGATACTTGCGTGTTCCAACAAGTCAGTTGCGTCAACGGCATTCCTTTGAGCGGCGAAAGGTCGGATATGGGCATGTTGCCGCAAGAGAGGCGAGTCAGGGGCATCCCCTTGAGTAGCGACAGGTCAGAGAGCTGTGGACAGTCGATCCTCAAGGTTTCGAGTTTCATTCCTTTGAGTGGCGAAAAGTCGGATACCGGCGTGCCCCAGCAAATCAATTCCGTCAACGGCATCCCTTTCAGCGGCGAAAGATCGGATGCCTGTGTGTCGGAGAAGTCCAGGGCCGACAGCGGCATCCCTTTCAGCGGCGATAGGTCAGGTACGCGCGTGTAATTGCAATTAAGAGCCGTCAAACGCATCCCTTTCAGGGGCGACAGGTCCGCCAGCTTACCTTTGCCTGCCCCGCTGCCCTCACACAACAAACTCTTCAATCCGACCAATGCTCGCACCGGTGAAATGTCCGTCACGTCGTCCGTCCTAAACCCGAACCTTGTCACCACCCCATTCTCGATAAGGGGCGTGCCTTCCCCGTTAACGTCTGTAACCTTCCCATCGAAGCCCGGATTGAGTTCCTGCAACTTCTTGGCGACGGCCACCGCCTGCTTCTCGGCGGGCAGGGCGGCAACCTCCTTCATCCATTGCTGGAAGGCCGGGTCGTTGAAGGTGGTGATCGGCTTGCGCTCCGCAGGGACAGCCGCCGCGGCCGGCTTGCCGAACTCCCCGGCGTCGTACTTCTTCCAGAACTCAGCGGGCGGGAAGTTGTTCGCAAAATCGAGTCCGATGGTCTTGAGGCTTTTCATCTTCCGGATTACGTCGAGCCCCTTGGTGATGTTCTTTGGCGTGAAAAGAATTATAGTCAAGTTCATTCCTTCAAGCGGCGAAACGTCGGATATCTGCGTGTAGCGGCAATCCAGCACCGTCAGAGGCATCCCTCTCAGCGGCGACAGGTCAGATACGCGTGTGCCGCAGAAGTCCAGCTGCGTCAGCGGCATTCCTTTAAGCGGCGATAGGTCGGATACTTTACTGGAGGAGATACTGAGAAAATCCAGGGGCATCCCTTTCAGCGGCGACAGATCGGAAACCCCTGTCCCACCGAAATCCAGATACGCCAATGGCATCCCTTTGAGCGGTGATAGGTCGGACACCTGCGCGTTGTCGCAGCGCAGTTCCGTCAGCGGCATCCCTTTCAGCGGCGAGAGGTCGGATACTGGTGTGTAGCTGCAACAAAAAACCGCCAGAGGCATCCCTTTCAGCGGCGACAGATCGGACACCTGTGTGCCATAGAGGTTCAGTCGCGCCAGGGGCATCCCTTTGAGCGGCGATACGTCCGCCAGATCACTCTTAGCTTCTCGGCGGCACGCACACCCGAAACTCTTCAATCCCACCAATGCTCGCACGGGCGAAAGGTCCGTCACTTTCGGCGAGTCAGACCCAAACTGCGTCACCACACCGTTCTCAACCTTGGGCGATTCGTCAAAACGAAACCCCATGACCTTCCCGTCAAACCCCGGATTGAGTTCCTTCAACTTCCTGACGACGGCTTCCACCTGCTTCTCGGCGGGCAGGGCGGCAACCTCCTTCACCCATTTCTGGAAGGCGGGGTCGTTGAAGGTGGTGATCGGCTTGCCGAACTCCCCGGCGTCGTACCTCTTCCAGAACTCGTCGGGCGGGAACCGGTCCTTGCCTTCCCAGGTAAGCCCGATGGCCTTGAGGCTTTTCATCCGGCGAACGGCGTCCAGCCCCCCGGTGATCTTCCTGGGCGTGAAACAGACCAGCGTCAAGTGCATCTCCTCGACGGGTGTCAGGTCAGAGACCTGCGTATGGTCGCAACACAATTCCGTCAGCGGCATCCCCACCAGCGGCGACAGGTCGGATACGCGCGACTGGCTGCAATCCAGGCGCACCAGACGCATTCCCGCCAGCGCCGACAGGTCGGACAGCTTACCCATGCCCGGGCCGCTGCCGTTGCAGCCCAGGCTGTTCAATCCCCGCAGCGCCCGCACCGGCGAAATATCGGTCACGTTGTCGGCTTCCAGTCGCAGTTCCGTCACCACTCCGCGCTCGATGTTGTACCATTGCTTCTCGCCGAAGCCCGAATTCAGCTCCTGCAACTTCTTGACGACGGCTTCTACCTGCGCCTTGGCGGGAAGGCCGGCAACCTCCTTCATCCATCGCTGGAAGGCGGGGTCTTTCAGCGTGGCGCTGCCGGATATCGGCTCCAGCGTCGCACGAATCGACTGCTTGCCGCCCGACTCCATTACGAAGTCTTGGGCGAAGAACTGGAACCCATCCTTCTCGACCTTGAGCCGGTGCTTGCCGGGATCGACCGAAATCGAGATCGTCCCTTTCTTGCCGGGTTGACTGATCTGGACCTTCCCCGCCCCATCCAACACCTGCACCGCGGCATCCGGCTGATCGACTTCCACGACCAGCGTGCCGTCCTTGGTCCGCATCGTGAGAATTACGGCGGCCAGGATCGCCAAGCCCAGGACCGCCCCGCCGGCAGCACCCAGGATGAACTTCTTGTTGTCCTTGCCGGTTTTGACCGGAGCCGGTTGTTTGGCGGGCTTGGGCGTTACGTGAACCGGGATATCTCTGAGGAACGTCAATACCTCGGCGTCCAGTTCCGTATCGACCGGCTGCTGAAGGCTCAGGGAGGCTTGCTGGCCGGGACCGCACTGTTCCAGAGCGGCCACGACCTCGCCCATCGTCTGGTAGCGGTCCTCGACCGTCTTGGCCACCATCTTCTCGAAGACGGCCTGAAGCTGTTCCGGCACGTCGGCCCCCAGGGAAGGAATCGGCGCTTCCCGATGGGCCAAGAGCCTGGCCATCAACGTATCGCCCTCGTAGGCGGCTTTGCCGGTGAGCAGGTAGTACAGCGTGCAGCCCAAACTGTAAATATCGGCCCTGGCATCGGCGTGCTTGGTGCTGAGGGCCTGCTCGGGGGCCATGTAATCGACCGTGCCCATCACCGCCCCCGTGCCGGTCAGCTCGGCCTGACTGGGGGCCTTGCCGCCGGTTTCGATGCGGGCCAGGCCCATGTCCAGAATCTTGACCGTGCCCTTCTTGTCAAGCAGCAGGTTGGCGGGCTTGATGTCCCGGTGCACGACGCCTTCACCATGGGCGAACTCCAGGCCACGGGCCGCTTGCAGGAGGTAGTTGACCGCTTTAGCGACGGGAAGCGGGCCATTCGCCTTGACCAGGGCCGAGAGGTCGCTCCCTTCGACGTATTCCATGACCAGGAAGTGGACGCCGCCCGCCTCGTCGGCATCGTCGGCGGCAACGATATTGGAATGACGCAGTTTGGCCGCCGCTTCGACCTCTCGTTGAAAACGTGCGACCGTAACCGCATCCTTCGTTACCGCCTTGGGCAGCATCTTGATCGCCACGATTCGCTTCATGCGGCGATGTTCGGCCTTGAACACCTGCCCCATGCCGCCAGCCCCGATCTTGTCCAAGATCGTGTAGTTGCCGAGGATCAGCGACTTGGCCCGGCCCTGATAAATCTCCTGGACCTGGAACTTCGTCAGGTGCTTGCTCTGGACGAGCTGCCGGGCAAGTTCCTGGGCGTCCTTGGGCGAGGCTTTGGGCGGAATGAAGTTTTCCAGCTTGCCGGGTGCGATCACGCCCGAATCGGCAAGTTGCTTGACGAACTGTTCGAGGGCAACGGCCATGGCCTTCCTCGCCGCACGCTGGATAACCTCTCAGTATAGCAGAGATCCTTGAGGCGCTACAACACAACCGCTTTACCCCGGATTATTCACCGAGGCTCGTAGTGACCCGATTTATCGGGTCAGTGGAAGTAGTGACCCGATTTATCGGGCCTGGAGTGTGTGACCAGGTCAAGGACCGCATGAATGCGGTCACTACGAACGGTTGGTGAATAAACTGCTTTCCCGTTGGCCCCACGCCGCGTACAACGCGGCGAGGATGCCGGGGTCCAAGGGGCGGTTTGTTGCGGGGAGGTTGTTCCAGGGGGTGGCGGCGGCCCGAGTGGCCGCGGCGGCCAGCGCGCTCTGGTCCGCCAGCGCCGCCAGACCCCTGGTCGCCGCAGGCTGCTGCGGGGCCACGGACTGCGTGCGCTGCCGGCTGGCGGCGGGGCCGATGCTCATGCTAAACGTTTGACTGGCCGACGCAACCCCGTCGCTGACGGAGGCCAGCACTTGGAAACTGCCGGTGAAGGAAGGCGCGGGCCGGAACATCACGACATTGCCTACCACAACGACGTTGATCGCGCCGGTGGGAACGGCCGTGAGCACTTGCGCCCCGTAGGTCACCCGCCGGCCGGCCGGGTCGGAGGCTGATAAGACGACTACCAGCGTACTGCCTTGCGCGCCCGCCTGGTTGGCGATGGGCGCGAGCACCGGCGGGCCGCTGGGGGCCGACGATAATTGGAGCGTGAAGCTGCCCGTGCCGGCGCCCGGATAGGTCGTCACGTCCAAGTAATAGGTTCCGGCGGCGGAAGCCCGCCAGTTGATCCGCGATGCCAGGTTGCCGGGGGAAATGTCGTCGTTCTGGGCCAACACGGTCTGGCCGTCGGAGGCCAGCAGGCTCAGTACGGAATCGTGAAGCGTGCCGAGGGTCGTCTGGAACGTGTACTGCTGCCCGGCCAGCGCCTGGAATTTGAAAAAGTCTTGGTCGTTTGGGGCGTTGATGGAGCCGTTTGCGGTGTTGCCGACGGCGACCAGTTGGGCGGTGGCAGGGTTGGTGCCGTGGCTGACGGCGGACGTGACGGTCAACTGTGCGGCCGTCGCCGAGCTCCACTGGTTGTTGCCGTCCAGGGCGCGGGCGAAGAGGCGATAGTTGCCGGCGGCCATGCCCGCGGTGCTCATCGCGAAGCCGGCCTGACCGTTGGCAACGGCGGTGCTGGAACCGATCAACCGATCGGCGGCGTCCCATTGCCCGTTGCCGTTGCTGTCCTGATAGAAATAGACCCCGGTGATGGCGCCTCCCGACTCGGAAGCCCCCTGCGCGGACAGGGTGACGGTACCTCCAGATGCAATGGCGCCGGGGTTGGCGGTCAGTGAAGCGATCACCGGGGTCAAGATTTGAGGTTGCACGAGGAGCCGCAAGGTGTTGTAGGCGTCCAGCCGGCCGCCGGAAGAGACCTCGTTGGCCAGGGCGGGCAGTTTGTCGACGCCTTGCAGGATGGCGTTGCGGATCTGGGCCAGGCTGTCGTTGGGGGCCGCCGCCCAGGCCAGGGCGGCGACGCCGCTGACCTCGGGCGCCGCCATGCTCGTGCCCGACAGATAACCGTAGGTGTTGCCGGGCAGGGTGCTCAAGATGCTTACGCCGGGCGCGGCCAGATTGACCGTAGCCGCCCCGTAGTCGCTGAACGCAGCGAGGTGGTCGGTCGAGTCGCTGGCGGCCACGGAGATCATGTTCGAGAGGCTGAAATTGGCCGGGTACTGGGGGGCGGAATCGTTGTTGGTGCCGTTGTTGCCGGCGGCGACGACGAAGAGGATGCCGGCATTGCCGGCCGCCTGGATCGCCGCGCTGAGGGCGGGGTCGGCCGCCGTGCCCGACCAACTGGCGTTGATCACCCGCACGTTCACGTTGTACTGGGTCCGCATCATGACGGCGTAGTTGATGGCGCGGATGGCGTCGGAGGTGTTGCCATCACCGTTGGCGTCCATGAACTTCAGGGGCATGATCGAGACGTTCCAGGCCACGCCCGCGATACCGGCGCCGTTGTTGCCGTCGGCGCCGATGATCCCGGCCACGTGCGTGCCGTGGCCGTTGTCGTCCATGGGGTTGCCGTTGTTGGCGACGAAATTGTAGCCGTGCACGTCGCCGCTGAAGCCGTCGCTGCCGGCGTAGGGATTGGTCCAAATGTTGGCCGCCAGATCGGCGTGGGTGTAGTCGACGCCGCTATCGATGACGGCCACCACCACGTTGCGGCTGCCGGTGGAGACGTTCCAGGCCGCCGTGGCATTGATGTCGGCCCCGGCGGCGCCGTTGCTCTGGCCCGTGTTCTGCAACGACCACTGTTGCGAGAAGCTGGGATCGTTGGGCAGGCTGGCCACCTGCTTGAGCGAGTCCATTTCGTACAGGGCGACGTGGGTGTCGGCGCGCAAGGCGGCGGCGACCTGCTGGGCCGACGCGCCGAAGGAGCGGACCAGCACTTCGCCCTCGCGGCCCAGGCCGAGCAGCACCTGGAACTGCGCGGCGGCGGTCGGCAAGAGGCCCGCCGTCTGAGCGGCCGAGCCGATCCCGGCCAGCGAGCCGGTGTCGAACTGGACGATCCAGTCGTAGACATTGCCTTGGCCGGCCGTAGCCGCCGCACCCGCCGCAGCGGTGGTGCCCTGGGCCGTTAAAGCCGGCAGGCCCACGTGACTGGGTTCGCCCGGCAACAGATAGTCGCCAAACCAATTGGGCGATACGGTGGTCGGGATCGCGGTTGCGCTGAGCAGCTCCCGCAACTCCAAACGCTCGACACGCAGTGGCTTGTGGAAACGATCGTTCCGGGGACTGGCCAAACGGCCACGCCGACGTTGTCGCATGGTGCCATCCTGAGTTCGGTCGCCAAGCCGTCTCAACCCACGAGCGATCCGGGAGATGGTTGAGACTCTCGGCGTGTGCCGCGAAAGCAGCGATTTAGTGAAAAGACGAGAAAAGGGAGAAGAGTACCGTCAACTGAAATCTGTGTCAAAACCTTCTCAGAGTCAAGCCGGCTGGGCAAAAAATTCTTCCCACCTTCACCGCGATACCCATTCTGCCCCAACCGCAGATTCGTTGGGAAGGCCGGAACGTGCAGGGTGGGTCGGGCGCAGCGAGCCCCACCAAACTCCGCGGAGAACTGATGGTGGGGCTCGCTGCGCTCGACCCACCTTACGTAAATTGCCGCAACCAAGGCTAATTAGGAAACGTGTAGGCCGGGGCCGCCATAAATATAAGGGGGGTGCGACGGGGATCGGATTGCAAATGGGTAGGCTGTGGACCGGGGGTTGAATGTGCAGACTTTGCGGGAGATTCCGTTTTTTCTTGGAGTTCCGGTTGTAACGTGTCGATACCCTCCCACGGATCAATTGAGACCGGCCCATTTTATACTCCGCCCGGTTTGAAATGATGCGAACCGCAGCAGCCTGGAAAGGTTCGCCTCATTCGCGGCCGCGCGCAGCATAACCGGGCTCGGCGGCGCTTGACCCTAGAATTCGCGAAGCCCGAAGGTGGACCTATGAGGAAAAGACTGATCATTGCCCTCGCGTGTGCCTGGATCGGCAGCCATGCTGAGGCATGGGGACAGGGTTTCTTGGATCGCCTTGTCCATCCTGCTGCGGCGGATTCGGCCGACGTGGGCCCGGCTCCGGGTACGCCGGGGCCGTACATGATGGCGGGCCCAGCGGGCGTGCAGCCGATGGGCATGCAGCCGCCGATGGGCGTGCAACCGCCGATGGGCATGCAACCGCCGATGCCCATGCAGGGGCCGGGGATGGCCGGGCCACAGACGCCGATGACGGGCTACATGCCGCCCGGGGCATACGGCGGCCAGGCCGAGGGCGTAGACATGGTCTACCGGGGCCCGTGGGGCGCCTGTGACTGGGGCGGCTTCGGCGAGTTCCTGTACATGCGGCCGCGCAACGCCAGCCTGGCTTATGCGGTGCCCTTCAGCGGGCCGCTGGCCGTGCCGCCGGGGGCCCCGCAGTCTACGCCGATTCAGGTCGCGCCGCCGGGAACCGTCGATATCGACTACCAGCCCGCGTGGCGGGCCGGGGTTACGCGGGCCCTGGGAGATTGCGTCGCGTTGCAAGTCACCTATTCGCACTTCCAAGGCGATGACAAAAATTCCATCAGCACCGACGCCAACCCCAACAACCTGATCCGCTCGATGGTCATGCAGCCTTCTACCTGGACCGCGAACGCCGACGACGACGGCACCGACGCCAGCGCCACCTACAACATTAAGTACGATCTGGCGGACGTGGATTACCGCTGGACGTTCGCCACCGAACGCGAATGGTGCGCCACGATGCTGGTCGGCCTGCGTTACGCCGCGCTGGATCAGGAATTCAACTCGAACTTCGGCGCGGGGATCTCGAGCACCGTGGCCACGCGGATCCGTTACGAAGGGGCCGGGCTGCGCTTCGGCTTGGAAGGCGAGCGGCGGGGCAACCTGGGCCTGTTCGTCTACGGCCGCAGTGCGGCCAGCTTCGTCTGCGGCAATGCCCGGGCAGCCTACCAGCAGAGCAACGCTTTCCAAGGCACGATCGTGGATACCGGCTTCCATGCCGACCGCATCGTCAGCATGCTGGACCTGGAGCTCGGCGCCGGGTGGGCCAGCCCCAATGACCGGCTCCGGATTTCGGCCGGCTACATGCTGAGCGGGTGGTTCAACGTGGTGCGGACCGACCAGTTCATCTCAGCGGTGCAGCAGAACAACTTCGTCGGATTGGGCGACACGCTGACCTTCGACGGTTTCACCGGTCGGATCGAGCTGCGGTTCTAAATGGAGTTTCGCGATTCGAGGGGAGGCCATCGATGCTCCCCACAGTAAGCGCGGCGTCAGGCCGCGTTCTGGCTGCGACGAGACGCCGCATCGACTTTATTTCGCGCCGGGCGGATTCCCTGGAATCACGAAACTGCATTTAGTGGCTGAATCTTTCGGGTGTGCCGGACCACGCTGAGGGTGTGATCCGATCTGAAGTACCCACCGGGAGAGCCTTATCTGCCACAGGCGCTGCCGGCCGCCATGCCGGCCCGCTTGGCTCTCTCGAGGGCGTCTCCCGGCGGCGGGCCGTGCGGCCGGGCCGGCGGGGCCGTTTTGGCGGGCCGTGGGGGCCGGTTCTGTTGACCCGCGCCCTTTCTTCGTCGCCACCCGCAGGGCCCATTCTTTGCAAAATGTTTGACAAGTGCCCCCGGCACTGATTATTAGTAGAAGTATGTCTGATTCCTGGCTCTAGCTGCATGGTCGGGCACCACTGCACCAGACAGGGGGGCGTGATCATTATGTCTCCCCGGGAACACTGACAATCGCACCAAGGGCTTTTGCGGGCATTATCGAGAGGGGGTTCGAGCAAATGGGGTTGCACATGGTGTTGCGTAAGTTGGGCCAGTCGCGGCGTACGGCGCGGCGCGGCAAGGTGAGTTCCCGGCTCCGCCACGGCGGACGGCGGGCCCTGTCCCTGGAATCGCTGGAAGAACGGTCGCTGTTGAGCGTGGCGCCGACGGTGGCGAGTCTGGCGCCGGCCTCGGCCGGCGGCTCCGTCGTCGCGGGCCCACACACGGTCAACGCCGTCAAGGCCTCGCTCTTGAACGCGCCCCTCACGCCGACCATCGGGCTCGATCCGACGACGGTTCCCCCCAGCGACTCGGGCTTCAGCAGCGATCCGGGAACTTTTGCGGACAACATCACCAACGACACCGTGCCGGGGTTTACGGGCACTGCCACCGCCGGCGACACGATCAACGTTTATGTTACCACCGACTTCGGTGGGGGTGACCAGTTGGTGGGCACGGCCACGGCCGACGCAACGGGCGCGTGGTCCGCTGCGTGGAATTCCGTTGTCAGCGGCCTGAACGACGCCGGCTATTTCAGCGCGGTGGACGGCGCGCGATTCCTCTACGCGACCGACGTGACCGCAAGCCCGAACGTAAGCTCGACCACGCTGGAGATCTTCGTCGATACGGGCGGACCGCAGGTCAACAGTGTGACGCTGCAGCCCAGCGGCCAGGACGCATTCGCGACCACGCCTACGCTCCCGGCCGCCGCGAATCGCTCGGTCAATGAGATCGACATCCAGTTCATCGACCAGGCCGTGCGGGACACGACGTTCCAGAAGTACTATGCTCTGAACAACGTCTCGGACCGCGTGCTGTCGAACTACTCGTTGATCGGGGCGAGCAGCGGACCGGTCGCCATCAGCAGTGTCTTGCCTTATGGTTCGCTCAATTTGCTCAATCAGGGGATCACCGACGTACAACTTTATCTCCCCGCGGGGTTCACGCTGAAGGACGACACGTACACCCTGACCGTTTATGACTCCCTGGTCAACGATGCGGGCAACGCGCTGGACGGCGAAACGACCTTGGCGACGCAGCCCGCGGCGGACACGATCGTCCTGCCCTCTGGCGACAGCTTTCCGGGCGGGAACTTCTCCGCCCAGTTCACGGTCAGCCTGGGCACGCAACTGGCGGTGAACATTCCGCAGGGCACCCAGTTCTACGACCCCATCAACGGCGCAGACCCGTCGGCGGCCGTGACCGCCCCGCCGGTTCCAGGCAGCTACCCCAGCGACGTTGTGTTTGCCGGCAAGTTCGCCGGTCCCGACGCCTTCAGCGACTTGGCGGCCTACGGCAAGGTGGGCGGCCAGTATCAATTCCTGATGTACGGAGCCTGGTCCCCGCTTCCTGCGGGCACACCGCAGGTGAACGGCCTGCCGGTGGCCGGGAGTTTCCTGGGCAACACGCAAGTGGGCGACGACGTGGGCCTGTTCGACGGCTCGAACTGGTATCTGTTTACCAACGGCCCAACGAGTACCCCGCTAACCGTCGCCTGGCCGAAGGCCGACGTGGGGCTGCCGGTGGTGGGCGATTTCGACGGCGACGGGAATACCGACCTGGCCACCTGGAACTACCATACCGACACGTTCTATGTCTCCTTTGCGATCGACAATTACGATCCCGGCCTGATCCAGTCGTTCCAGATCGCCGGCCCGGTCGGTTCCAATGCCCGGCCCGTGGCCACCGACATTGACCATGACGGCTACGACGATCTGGGCCTGTGGGTGCCCAACTACGGCGCGCCGTCGACCCAGAAGCCGGCCGACTGGTACTTCCTGGAGTCGGGGACCATCTCGCTCTACGGGCGAACCGCACTCTCGCCCTTCACGGTCGAGCATTTGCAGATTGGCAGCTCGGTCGGCGTGCCGCTGGCCGGGAACTTCTCGGCCTTGGCGATGGGTGATCCGCCGGCACAGGTTGCCCCTGGAATGCGGCCCAACGGGACCGTCCCGGCGGCAGGCTCGACCCTGATGCTGACCGGGAGCGCGGCCAACGATACGTTCAACCTGGCGCCCGGGAAGGCGGCCGGTACCTGGACCCTACTGGTCGACGGGGTGGCACACACCATCGGAGCGAACGTCACCTCGCTGAATCTCGACGGCCTGAAGGGCAGCAACACGCTGTCGATTACTGGTACGGGCAAGGGCGAGACGGCCAAGCTCTGGTCCGATCACATGCTGTTCCAGAGCGGGAAGCTGACCGTTACGGCCAAGAACGTGACGAACATCTCGGTCACCGGCGGCGGCAACGACAAAGTAACGATGCAGGACACGGTGGGCGGCGCCGCGCTGAGCGTCAAGGCCGGCCTGGCGACACTCGCCGGAAAAGGCTTTGCCCTTCAGGCACGCGGTTTCGCCAGCGTCAGCGCCGATGCCAAACCCGGCGCCAAAGACACGGCGGCCCTTTACGAGTCGTCGAGCAAGGGCCTGGTGACCAACCCGGTTCCGGCGATCGTCGCCCTGAAGGACGCCGGACTCTTGGCCGGGACGGAGTTCTTCGGCAAGGTGCAAATCCTCAGCCCGGCCGGCGCCGTGGTGAAGACGTACGTGCCCACGAAGCGGACGGGCGTGCTGAAGTCGCCGCCGCCGGCCATTCTTGCCGGCTCCAAGGTCGCCAATGCGCCGCCGGCGAGCGGCCCAGCCGCCACGGCCAGTGCGGCCAGCAGCAAGGCGACTCTGGGCGCCGCCCTGTTGGCCGTTGTGGGGCCAGGAACCACGCAGAAGTCGACGGCCGCACCATCTGCAAAAACCGTCGATTTGGCCATGCTGACTTATGTCAAGTAGGCAACCGGGTTTCTGCACTGCGCCCGCCTGCCGTTGCCGGCTTGTCCAGCAGGGCTTCCCACGCTGCTGGACGAGCCGGCAGCGGCAGCCCAGGCCGGCGTGGGAAAAGGGCAATTCCCGGGGTGAGACTTATTCCTGAGAGAGCAGTCAAAAATCGGAGGCTATGTCTCGCGTGCAAGAAGGATAACGGTAAGGGAGCGGGAACTTTCTGTGGGCCGGCTACGTCCAAGGGCCGGTATATCTCTGTGCACACAATATACCCCTTGATTTTGTGGTGAAAACGATTACCGTAGAAGTAATTGGGCGCGTTATACCATTTATACCGCCCGAGTCGGTTCAGAGCCGTCCGGCCTTTGGCAAGGAAGTGCCGGGGACTCGCTTGTAAGCGAGGGAGAGGAGAGAGGTCCATGGGGTTCGACAGTCTATTGGGGCGCCGTCGGGTTGGCAAGCCGGTTCGGTCACGCCGCAGCGGGCAACGCCCGAACAAGTGGTCGCGGAACCGCTCGTTGCGAATCGAGCGCTTCGAGGACCGCTTGTTGTTGAGCATCGGCCCGGCGCTGCCTGCTTCTTCCGCCCTCGCCACGCAGAGCCCGCTGACCAGCGGGCCGATGCTGCTGTCGGTGATTCCCAACCAGGGGAACACGATTAACGAGGGGGACGTGCTCCACGTGGCCCCCGAGCAACTGACCTTGCAGTTCAACCAGAACGAACAGATCGACCCGAAGACGGTGCAGGCAGGGATCAAGCTTACGCGGACCGATGCCGCGGGCAACACGACGACGATCACACCCGGCTACATCGCCGTCAACGATGCGCCCAACCTGAACCAGGTGATCATCCGCTTCTCGCAGACGCTTTTGAGCGGAACATACCACCTGACGATCTTCGGCAGCGGCGCCACCCCGCTGAAGGGAACCCTGGTCCCGGCGACCGGGCCGGCCGGCAAGGACCTGCCCTTCAACGGCGGCGTGAATTTAACGCGCGATTTCACGCTCGACCTGGGGGCGATGGTCTCGGCGGTAGTGCCCCAGCCGGTGACGCGCAACGTCGCCGGGCAGTTGCAGCAGGCCGTGAACGAGATCGACGTCTACTTCACCGATCCGCTGAACACGACCTCGGCGCAGAACCCGCAGTTCTATCAGTTGCTGGCCACCAGCGACACGGCCAACACGAACGACGACACGGTCTACACACCGACCAGCGTAACGTACAATTCGGCGACCAAAGAGGCGCAGCTCTATTTTTATCCTCCGGCGGCCCAGCAGGCGCACTACTCCTTCTTGCAGCCGTACTACGCCAGTACGACCAGCACTACGCTCAGCGCCGCGGATTATGCGAATTCCTTGAGCAGCCTTGCGCCGAATGGCACGCGCTCGCTGCGACTGCGGATCGGCGACTTCTATCAGCCGATCACTACCACGGCGCTCGCGCCGGCGGCGGGGGTGGCGGGAACGACCTATGCCGGCGCCATGCCGGTGGTGCCGGCGAGTGCGCCTTCGGGCACACCATCCTTCGGCACTTCGCCGTACAGCTACGTCATCTCGAACGAGATCCAAGCCACCTCCTACGACCTGCAATGGCCCGGCAGCTCCAACGATCCCGGCAGCCGCAAGCTGCCTGACGAGCCGGACGTGGCCATCGAGGGGCATTTCATGGGCGGGACCGGGGAGAATCCCGGTGGCAGCGGCATCCCCACGATTACCTATAACTTCCCGGACATTTACGGGGCCGACCGCTTCGGCAACCCGCTGCACAACCAGATTACGCCGCAGCAGGAAGCCGACACCCGCGCCATCTTCACGCTGTTTTCATACTACTTCGGGGCCCAGTTCGAGGAGGTAGCTTCGACGCAGGCCGGCGCGGCCGGCATCGGCGTGGTCACCGGCGACTTGTATCCCATGGGCCAAGTCTCCGGGGGCGGCATCGCCGGGGTGGGCGGCGGCGGCATGGCGGTGATGGACGCCGACCAGAACTGGGGCAACAGCGCCTTCGGCGGGGCCTGGACGATGGTCGCCGCGCACGAGATCATGCACAACCTGGGCTTCGGCCACAGCTTCGATCTGCCGCCGGTCCAGGTCATGGGCGACGACGCCACCCAGGGCACCAGCGACCTGATCCTGCCCGGCATGGGCGATCTGACCACCGCCCTGCACCTGTTCAAGGCCCAGAGTGCCGACATCGACATGTACCAGGTCACGCTGAGCCAGCCGGGGACTATCAGCGCCGAGACCATTGCCCAGCGGCTTCCCAACCCCAGCTTGCTGAACACCGAGCTGCGGCTGTTCCAGCTCAACCCGGACGGGACGTACTCGCCCATCGCGGCCAACGACGACTATTTCAGTTACGACTCGTATCTCAGCATGGACCTGCCGGCGGGGACGTATTTCGTGGGCGTCACCGCCAGCGGCAACAACAAGTACGACCCCAGCACGCCGGACAGCGGCATGGGCGGGACCACCGTTGGGCCGTACGAGCTCCGCTTGAACTTCACCCCCGACCAGTCGGTCGGCCCGGCCCAGGGCACCGCCGACGGCAAGATCATCCTCACCGGCTCGTTCGTCGTCAACACGGGCACGACGCCCTTCGCCCAGTCCCCGGTCACCGGGGGGGTGGCGATCACGGGCATCGGCGCCGCGAACGTCGCCGCGCTGAACGGGGAAACGTTCACCATCACCAACGGGAACAACTTCAGTTACACCTTCGAGTTCGTCGACACGTCGAGTCAGACCCCGGCGCCCCTGACGCAGGGTAACATCGCCATCTATTACCAATCCGCGTCCGACAGCATCGGCGTCGTCCAGAGCGACATGGTCAGCGCCATCAACGCCGTGTTCACGGAGCTGGTCGACGCCACCGGCACGGCCTTCGACGGCGACGCCGACGGCAACCCGGGCGGGGTGTACGATTATTGGTTCAACGTGGCCGGCACCGAATCGTCGGGCAGCAAGGACCACACGCTGATCGTCGATAAGAGCGCCAAGAGCGGGGGTACCGGCACTTTGGCCGCGCCTTACAACACGATCGGCGCTGCCCTCACGACCGCCGGAAACGACTCGCTCATCGGCCTGCGCGACATCGTGCGGATCGAGGGCAATCACACCGTCAACGATAATCCGGGCATCCTGGCCACGATCTCCGATAATCAGGCCTACGAGATCGGCACCAACATTCTGGGCGCCGCCCTGGCCGACAATTCCTTTGGCAGCTCGAACGTGGTCGTTCCCAAGAACGTGTCGGTGATGATCGACGCCGGCGCGGTGTTCAAGCTGTACGGGGCCAACATCCAGGTGGGCAGCTCGGCAGTCAAGGTGGACCAAAGCGGCGCATCGCTGCAGGTCCTGGGCACGCCGCTGGACGAGGTGTATTTCACCTCCTACCAGGACGGCAGCATCGGGCTGAACGACAACCCCCTGAAGACGATTGCACCGAAGGCCGGCGATTGGGGCGGGCTGGTGTTCGAAAACGACGTCGACCAGGGCTACGACGCCACCAATCCGCCCCCGGTCACGCCCCGCGCCTACCCCGAGGCGCAAGGCATCTTCCTGGATTACGTGAACGACGCCGACATCGTTTACGGCGGCGGCTCGGTCAGCGTCAACGGCGTGAAGGGCATCTACGACTCGATCCACATGATCGACGCCCGCATCACGGCCAACTACAACACGATCAGCCAAAGCGCCGACGCCGCCATGTCGGCCGATCCCGACACCTTCCTGGAGTCGGAATTCCAGGGCAATCAGGCGGGCGCGCTGTACACTGCCGATTACAACCGCGTCGGCCCCTCGTTCAACGCCAACACCCTGACCGGCAACAGCGTCAACGGCCTGCTGGTGCGGATCCGCACCCAGGCCGGCCAACCGCTGGACATGTTGACCGTGAGCACCTACCTCGGGCTGACCGCCGCCCGCCTCAACGCCCGCGACCTGACCTACGTCATCCCCGAGAACCTGGAGATCCAAGGCCAGCCCGGCGGGCCGCTCGTGGGCGGCGGCACGGCTACCAGCCACCTCTTGCAGGCGTCGCCCGTCGAGATCGAGACCGTGGGCGGCGGGTCAATCAACGACGGCGATACCTTTGGCGTGGCTAACGGCCAGGGGAGCGCGACGTTCGAGTTCGACGGCGTGAGCCTCTCTGTCCTGGACGGCACGAGCTTCAGCAACGGCGACCTGCTGACGATCACCGATTCGGCCAACGCGGCCAACGATGAAACCTTCGAGTTCGGCACAGCCGCGTGGCTGGCGACCAACCCTCCGCAGGGCGCCGCCCCGATCGTCTTTACGCCCAGCGAAGACCCGGGAGCGATGGCCCAGACCGTGGCCGCCGCGATCAACTGGCATTATTACAAGATCACCGCCGCTGACCCCGGGCCGGTGTATTTTGCGGCGAACAACAAGGGTCCGGGGGCCGACGCGCTGCCGTATACCGAGACCTCCGGCGAAAGCGAGACCAGCCCGCCGGACACCGTGGCGATCTATAACTTCACCACTACGGAGAGTTTCGCATTCAAGGCCGCGGGGGCCGTCACGGCGCTGAAGGTCGCCGGCACTCCCGGCGTGAAGGGCAAGGACGTGCGAATCGTCTTCCACGCCGACGATTCGCCGGAGACGGTGGCCAACAACGTTGCCACGGCGCTTGTCGGCGCCGGCATTGGCGCCACGGTCAACGGGCAGATCGTGACGGTCGGCGCCCCGCCGGTGACATTCAGCGGCCTGGTGACGGTGACCAACGCTCGGTGGCACGCCGGCCTGATAATCGACCCCGGGGTGGTGGTCAAGCTCAGCGGCTCGCGGATCGAGGCCCAATTCAGCACGCAGGTCATCGCCGAGGGGACGGCCAACAATCCCGTGGTCCTTACCTCGGTCGAGGACGACCGCTACGGCGCGGGCGGCACGTTCGACCTCACGGGCGACGGTTTCGACACGGGCGCTTCCAACACGGCGAATCCGGGCGACTGGGGCGGCCTGTATTTCGCCCCCGCTGCCCAGGGCAGCATCGATCATGCCGTGCTGGCCTATGCCGGCGGCACGACCACGATCGAAGGCGGCTCGGCCGGCTTCAACGCCATCGAGACCCGCCAGGCCCACCTCCGCGTGGCCGACAGCCTGATCGAGTACAACGCTGGGGGCACGGCCTCCGACACCGACGGCGACCGCAACGGCCGCGGCGGCAACGGCGCCGCCACGATCTACGTCCTGGGGGCCCAGCCGGTCATCGCCGACAACATCTTCGAGAACAACGCCGGCCCCGTCATCAGCATCGACGTCAATTCGCTCAACGCCACCAACGTGCCCGATTGGGGCCGCTCGACCGGCCCCCTGGCTGCCTTTAGCCAGTTTGACGACAACGACGGGCCGCTGGTCCGCGGCAATCGCCTGGGGAACAACGGCACCAACGGGATGCTGGTCCGCGGCGGCGTGTTGTCCACCCAGTCGGTGTGGGACGACACGGACATCGTCCACGTCGTCGAGAGCGAGATCAGCTCGAACAATGAGCACGGCTTCGGCGGCATCCGCCTGGAGAGCAGTCCCACGGCGAGCCTCGTGATCAAGCTCCAGGGCGCCAACGCCGGCTTCACGGCCAGCGGCACGCCCCTGGAATTCACCGACCGCATCGGCGGCGAGGTGCAGGTCCTCGGCCAGCCCGGCTACCCCGTCGTCCTGACCTCGCTCAACGACAACTCGGTCGGCGCCGGGCTGGACCTGTCGGGCAACCCGCAGAACGATACCTGTAATAATGCCCAGGCCGTGCCCCAGCCCGGCGATTGGCGGAGCATTCTGCTGGACGAGTACAGCAACGACAACAACGTGGCGGTGGTCAACGAGAACGAGCCGGCCAGCGGCGCCAAGAGCGACGTCGACGCCACGGGCTCGGGAATTCAGGCCCTGGGGGAATTGGCCACCTCGATCAACACCGGCAACGACAACCTGCGGCTGGGCTTCGAGGTCCACGGCTCGATCATGTACGACATGCCCAACGACGTGGACACGTACAGCTTCAGCGGGACGACGGGGACCCAAGTCTACATTGCCATGGAACAGACCAGCTTCGCCCTGGACTCGGTCCTGGAGCTGATCGACGCCAACGGCAACGTGATCGCCCGCTCGGACAACAAGGTTCAGGAAGACCCGGCCGAAGGCGGCAGCACGTCGCTGGCGGCCGGCGCGGCGCTGCCCTTCCAGGAGGGCAACAGCATGGCCCCCAACGACGATTACAGCGACAACATGCACGACCCGGCACTGCGGGTCGTGCTGCCCGGCACGGCGGGCCAGGTGGGCACCTATTACGTGCGGGTCTATAGCGCCCTGAGTATCAACAACATCAACGCGACCACCGTGCCCAATGTGGCCACCCTCAACGGCACCTCCTTCCAGGTGGCCGACTCCAACACCCTGGCCATCGGCGACATCGACGCCAGCCACGTGCCCAACCTGGCCAGCTTGAACGGGATGACCTTCCAGGTGACCGACGGGAACGGCACCCCGGAGACCTTCGAGTTCATCGACGACGGCAGCGCATCGCCGGCGGCCCCGATCCTCGGCGACCAGCCCATCCACTACAACGACAGCACCGACACGATCGACACCGTCCGCGCCGACATGGTCGCCGTGATCAACGCCTCCGGGCTGGCCTGCACGGCCCAGGCCCGGGCCGACGGCACGATCGCCATCAGCGGCTTGAACGTGGTGCTGGACCTGGGGCAGACGGGCTTCGTGCAGGTGGGCAGCACCCATCACGGCGCGACGTTCGAGTTTATCGACGCCAGCAACGCTTCTGCCGCGCTGACCCCCGGCGACCTGCCCATCTACTATCGCTCCACGGCCGACGCGGCCAACGGAATCGCCGCCGACACGATGGCCACGATCCTCAACGACATGGTGCTGGCGATCAACGGCTACACGCTGCTGGGGAACATCCAGCCGCTCTCTTCGCTTAACGGCCAGCAGTTCCAGATTGCGGATACCACGGGCAACTCGGTCACGTTCGAGTTCATCGACAACGCCGGTACCCCGCCGGCGACGAAGATCCAGGGCGACCAGTACATCCATTACAACTCGACGACCGACACCACCGGCGTCCTGCGCGGGGATATCGTAACGGCCGTCAACGGCGCGGGCCTGGTGTGCCAGGCGGTGGTGCAGCCCTACGGCGTGGCGCTGTTCGACCCGAACTTCGGCACCGACGACAATGCCAACTTCGGGGTCAACCCGGGCTCGACGCCGTTCGTCACGGCCTCGATGCCCGGCGCCGCGTGCGGCGTCACCGCCGCGGCCCGGCCCAACGACCAGGGCGTAGTCGATACCATCGCCCTGTACGGCTTCAAGATCGTGGCCCCCACGGACACCACGCCCTTGGGGACCTTTGTGGGCACCACGCCCTTCGCCGAGTACGGCCGCACCTCCGGCATCTACCAGTTGCAGGTCCGGCTGCAGTGCCTCGAGGAGATTCCGGGTTCCGTCATCCAGTACTCGAGCATCCATTACGCCACCAACGGCATCGACATCAAGGGCCTGCCCAACCATTCGCCCTTCCTGGCAGACAGCTCCAGCCAGACCGACGACGTGGTGGGGACGACCGCCACCACCTTGCAGAACGCCCAGGACCTGGGCAATTTGCTGCAATCCAACGACGGCGCGATCACCGTCACCGGCAATCTCTCGTCGCTCTTGGACGTGAACTGGTACAAGTTCGAGTTGAACGAGGCGGACACAGAGTTGGATCCGCAAACGAGCTACCCCACGATCTTCAACATCGGCTATGCCGACGGCATGGCCCGGCCGGATACCGTCATTTGGGTCTTCGACTCTGCCGGCGACCTGATCTACAAGTCCGGCGCCGGCGGATCGAGCATCCCCGGCTACTCGAACATCGCCGACAACGAGACGGCGCCGCTCCCCGGCGGCAACGGGCTGACGAATCCAAACGGGAATTCGGAGGCCGGTTCCGATCCGTACCTGGGACCGATCCAGCTCGACATGGCCGACAGCCAGACGTACTACGTGGCAGTGACGGGCCTGGCCGTTACGGCCAACGCCCTAAGCCAGAGCCTGGCCCGCCAGGAGCCCGTCGATTCGGTGCAACGCGTGGTCGAGAACCACGTCGACTCGAACAACGGGTCGAACCTTGCCAGCAACGCCACCACGTCGCTCACGCTCACGCCGGCCCCCTTCACCCTGGGCGACGTGACCCTGTACGCCAACACCGGCAATAACCTGTACACCGTCAATCCCTTCACCGGCGAGTATGAGACCGAGGTGACCGGCCAAGGGCTGGGCAACGATTACCTGCCGCAGACCCCCAACGGCGTGACCTACGGCGACGTCGCCATGCGCCCCGACGGTGAACTGTACACCCTCAGCGACAACGCCGACGCCAACGGCGCCATGACGGCGGCCGGGCAGTACATGCGCCTGAACACCGGCGACGCCCGGACGGCGATCTCCGACCAACAGGACGGGCTGGTCACCTACGACATCGACCCCCAAACCGGCAGCCTGGTCCAGAATACCGGGGTGGGCGTGAACTTCAACGCCATGGCCTTCGGCCCGCTGAACACCAACAATATCTGGCCGGTGTTCGCGGTGGGAAACCTCGGCAACGGTCTGGGTGCCGACCTCAACGGCGTCACGTACACAAGCAATCTGCTGTACGAATTGGACAATAACGGGGCGGCGATGAACTACCCCAAGGACCCCGGCACGGCCCCGCGCCTGGGGACAAACGTCACGCCGCTGGCCTGCCTGTCGACCAGTCCCACGATCGTGCTCCCCACGGGCGGCGCCACCGATCAGACCACCGCCGCCCCGGCCAACGACATCACCGACGGCATGACCTTTACCGTTACCGATTCCACGACCAACGCCACCGATCAGTTCGAGTTCGATTGCGGCATCGACGTACACATGGACCCCACCGGCGCCCAGGCGGTCCGCGACGGCCAGACCTTTACGCTCAGCGACGGCACCAACACCGACACCTTCCAGTTCCGCAGCGGGCCGGTGCTGACGATCAATACCACCGCCGGCTTCGTCAAGGGCGACACGTTCCAGATCACCAACACGGCCAATCCGCCCGTCACCACCACCTTCGAGTTCACCGACGGCACGGTCTCTACCGGCAGCAACCAGCCGGTCAATTTCAAGAACGGCGACAGCGCCGCGGCCGAGCTCAGCGACGTGGTCACCGCCGTCAACAACGCGAACATCGGCGTGACGGCCGCCGGTTTCCTGGCGGGCAACCAGGGCCGCATCTCGCTGAACAATGGCGCCGTTGTCCCCACCATCCTGGCCAACAACCAGGTCGGGATTGGCTTGAACGCCGTCACCGGCGCCGCGACCGCCTCCATAGCCGTCGTGAACAGCAACCCCATTGGGACCAACATCCCCATCGATTTCCTCGAGACCGAGCCGTCGGCAGCCTTTGGCAACCAGATTGCGTCGGTGGTCAACCAGAAAATGTCGGGGATTTTTATCGCCGGCTACCAGGACCGCGGCGGCGCCGGTCAGGCCACCGGCGGGCGCCTGACCTTCTACTCGGAAAAACTGACATACACGGGCTCCAGTTTCGCCGGCGTGCCTTCCTTCACGGCCTTGCCCAACGTCACCACCAACCCCACCGACGTGATGATTTACTTCGGGGCCGGCGATACTTCCAGCGCCATTGCGACGCGGATCGCCAACAAGATTAACGGCCAGTCCGGCGGCCAGTTCAACGTCGTCGCCACGGCCGAGGGCGGCACCGTGGCCTTGAGCAACGGCTCGGCGGTTGTAGCCAGCCCGCTGACCATCGTGGGCCCCGCCAACGGCAAGGGCGGCAACATCACCGGCATGGCCTTCCTCAACGGCAACTTGTACTGCGTGACCGATAAGGGCGACCTGGACCAGATCGAGAACTACGACCAGTACGCCCTGCGCCCCTATCCCTGGACCCAGGCCGAGCAGGCTGCTTACAAGGGCGTGGCCACGCTCGCGACCGTCGTGGGCGGGGCCAACCTCGTCAACATCGCCAACATTTCCGGGATACAGTTCAGCGGCCTGACCGCCGGGCCCGCCAACGTGGAAAGCGCCGCCTACGCCAACATGCTCTTTGCCACCGATGCGTCGGGCACGCTGTACGCGTTCAACGCGTTGGGCAAGCCGCAGGCGGTCTTCGTCGACGGCGCCACCAGCGTGCAAATGACCGGGCCCGGCAACGTGGCATTGTCGGACGTCAGCCTCGGCGGCGGCAACGGTTCGATTATCCAGGGCGGGCTGACCTTCTCCAACATCGACTATAACCTGTGGCACGAGACCTCGCGCCGCAAGGGCGACGCGGGCCACGGCATTACCTGGGCCCCCGACTACAGCCGGCCGACGTGGGAGGGCTACGCCACGCCGGGCGGCGACAGCATGTATTTCGGCCTGGAAGACCCCCGCGGCGGCACGGTGGTGGGGGCGGCGCAGCCCGGCGCCTTCAATTACACCTACCAGAACAGCGGCGAGTTCCAGAGCTACGACATGCCGGGCGGCGCGCACGGCTCGCTGATCTCGAGCCCCTTCAGCCTGGCCGGCTACGTGGCGCAGGACTGCCCCGAGATGTTCTTCACCTACTACCTGGACGGCGGCGGTCCGATCGTCAACGGCAACAACTGCTTCGATACGGTACGGGTCTTCGCCTCCGCCGACGGCGCTAAGTGGTCGCAGTTGGGCGGCGACCTCACCGGCTTGAACAACGGCAAGGGGTGGCTGCAAGCGGCGCTGAACCTGAGCGGCTTCGCCGGCCAGAGCAGCGTCCGGCTGCGCTTCGATTTCAGCACCGCCGGCGACATGCACGTCGGCGACCAGTCAGGGGCGGGCACGGAAAAAGACGAGGGGCTCCTGGCCGGGGCGTACCTGACGGGTATCGACGGCGACAAGCTGCAAGCCGGCAGCCCGGTGACCGTCAAAGAGGACGCCACCGGGACGTCCACCACCTTCGCCTTCAACATGGGCGCCATACTGGACGTGCCGGCCGACGCCGGCAGCCAGTTGGCCAACGGCCAGACCATTACCGTCAACGACGGCAAGGACGCCCCCGTGGTCTTCTGGATCGACAACAGCGACAGCGACGGGAGCTCGGTCCCCGGGGGCGACGTGGGGATCATCATCGCAGCCACCGACACGCCGGCGCAGGTGACCACCAAGATCGCCGCCGCCATCAACGCCCAGATCACCGCCGGGAAGCTGGCAAACCTCAAGACGTATCTCGTTACCGACACGACCCTGCCGCAAAACCGCGTGGAGATCGTGTGCGCGACCGCCGGCTTTAACGTCACGCCCTCCAAGCCGGCCAGCGGGAACGCAATCACGCTGGAAAACAATGTGGTGGGGGTCCCCGCGGGCGACGTGCCCATCATCGTCAACTTCTCGATGAGCGCTCAACAAGTGGCCGCCGCGGTCGCCGCCGCCTTCAACAAGCAGTTCGCCGGCGGGACCAACTCGACCAAGCTCGACGGGGCCATCCCGCAGATGATGCACATCGTGGGCCTCACGGTTAGCAGTCCCGGATTGCTGCCCTACGGAAACGCCTTGCCCGGCGACCACCCCGTCCCGTCCCCCTTCACCCCGCCGATTACCGATCGCTACCACCACTTCGACGCCGGCCAGGACAACTTGCACGAAGGCATTTACGTCGACGACATCGTGGTGGGCTTCATCGAGCGCGGCGAGATGATCACGGCGACCACGCCCGACGTCACCTTCTCGGCGGTCAATCCCGCGCCGAAGAAGCTCATCACCAACGGCGGCTACCAGTTGCAAATCCGCGAAGCGCCGATGTACGGGTCGATCTATTATCCGCCCAAGTACATGGTGCCGGGGCGGGTGCTGGTCCTGGACCAGTCGATCGACACTAACGACCGCATGGCGCCTCAGTGGACCTTGGCCCTCTCGTCGGCCAACACGATCCGCTCCGGCGATACCTTCGCTATTTACGACGGCATCACGTTGGATACGTTCCAGTTCGTGATCGACGGGCAGACGCCCAGCGCCGGCGACATGGCTATCTACTACACCGGCATGGAGACGCGGGCCCAGATGGCGGCCTTGGTCATTACTGCCATCAACGGCCAAAACACTGCGGCCGGCTTCGGCGTTACGGCCACCGCCGACGGCGCGGGCAACTACTACAACCGCGTGGACCTGTTCGGCGCGCAGAACGTTGTAGACACCAGCGGCGACGTCGGCCCCATCGACTTCGACACCTACATGTACGACGTGCCCGTGAACCCCAACGACAGCTCCATGCTGTACGCCGTGCCGGGCGATCAGCTCGAGCCCCGGCTGCAGGGCGAGGTGATCGTCGATGCCAACCTTATCACCGATTCGCTCCAGTGGGGGGTGGTGATCGAGCCCGGCGCCCGCGACGCCGTCTCCCAAGACCCGCATCCCGGCGTGCTCGACACGCTGAGCATGCCCAACAAGTCGCAGACCGTTAATACCGTGGGCGGCGTGACGGTCGAGAACTGCGCCATCGCCGGTGGCGAGAGCGGCGGCATCCACATCAGCGGCGATCCGGACCCCGCCGGAGAGCCCATCGCCGCCATGCCCTTCGACAAGATCATCAACAACACGATCTACGGATTCGTCCCCTCGGCCACGCTCCAGTTTACCAAGCTCACCGGCCTGACCGGCAAGTCCAACCAGACGGCCGTCTACGTGGCGAACCTCAGCGGCCTGCCTTTCAACAGCATCAGCTCGCTTACCATCACCGACAACAGCGGGGCTTTGAAGGGCGACACGGGCCAGTACAGCGGCCTGGAGCTGGACGGGCTTACGCTGTCGGCGAACAACGTGGCCACGGCGGCGCTCGCCAGCGCCCTGGTGGGGCTCAACGTGTTCGATTTCACCCCCGCCGGCACCGCCCTGACCGCCGGCGCCGAGCAGCCCGTGGTCGCCGGCGTGCCCCTGTTCGGCACCCTCAACGGCAACGTGAACAACGCCGTGGCCACCCTCGGGGCGTTCGACGCCAACGGGGTCGCCAGCAAGGCCCCCGCCGGGTTCGTCGCCATCGGCATCAACGGCGCCGTCACCTTCACGTTCACCTCTCCGGTGAACGTGGCCGGCGGCATGTTCCTGTACATTGCCGAGGCCGACGACAAGGGCGCCGTGCTCTCCGCCAACATCACCGTGGCCAACGCGGCCGCCGTCAAGCCGACCACGGGGATCGCCGTCGACACCAACGCCAGCCCCACGATCACCAATAGTATCTTCGCCAACCTGGCGGAAGCGGTGACCGTGGACGCCAGCTCGGCCTCGACCGTCTTGCAGACGGCGTGCTACCAGAACATCACCGACCCGAACACTAACGCCGGGGCGGGGATCGGGGGGTACTTGGGCAACGATCCGGTCGTGGTGGCCGCCAACGCCCCCTTGTTCGCCGACGCGGCGCACCACGATTTCTACCTCGTCGAGCCCACCCCCGGCACCCGCAGCCCGATCGACAGCGCGCTGAATACGCTGCCCGATCGGCAGAACATGATCAACCTCGAGGCCTCGCTGGGCATGCCGCAAGACCCGATTATGGCCCCGGATTTGGACATGCTCGGCCAGTTGCGGACCGACGATCCGAACGTCCCCAACGATACGGGACTGGGCTCCAACATTTTCAAGGACCGCGGCGCCATCGACCGCGTCGACCGTTACGCCCCCACCGCACAATTGGGGCTGGTCGAGCCGCCGGCCAACGACCCCGCCCAAGTCGACCCGCAATGGGTGGCCAACGACGTCACCGCACCGGCCGGCCAAACCCTGACCGAATTCGCCATCCAGTTGCTCGACCAGGGGACGGGCATCAACAACAACACCGTAAGCGCCGCCAACGTCACGGTCTACCGCAGCGACAATCCGAACGTCCCCTTGGTGCAGGGGACGGATTACTTCTTCTCCTACGATACCAACAGCCACGTCATCTACCTGGCGGCCGGTACCGGCGTGTGGGCCGGCGGCTACACCTACAAGATCCAGCTCGACGCCACTCCTCCGGACATTCAGGATATGGCCGGCAACGCCTTGGCGCCCAACCGCAACGACGGCAGCACGTACTTCACCGTGACCCTGGTAACCGGCGTGAACTTCAGCCACGCCCCCAATTACGCCGTGGCCTGGCATTCCATCGTGCCCACCCTGTACCTGGGACATATACCGCCCGTGGCCCAAGCCTACTTCGTGCCCAGCCTGACCCGCGCCACCGACGACGGCGTGGACTTCAGCAGCGTGGTGCTGGCGCAAGGCCAAAGCGTCACGATCCCCGTCTTCGTCACCAACACGGGCGGCACGCAGGCCTATCTGAACGCCTGGATCGACTTCAACGACGACGACGTTTTTGGCGACTCGGCCGCCGAGCAGATCGCCCAGGCCGTGCCCGTGAATCTGCCCTCGGGCAGCACCACGACGACCGTGTTCCTGACGTTCACCGTGCCGGCCACTGCCCCGGTCAACGTGGCCACGTGGGCCCGCTTCCGCCTGAGCACGACCGCCACGCTGCCGCCCGACGGCGGCGCGTCCGACGGCGAGGTGGAAGACTACCAGGTGACAGTGGTGCCCCCGCCCCCCACGCCCGCCGAGATCGACGGCACCGTGTGGAATGATTTGTCGGGCAAGGGCGTCTATCCCCCGGCGAGCCAGATTGGACTGGGCAACTGGACCATCGAGTTGGAGAACACCCAGGGGACCGTCCTGAACAGCACCCAGAGCCAGTCGGGCGGCACCTACAAGTTCACCAACGTCACCCCCGGTACCTACGACCTCGTCGAGGTGCCCCAGGCCAACTGGAACGAGACGTACCCCAAGACCAACGGCGGCGTCATCCAGGTGGTGGTCACTTCCGGGAATCCTTCCACCGGCAACGACTTCGAGGACCACTACATCCTGCCGCCGATGGTCACGTCCATTACGGCCGTCAACCCCACCCCGACCAACTTGGGATCCGTCCAGTTCCTGGTCACTTTCTCCGAGGCCGTTACCGGCCTGGACACCACCAACTTCACCGACTTCGCCGTGGTGACCACCGGCCTGGGCGGCACCCCGGCGGTCACGGCCATCAGCCCCGCCAGTGGTTACAGTTCCACCTATACCGTGACCGTCAGCACCGGCACGGGCGACGGCACGCTCCAGTTGAACCTCAACGATAACGACAACATCGTGGATCAGTCGGGCAACCCGCTGGACGGAGTGGGGACAGGCACCTACGCCACCCTTCCGCTGCCGGCGGGCAACGGGTCCTTCATCGGGCCGATCTACACCATCGACCGGACGGCGCCCACGATCCTGGCCCTCGGCGGGCTCGTGGCCACCGATCCCAACCCGACCAACGCCCAGCCTACAAACTCGGTGCACTTCACGGCCACCTTCTCGGAGGCTGTCAAGGGCGTGGACCCGACCGACTTCGCGGTCGTCACAACGGGTACTTTGACCGGCCCGTTCACCATTACCGTCAGCCCCACCAGCGCCGCGCAGATCGTCAACGGCACCAAATATTACACGACCTACCAGGTGACGGTCAACGCGGGTGTGCGGAACAACGCCGGCACGCTGACCTTGAACCTCCTCGACGACGGCACGATCCAAGACGACGCCGGCAACGCCCTGGCGGCGGGGGTGAACCCCGGCCCCTCCTACAACATCGACACGGTCAACCCCCTCGTGCTGTCCGTGGCGCCGGCCGCGGGGCAGCTTAATCCGGCTACCCAAGGGCCGGTCACCTTCACCGTCACGTTCAGCAAGCCGGTGGCCAACTTCGGCCCGGCGGGCGTGGACCTGACGGCCAGCACGACCCCGCCCATCGGCGCGCTGACCGGCGTACCCAGCCCCAACGGCGCCCCGCAGCAGACGATCAACGGCGTCAACTACTACACGAGCTGGAACGTGGCCGTCAGCGGCATGGCCGGCAGCGGCAGCGTGGTGCTCAAGATCCGCGCCGGGGCGGCCGTCGACTACGTCGGCAACCCCAACCTCGCCGGCAGCGGCAGCGCCTCGGTGACCTTCACCATGGCCATGACCGTCGTAGTGACCAGGGCCGCCTCACCGTTACAGCCCAATCCCACCAACAAGTCGCCGATCAACTTCACCGTGACCTTCAGCCAGCCGCCGGTCGATTTCACGACCGCCAACCGGGCCAAAGTCTTGAGCTTCGCCGGCAGCACCGTCAACAAGAGCATCCTCACCGGCCTGGTGGGCACCATTAGCCCCATCGCGGGCACTGGGGGGACCTCCTATAACGTGGCGGTGAGCGGGCTGAGCAGCACCGGCGAGCTCATTCTCAGCATTCCCCCCGGCGCGGTCCACACCGCCGGGGGCGCCGCGAACACGGCCTCCTCGATCACCGGCGCCAGCGCCGTGTTCTACGACATCGATCCGCCGTCGGAGCTCCTGGCCAGCCCCGCCGCGGGAACCAAAGTCGCCGACGCGACCCTCAACGGCCAGGGATACATCCTCGTCAGCTATTCCTGCAATGTCGGAGCCGGGTTGAACACGAAAACGATCTTGAACGGCTCGCCCAAGTTTACGCTCACCGGCACGGCGATCAAGGGCGTCAAGCTCACCAGTGGGGTCACGGGGGTCGCGGAGGTGAATAACAGCGACCAGTTCAAATTCTTCTTCACCGGCACGTTCGTCCCGGGCACGGTCACCGTCAACTTCCTCCCCAACACGGCCGAAGACAACGCCGGCAACTGGAACAAGGCGGCCACGTACTCCTTTACCGTGATGCGCGGCGTGTCGATCACGTGCCCTTACACCCCGGCGAACCCCATCACCAAGCCCGCCTCCGGCACGACCAAGGCCACGTTCACCGTGACCCTTACCGGCCCCGCCACCGCGCCGGTGACGGTGAAGTACTCCACCGCCTCGCCCGCCGGCTCGAACACCACGCCGAACCTGCCGGGCAAGCCCGGGGATTACACGGGCGTCACCAACGGCACCCTGACCATTCCCGCCGGGAAGACCAGCGGCACCATTTCGATCACGCTCTTGGCCAACGCGGCGAACACGGCCCCCACCGAGTCGTTCGTGGTGAGCCTGTCGAGCCCGACCAACGCCCTGTTGTTGCCCAACCAGAGCAGCGCCACCTGCAACATCGTGATCCCGCCGCAGGCGGTCAAGAAGTCCACGCCGGCCGCTGCGGTCAAGCTGGCCGCTACGGCCAAGCCGGCCACACCGGCCGTCACGCTGGCCGCTACGGCCAAGCCGATCAAGCCGGCCGCTGCGGTCAAGAGCACGCTTTCACCGCTTGAGCCGGCCCTGCTGCAGGACGTTGCGGCGGCGTTGCAGCCTTTGCCCTCTTCAGCGGCCCAGAAACAAGCGGCCGGCGTCGATCAGGTGATGGCCCTGCTGATGCGCGCCTTACACAACTAATTGCTTTCTGCGGAAAACCACGATAGGGTGGGTCGAGCGCAGCGAGCCCCACCAAGAGTCGCGAAAAACTGATGGTGGGGCTTTTCTGCGCTCGACCCGCTCTGCACGGTTCTCGGAGAGGCTACGGCTTGCGGGCCGTCCACGTCCGGTAGAGGTTCTCCACCTGGCCGGCGTGGGCCGGGCCGTCCCACCCCGCCAACGCCGTAACGCAGCGTCAGCGGACTGCCCGCCTTCAACTCCAGCGGTTGTTTCCACAGGTTTAGCGTGGCCGCCAGAGAACAACAGCCAATTGACAAATGCGGCTCATTGCGTACTATGGTGGGCGCGATGCCCGCTCCTCTAGGGCCCGAGATTGTTTATTCTTCGCACGGTTTGAATGATGCAGAGCGCACCATTAGGGAAGGCGCCATAGCGTTCCAAGATCAGCCACGGCATCAAGAAAACTGTTTTCGGCTACGCACGCTTCACAGTCAACCCGGATTGTTATCACCCTCCCCCCTTGTTGATGAACGCCGGATGATACGATATGATGGGCAATATTCTGAAAATTGCGTGGTTTCTCGACCGACCCAGTTCAGGAGACGTACCATGAGAAGGCTACTTGGAGTGCTGTTGATGGTCTTGGCCCTGCCGGCGGTTGCGCCCGGCACGGCAGACGCCTGTTTTTGCGGGGCGGCCCGTTGGTGTGGGTGCCCGCGGACGTGTTGCGCGGTTGCCGCCTGCCCCACCCCCTGTTGCACGGTCGCCCAGACCTGCGCCGAGGTGGTGTACGAGCAGCAACAGGTCACGTGCTATCGAACATGCTACCAGCCGGTCTGGGAGCAGAAGCTCGTCGAGTGCGTGCGTGCGGTTCCGGAAACGCACTATCGCGACTGCGTCCGCACGGTCTGCCGGCCGGTGTGGGAAACCCAGATGCGAACGGTCAGCCGCACGGTCTGCCGGCCGGTGTGGGAGACCAAGGTGCGGCAGATGACGTATAACGTGTGCACCCCGCCGCCGTGCGCCCCGTGCAACGCCTGTGCCCCGGCGGCGTGTGCCCCGGCCGTTGAGCAGCGGACCGTCGATTGCACCTACCAGGTGTGCCACATGGTGCAGGAAGTCCAGACTCAGCAGGTGCCCTGCCAGGTGTGTCGCATGGTCACCGAGTCGCACGTCGAGCGGGTGCCGTACACGGTGCTCAGGCCGGAGCGCTACCAGGTGAACGTTCCGTGCGTGCATTACGTGGCGCAGCAGGTTCCTTACACGGTGACGCGCTGCGTGCCCCGGGTAGTCTACAAGACGCTGCCGGTGCCGGCCTGCTGCCAGTGATATCACTTAGATCCCCCAATTCCGGTACGAGGTTTGAGCTTTGAGCCTTGGCGGCTCCCTGCTCCCCGCTTAGGACCGGCCAATCAGTTATTGTCGGGTTCGCCAACGTACTCATCTCGCTCCGCGAGATGAAAGCCCATCTCGCGGAGCGAGATGAGTACACTTATTGATTCTGCGGTCATTACGAAATCCCCAAATCCCTAAATCCCCAAATCCCCAACCATGGCCTGGGAGTATAGCGAGAAGACCAAGCAACTGTTCATGGACGCGGTCCATGGCAAGCCGGGGACGCACCTCGGCGAAATCGAGAACCCCGACGGCTTCGGCGAGCACGGCTCGATCGCCTGCGGCGACTCGATGCGATTCACCTTCCGGGTGCGGCGTCATCCGACGGACCCCGCCCAGGACGTGATTACCGACGCCCGCTACCTGACCTTCGGCTGCACTTCGGCCATCGCCGCCTCCGAGGCGCTGTGCACGCTCATCGAGCAGGGCCACTACACGCCCATCCAGGCCCTGAAGGTCAAGAACGAGGACATCGTGAAGTTCCTCGAGGGCCTGCCCCGGCAGAAGATCCATTGTTCGGTGATGGGGGCCGAGGCCCTCGAATCGGCCGTCTTCAACTGGGCCCACAAGCGCGGCGTCGACCTGGCGCAGTTGGGCGTCGACATCCACGGCGACGAGAAGGAAGAAGGCCGCATCGTCTGCAACTGCTTCTCGCTCACCGAGCCCTACATTCGCCGCAAGATCAAGGAGTTGAACCTCCGCACGATCGCCGACATTACCAACGCCATCAAGGCGGGCGGGGCCTGCATGGCCTGCCACCACGTCCCCGGCGGGCTCCAGGACCTGCTGGACGAGACCTGGGGACCGGCCAAGCCGCTCCAGGTTTTGACGCAAATCAGCCCCCTGGCCCTGGCCGCAAGCCCTGCGCCCAAACTGAGCGATACCGCCCTCTCGCCCTACCAGTTCGCCAAGAAAGTCGACAAGGTCGTAGCCGAGTACGTGCGGCCCATGCTCCACAACGACGGCGGTGACGTGGAGATCGTCGATATCAAGGAGACCATGGTCTACTGCCGCCTGACCGGGGCCTGCAAGGGCTGCGCCGCCGCCGGCCAGACCTTGCGAATGCTCGTCGAGCGCACGCTCAAGGAAATGGTCGACGAGCGGGTGCGGGTCGTTGAAGTGTAGTATAATGATTCAGGATTAAGGGACTGCGTTCTGGATAGACTTGGCGAGTTGGGTGCCACTGCTGGCTTGTCCAGCAGTGTTGCGCCCGGTGATAGTTCAGCACTGCTGGACGAGCCAGCAGTGGCACCCCGAAATCATATCCTCACCCGTTTCCCCTCACCCTAGCCCTCTCCCGGAGGGAGAGGGGACCGGGCGCAAGAGAGCCGGGGCATGCAAGTCATCTACGCCGACAATAACGCCACCACGCCCGTCGCCCCCGAAGTTCGCCAGGCGATGGAGCCCTTCTTCCGCGACAGCTATTTCAATCCCAGCTCGGCCTACGAGCCCGCCCGGCTGGTGCAGCAGGCGATCACCGCGGCGCGGCAGACGATTGCGGCCCACCTCGGCCTGGACGACGCCAAGCAGCTCATCTTCACCGGTTGCGCCACGGAGAGCAACAATGCGGCGATCCTGGGCACGGCCAAGGCCAACCCCCGCCGCCGGCACGTCATTACCACGGCCGTCGAGCACCCGGCCGTGCTCGAAGTCTGCAAGGAGCTGCAGCGCGACGGCTACCGCGTGACCTATCTTGGCGTGGATGCCGACGGCAATCTCGACCCGCCGGAGCTCGTCCGCGCCCTGGACCCCGACACGCTCCTGGTCAGCATCATGCACGCCAACAACGAGACGGGCGTGATCTTTCCCATCGAGCAACTCTCGCGGCTGGTCAAGGAGACCGACGCCGCGATCGTTTTTCACTGCGACGCGACGCAATCGGTGGGCAAGGTGGCCATCGACCTGTCCGGCGCGCTGCGGCACGTGGATCTGCTTTCGTTCTCCGGCCACAAGCTGCACGCCCCCAAGGGCGTGGGCGGGCTGGCCATCCGCCGCGGCACGCCCTGCCGGCCCTTCCTCATCGGCGGTCACCAGGAGGAAGGCCGCCGGGCGGGGACCGAAAACGTGCCCTACATCATCGGCCTGGCAACCGCCATGGACCTGGCCGCCCGGTATCTCGATGACGAGCAGACCCGCGTGCGCGGCCTCCGCGACCGCCTGGAATTGGCCCTCGAAGCCCGCATCCCCCACCTCCAGGTAAACGGCCGGCGGGCCCCACGGCTGCCCAATACGCTCAACGTATCGTGCCATTACGTGGAAGGCGAGGGAATGCTGTACCAGCTCAACGAGTTCGGCATCTGCGCCTCCAGCGGCTCGGCCTGCACCTCCGGCTCGTTGGAGCCGTCGCACGTGCTGCGGGCGATGAAGGTCCCCTTTACCGCCGTGCACGGCTCCGTCCGATTCAGTCTCAGCCGTTACAACACGGATCAGGACATAGAGCGGATCATCGAGTCGTTCCCGCAGGCCGTGGCCAACCTCCGCCGCATGTCGCCCTATTGGGACCAGAAGAACAACGCCCCCCGCGCCGATGCCGAGACCCTGATCGAAGCGAGCCGGAAACGATGAAACGTCATACGGCGCCGTTGCTGCTGCTGGTTCCGGCCCTGATCGCCATCTCGGCTGCGGTTGCCGCAGCGGCGGAGATCGACGTGGCCGGCCAGACCCGGGATGCCCGGGGGCAGGCCGTTGCCGCCGCTCTCCGCCTCGACACGGCCAAGACCGCGGTGGTCGTCATCGACGTTTGGGACAATCACTGGTGCCGGACCCACGCCGCCCGGGTGGCGGCCATGATCCCGCGGATGAACCGCACCCTGGCGGCGGCCCGCAAACTGGGAATGCAAGTGGTCTTCGCCCCCTCGGACGTGGTCCGGTTCTACAAGGACGATCCGCACCGCCGGGCGATGCAGGCCATCCCGCCGCAGGCCGAGCCGCCCTCAGTGGCGTTTGCTCCGCCCGAGCCGCCCGGCCCCTGCGATCATTGCGAGTGCGGGCCCGGCCAGCCCTGCCCCAAGGGCAAGGCCTGGACCCGCCAACATCCCGACCTGGCGCTGGCCGCCGCCGACCTCATCGCCGACGGCAACAACGGCCGCGAGCTGCTCAACCTCTGCCGCCAGCGGGGCATCGACACGCTGCTGTACATAGGCGCCGCCAGCAACATCTGCGTGCTCCACCGGCAGTGCGGCCTGCTGAACATGAAGCGGCACGGGCTGCGGGCGATCGTCGTGCGGGACCTGGTCCGCGCGATCACCGCCAACGGCATCGGGCCGGACGACCGGCCGGACCCCAACTTCACGCCCGGCAAGGGCACGCTGCAGGTCGAGCGGCACATCGAGCAATACATCGCGCCGACGATCCAGAGCCGGCAGATTCTGGCAGCCGCGGGCATGGACCCGCACGCCGGCGACCATCGGCCGCACCTGGTCCTGGCCATCGCCGAGGCGGAATATCACACCGCCGAGACCTTGCCCCGCTTCGCCGCGAAGTACCTGGCCCGGGATTTCCGCGTGACCGTCGTCCAGGGCGATCCGGCGAAGCAGGACATGCCGGGCCTCGAGGTGCTCGACGAGGCCGACGGGCTGCTGTTGAGCATGCGGCGGCAGGCCCTCTCGGCCGCCCAGTTCGACCCCCTGGACCGCTTCATCCGCTCCGGCAAGCCGCTGGTAGTGCTGCGGGCGGCCGTCACGCCGTTCCAGCTCAACAAGGCGAAATGCCCCGCGGGCCACGTCACCTGGGACCGCTTCGACCGGGAAGTGCTGGGCTGCAACTATCAGTTCTACAACATGAAGTCGCGCAGCACGGGTTGCGACGTGTGGGTCGAGGCCGCGGCCGCCGGCCATCCGATCCTCGATGGCCTGCCGGCCCGCTTCCACAGCCCGTCGTGGCTCTACCGGCAGCGGCCGCTCGCGCCCGCCACAACGCTATTGCTCAGCGGCCGGTGGTCCACGCAAGACCCCGACGAGCCCGTGGCTTGGACCAGCTCCTACCTCGGCGGCCGCGTGTTCTACACCACGCTCGGCCATCCCGACGACTTCCAAATCGAGGCCTTCAACCGGCTGCTGGCCAACGGCGTGCGCTGGGCGATGGGCACCCAATGAGCCGAGGCACATTACCATCACACTGGCCGCCTGCCCGGCCGCCGGACGCCCGGCTGAGCCGCGCTCAATGGATGGTCCTGGGCGTTGCCCTGCTGGGATGGATGTTCGACGGCGTGGAAATGGGGCTGTTCCCCGTGGTCATGCGGCCGGCGCTCCAGAGCATGCTCGGGGTGAATGTCGATCGCGGCATCCTGCTGGAGCACACCACGTATCTGACGGCGTCGTTCCTCTTGGGCGCCGCCTGCGGCGGCCTGCTGTTCGGCTGGTTGGGCGACCGCCTCGGACGCGTCCGCACCATGGCCGTGAGCATCCTGGTCTATTCATGCTTCACCGGCACCTGCTACTTCCGCTTCATCGACCAGCCGTGGCAGCTTGGCGCGCTAAGGTTCCTGGCTTCGTTGGGGATGGGCGGCGAATGGGCCCTGGGCGTGGCCCTGGTCGTCGAGTCCTGGCCGGAGCGCTGGCGCCCGATGCTGGCGGGCGTGATCGGCGCGGCGGGCAACGTGGGGTACTTGCTCGTCGGCGTGCTGGCCCTCTCGTTCAAGGTCACGCCCGACGATTGGCGCTGGATCATGTTGGCCTGCGCCACTCCGGCTGCCCTGGCATTCGTGATGTTCCTGCTGATTCCCGAATCGCAGCGCTGGAAGCAGTCGGTGCGCGGGTCCGGGGCGAAACCGCTCCGCGAGATCTTCACCACGCGGCTCATCTGGCCCACGCTCTTGGCCACTGCCTTCGCCTCGGTGGCCCTGATCGGAACGTGGGGCGGCGTGACCAATTTCCTGCCTTCGTGGGTCGGCGAGCTGACCGACCAGAAAGACCCCTATGCCAAGGGGGCCGTGCAGGTGGCCGTCTCGATCGGAGCGATCATCGGCTGCTTCTTCGCGCCGCTTCTGGGAGGACGATTCGGCCGGCGCCCCACCTATTTCGGCCTGTGCCTGTTCTCGCTCTTGATCTGCGGAGTGGTATTTCGCGGGCTGACGCGCTATGACGGCCTCTTCCTGCTGATGGCCGTCCTGGCCGGCTGCGCGACCGCCTCATTTTACGGTTGGTTGCCTCTCTACCTCCCCGAACTCTTCCCCACCCGCGTACGCGCCACCGGACAAGGCCTGAGCTACAACCTCGGCCGGGTCTTCGCGGCAGTCGGCGTGCTCGGCCAAGGGCAGTTGGAAGGCTTCTTTCGAGGAATCGATCGTACCAGCGGCTCGGTCGGCGGCCTCATCACCTGGACGCTTGCCGACACGACCTACCCCCGGGCATGCGCGACTATCACGCTCATCTACGTCCTGGGCATGGCGCTGATCTGGCTGGCCCCCGAGACTAAAGGAAAACCCCTGCCCGACTGAGCAAGAACGGGGACTGTCCCCATTTTCGTCCGACGAAAATGGGACTGTCCCCTTACCGCACAAGGAGCCTTGCCATGGCGAAGCCGACCGACATCCGACTGTGCGAAGTCGGCGCGAGCACGCAGTACCTGAAATACCGTGCCCCGATCAAGTTCGGCGGCCGGGTGGTCACCGATGCCGTGCTGCTGGACGTGACCGTCGAGGTCGAGACCCGTCGGGGCCTGCGCGGCCGGGGTTGCGGCTCCATGCCCATGAGCAATACCTGGGCCTGGCCGAGCCAGCAGGTGCCGTCCGATCAGGCCCTGGCGGCCATGCTCGCCCTGGGCCGGCAGGCGGCCGACGCCGCCGGCGCGTGCCCGCTGGTGGGCCATCCCCTGGAGATCACCCGCGCGCTGGCCGCGGAACACGACCGTGCGGCCGCGGCGATCACCGCCGCGGCCGGCCTGAGCGAGCCCATGCCCCGGCTGGCACAACTCGTGGCCGCCAGCCCGCTGGAGGCCGCCATCCACGACGCCTACGGCAAGGCCCTGGGCCGCAGCTCCTACCACCTGTTGGGCCCCGAGTTCGTCAATGCCGATCTGGCCGCCGACCTGACGCCCGAGTTCGCCGGCGAATATCTGGACCGCTATACGCTGCCGGAACCGAAGCCCAAGATGCCGCTCTACCACCTGGTCGGCGCCTTGGATCCGCTCACCGAGGCGGACCTTGCCCAGCGGCTCGGCGACGGCCTGCCCGAGACCCTCCCCGAGTGGATCGCTGCCGACGGCCTGACCCATTTGAAGATCAAGCTTAACGGCGACGACCTGGCCTGGGACGTGGCCCGGGTGCTGTCGGTCGAGCGGGTGGCGGCCCGTGCCCAGGCCGCCCGGGGCTGTGCCGAGTGGCATTACTCGGCCGATTTCAACGAGAAATGCTCGGGTGTGGACTACGTACTGGAGTTCCTGGCCCGCGTGGCGGAGGGTGCGCCGCAGGCCCTGGCCCGGCTCCAATACATAGAACAGCCCACGCACCGCGACCTGCGGGCCAACCCCGAAAACCGCATGCACCGCGCCGCCCGCATCAAGCCCGTTGTGATCGACGAATCGCTCGTGGACCTGGAAAGCCTGTTACTCAGCCGCGAGCTGGGCTATTCGGGCGTGGCCCTGAAGGCCTGCAAGGGCCATAGCGGGGCCCTGCTGATGGGTGCGGCGGCCCAGAAATACGGCATGTTCCTGTGCGTGCAGGACCTGACCTGCCCCGGGGCGTCGTTCCTGCACTCGGCGAGCCTGGCCGCCCGCGTGCCCGGCGTCGCCGCCATCGAAGGCAACGGCCGCCAATATTGCCCGGCCGGCAACCAGGGCTGGGCCGAGCGATTCCCCACCATGTTCCACATCACCGACGGCACGGTGGGCACCGCCGCCCTCAGCGGCCCGGGACTGGGCTTCTGAGCAAAGGCGGAGGGCGGGAGGCGGAAGGCGGAAACAGCCGGCGGCTAACAGCCGCCGGAGGGAAGGAGCGCCGGCCGGTGGCACGCCCTGAGGAACGAAGGGGTAGACTGTTCTCTTGGTGGATGGGGCGTTCCAAGAGCACCCGGGGGGCTTGTCGGTCGCACTCTGAAGCCGTAGAAAGATGGTCGGCTCGACAGAATGGGAGAGATCGGTGATGCATCGCCTCCTCCGTACCGCCCCCATTTAAGGCAAGCAGATATGCCGATTACCACCCAAGAAATCAGCGACGATCAACGGGATCGGATCGTTTGCGTGAAGGAAGGCCATTTTCTCGATCTGAAAGACGTGCGGATACAGCCTTCAAAGCTCACGAGGACAATTTCCGGGCTAGCAAACGCTGATGGCGGGGAGATCTACATCGGCATAAGCCAATCGTCTCCGAAGCATTCTTGGAAGGGTTTTCCAACCGTTGAGGCGGCAAACGGATACTTGCAGGTATTCGAGGATCTTTTCCCCTTGGGGCACGATTATGTCTACGCTTTCTTGAGTCATCCTTCTGAAGTTGGCCTGCTCTTGCACGTAACGGTTCGTAAGACGCGGGCAATCGTGAAGGCGTCGGATGGTTTTCCATACCTGAGACGTGGTGCACAAAACCTGCCCGTCGATACATCCGACAAACGTCGGCGACTTGAACTGAACAAAGGCATCATCACATTCGAGGTTGAGACCGTTGGCGCACCAGTTACCTCGATAACGCAATCCGAAACTGTAAGAAAATTCATTTCCGAGGTTATTCCCACCACGGAACCTGAACCATGGTTGCAGAAGCAACAACTAATTCAGGACGCCAAGCCAACTGTCGCCGGTGTGCTGCTCTTTGCCGATCTACCACAAGCGATTCTTCCAAAACGCAGCGGGATCAAGATTTACCGGTATAAGACTGGCAAGCAGGAGGGTAGCCGTGACAGTCTCGTGGACACCCCGATTTCGGTTGAAGGCTGTGCTTACGACCTAATCAGGGATGCTGTGTTCAAGACACAGGAGATCATTAGTAACGTGCACGTGCTCTCGGCCGATAGCCTTGAGCACGTTGAATATCCATCGGAAGCGCTTCACGAAGTAATCACGAATGCTGTTATTCACAGGGACTACGAAATCGCTGACGACGTTCACGTTCGGATATTCGATAATCGGGTCGAAGTCGAAAGCCCAGGTCGCCTCGCCGGGCACGTAACCGTCAAGAACATCTTGCGAGAAAGCTTTCGCCGCAACGGCAACCTCGTACGTATTCTCAACAAGTTTCCAAATCCGCCCAACAAGGACATTGGTGAGGGGTTGCGTACTGCATTTGAGGCGATGCGGACTCATCGGCTCAAGGAGCCCGAAATTGTCGAGACAGAACAGTCAGTGATCGTGAAGATTCGTCATGAGAAGCTTGCGTCTGCTGAGGAAATCGTGCTCGAGCATCTCGTTACGCACGACACCATCACGAACCGCAAGGCACGAGAATTGACCGGCATTCAGTCAGAGAACTCGATGAAGAATGTGTTCAACCGCCTAAAGGCGCTTGGGCTTATTGAAATGGTGCCGGAGCAACGGGGCGCCCGGTCTGCGTGGCGTAGCAAAGGACCGGTATTGGGTGCAACCGTACATGCTCGGCCAGAGGAACAGCCATCGGAGAAGAAGCAGAAGACACTATTCGACGGCCTTGATACCGTTTGAGATTTGGCCAACCGAATTCGGGGGACCGAATTGGGGAGACACCTCGAATTGGGGCACGATCAAGAAATCACAGTCGAGCGACACTTTACCAACTACTAACGAAAGGAAGCAATCTCTTGCGCAAACCGCTGGACGGCGATGGCCCGACCTGGGAGAATAATTGGAGAAAGGACAGATCGTATGCCCGTGATCGCCCGGTTTTATGGCATCGTAATCAAGATGTATTTCAGCCAGTCTGAACACGGGGTCCCGCATTTCCACGCGATTTATGGCGAGTTCAACGCCGTGTTCGGCATTGAGACGCAGGAAATGTTGGAGGGCGACCTTCCGCCCCGCGCACAGCGTTTGGTCAAGGAATGGGCCGCGGTGTTTTCGCGGGAGTTGCTCGACATGTGGAACCGGCAGGAGTTCCGGCAACTTCCGGGATTGGACTAACCAGACGATGGAAAGAATTCCCAAAATTGCCCGTGTCGAGCCCATCGGGCAAACCGAACTGCTCGTTCGGTTCGACAATGGTGTCGAGAAGATTTACGACTGCCGATCCCTCTTGGTCCGTCCGCAGTTCCACCTGCTCGCCAATACCGCCTTTTTCCGCGCCGTTCGGGTAGATCCGGGGGGCTACGGCATCTCTTGGAGCGACGAGATCGACCTGAGCGAGTACGAATTGTGGGTCCGCGGGACGCCACCGGCCAAGAAAGAGGCGCAGCCGCAAGGGCGAGCAGGGTAGAAGGAACCCTCGTGTTCCAAGGGGCGATGGGACTGGTGCTTTGTCCCGTCAACCACGTTCTCTCGGCCTCGTGACCGACCGGTCAATGGTTTGCTGGGGCAGGCTGCGTCGCGGCACTTGCCGCATCGACTCCATTCCCCCCGGTTTCTCCACCCCGCCAGGGCGACCACTGCTGCCAGAAATTTTCACGACAATTCACCTTGCCGAGGGTGTTGTGTTCGGGTATTTCTACGCAGCCTATACCTCCTCATCAAGTATTCTCCTAGACCATGCAACCCCAATCAGGCCTCTGCCGCTGGGTGAGCCGCTGCGCGCCATGGGCGTTGGTGGCCTTGGGCTGTGCCCTGGCCTTCGGTCAGGTTCCGATGGTCGGGCCCGGGTTTGGCCCACCACAGGGCCCCGCCGGCCCCCCGCCGGTCAATGCCGGCCTACCGCCAGTCTACGCTAGCCCCCCGCCGGTCAATGCCGGCCCCCCGCCAGTCTACGCTAGCCCCCCGCCGGTCAATGCCGGCGCACCACCAGTCTATGCCGGCCCACCACCGGTCTATGCCGGCCCGCCGCCGGGCCTGGCCGGCCCCGCGCCGGCGGGACCGCCCGCCGAGGAACAGGTGGTGGAAGTCCGCATCGAAGGCAACCGCACGGTAACGCGGGAGAAGATCCTCGCCGGCATCCACACCCGCGCCGGCCGCCCCTACAATCCCGAGCAGATGGAAAAAGACGTCCGCGCGCTGAATAAGATGGGGTTGTTCGCCATCGTCCGCCCGCTCTCGAAGCCGGTTCCCGGCGGCCGGCTGGTGATCTTCCAGGTCGTCGAGCGGCCGCTGTTCCAGGAGGTGAAGATCCTCGGCAACCAGAGCGTCAACACCAAGACGCTGAAGAAGGAGGCCGAGCTGAAGGTGGGCGACGCGGCCGATCCTTTCAGCGTCGAGAACGGCCGCCGCAAGATCGAGGAATTCTACCAGAAGAAAGGCTTCAGCAAGGTCCGCGTGACGATCCTCGAGGGCAACAAGGCGGGCGATCTCCGCGCAATCTTCCTCATCGACGAGGGCCCGCAACAGAAGGTCCTCTGGATCAGTTTCGTCGGCAACACGACCATCGGCGGCCAGCGGCTGCTGCAGCAGATCAAGACCAGCCGCCCCTGGTTCTATCTCATCAAGGGCGAGGTGGACCGCAAACAGATCGACGAAGACAAGGATCGCCTGACGGCCTATTATCGCGGGCTGGGGTTCTTTCGGGCCAAGGTCGGCGCCGACCTGGAATTCAACGAGAAACAAGACTGGCTCAGCCTGACCTTCGTGATCGACGAGGGCCCGCGGTACGCGATCCACAACGTGATGGTCGTCGGCAACACGCGGTTCACCACCCAGCAGTTGACCGCGAAGCTGAAGCTGCAGGGCGGGGGGTTCTTCAACCAGGCCCAAATGAACTCCGACGTGGCCCGCATCCAGGAGAAATACGGCGGCATCGGCTATGTCTTCGCCGACGTGAAGGCCGAGAACAAGTTCCTCGACGAGCCCGGCAAGCTGGACCTGGTGTACAACATTACCGAAGGCGACCGCTACCGCGTGGGCCGCATCAACGTCCAGATCAAGGGCGATAGTCCGCACACGCAGATCACGACGGTGCTCAACCGGCTGTCGCTCAAGCCGGGCGACATCGTCGATCTGCGCGAGCTGCGCGACAGCGAGCGGCGGCTGAAGGCATCGATGCTGTTCGTGGTCGACCCCAGCAAGGGCACGCCCCCCAAGATCGTCTACAGCCCGCCCGACTCGGCCGGCAAGGACAAGACGGAGCTTGCCCGCCGCGCGGACTCCCAGACGAGCTACTATCGCGCTCCTGACCCGGCTGCGGTCGGGCCGGCCGGCGGGCCCGCTCTGCCGTCGCTGCCGCCCGGCGAGCGCTATGCCGACCTGAATTTCATGTATGAGAATCCGGAAGACCTGCGGCGCGACGAGCAGGGGGCGCCGCCGCCGGACGGGCCCGTGACCGCCATGGAGCCGCCGCTGGTGGTTCGCGGCCAGTACACAACCGACGGTGGTTGGGGGCCCGACCTCGAGCGCTCGAGTCCCGCCCCGGCCGCTGCCGCGCCGCCGGCCGCCGCCGATCGCTATGGCCCCGTGGCGCCCAGCTATAGCGTGCCGCCCGCCGCGCCGGGATACGCCGCGCCTCCGCCAGGATACGCGGCGCCTGGGCCGGCGACAGCGGGGCCTGCCCTATTGTGGTCCGCGCCGCCCGGGCCTGCCGCAACGGGGCCTGTTGCCTCGCCGCCGCTGGTGCCCGGCCCGGTGGCGCAAGGGCCGGCCATGCCCGGGGCCGCCATGCCCGGGCCTGGCGGCGGTTTCCAGCCTCTTGCCGGGCCCTGTCCGCCGCCCGTGCTGCCCACGCCGGGCCCATTTCAGCCGCCGCCCGTGGATCGGACCTTCGGCGATGCCACGCCCTACATGTTCCCGACGCCCACGGGCGAGCCGCTCCGCGATCTCGATCTCGACGTCCGCCAAGAGGAAACGCAAACCGGCCGGCTGATGTTCGGCATCGGGGTGAACTCCGACGCGGGCCTCATCGGCAACATCGTGCTCGACGAGCAGAACTTCGATTGGACCCGGGTCCCCGGCAGTTGGGAAGACATCCGCAACGGCACGGCCTTTCGGGGCGCGGGCGAACGATTCCGCCTGGAGGCCGCCCCCGGCACCCAGGTCCAGCGTTACATGGCCAGCTTCCAGGAGCCCTATTTCTTCTTCCTCGCCGACAAGGCCGTCAGTCTGGGCCTGAGCGGTTTCTTCTACGACCGGATCTATACCGAATGGACGGAAAGCCGGGCCGGCGGGCGGGTCGGCCTGGGCTACCAGTTCACGCACGACCTGACCGGCACCGTCGCCTTCCAAGGCCAGAACGTGAACATGCGAAACCTGGAGTTCCCCGGCCTTCTGCCCCCACAGCTCGGATACGCGATTGGCGACAGCCAACTCTACGGCTTCCAGTTCCAACTGGCCCACGACACTCGCGACAACGCCTTCCTGGCCACCGAAGGACACTATATCCAAGCCTCGTTCGAGGAAGTGATCGGGACGTACCAGTTTCCGCGAGCGAGCATCGAGGCCCAACAATACTTCAAGCTCCACGAGCAGTTGGATTTCTCCGGCCGGCACGTGCTGAGCCTGTCGGCCCGCGTGGGCTTCACCGGCGACGACACGCCGATTTTCGAGCGGTACTATGCGGGCGGCTTCTCGACCATTCGCGGCTTCGCCTTCCGCGGCGTTACGCCCCGCGACGCCGCGACCGGAATGGGCATCGGCGGCGATTTCCAGGCGGTCGCGTCGGCCCAGTACCTGTTTCCCATCACGGCCGACGACATCCTGCGCGGCGTGTTCTTCGTCGATGCCGGCACCGTCGAGCCGACGATCAACAACTGGATCGACAGTGTGCGCGTGGCCCCGGGCTTCGGCCTGCGGATCGTGATCCCCATGATGGGCCCGGCGCCCATTGCCCTGGACTTCGCCTTCCCCGTCGTCAAGCAAGCCGGCGACCAGACCCAGGTCTTCAGCTTTTTCGTAGGTATCAACCGCTAGCGCAGTGCACTGCCCGGGTGCCACTGCTGGCTTGTCCAGCAGTGCTTCCCACACTGCTGGACGAGCCAGCAGTGGCACGCGATCCCGGCACAGAAACGGTTACGCCTGCCGCTCAATCGGCGCGCTGGAACTCCCATTGACACGAGTCAGCGTGGTAATTCTGGTGCGCGGCAGGCGACGCGAAAGATGAGGCGCCGAAATAACCCCACGGGAACTCTTGTACTCCGAAATGGGTTCCGGCCTGTGGCCGCTCGGCTGGCCGTAGACAGCGGTGCAACGGGCCGACCGGGCAGGCCGCTACGGTATCCGGACCGCGCGGCACCGACGCCTCCCGCACCCAATACCACTGGCCCCCGTGGGCAATGGCCGAAACCCCGAGCCAGAAAAGGGCCGTACCAAGCCCGATCCGCCAGCCCCGGTGCTGTCGCATACGATCCTCCTCACTGATGATGATCGTTTCGGCAGGACCGTTCTAATCAGAAAATACGGAAAACCCGCTCATTCGTAGCGGATCAGGCTGATGGTCTGGTAGTCCGAGATGCGTTTCCGGCCGCCCAGCCCGGCCAGCTCGATGACAAATGCACACCCCACCACCGTGCCCGCCGCCTGCTCGATCATGCGGCAACAGGCCTCGACCGTTCCGCCAGTGGCCAGCAGGTCGTCAACCACCAGGACCTTAGCGCCCGGGGGGATTGCGTCGGCGTGCATCTGCATAGTATCGGAGCCATATTCCAACTGATAGGTGTAAGATAGGGTCTTGCAGGGGAGTTTGCCGGGCTTGCGAATGGGAACCAAGCCCACACCCAGTTCCACGGCCAAGGGGGCGGCGAAAATGAACCCCCGCGCCTCGGCCGCCGCCACCAGATCGACCCCTACGTGCCGAAAGGGATCGGCCAGCCGCCGGATCGTTTCACGCAACGCAGCAGGCGACGCCAACAGGGGGGTGATGTCTCGAAAAAGAATCCCGGGCTTCGGGAAGTCGGGAACGTCGCGAATATAAGCTGCCAGGTCAAGTTCGGGCGTGCTGGGCATGGCGTCGGCCTTCCTGTTGCAATCACTTGTTTCTTTCCGCTGGAATCGCAAGTATACTGGGCTTTGTACGTTTCGCCCAGCACGGGCGGGGCATTTGCGTACTCCTCACGCTCCGCGTGAGGGGCTTGCCGTTTCGCCCAGCACGGACTGGGCGTTCCTTCTTCTCCACAACGGGAGGGCATTATGAGTCGACTGGCTTGGTTCGGGGCTTTGGCCGTTTTGTTGGGTTTCGCGATGATCAATTCGACCAGCGCCGAGGAACCACAAGCAAACAACCCTAATCTGGGCAAAGTGCGGCATGTGGTGATGTTCAAGTTCAAAGACGGCACGTCTGCCGATCAGATCAAGACCATCGCAGACGCCTTTCGCGCGCTGCCTAGCAAGATCCCGGGAATTATCGGGTTCGAGTGGGGGACCAACGTCAGTCCCGAGAAACACTCGCAGGGCTATACGCACTGCTTTCTATTGACTTTCCCCGACGAGACGGCCCGCGACGCCTATTTGCCGCACCCGGCCCATAAGGCGTTTGGCAAACTGGCAGGGCCGTATTTCGACAAGGTTCTGGTGATTGATTTCGTGGCAAAGCCCTGAGCGCAAGGCCCGAAACTTGATGGGTCGAGCCCGAGCGAGCCCCACCATAAGTTCTTCGGGGATTTTTGGTGGGGCTTTTCTGCGCTCGACCCACCCTACCGATCTAACGGGGCCGCCCTCCTGGTGGCTGTTAGCCACCGGCTGTTTTCCCCCTCCCTCTTCATCCCTCATCCTCCCGCCATCTTTCTTCCCAAATTCACCAATCAGCCTTCCTTCCGCCATTACAATCCGAAAAATCCGCAAGTTCCGCAAACTTTAACACGATAAGTAATGCTGTCATTGTCCACTGACTCGGCGAGGACGCGCGGATGACCAAGAACACAGCTCTTATCCCGGTTGGTCTCGTGGTGGCGGCGATATTAGTGTCGGCCACCGGCTGCGGTGCCATCGTGGCCGGGCCCAATCTGGGCCTGATGGCCTATCCCATTCCGATGACGCCCTATTTCCAGAAGAAGGAAGAAGACGCCGCGTGGAACCACAAGCGTTATGATCGGGCCCCGATCCTCGGCCCACTCCAGGCCGGCGCGCCGTGTGTGGCCATGGACCCGCCCTCCGAAGACGAAGTGATGCGAGCCTTGGAACGGGCCCGGCCCGTCCAGGGCGGTATCCCCTACTTCCACGAAGTGCAGCGGAATCATGTCCGCATCGTCGTCGAATCGGTGCAGGACCACGTCGATCCGCCGCGATTCGTGCCCCTGGTGGGCGTGGCACAACTCCATCACGCACACTACAAGTGCATCGTCTACTTCGCCGAGACCACCCGCGTGGGGTGGCCAGTCCCATACACCACGACCACCGAAGATTGCCAGGAAGTGCTATACATCGATCACGACCACTTCCACATGGCCGGCAATGTCGACCCCGGCCCCGGAACCGGTTATCCGAATCCTCCGCCAAGGTAGGTGCTCCTCGGAGCAGACAGTGGGCTGAAGGCCCCGGCGACTGCGTGCCATCCACCGCAGCCTTCGGGGCCTTTTCCTTTTCTTGTTCTTGCCCCCTTGAAGAACTGCGGTTTTCATTCACCGCCGAACGCTGCCCAGTACGAAGAAGAGAGGGGGGAATAGGCTCTGCGGTGTTCGCGCTGATAGATTCGGTAATCCACATGAAGTTTGTCACCGTCGGGCTGCTGGCGGCAATCGCGGCCCTGGGGGCCTGGGGCGCCATCGGCTGCGCCGCCGTGCAGGCGGCCGCCCCATCGTCGGCCGGCGCCACCGCCGAATCCCTGCTCCCCGCGGCGCCGCGGGCCAGCGGGGAAATCATTTCCACCCAAGACCTCGGCCGGATCCTCGCCGACGGCGGCCCCCTGATGATCGCCATCGCCGGCTGCTCATTCCTCGTCGTTACCTTCGTCCTGGAGCGGGCGATCAGCCTGCGGCGGGGCCGCGTCATCCCCAAGCCCTTCGTCCGCCGATTCCTGGAGCAACTGCGCGCCGGCGACCTGGACCGCCCCCAGGCCTTGGCCCTCTGCGAGGCCAGCGGCAGTCCGGTGGCGATGGTCTTCGCCGGCGCGGTTCACAAGTGGGGACGCCCCGGCGTCGAAATCGAGCAGGCGGCCATCGACCAGGGCGAGCGCGTGACCAATCACCTCCGCCGGTATCTCCGCGTGTTCTACGGCGTGGCCACCGTCGGCCCGCTGCTGGGCCTGATGGGCACCGTGCTGGGTATGATCCAGACGTTCAACGTAATCGCCACGCACGATGCGCTGGGCCGCGCCGAGCTGTTGGCCGGCGGCATCGCCAAGGCCCTCTTGAACACGGCCGGCGGGCTGGCCGTGGCCATTCCCGCCTCGATCGTCTACGTCTTCTTCCTCGGCCGCGTCGACCGCCTGGTCGTCGAAATCGACGCCCTGGCCCAGGAGGTGGTGCACCTGATCTCGGCCGAGGAGCTCCAGGAACAACAAGCCGCCGCCGGCAAGCCGCACGCCAAGCCGACCCGGGAAGCCGCGTGAAGGCCCGCCATGCCGCTTTAGACCCACCGTGCCGACAAGAAACCTGTATGCCCATAAGAACCCAATTCGACGAACAGCCCACGCTGAACCTGACGGCCATGCTCGACGTCATGTTCCTGCTCATCCTGTTCTTCGCCCTGAACACGAAATTCCTGGACGAGGAGCGGCTGATCGACGTGCGGCTGCCGCAGGTGGCCGATCGCGGAAACCTGGCCGCCGCGGCCGATTGCCGGACGGTCACCGTCAACCAGGACGGCACGATCACGCTCGACCAGAGCCCCATCACACTCGACGAGCTGACCGCCCGGCTGGCCGCCGCCCGGCGGCAATCCAGCCGCCTGGGCGTGCTGGTCCGCGGCGACGGCCGGGGGGAGTTCCAGCAGATCGCCGCCGTCTTGAATGCCTGCAAGCAGGCGGGCATCGGCGACGTGGGCATATCCGTGCGGCTGGCTGCGTCAGGACCCGTGAGGAAATGAGCAATGAGCTGTGAGCAGGAATTAGAAGTTAGGAGTTAGAACTGGACTTTTGCAAACTCTCAAATGGCGTTGGAAAAATGGGGGTTTTGGGGTCTAATGTTGACGTTTCGGCCGGGCGCAGGAGAGCCGGGCCGTTTGGAGGGACCAGGGAGGGGCCAGC